>CBFIDE010000004.1:147446-149009 GCA_965661265.1 uncultured Schleiferiaceae bacterium | reverse complement strand
CTACACCCGTTTGCATTATTGGTGCTGGCCCAGCTGGAGCAACACTTTCTCTGTTTTTATCAAAGCTTAAGATTGAACATATCATTATTGATAAAAGCCTTTTTCCGAGAGATAAAATCTGTGGAGATGGTATTACGTTGGACGTTATGCACCAATTATGGCTTTTAGACTCAAAAGTCTTAGAAGAGTTTGTGGCTTCCGCCGATTTATTGCCGAGCCATGGCTTCTGTTTTCATGCTCCTAACGGTAAAGAAATGCGATTTGATTTCCAAAATAGTCCTTTTAACTACCCTCCATTTTATACAGCTAAAAGATTAGACCTTGACAATTTCTTGGTTGAAAAACTACCAAGCCCATATTGTGATCTAAGGTTAGGCCAAAAAGTAGTTGGAGCAGAAAGAACTAAGGATGGAATCACGGTCAAAGTTGTAGATGATCAAGGAGAGGAATATGAGATTAAATCTCAATTTAGTGTAGGGGCAGAGGGAGAAAAACCAATATTAAGTAAGTCTTTAGGTCTTGAACACTACAGAGAAAAAAAGCACTTGATTGGCGCCATTAGAAACTATCATAAAAATGTGGAAGGATTTCATGAGGGAAACCACCTTGAATTCTTTTTTAATAAAGACTTACTCCCTGGGTACTTTTGGATTTTTCCATTGCAAAATGGTGAGGCCAATATAGGCTGTGGCATGGTATCTACTGGGATTTCTAAGGAGAAGGTAAACCTTAAGAAAATATTTGATCAGACTATTCAGAATCATCCAAGAGTAGCAGAAATGATGCGCAATGCTGAGCCAATTGAAAAAATAAAGGGATGGGGGTTGCCTACCATAACCAAAGCAAGAAAAATCGCCGGAGAGCGATATGCTCTTATAGGTGATGCAGGCGGAACTATAGAACCCTTTACTGGAAAAGGAATTGGGCCAGGAATGCTTAGTGCAAGATTACTTAGTGATCATTTGAATACGGCACTAAGGGCTAATACAACTGATCTTAGTGCTTATGAGGATCATATTTATAGATATTATAGCGGCGAAATAAAAACTGGATATGCTCTTCAAAAAAGCTTGAAATACCCATGGGCTCTCAATCTATTGGGTAATTTAGTGAATACCAAAATAGTTCATAATTGGGCGCATAGAACAATGGAAAAGGCTTGGGCACCTTGGATTCATTAATTCTACTTCTTTATTAATTCTTCAGTTTCTTCTATACGATAGCATTAAAATTTGGCTAGCTTTAGGCCCTACTTAAAGCTATGAAAACTCAAACTTTTTCTTTTAAGAATTCAGATGGAGTTGAACTCAGCGGAAAGATTGAATTTCCCTTGAGTGGGAAACCCAAATTCTTTGCTCTTTTTGCTCACTGTTTTACTTGTCATAAAGATCTTAAGGCTGTCCATAATATCAGCAGATCACTTGCAGAAGAAGGAATCGCATGCCTGCGATTTGATTTTACAGGCCTTGGGCGATCAGGCGGATCCTTTGAAGACACAAATTTCAGTTCAAACGTTGAGGATCTTCTTTCAGCGGTAAAGTCATTAAAAGAAAAATTTGAGGC
>CBFIDE010000004.1:0-147347 GCA_965661265.1 uncultured Schleiferiaceae bacterium | reverse complement strand
CTTTGAAGACACAAATTTCAGTTCAAACGTTGAGGATCTTCTTTCAGCGGTAAAGTCATTAAAAGAAAAATTTGAGGCTCCCAAATTAATGATCGGACATAGCCTTGGTGGAACTGCCGTGTTGATGGCTAGTAGTTTATTAGAGGAGATCAGAGCTGTTGTAAGTATTGGATCCCCTGCAAACCCAGAACATGTTCTTCACTTAATCAAGGAAGATATAGAAGAAATAAGAACAAAAGGAAGCGCAGAGGTTACAATCGCCGGAAGGCCATTTACAATTAAGAGCCAATTTATTGATGACCTTGAAGCAAGAAGTCTAAAATCTGTTCTAGGTGAAATGCGAAAGAAATCATTACTTATTCTGCACAGTCCGCAGGATACCACAGTTTCTATAGATAATGCTCGAGAATTATACTCAGCAGCTCATCACCCCAAGAGTTTTGTGAGTTTAGATGGCGCAGACCATTTGTTGACGAAGGCACAAGATTCTAGGTATGTGGGCCAACTTATTGCCTCTTGGAGCACACGTTATATTGATACGGCCGCACCAAGGGAGCTAAAAAGCGCAGAGCAAATAGTCGCACGTTTAGATGAAGGTCCTTTTGTTACCGATATAAAGGCAGGAAATCATTCAATAGTTGCCGATGAGCCAGAGTCAGTAGGTGGTTCTGATTTAGGCCCCACACCTTATGATTTAGTGGGTTCTGGATTAGCTGCCTGTACTCTTATGACTATGAAGATGTATGCGAATAGGAAACTGTGGAATATAAGAGAGTTGAAAGTGCACGTAAATTATAATAATAAATATGTGGATGACCAGAAAAATTGTGAGGATGAACCTCAAGCTAGAATCGGAAAATTTGAAAGGATAATAGAAATAGATGGGGATTTAGAGGATGCTCAAAGAGATAAGTTATTGGCTATTGCCGATAAGTGCCCTGTTCATAAGACCCTTTCTAAAGGATTGACAATAGAGACAAGAATTAAATAGATGATGGATTATAAATCAATTTTTAAAACACAAAAAGATTTTTTTAACTCTGGAGAGACAAAAGAGTATTCCTTTAGGAAAAAACAGCTGTTGCTTTTGTTAAAGGTGATAAAGTCTAATGAAAAAGAATTGATCGACGCTTTAAAAGCTGATTTTAAAAAGCCAGCATTCGAATCCTATAGCTCTGAAATTGGTTTTTTATATGCTGAAATCAGGCATAGCTTGGATCATTTATACCAATGGATGCGACCTGAAAGTGTAGGAACACCATTAATTCATTTTCCTTCTAGTTCAAAAATATATAAGCAACCCAAAGGCGTTTGTCTTATAATTTCTCCGTGGAATTACCCTGTTCAATTAATGTTAGCTCCTTTGGTGGCGGCAATTTCTGCGGGTAATACAGTGATGCTTAAAACCCCAGAAGAAACACCAAGAGTATCTGATCTTATAGAAAAGATGCTCAAAGAGAATTTTGATGATTCCTATATTTCTGTGATCAGAGGAGATGGGGCTCAGGTGGTTCCAGAATTATTAGAACGCTTTAGATTTGACCATATTTTCTTTACTGGTTCAACTGTGGTTGGCCAAAAAATATATGAAGCTGCTGCTAAAAAGTTAGTGCCCGTTACCTTAGAGTTAGGTGGAAAAAGTCCAGCAATAATTGATAAGAGTGCTAATTTAAAAGTTGCAGCCAAAAGAATTGTTTTTGGAAAATTTATTAATGCCGGTCAAACCTGTGTGGCTCCAGACTACCTCATTATTCATGAGGAAGTTTATGATAAATTTATAAGCATATTAAAAGAGACCTTGGATAGCTGCTATCCAAATCCATTGGAAAATGAAAACTTGGCCTCAATAATTCACGAAAGGTCATTTGATCGATTATTGAGCTATTTAAAGGATGGGAAGCTAGTCTATGGCGGAAAATCAAATCGTGAGAAACTAAGAATTGAGCCAAGCATAATTGAGCAGCCCTCTGTAGAGTCAAGCGCGATGAAAGAAGAAATATTTGGCCCTATAATCCTGTGTCAGAAATACAAATCATTAAGTGATATAAAATCATGGGTGGATGCCAACCCCAATCCTTTGTCCGCTTATGTTTATACAAGTTCTAAAAAGACAGAAGACTTTGTAATTAATGAATTAGCCTTTGGCGGAGGATGTATTAATAACTCAGTAATTCATTTAGCAAATCCAAATTTGGGCTTTGGAGGAATAGGAGGGAGTGGAATTGGTTCTTCTCATGGAAAATATGGTTTTGACGAGTTTTCTCACCATAAATCCATTATTAAAACAGCTACATGGTTTGATTTAAAAATGAAATATCCTCCCTATTCAAAACTTCTGATGAGGTTTATTCGTTTACTCATGAGATGAGGAAGTTATTTTTACTTAAATATTATTTATTGGCTGCTACTATTGTGGCGGCCATTTTATTATTTGATGGTTTTCAAAAGGCTATTCAAGTTGATAATAGCTTAACCATTTGGTTCCTAGAGGATGATCCTGCTTTAATACCTTATCAAAAATTTCAAGATAATTTTGGAAATGATGAGCTTATTATAATGGTTTACAAGCCTGAAAACAGCTTGTTTGAGAAGGAAGAATTAGAAAGAATTAAGTCATATGGTGATGAATTGGAGCTTCATCCTGATGTTGAAAGACAATGGTCTATTTCAAACATCCGCTTACCTACAGGCTCATTTGGAATTGCAAACACTAAGCTTTTAGGAGACTCCATTGTTCCTTGGGAGGTTAAGGCGAGAATCGCTGATTATCCTTTTATTGAAAACCAAATTTTAAATAAGGATAGTGAAGCCGTTCGTTTTGTGATTCAACTAAGAAAGGCAGATGATTTTGATGATAGACGCCAAGACATCATTGAAAGTATTTATTCACTAACGGATCAATATTTAAACTCTGATAGATCTTTTTTTGGAGGAGTTGGAGTTTTATATCATGCGCTCAATAAATTGAGCAAAGAAGATTTTGGGAAGTTTTTAGGTATTGGATATGCTCTAATGTTTCTCCTAATATTTCTTTTGTATAAAGATTTCAGATTCGTTTTATATGCACTTATTACTATAAGTTTAGCTACTTATTTTACCATAGCTATCTATGGAGCCTTAGGTTATAAGCTCAATCTTCTAACCACCCTTATTCCGGCCATAATAATCTTATTGTGCGTAATGGATGTGATGCACATTATTAATGAGCAATCAGAGCAAAGCATAAAATTGAGTGGTTTAGAAAAGTCTATGGCGGCCCTCTCTAATGTGTGGAAAGCCTGCTTTTTAACTAGCCTCACTACTATGGCAGGATTCCTAGCATTATTAGCTTCACCGGTTGCAATTTTAAAGGTTTTTGGAGCTTTCAGTGCCTTAGGAATATTATTTGGCTTGTTATTCTCCTATTTAGTAGGCTTCATAATGTTACCAAATATGCCATTGGCACCTCTTCATAAGAAGAGCTCAAAAGTTCTTGTTTCTTTGCAGAATTGGGTAATCTCTAATCAAAAGAGAACCTTAGTTTTAAGCTTTACCTTTCTCTTAATCGCTTTGATTGGGATTAGTAAGCTTAAAGTTGATACGGATAGTCTTTCATATTTGCCAGATGAGCATATTGCACGAAGAGATGTAGACAGCATCCAAAACAATTGGGGAGCTTTTATGCCTTTGGAGTTTCTCATTGAGCCAACTCAAGATTTAAATAAAGCAAGTTTTGTTAGAGCCTTTGCTCAATTTGATTCGGCAGTGGTATGTATAAATGGAGTAGGGGGAGTTAATTCTTACCCTAGTCTTTTGGCAGCTATTTCAAAGGATAGATATGGAAAGGGTTGGCGCGCCAAATTAAATGATAAGAGACTTTTAAGAATTCAATCTTTTCTTAGTTTGAGTAATCCTGAATTAGAATTAAGCTTTGTCAATAAGACTAATCATATTCAGAGATTTAATTTAGAAGGAGAATTGGTGAGTGCTGGGGAATTAGAAAAGATAAAACAAGAGAGCATATTTTTATGGAATAAGTATTTAGGAAGTTATGGAAAAGTTGAAGCAAGTGGGTATCAAAGTCTTTACAGTAGTATTGTAAACTACGTAACAACATCTCAAGTTAGATCTTTTGGGTTAGCATTTATTTTAATATTTATCTTATTACTAATTGGTTTGAGAGATCCTAAACTGAGCATTATTAGTTTGATTCCTAATATATTCCCAGTAGTCATCATGTTTGGGAGCATGGGCTTGTTAAAGATAAATTTAGATACAGCAACTGCAAGTATTGCGTCTATAGTACTTAGCTTTTGTATTGATGATACGATACACTTTATTACTCGATATAAAGAATTACGGTTATTAAAATATACTCCAGAGGAAGCAAGAAGACTAACAGTAGCCAAAGTAGGAAGAGCAATTCTTTTGACCAGTATTGTCTTATTCTTGGGTTACTTTACTATGCTTTTTGGGAGCTTAAAAACTGTAGTATATTTTGGGGCACTTAGCGCAATTTCTATACTAGCCGCACTATACAGTCAATTCTTTATTTTTCCGATTTTGCTGAATCGGTGGGATTCAAAGGTTCAGAAATAACCTCCGATTCTTCTGGTTCAATATAGTCATGGATTAAGCCCTTCAGAAATTTTGCGATATTCATTCTTATGTTATTAATAACAGGAAAGGTATCTTTCTTCATATTGGCAAATACAGAGGTAACATAATTTACGACTTCAATACCCGTTTGAATTTTGCTCATCTTGCTTTTCGCCAATTCAATATCAAGTTCCATTCGCTTTCTTATCAAAGCTTTCTCCTTTCTTAGTGCATGTATCTTATTCACTAAGTCTTTATGATTTGCAATTTTATTCATCCTTTTGATTCATGTTTTTAAGCATCACTTGAATGATTGCATTAAATATCGGCTTTCTAAGAAATTTCTTTTGAAAAATAAGAAGAACAATAAAAAGCGCTAAATATATAATCGCCGCAAGGCCAAAGCCAAGAGCCATATTATCTAATAATTCACCTATAAAAAAGCCGAGCCACATACCGATCATAAGAGTGATTATTCCGGCAAAAAACACTAAAAAAAGCATTGTTATTAGGGCAGCCATCATCTTGCTGCTGCTATTGATAGCGCGCAGTTTAAAGATTTCAAGTTCTATGTCTAAGTATTCTTGAATACTTTTATAAAAGCCATCAAAACTATTTTTTAGACCCATATTGTTTTTACATTTGGAAGTAAAGGTAATAAGATTTGGCTAGAGCATTTAGTTTGATTCAATGATAGTCATTGTGAATAGTCAATTCCGTATTTTTGCAATATGGATGAGAATAGATTAAACAGATTATCAGGACAGTTAAAGAAAGACTTGTCTGAAATATTTCAAAGAGAAGGGCAGAATAATTTTCCAGGCACTTTGATAAGCGTTACTCAAATCAGACTGACACAAGATGTATCTTTAGCAAGAGTTTACCTAAGTATATTTCCGACCACAAGATCTCAGGATTTGGTTGATTGGGCGACAGTAAATAAGCCTATGATTAAGGATACATTGGTAAGGAAACTTAAAGGAGGCTTAAGGTCAATGCCTGATCTAAAGTTCTTTTTAGATGACTCAATTGAGTATGAAGAAAGAATTGACAAGCTTTTAAAAGGTGAAGGAGACAGCCCAATAAAGTGAAATTTCCTCTCTACATAGCGGGAAAATATTTTATTCAGCGCAAATCAAATAATGCTGTAAATATCATCACCAAGATTTCTATTGTCGGAATATTGGTAGGTTCAGCGGCACTTCTTATTGTTCTTAGTGCTTTTAATGGATTGGAGGATTTGGTGAGAGGTTTCTATAATACCTTTGATCCTGACCTTAAGATTAGTTTGGTTGAGGGTAAGTACTTCAATGAATCAAAAGATCATTCCGTATATCTAGACCAACACCCTGAAATCTCTAGCTATTCCAAAATATTGGAAGAAAAAGCATTATTGAGCTTTAGAGATAAGGAATACGTTTGCGTAGTAAAAGGTGTTGACAATCAGTATAGTGAGGTTACACAAATAGAATCAGCTTTAGTAAGTGGTAGTTATGATGTTAATGAAAACAAGGGCTCCACGGTAGTTCTTGGAGCTGGTGTAGCTTATTATTTGGCCTATTCTAATTTAGATTTTGATCAAGGGATTTCTGTTTTTTTACCGAAGAGTGGTAATTATAATAGTATGAATTTCCAGGACGCGTTTAGCACCGATTTAATTTACCCCACTGGTGTTTTTAGAGTTCAGCCAGAATTTGATGAAAAATACGTCATTGCACCTATTAAAAGTATTCGTTCATTTTTAGACCGTCCTAAATCTCTGAGCTCAATTGAGATTGATGTTATTCCATCATCAAATATCGAAGAGCTACAAAAGTCCCTTGCAATGAAATTTGGTGATTCTTTTAGAGTTGAGAATAGAGATGAACAACAAGCAGTCTTTTTTAAGGTTATGAAGAGTGAGGCACTCTTTTCCTATATAATATTTGCCTTAATATTAGCCATTGCTGCTTTTACCACAATGGGTAGTTTAAGTATGATGATTTTGGAGAAAAAATCCAATCTGACTACCTTTTGGTCTATGGGGGCACGTCTTAAAACAATTAGAAATATATTCTTTTACCAAGGCCTTTTAATATCCTTAAGTGGGGCCTTAGGTGGAATTCTATTCGCAATAATTTTAGTTGTTGTCCAAAGAACATTTGGTTTAGTTACTGTAGGGCAGGGGTATGTAGTAGATTATTACCCTGTAATTTTAGAATGGAAAGATGTATTACTTGTGTTTATTACTGTGGCAGTAATAGGATTAACGATCTCTTATTTTACATCAAGAAGAATTAATGAAACTTTTCTAAAAGAGAATTAATCTAGGCAAATTCAAAGTCATAGAATTTATCTTCAATCTCTTTTAAGGTATCAAAAATTAGAGCCGACTCATCACAGGTAACTAACTTCATTCTATACTCTTTGAAGTGTGGTATGCCTTTAAAGTAATTTGTATAATGGCGTCTTGTTTCTCTTATTCCTAAACCTTCACCTTTCCATTCAATAGCCATTTCTAGATGCCTTCTTGAAGCTTGAACTCTATCCGCAATAGTAGGAGGTGCTAATTTTTGACCGGATTCAAAATAATGCTTGATTTCATTAAAAATCCAGGGGTAGCCAATACTAGCTCTTCCGATCATGATTCCATCAACACCATAGGTATTTCTTTTTTCCAAAGCAGTTTCCGGACTATCTACATCTCCATTTCCGAATACAGGAATATTCATTCTTGGATTGTTTTTAACCGCTGCGATTAAACTCCAGTCTGCCTCGCCTTTATACATTTGTTTACGGGTTCTACCGTGGATAGAAATAGCTTTAATACCTACATCTTGAAGTCTTTCTGCTACATCCACAATGTATTTGGTATTATCATCCCAACCTAATCTAGTTTTCACAGTTACTGGTTTGCCAACAGCGTCCACTATTTCCTTGGTCATAGCAACCATTTTAGGAATGTCTTGAAGGATCCCAGCGCCAGCGCCTTTACAGGCAACATTCTTTACGGGGCAGCCATAATTAATATCAATAATATCCGGATTAGCTTGCTCAGTGATGGCCGCTGCTTCTCTCATCGAAGAGATTTCGTTTCCAAATATTTGAATCCCAACAGGGCGCTCATATTCAAAAATATCAAGCTTTTGAACAGACTTTGCTGCATCTCTAATCAGTCCCTCAGAAGAAATGAATTCTGTATACATTACGTCTGCACCATTCTCCTTACATAAAGCTCTAAACGGTGGATCACTTACATCCTCCATTGGAGCCAATAATAAAGGGAACTCACCTACTTCTATATCACCTATTTTGACCAAGATTATTCCTATTTTTACTCAGCAAAATTACTAAATCATATTGTATGCGCGCTAGCTTAGCTAAAAACTCCGCATGGAGTCAATTATTAGTTTTATTGAGTCTTTGTATTCTAAGTTCTATTGTGCTCTACAGTATTGCTTTCGCATTTATCCCGTTGTTTTTTGGCGTTGACTTAAATGCTCTATTAAGTATGCTTGGGGAGCAAGGCTTGGATAAAATGCCTCTTGCTATAAGTCGTTATATTCAGGGACTTTCTAGCATCATTGTTTTTTTAGTGCCGGCTCTGCTCATAGGCTTTTTTATCTCTAAAGAACCTAAAAAGTTCTTGGCCTCTGAGAGCTTTCCAAATTATGCAGGTTTTGCTTTCGCGATTTCTGTAATTATTGGTTTGAGCAGTCCTGGAGTTTCTGATTTATTTTTTAGACTAAGCCTTGCTATTCCGTGGCCAAGT
Organism: uncultured Schleiferiaceae bacterium; assembly: GCA_965661265.1. Taxonomy (GTDB): domain Bacteria; phylum Bacteroidota; class Bacteroidia; order Flavobacteriales; family Schleiferiaceae; genus CBFIDE01. Next base: position 139,018 of record CBFIDE010000004.1, on the reverse strand, counting down.
TTTATGGATGAATATATTCAAAGTCTCCTGGCATTAGAGGAATTGAATGTAGAAGCAATGAGTTCTTTTTTAGTAATGGAGTCCTTTGGTGATTTTATGTACTTACTTTTTCTAATGGCAGTATTGCCCGCTATTTGTGAAGAGACATTTTTTAGAGGTGCTTTATTAGGAATATTTAATAAAGGCTTTAAAAATGAGACTCTGGCCGTTGTTTTTTCTGCTTTTGCATTTAGTATTATGCATGCTCAGTTGAACGCTTTTCTGAGCATTTTTGTATTAGGTATTGTCCTTGCTTACTTAAGAATTTGGACTAAAAGTATATGGCCCGGTGTAATTGTACACTTCATTAACAATGGTCTTATTGTTTTTGGTGTCTACTTTTTTGAATGGGATTATTCTGAGCAACTTGATACAAGCTCAAATGAATCAGACATCCTATTGAATATTTTCAGTGTTGCAGTTTTAGGGCTAGTATTATTTTTTGTCTATAAAAAGTATAATAATTGGAAAGAGCAAGGCCTTAATCTTCATTAAATAATCTAGTAATCCTTCTTTGAAATCTCTTTCTGAATCCAACTTTCCAATTCTCCAGCTTCTTTCTTTTTAACAAGTTTTTTTGAGAGCAGAGTTCTTGTCTAAAGGTGGGTTATTATCAGCATATGTAATTACGGTCAAGATTCCATTTAAATTGCCCTTTACATGATCTTTTTCTTGTCAGGATTATCCAATACATATTTTGACCAACCCGCAGCAAATGGAATAAGTAATTCAGATTTTTTTAAAAACTTTGTGAAATCTAAATCAAAAACAATACTAACTGCATCTGTACCAGTTATTCATTGCATGAAGAATTTATTGGCCCTTTTAACAGCAAATTTGTTGTGCCTATCGGATTAGTAAGGATGAAGCCTATACCTTTAAGAATTTCATCATTATAGGAATTATAGTCTTCAATAGATTCCATCTTATAGTTCACAGGAGACGAGTATGTTTGCGCGGTGATTGAGAAATTAAGAAGGATGGCAAGTGAAAGGACTAAATAATTCATAAGGCTCGTTTTATTCTATTAATTAAATGATATTTTATGAAAACTTGGAATAGCAAAAAAAAACCTTGAACAACGTTCAAGGTTTTTTAAATATTAGATATTAAGATCAATTCTTAGTCTTCAACTTCTCCTTTTAAAGTAGAGTAGTTAATTTTTAAAGCCTCAGCTTTTCTAAGTTCTAACTTGATATCAGAAACAAGACCCATTTTAATTTTCTTGTCTCCTTTTATAGAAACAGTTAATAATGGTCTTTCAGCCTCATTGATCGCTTCACGTTCAGTAATAACATACTGACCAATATCAGAAAGTCTAGCGAAGGCATCATTCAATTGAATTCTTGGTTCTGCACCAATTTGAGGTACGTACTTATCTTTTGGTTTACCAACGTAGATATAAGATACTAGAGACTTACGCTCTAGTTTTTTTATTTCAGTAGCTTTAGGTTTAGTATTATCTACCAATAAAGTTACCTCTCTCATTACTGTAGTTACCATAAAGAAGAAAAGTAACATAAATACGATATCTGGCAATGAAGCCGTAGATATTGCAGGGGTACCTCCTCCGGTTTTTTTCTTAAACTTTGACATACTATCCTCCTAAGTTTAATGGTTCTGCTTCAGAAATTTTCTGAGGGTATGCATCTTGGAGGAACTTTTGTTCTTCTTCTGAGCAATCCTTAAATAGCTTTCCGTACTTTCTGTTCGCTAGTTCATCTCTTAAATCATTGTAGGCTGCTACCAGCTCATTTTGAACAGAGATGTATGTATTGTAGGATGTTCCTCTATCGTTTTGAAGAGAGATAATCGCTTTTCCAGGATTATCTGAAGATAATGGACTAGATTCTCCTTGACAATGGTTACAACTTCCGTCTCCGTTGTTATCAAGAAACTTCTTAGCGGCTTCTCTTAAATTTCCTAAACGCATTTCATTATCCTCAACCAATAAGTCGTCATTAGAATTCACTAAAACAGTGAAAATATTCTTTTGCTTTATTGGTGGTGGATTTTCCAATTTTTCAGGATCAAAAGGAGGAAGCTTAGTGCTGATACCTGAATCAACATCCATAGTAGTAGTTACTAGGAAGAAGATCAGCAGCAAGAAAGCTATATCTGCCATCGAGCCTGCGTTAATTTCTGGTATTCCTCTTTTACTTCTAGGCATCTTACTTTATTAATCTAGAGATTTCACTGTAAAGAATGGTAACAATTGTTGCTGCACCCAATATATAAAGGGCTACGATTCCTGTACCAACATTATGGGAAGTGCTTTCCGAGATTTCTGCTTTTGCTAAGTGTTCGCTACTAGAAAGTGCATAAGAAATACCAAGAAGAACTACTAATCCTCCGATACCAATAAGGGCAGTCTTTGCGTTTTCTGGGCTTCCAACAATCTTTGCTACCGCAAAGAAAAGGATACCTACAACAGCAATGCCTATCAGCACGTAAGATGTATACATTCCAAAGTCTATCATGATGATATTTTTAATTATTCAGCTACGTGGTGCTTAACAAGAAGGTCAATCATAGATATAGAAGCATCTTCCATAGTGTTCACGATTGAGTCAACTTTTGAAATAATATAATTATAAAAAATCTGTAGGATGATCGCTACTATCAAACCAAACACGGTTGTTAAAAGTGCTACTTTAATACCTCCAGCCACTAATGATGGAGAAATATCTCCAGCTGCTTCAATTGCGTCAAAGGCTCCAATCATACCGATTACAGTTCCCATGAAACCAAGCATAGGTGCTAACGCAATAAATAATGATATCCAAGATATATTTCTTTCTAAAAGACCCATTTGAACAGATCCGTAAGAAACGATAGATTTCTCAACCACATCAATACCTTCACCTGATCTATCAAGACCTTGGTAGAAAATACTAGCAACAGGTCCTCTTGTATTTCTACAAACTTCCTTTGCTGCTTCTACACCTCCACTCTTCAGAGCATCTTCTATTTCAGCTAAAAGCTTCTTAGAGTTTGGCGCCGCCATGTTTAAGTAAAGAATACGCTCAATACATAAAGCAAGACCTAGGATTAAAGTAATTAATACGATACCCATAAAACCAGGGCCTCCATTAATAAACTGTGTCTTCAATACTTGGTGGAAAGACTGTTCAACTTCAGCTTCTTCAACTGGGGCTGGAGCTTCTTCTTTTGCCGGCTCTGCTACTTCTTCTGTTGCAGTTGCTGATGAGTCAGTAGATTCAGTAGCAGCTGTATCAGTTACTTGCTCTGTTCCTTCTGTGGCGTCGTCTTGTGCTATTAAGTTTGTACCTCCAAAGGCTACAAGACCAAATATAGCCAGGATAGAAAGTGCTTTTTTCATTGCTTTTTGGTGTTTTTTATAATTTCGGGGTGAAAATAAAAAATCTTTAGTCATGGCAGCGCATTTGTAGTGATCTTTTTTGATTCTTCTTGAATTTTTTTAACCATGAGTTAACATAAGTGCTATTTACAAGCTGTTATGAACATTTTTTTAGAGTTTATTCTCCTAATTGGGTTGCTTAAATCAAGGTGTTATTTTTGGAAGTCATTTTGATAGACAAATTTTGTATCTATTCACTCAAACAAGAGTTTGGTTCATAGCCTCCAAAATGCAAAAAGCCCAGCAATTGCTGGGCTTCTGAATCTTTGAGGAGAGGAAGGGATTCGAACCCTCGATACGGTCGCCCGTATACCGGCTTTCCAGGCAGGCCCTTTAAACCACTCAGGCACCTCTCCAATAAGGGAGGCAAATCTATTAAAAAAAGGTTTCTGGACTTACAAATTAGACTAATTTGTCATCAACTTCTCCTTCTAAGTTTTTTTCGAAAGATTCTTTAAACTCTAAGGCGCTGAGTGACTGGCCTAAAAGGAACATTGATTTTGTGACCACAGCTTCTAAGCTCATATCCTTGGCACTAATCATTCCCATTTCTTGCATTTTCTGGCTAGCCTCGTATTTGCCAAGACTTACCGCTCCGCCTTCACATTGGCTGGCATTAATGAAGAGCTTTCCTTGTTTAATCCCGTTTTTAATAGCGCTTAAGAACCATGAGTCTGTTGGGGCATTTCCAGACCCAAAGGTTCTAATAATAAAAACCTCTGCTTCTGAATGATTTATAATGGAATCAACATAAGATTGATTCATTCCTGGGAAACAACTAATCACTGCCACATTGGTAGAAAGATTGGTCTGAAGTTTTAAAGGGTCTTTAGACGGATGCCTTATAGCTCCACTATTGTATTTTATATTGACTCCAGCTTCAGCTAACTTTGGGTAGTTTAAAGATTGAAAAGCTTCAAAATCCTCACTACTCACTTTATGAACTCTGTTCCCTCTGAATAAATCATACTCAAAATAGATAGCTACTTCAGGAACTTGGGCTAGTCCATCTTCTCTGCGCGCAATTGCGATTTCTATCGCGGTAAGCAAATTTTCTCTTGCGTCTGATCTAGCTAAACCAATTGGAAGTTGAGATCCAGTGAGAATAACGGGTTTGGAAAGGTTCTTGAGCATAAAGCTTAAGGCACTACTGGTATAGGCCATAGTATCAGATCCGTGTAGAATCACAAAACCCTCATACTTATCATAATCTTGTTCTATCCTTTTAGCTATTCTTACCCAATGCTCTGGCTTTATATTACTTGAGTCGATTGGTTCTTCCAAGCTATCTGTATCTATTTGACAGCTTAATTCTGAAAGTTCCGGAATTTTATTTAAGAGTTGTGAGAATTGAAAAGGGATTAAACTCTGGCTAACGGGGTCTTTGACCATCCCAATAGTTCCTCCAGTATAGATCATTAAGATTTTGGATTTACCACTCATTCTCCAAATATATCAATTGCATTTTGGCTTGTAATTTCTCGTAATAAATCTACATCAATCTCCTTTAGATCGGCAATTTTTTGGCTAATCTCTCTTAAATAAGAAGGCTCATTTCTTTTACCTCTATAGGGTGTTGGTGCTAAATAAGGTGCATCGGTTTCTAAAACTAAATGTTTTAAATCAATTTGCTCCACAACTTTATCTAGGCCAGCATTTTTAAAGGTAACAATTCCTCCAATACCCAACTTAAGATTGTAAGATATTGCTTTTAATGCTTGCTCATGGCTCCCTGTAAAGCAATGAAAAATACCAAATAGCTTTGGATGTTTGCAATCTTCTAGAACTTCAAAGACTTCATCAAAGGCATCGCGGCAGTGAATAACAATAGGCAGATTAAGTTCTATTGCCAATTCTATTTGCTCTTTGAATAGAAACATTTGAGCATCTTTAAAGCTTTTGTCCCAATAAAGGTCCACACCAATTTCTCCAATGGCCTTATAATAATTTGGCTTTGAAAGTATATGGGCTTTAATTTTGGCGTAATCTTCTTTGTAATTTTCACCTACCGATCCAGGGTGGAGGCCCATCATTGGGAAGCAGATGTCAGATCGTTCAGCTAAATTATCTGTCTTAGAAATAGATTCAACGTCAATATTAGGTAAGTATATTCTAGTTACACCAGCCGCTTTCGCGCGATTTAAAACTTCTTCAATATCGACATTAAAGACATCCTGATAAATGTGGCTATGTGTATCTATCATAATAGAAAAATCGGCACAACTTTATAATAAAATTGTGCCGATTTTTAGTTTATAAATTAAAGCTCTAGAGCTCTTTTTATGTTTGATGTACCTCCCATTAGTAGCTCTGCTGGGTTTTCTAAAGCTTCCTTAACGGCAACTAAGAAACCTACAGATTCTCTACCGTCAATGATTCTATGATCATAAGAAAGAGCAACATACATAATAGGTCTGATTTCTACTTTACCATCAATAGCCATAGGGCGCTCCACGATATTATGCATTCCTAAGATAGCTGATTGTGGAGGATTAATAATAGGGGTAGAAAGCATAGATCCAAATACACCACCGTTTGTGATTGTAAAAGTACCGCCAGTCATATCATCAACAGTCACTTGACCATCTCTTACACGCATGGCTAACCTTTTAATCTCTGACTCTACTCCAGCAAAGCTTAAGTTTTCAGCATTTCTTACTACAGGAACCATTAATCCTTTTGGTCCGCTTACAGCAATGCTAATGTCAGCATAATCGTGGCTAATCATATGATCGCCATCAATCATTGAGTTTACTTGTGGGAATTCTTTTAAGGCTCTAGTTACTGCTAGAGTAAAGAAACTCATGAATCCAAGACCTACATTATGCTTTTCTTTAAAAGCTTCTTTATACTCAGATCTTAATGCAAAAATAGCACTCATGTCTACTTCATTAAAAGTAGTTAGCATAGCAGTTTCATTTTTAACTGAAACCAAACGGCTAGCAACTCTTCTTCTTAAAGAAGACATTTTAGATCTATCAGAATTCCTTAAAGCACCGGTAGAAGTTCCCATAGATGCATTTGCTTTTACAGCATCATCTTTAGTAATTCTTCCATCTTTACCTGTGCCCTTAATTAGTTTGGCATCTAAACCTTTTTCGTCCAAAATTTTCTTAGCCGCAGGACTTGTAGATCCACTTGCATATGTTTCAGCTTTCTTGTCTGCTACTGGAGCAGCTTTAGGAGCTTCTGCAGTTTTTTCTTCAGCCTTCGGCTCATCTGCAGAACCTTCTGGCTTAGCAGCGCTCGTATCAATAGTTCCAATTACTTGGCCAACTTCAACAGCTTCTCCTTCTTCAACGCTAATAGAAATAATTCCACTTTCTTCAGCTGGCATAGCAAGAGTTGCTTTGTCCGAATCTAATTCTACTATTTCTTGATCTTTTTCAACATAGTCACCGTCAGCTACTAACCAACTTGCAATTTCTACTTCTGAAACAGACTCGCCCGGTGAAGGGACTTTGATATCTACGCTCATTTTGAACTAATTAGGCGTTATAAATTTTATTAATCAAACTATTATGTGATTTCTGGAAAGCTTTACTAGATCCAGTTGCTGTGCTAGCACTAGGGCCAGGAGCAATAACTCTGTCAATTGCTTTCGGGAAATTTAATCTTATGTAAGAAGCTGCTCCCATATTAAGAGGTTCTTCCTGAGCCCAAATCACTTCTTTAGCATTTGGGTATGAATTGATAAGCTCTATAATTTTATCCTCAACAAGGGGATAAAGTTGCTCTAGCCTTACTATTGCAATATTTTCTTTTAATTCTTCATCTCTTAGAGCATCGATATCGAAATAGATTTTTCCGGAAACAAAAACTACTTTTTCGACTTTCTTCTTATCAGCTATTCTATTGTCATCAATGATTTCTTGGAATCGGCCTTGAGCCAAATCTTTAAGCGGAGAAACTACTTTTGGATGTCTTAAAAGACTTTTAGGAGTCATAATAATTAATGGCTTTCTAAAAGGTCTATTCATTTGTCTTCTCAAGACGTGAAAGAAGTTAGCAGGGCTAGTAATATTAGTTACTTGCATATTTGCTTGAGCGCATTGTTGCAACCATCTTTCTAATCTTGCACTAGAGTGCTCCGCTCCTTGACCTTCATATCCATGAGGAAGGTAGAGAACGATACCATTTTGGACTTTCCATTTATCTTCAGCAGCAGAGATAAATTGATCAACCATAATTTGGGCTCCATTAAAGAAATCTCCAAACTGAGCCTCCCAAACAACTAATGATTTAGGAGAAGTCATAGCATATCCGTAATCAAAACCTAGAACGCCATATTCAGACAGATGCGAATTGTAGATTGAAAATCTTCCTTTCTTACCACCTACATTTTCAAGAAGGATAATTTCTTCTTCAGAATCTTCAACTTTAATTACGGCATGTCTGTGCGAGAAAGTTCCTCTTTCAACATCTTCACCACTAATTCTAACATTATAGCCGTCTTCAAGCAAAGAACCATAGGCCAATAATTCAGCCATTCCCCAGTCTAGAGAATCCTTAGTGTCTACCATTTCCCAGCGCTGTTTAAGAAGACGCTGAATTTTGTTGAAGTATTTTTTTCCTTCTGGTAAAGTGGTAATAATTTTGGCTATTTTCTTTAATTTCTCTTGATCAAAAGAAGTGTCCGGAGAAGTCATCAGCTCTTCCCATTCTGCAGAGCGTTGATCTTTCCAATCACTTGCCATGAATCGAGTAATCGTATTTTTCTTTATTTTCTTAGACTCATCAAACTTCATTTCAAGCATTTCCTTAAAATCTTTCTCAAGACTTAAAAGAAAAGCTTTATCGATGATTCCTTCTTGAATCAGCTTATCACTGTAAATTTTTCTTGGATTAGGATGCTTGCTAATCTCCTTATAAAGTAAAGGTTGTGTGAACCTAGGCTCATCGCCTTCGTTATGACCGTACTTTCTGTAGCAAAGAAGGTCAATAAAAATATCATTCTTAAATGTCTGCCTATATTCTACAGCAAAATTCATTGCATGAGCAACTGCTTCAGAGTCATCACCATTTACGTGCAGTACAGGGGCTAAAACAACCTTTGCTATATCAGTACAATAAGTACTTGACCTACCATCTAAATAATTGGTTGTAAATCCAACTTGATTGTTAATCACAACATGGATAGTACCGCCAGTTTTATACCCATCAAGGCGTTCCATTTGAATTACTTCATAAAGGATTCCTTGACCTGCAACTGCTGCATCTCCATGAATTAATATAGGAAGAACCTTGGTTGCATCATTATCATAATCATTGCTAATTTTAGCTCTAGCAATACCTTCAACAACTCCGTCTACAGCTTCTAGGTGAGAAGGGTTTGGAGAAATATGAAGTTTGACAGTCTTGCCATTATCCAAAGTTTTTTCAGAAGAGTAACCTAAGTGATATTTTACATCACCATCAAACTCATCATCCGTAAATTCTTTGCCCTCAAATTCAGAGAAAATATCTCTTTGAGTTTTCCCGAAAATATTTGAGAGAACGTTAAGGCGACCTCTATGGGCCATTCCAACGATAAATTCTTTTACTCCAAGATTAGCGGCATCTCTAATTCCCATGTCCAAAGCTGGAATTAAAGACTCGGCACCCTCAATTGAGAATCTCTTTTGACCCACAAACTTAGTATTCAAGAAGCTTTCAAAAGCAACAGCTTCATTCAATTTAGAAAGAATCTCTTTCTTTTCGTCAGAAGAGAATTGCGGTTGATTATCATTTTTATTTAAGCGATCCTGAAACCATTTAAGTTTCTTAGGATCCCTGATATACATATATTCTATACCAATTGATTGACAATAAATATTATCAAGATGGCGAATAATGCTTCTTAAAGAACCAGATTCCTTAGCTCCTAATTCTTTGGCTGCTTGAAAATTTAGATCTAGATCACCTTCAGAGAGGCCGTAGTTGCTAATATCCAATGAAGGACTATAGGATCTTCTTGATCTTACAGGGTTAGTTTTAGTAAAAAGATGACCTCTCGTTCTATAGTCTTCGATTAGATCAAGTACTTGAAATTCTTTTTTTATTTCTTCAACGATTTCTTTGTGATTCATAGAACCAATAGCAGCTGTGGCTATTTGCTCATCGTCGTCATAAGTCTCTAATGCAAAATCATACCCTTGAAAAAATGCTCTCCAACTAGCTTCAATAGAGTCGGGGCTATGAAGGTATTTTTCATACAAATCATCTACGAATTGGGAATGTACTCCTCCTAGGAAGGAAAATCTGTCCATAATATTAGAATGGGTCTCTTAAAATTTTGTCAAAATTAATACTTTTTAAACTCTTTTCGCTTCTATTTAGCAATAGCTTATAATCTTGTTGAAAAGGCTTTACTACATTTGTGTAACAATATTGAAAGAATGAAGTTCGAAAAACTCACTTTAGTCGTTTTTATTACTTTTTTGTCCTGTTCTATCTCAGCCCAGGTAGTTAATAGATTTGATAAAAATTCAGGCGAAAGTCCCAAGCAAGAAAATATTGCTAAAGTTCCAGAGCCAAAGTCATCGCGGCCAGATCAAAGCTCCAAATCTGGCTTTGATCCAAATAAGTTAGTTTATGGAGGAGGTTTGAGCTTGCAGTTTGGAACTGTAGATTTAATCTATCTTTCTCCTAATGTTGGGTATAGGGTAAATGACTGGTTTGTGCCAACAGTAGGATTTATTTATCAATATTATAGCTCTGAGTATTATGCTGGAGCAGGAGGCTTGGTTAAGGGGCCGAGATATGAAGATCATATGTATGGCCCTAATGTAAATTTGAGTTTCTTTCCTACTAGTAAATTGTTCTTAGGCCTTCAATGGGAGATGATAAATAGAGATTTCCAAGGCTATACTTCATCAGGCCTTGGTGAAGTAGAAAACCTTTGGGTCAATATGCTTTTTATTGCCGGTGGATTTAGTCAACCAACTGGTGAAAAAGGCTTTGTACAAATAGGTTTTAGATATGATTTGGTCCAGGATTATAGATCTCCATATCCTTCAGGCTTTTCTCCTTTTATCAATTTTTACTTTTGAGAAGATTGAGCCTTTAATGACACTTTTTGGGCAACTCTATGAATTACCATGAAAGCAATGTCATGCAATGGGGTAGGGGAGTTCATAACTGCTTCTTGAATTTTATCTTCGTCTAAATCAACCTTATAAAGCCTTTTGAGGGCATCGGGAGTTTGAAGGTTGTAGACTAATTCTTCCTTGATTTCCTCTAGGCTAGGAAATACACCTTCTTTTGATATGGAAATACTTGTTTCCATATCTTTATTTATCTGAGCAATGAGTTTGCAAAGAAGGTCGTTGTTTTTAAGGATACTTGAAATTTCCACCTTGAATGTTTACGCCTAATGATCTCTATGGACTAAATAGGCAGCAAAGTGTTCTAATTCATTAATAATAGGGCTCGAACAATGTAGGCTTTTCAAGTTTTTTAAGGATACTTCGAAGTAGTAATTTCGCTTATCTTCTGCGAATTTTTTTATTTTTAATTCTTCAAAAATTTCTAATACTCTGGAAACCTTAGCTTCTGGTTCTTGGTTGTTTAATGCTAATGCATCCAATTCTTTTAAATGCTCAGTGCTAGCAACTTTTCTTGCATGTAGCATCAAAAGTGTTTTTTTGTCATTAATAATATCGCCACCCACTATTTTCCCAAATTTCTCAGGATCTCCGTAAGCATCCAGGATATCATCTTGAATCTGAAAAGCTAAACCAATATTTAATCCAAAATTATAAATGGCTAATTGGTCTTCTTTAGGAGCATTAGCACATATAGCTCCTAGTTTTAGTGAAGATGCAAGAAGAACAGAAGTTTTTAGTTTGATCATTTCTAAATACTCTTCTTCAGAAACATCATTTCTATCTTCAAAATCCATGTCCATTTGTTGGCCTTCACATACTTCTAATGCAGTTTGAGAAAATAGACTTAAAGCATCTGGAAGTATTGAACTATTTACTTTTCCTAGTTCTTGATATGCTTTCACTAACATGGCATCTCCGGATAGAATTGCAACATTAGAATTCCATTTAATATGAACAGTAGGCTTTCCTCTTCGTTTATCAGCTTCATCCATGATGTCATCATGAATTAGGGAAAAATTGTGAAATAATTCTACAGCTAGAGCTGGATTTAAAGCATCCTTAACTGAGCCTCCAAAAAGCTCAGCGGCAGCCAAGCACATGGCAGGCCTAAGTCTTTTTCCTCCCAATGTAAGAATATAAGAAATAGGCTCATATAATTTAGCAGGCTCAGTAGGAAGTGAATAATCAATTAAAGCTTTTTCTAAAAGCTTAGTGTATTCTGGAATTCGTTGCATTTCTTATTTCTCTATTAGCCCTAAAAGGTATTCACCATAACCACTTTTTAAAAGAGGAGTTGCAATTTTTTTAAGTTGTTCAGCATCAATGAATCCTTGCTCAAAGGCAACTTCTTCAATACAACCGACCTTAAGACCTTGTCTTTCTTCTATTACTTGAACAAATTGTGCGGCTTGCATGAGGCTTGGAAAGGTTCCAGTATCTAGCCAAGCCGTTCCTCTGTCAAGGATGCCAACACTAAGGTCTGAGTTTTCTAGATATGCCTTGTTAATGTCAGTAATTTCATATTCACCTCTTGGGCTAGGCTTTAAATTTTTGGCAATCTCAACCACCTTGTTGTCATAAAAATACAATCCTGGAACTGCATATTTTGATTTCGGTTTCTCCGGCTTTTCTTCAATTGAAATTGCCTGTAAATTTTCATTAAATTCTACTACACCATACCTCTTAGGATCAGAAACTTGATATGCGAAAACTATTCCGCCACTCGGATTTTTAGATGCCTGAAGTAGTTTAGGCATTTCGCTACCATAAAATATATTATCCCCAAGAACAAGTGCAACACAATCGTCTCCAATAAACTCTTCTCCTAACACAAAAGCCTGAGCCAAACCATTTGGTTTTTCTTGTATGGTATAAGTGAATTTACATCCTATTCTACTTCCATCACCTAGAAGTTTTTGAAATAAAGGCATGTCATGAGGAGTGCTGATAATAAGAATGTCTTTAATTCCGGCTTGCATTAATGTGCTCAATGGATAATAAATCATCGGCTTATCATAAATGGGCATGAGCTGTTTTGAAACTGCTAAGGTCAATGGGTGCAGTCTAGTGCCTGAGCCTCCTGCTAATATTATTCCTTTCATATACTACGCCTTGTGATTTTTATCTAATCTAATCAATTCCTCTTCTTCTTCCTTTTTGTCCTCTTCTTCTTCCTCTTCCTCGTCTCTATAGATTCTAATGATTGGATTGTTAAAGATTTTATTCGCCACTAATTTTTCTAAACTTAAAAGTAATCCAGGAAGAAGAATTAGATTACTCAGCATTGCAATAATTAGTGTCAATGAAACTAAGATACCTAAGCTCACCGTTCCCCCAAAGCTTGATGCCATAAAGACTGAGAAACCAAAAAATAGTACGATGCTTGTATAGAACATACTAATTCCAGTTTCGTGAATTGAAGCAATTACAGAATCATAAATATTCCAATTTGAGTGCCGTAACTCTTGACGGTATTTAGCAAGAAAGTGAATGGTGTCGTCCACAGATATCCCAAATGCAATGCTGAAAACTAATATGGTACTTGGTTTTAATGGAATGCCAAAGAATCCCATAATCCCGGCTGTGACCAAGAGAGGAAATAAATTAGGTATCAGAGAAACAACTACCATCGCCATGGATCTGAAAAGGAGTGCCATGATGATAGATATTACCAGAATCGCCAGCAATAGACTGATCATTAAGTTTTTGATTAAATAATCTGTACCCTTTAAGAACACAACTGAAGCGCCAGTAATAGTGACATCGTATTTGTCGGGACTAAATACATTGTCAGTAATCCGCTTTATTTGGGACATCACAATCTTGCTATCCTCCGTTCCTAAATCTTCAATTTTAACACTTACCCTTGCCACTTGGCCTGTGCTGTCTGTAAGAGAGCTTAAAAGAGAAATATTTGATTCACTGTCTGGTAAATAATCAGCAATAAAACTTCTTTCTTGACGCGTTGGAAGTCTGTAAAAACTGCTGTCTCCTTGAAAATAAGCTTGCTTGGCAAACTTCACTCCATCAACAATAGATACTGACTTAGAAAGCTCAGGAATTTCAGAAAGTCTTTCCTGGAGCTTATTGATTTTTTTAAGGTTCCCTGTCTTTTGTACTCCTTTTGGTTTCTTAGTATCAATTATGATTTCTAAAGGCACAACACCACCAAATTTATTTTCTAGGAATTTTAAATCTTTATAAAGGGTACCATTTTTTGGAAATTCCTCCGATAGATTACCAGTTGTAAGAATCTTAGTTGTGCCTACAATACCGAAGCCAGTAAGTATAAAGAAGATAATATAGACGGTTGTTCTTCTATTCTCGACCGTATTAATAAGGAAATTTAGAAATAGACTTACCCAATTTTTTTCTAGGTGACTATAATGTCTTGGTTTAGGAACCTTAGAGAATGAATATGAAATGGGAATTATAATAATACTGATCACAAAGACCATTAAAATATTAATCGACGCAACTATTCCAAACTCTCTGAGAATTATACTGTCCGTTAAAATAAGGGCTGCAAAACCTAAAGCAGTTGTAGTATTTGTAAGGAGCGTCGCCGCCCCAATTCTGCGTATTACACGCTGAACAGATAATATTTGATTCTTATGTTCTTTATATTCATTGTGATATTTATTAATCAGGAAGATACAGTTGGGGACTCCGATTACGATAATAAGAGAAGGAACCAAGCTGCTTAGCATGGTTATTTTAAATCCTAGCCCGGAAATCAAACCGAAGGTCCAACAAACCGCAATGATTACGACTAACAAAGAAATTATTGTGGCTTTAAAAGATCTCAAAAAGAAGTACAGCAGTAAGCTTGTAATGGAAAGCGACAGTGCTATAAAAAGGAAAATCTCTTTACTTACCTTTTTAGTGTTAGCCATTCTAATCCAAGGTAATCCAGATGTATGCAGTTCAACTTTCGTCTTTTCTTCAAATGCAGCGTTAATTACTCTAATTTCTTCGATAATTTCTACAATTCTTTTGACATAAAGGTCATCACCCTCTATCTGAACAAGCATTAAAGGTGTAGTTAAATCTTTACTATAGAGAATACCTTTATAGAAGGGAAGATTATAGAAAAGGTCGGATTGTTCTTCTATTGTAAGTTCTTCTCGTAGGCTTTCAAAGGATAATATTTCTAATTCCTGAAGACTGTCATTTCTTCTGAGATCATAGGAGCTAATAGGCGAGACTACATTTTGAACTCCTTCAATTGCTTTTAAATCTCTTTCAAGTTGAAGCCAAGTATTATAATTGTCACGATCAAATACTTCTAGGTTCTCTGCCGCTATAACTATGGTATTCCCAACCTGTTTAAAATCTTCATTAAACTTATTATACTCGATTTGAACAGAATCAGTTATTGGAAGTAAGCGCGAGAATTTATAGGAAACCTCAACGTCCTTACCTTTATAGATCATAAAGGCAGTTCCTATCGCCAGTAGAACTAGCATGAGAATTCTATTTCTAAGTATTAATCTTGCAATGCTTGTAAACATAGTAGTTTGCTGCAGCCGATAGCCAATTATGGCGCAAATTAAGCATAAATTACTGAAAAGACAGCCCCAATATGGGCTTAGAAGCTAAACTTAGAGCTCAGCTTAATCGCAAAATTATCTTCGAATTCAGCCAAATGATATGGTCCGTATCTATAATAGAATCCAAAACCAAAACCAGAGATTCCATTTACAAGCAATCTGTTCAGCTCAAGTCCAGATTCGTAGTACCCTTCTTCAAGGCTGGAGTTACTCAAGCCATTATGGTTTTCCGGATTATCTAAGCTACCGAACATTACTCTACTGACAATTTCAATATGAGGAGCAAATTTCCCCTTTTTAAATAGCAGTGATTTTAAATCTTGTCTAAAAGCAACTAAAAAGTATTGGTCCGAAACAAATTCATTAAATCTCATAGTTTCAAATGAAGATCTGTCCGCAATATTGAAGATGCCTTCCAATAAACTCCCATCTCTCACCCAGTTAGCACGACCAGCATATAGTTTTTGATATGGAACATCGCCAAAGACCTTTCCTGCACTTACTTCTAATGTGCTCTCTCCTAAAATGATACTTCTTTTCTTCAGTATTGCTTTAAGATCTAGTTTATTATAGCTGAAGTCAGATTCTAATAGTTCAGATTTAAATCCATTGGTGTACTGAAGAAAAAACTGTGGGTAATTTTCCTGAAGAATAATTTTATTCATTCCACCACCTTCTACAAATCTAGTCTTTGGAGTATATTTAAATGATAGGACAGCCTCCGAATAATTAAAGCCATTTGAAAAAGGAACATTTTCATTTGGATTGTAACTATAAGCATAGTCACCAACTGTAAAGTTGTTCTCTCTTCTCACTTCAACTTGAGATGCTAAATTGCCAAGGATGTCATATTTAATTCCTGCATAATACCTTGAGACTTCGTCAAATTGTGGAATAAAAAGCTGACGGTAATTATCCTGAAATATAGATCCTGCTGGTTTTGTCAAGTATGAAAGGCCTGCAGTTTCAAAGATGTCAAAGAGGTAACCTCCATATAGCTTGAATCCAGTGTTTTTATTGATGGTGGCTTCTGCATCCCATCCATATTTAGAAACTTCATCTCCAAAACCGTAGGCGTAATAACCGCCTATTTTAAACCAATCAGAGAATCGGCTATTTGTATGAGCACCAAACCCTAATCTAATACCCTCATAGTAGTTGTAATTCAGGATTCTATTTAAATCAATATCTATGAAATAGACGGGTACTTTTCCTGAAACAAAGGCTTGTAGAATTTTTAGATTTCTATCAAAATTAAACTCGTCACCTACAGAGTCTACAAATTCATAGGTTCTTTCTTCTTTCGGATCAATAGGTTTAGGTCTATACTGAGCGAGTAAAGCATCACTTTCTTTTTGAGAATTTTCATTTAGACTAACACTGGCTCTTGAAATATCTTTTTTATTCAATTCTGCATTTAATGATATATCAAAGAGATAAGTTCTCATTGTAGCTACTGGCATCGCTGTATTGATAGAAACACTAGCCCCAAAATCAAGATCAGCATTTAATTGGACGGGAAACCATGCATGATCATCAAACCTTTTGTAGAGTTGTTGAATAAAGATGTTAATTCCCACTTCATCTTTACTTTTTGAAGGGCTTGCCTTCACATTTTCAATAGCCCAATTACTTGTGTTAATTGAGATTTCTCCTACTAGACAGTTGAAAGTTTGATTCTCTCTGGGTCTAAATGAAATTTTAAAAACTGTGTCTATAGGGGAGTTAAATAAAGTGTCTTCAATAATATAGAAATATCGCCCTGTACTTTTAGGAGTAATAGGATTCAAATAATCTTGACCCGCGATTGAGATAAAATCTTGATAAAAAGAAAAACTTTGTAATTCTGTAGCTATCAAGCTAAACATTGGATTTTCAAAACCAGAAGTTCTGTTCGCAAGCACCGTCTCGTTATCGCGCGAAGGCGGTAAATATTTTCTTTCAGTAAGTGTTTCAATTAGAAATAAATGCTTGTCATCTAAATACTCAGCAATATTATAGCCAGAGGAGTCAACATAGAAGTAACTTGTATCTTCATTGCTAAATTCTTTACGCACAATTTTAGCGTCATTTGTGTCTTGCTCTGCGGTGAAGATGAATTTGCTGTATGACTTATAAGAGAAAGGACCGTTTGCCTCCGGTTTGTTCAGATTTCTATTCTCTGCCGCAAAATTGATTATCCTATGCGCTGGATTTACTCCTGCAACTACCACAACTTCAGAAAGTTTGCTCGCAACTTCAACCATTTCAAGGGTCATATTCTCAGTAGGATTATTGATTCTAACCTTAGAATAGCCCAAATAACTTAGCTCAATACTCTTTATTTCGTTGTAATGATCAATTTCAAACTCACCATCTAAATCCGTAGAGCTTCCAATATTACTTCCATTGATGGTAATGTTGACAAAGGCTAAAGGAAGTTTGTCATTCGAATCAACCACTTTACCACTTACTTTGTATTGACCAAATGATAAAAGAGAGGCAAAAGAAAGAATTAGAGTAAATAGAAATTTCATTCTTGAGGGTTTACTTAAGGACAATGAATTGAACCTTAAAGTTGTTCGTCTAAAATTAAAAAAGGCGAGTTAGATAGCTCGCCTTTTTTTAAAGTATTTATTATTAGAGAGTTCCTCTATTTTCCTGTTCCCTTTCAATCGCTTCAAATAGAGCTTTGAAATTCCCTTTACCAAAAGACTTAGCTCCTTTTCTTTGAATGATTTCAAAGAATAAGGTTGGCCTATCTGCAACCGGTTTAGTAAACAATTGCAAAAGATAACCCTCATCATCTCTGTCTACTAAGATTCCTCTTGGTCTAAGTTCGTCGATTTCTTCATCGATATTACCAACACGATCTAAAAGGTCATCATAATAGCTATCAGGAACATAAAGAAACTCTACTCCATTGTCCTTAAGCTGATCTACCGTTGCTAGGATGTTATCTGTTGCAACGGCGATGTGCTGAACACCTGCGCCATTGTAGAAGTCAATATATTCTTCTATTTGAGATTTTTTCTTTCCTTCAGCTGGTTCGTTAATTGGGAATTTAATTCTGCCATTTCCATTGGTCATTACCTTACTCATAAGAGCAGTATATTCAGTAGAAATATCCTTGTCATCAAAAGAAACAAGTTGTGCAAATCCCATCACCTTAGCATAGAATTCAACCCACTTATTCATTTCGCCCCAGCCAACATTTCCAACCATATGGTCAACATATTTTAGACCTGCAGGTGCCGGATTATAATGAGACTCCCATTTTTTGTAACCAGGAAGAAAAATACCGTCATAGTCTGAACGCTCAACAAAAATGTGAACTGTTTCTCCATAAGTTTTTATTCCGCTCAGTACGGCAGTCCCGTTGTCGTCATTAATAGAATAAGGCTCAAAGGCCGATTCTGCACCTCTTTTTATAGTTTCTTCGTAACTCTTCTTTGCGTCATCAACCCAAATAGATACATTTTTAACACCATCACCATGACGATTAATGTGCTCATTGATTGGACCACCTTCTCCTAAAGGCGATGTAAGTACAATCTTGATTTTATCTTGTTGAAGAACATAAGAAGTTCTATCGGTGACACCAGTTTCTAATCCAGCGTAAGCTAAAGATTGAAAACCAAATGCAGTTTTGTAAAAATGTGCAGCTTGCTTTGCGTTTCCAACAAAAAGTTCAATATGATCCGTACCGTTTAATGGCAAGAAATCTTCTGCATCTAGAAACTCTTTTTTTAGTTGCAAAGAAGAATCATCGTGTTGTGTAGACATAAGTTGATTTTTTAGTTTTTAATTAGATTATTCCGCTATCCAGCTTTTCCAATAATCATCATCATTTAGTTCAAGGGCCGCCTTTGTTATTTGTAAGGGTTTAAAGGTATCAACCATTACAGCAAGCTCAGAGGTGTCTTTCTTTCCGATAGATCTTTCCATAGCGCCAGGATGCGGACCATGTGGAATCCCGGCAGGGTGAAGACTAATAAATCCTTTGTCAACATGATTTCTACTCATAAAGTCACCATCAACATAATACAGGACTTCATCACTATCTATATTAGAATGATTATATGGAGCAGGAATAGCCTCAGGATGATAGTCGTAAAGCCTTGGCACAAAAGAGCAAATTACAAAATTGTGTGCTTCAAATGTTTGGTGAACCGTTGGTGGTTGGTGAACTCTACCAGTGATAGGTTCAAAGTCTAGAATATTAAAAGCATAAGGGTAGCACATTCCATCCCATCCAACTACATCAAAAGGGTGAGAAGCGTAGACTAAAG
Source organism: uncultured Schleiferiaceae bacterium (assembly GCA_965661265.1). Classification (GTDB taxonomy): domain Bacteria; phylum Bacteroidota; class Bacteroidia; order Flavobacteriales; family Schleiferiaceae; genus CBFIDE01. Next base: position 119,685 of record CBFIDE010000004.1, on the reverse strand, counting down.
TGTGTTCTACTCCTTCCTTTTTGATCTTCATTAAGAATTCTCCAGATTCATTGTAAGTTTCAAGAACTTCCGGCCTTCTTATATCTCTCTCGCAAAAAGGAGAATGTTCAAGTAATTGACCAAAATTATTTCTGTAGCGCTTAGGAGTATAAATTGGCGAAAATGAATCGACTATGAACAGTCTATTATCATCAGTATCAAATTCGATTTGATAGATAATTCCCCTTGGCACGATTAGGTAATCACCATATCCAAACTTGAGGTTTCCCATCATGGTTCTCAGCGTGCCAGCACCTTTATGGATAAAGATCATTTCATCTGCATCCGCATTTTTATAATAGTAGTCCGTCATGGATTTTCTTGGAGCGGCTAAAGAGATATGACAATCATTATTTACTAAAACGGCAGTTCTAGATTCTAGATAATCATCTTTTGGCTTCACCTTCCAGCCATCTAACATTTTACTACTAATATTTTTTGCAATAGCAACTTCAGGTGTAACATCCCTTGATCCTAAAACCTTTTTAATTTGAGTTGGTCTTTGCTCATGATAAATAAGGGAAGACATTCCGCTGAATCCTTCTGTTCCGAAAAGTTGCTCGTAGTAGTACGAGCCATCTTCTTTTTGGAAGGTAGTATGTCTTTTGTGAGGGATTTTCCCCAGCGTATGAAATATCGGCATAATTATAATTTAGGTTACAAAAGTAGATTTTAATAGTCAGATTGAAATGACATTTGTCATAGCTTAGACTTCAAGTCTACTTTTCTGTGGCTGTGAAAACGCTTTTTATTTTCTTTCCCTTTTCTAAGTTCTCTTTGCTCTTCTTCTGTCATATGAATAATCTTTTGACATTCTGCCGAACAAGTTTTTTCGTGTTGAACAGAGCAAGATTCACATTGAATAAAGAGTAAGTTACAATTTACATTAGCACAATTTATATGAATATCACTTGGTTCTCCACATTGATGGCAATTACTGATTACATCTTTTGAGATACTTTCGCCCAGCCTTTCATCAAACACAAAGTTCTTGCCTTTAAATTTATTAGGTAAATCTTTTACTTTTAATTGTCGGGCATAGTCAATAATTCCACCATGAAGCTGGTTGACATCTTTAAATCCATGATGTTTCAGGAAAGCTGAGGTTTTTTCGCAACGTATGCCACCAGTACAATAAAGAAGGACTTTTTCTTCTTCCTTTCCTTTTAACATTTCAAGAACTTCCGGTAATTCTTCTCTAAAAGTTTCAGATTGAGGCAATAGAGCTCCTTCAAAATGACCAATCTCATTTTCATAATGATTTCTAATGTCCACTACTACAGCTCCTTCATCCATTGCCTTATTCCATTGTTCTGCATCTAAGTGAGCTCCCACTTGAGTGACATCGTAAGAATTATCATCTTGTCCATCAGCTAAGACCTTTTTGCGCACCTTGACAGATAGTTTAATAAAGGACTTACCATCATCTTCAACCGCAATCTTTAATGGAATTTCGTAAAGTTCAGTATGAGCATTAAGCTTTTCTAAGAATTCATCCCAATGATATTCAGGAACATTCATTTGAGCATTAATACCTTCCTTAGCAACATAAATCCTACCTAAACAATCTAATTGACTCCATTCTTGAAAAAGGAGATCTCTAAACTCCTGTGGATTTTCAATTATAACATAACGATAAAAGGAAAGAGTTTTTCTTTTAAACTTCTCCTTAGCTAGCTTCTCTTCTAACTCCTCTCGACTTAGTCTATTTATTAATTCTTTTTTTCCTGCGTTAGGGTCCATTGAAATAGATTTATTGGGCAAATTTACAAAATCAAAAAGCTCGTTAAAGAATAAACAAATAGGTTTATAAATTCTTGAATAGAATTGATATTGGGCAGTAAGCTTTTCAATTATATTTGTTTTAAATTTAAAAGTAATGGCAGAACGCATTCTAGTACTTGGTTCCTCAGGTCAAATAGGAACAGACCTTATAGCTCAATTAAGAAAAAAGCATGGCTCTGCCAATGTTGTTGCCTCTGATTTAAGGGAACCGCAAGATTCTAGTTATGACGGCCCTTTTGAAGTGCTTGACGCGACTGATAAAGAAGGGATGCTGAGGTTAATTAATAAGTATGAGATTACGCAAATCTATCATTTAGTGGCTATGCTTTCAGCCACCGCTGAAAAGTTCCCAGCAAAGGGATGGGATTTAAATATGTTGAGTCTTTTTAATGCTTTAGAGCTGGCAAAAGAAGGGCATTATAAGCAACTATATTGGCCAAGTAGTATTGCAGCTTTTGGACCTACAACTCCTAAACAAAATACAGAGCAATATACTATCATGGACCCTACTACTGTTTATGGGATTAGTAAATTAAGTGGAGAACTTTGGTGTCAATATTATCATAATAATTATGGAGTAGATGTAAGGGGGCTTAGATATCCAGGCTTAATATCTTATAAAGCAGCTCCTGGTGGAGGCACTACTGATTATGCAGTTGAAATCTTTCATGAAGCTCTAAAGAACAAGAAATACACTAGCTATATTGGAGCAAATACTCGCTTACCAATGATGTATATGCCTGATGCTATAAAAGCCACTATAGGTATAATGGAAGCAACACCAGAGGACGTGAAAATTAGGACAAGTTATAATTTAGCTGCCTTTTCCTTTACGCCGGCAGAATTGGCCATCGAAATTCAAAAACACATTCCTGATTTTGAAATATCTTATAAAGAAGACTTTAGAGATAAAATTGCTCAGGGCTGGCCCCAAAGCATTGAAGATTCCTACGCACAAAAAGATTGGGGTTGGAAACTTGATTATAAATTAGAAGATATGGTATCTGATATGCTGCAAAAACTAGCTGCTAAATACCAATAATTAAGGTCTTTGAAACTTTTTTACAACGGTGCTTAAAGTTCTTTGTGTTGATCCAATAATATTTTCAGTTTTGTCCAGTTTATAAGTGATTTCCAAGCTGCTAGATGTTAAAGCAGTAATATCCCAAATACTGATCAAGCCACTAGCATCCATTATTATTTGATTTTTTTCTTCATCATAAGTCCATTTGCCATTAGAAGTGATCTGTGGGTTTTGTCCTGGCTGAGGGAAAGTTTGTCCTCCAGCTTCCAAGGTAGTGACATAATCAAAGCCGAGATTAGAAGAAAAAGTAGAATCAATAAGATAATTAAGGTTTCCTAGAAAGTTTGAACTAGTAACAGTAAAGTCATACAACTTCACGCCATCAATGTAAATTTCTCCTTCTGTTTCCTCATGAGCCGTTTGTCTCCAAGGACCAGAAGCTATTACTGCAGCAGCACCACCGTTAGGGAAAATTCCTTGTTCAGCAAGAGAAGCTAATACCTCGCCTTCATCAACTTCCTTTCCACAAGAAGTGAAAATTATAGCGGCAAAACAGAAATAAAGTAAATTTTTCATAGCAAATATTCTAAAATTAGAATGACGTCTTTGTACAGCAATAATACAAATTATACTTGATTGCTCTTAAATTCAATAACAGTGATTTCAGGCCAAATTCCTACACGACCAGGAAACGCTAAGAAACCAAAGCCCCTATTGACATATAAATGTTTGGATTCCTCTGTATAAAGACCGGCCCATTTAGGGTATCTAAATTTAACGGGGCTCCATTTTATCCAACCAGGAATCTCAATGCCAAATTGCATTCCATGGGTATGACCGCTAAAGGTAATGTCAAAATTCTTGGGATGAATTTTAGCAATCTCATCAAAATGTGAAGGGTCATGAGACATTAGAATCTTAAAGCTTTCCGGAGATAAGTTTTTACTTGCCTTGTCTAAGTCACCATGTTGTGCAAAGCCTTTGCCCCAGTTTTCAACCCCTACCAGGTCAATACTGGCACCTTTTTTATAGAGTTTTAGGTTCTCATTTCTTAGAAGCTTAAAGCCGATTCTTTCATGAACTCTATAAAGTTCTTCTAAATTTTCTTGTTTTTCTTTAGGGCTATTCCACTTTACATAGTCGCCATAGTCATGATTTCCTAGAATTGAATATTTCCCCATTTCAGCATGAAGCTCAGAAAACATTGCTTCCCAGGGCTTCATCTCATCCGCGGTATTGTTTACTAGGTCACCGGTAAATATAATTACATCGGACTTTTGCTCATTAATAAGGTCTAAGCCATATTTGATTTTTTCAGCATTGTCGAAACTCCCAGAATGAACGTCAGATATTTGAGTAAGAGTAAAGCCATCAAATTCTTTAGGAAGATTATCAAAGACGATTGTTTTTTTAATCACACGATAATTATACTTTCCCTTCCAAATTCCGTGTATAATCCCTGCAAAGGGAATAGCGGAAACTATTAGGGCCGTCTGGCTTACAAATCTTCTTCTACTTGGAATAAATCCATCATTTGATGAAGATCCTATTACTGATTTCCCAACTCCTTCTATTAGTCTCCATAGATCTTCTCCAATAAGAAAAACGATGAGCAGCATTTTAGGAACAGAAAAAAGTACCATCAGGCCTATAAATGAGGAAATGGAAGCTGGGCCAGCACTTCTGTCAAAATTAAGGATGATATACAAAAGGTAGGCTAGAAGACCCCCAGAGCTAATCCAATAAACCCAATAGATCCATTTAGTTTCTGGAAAGACGGTTCTAATTGCTTGAAAAGCATAGAGATCAATCCCGATAAGGATTGCAAAGGTTATTATTATTCTTAAAGTCATATTTCTTAATTGCTAAATGCTCTTGTTAAGCTTGCTTTATTGGTTATTTTAGTGCCAAATATTTTCTAAATGTCCGAAAAAACCCCAAAGTTATTTCTATTAGATGCATTTGCACTAATTTATAGATCATACTTTGCTTTTATTAATAACCCTAGAGTTAGCTCAAAAGGTTTAGATACATCTGCAATTTTTGGTTTTACAACTACATTGTTAGAGGTTCTTGAGAAACAAAATCCTAGTCATATTGCTGTTGTATATGATACATCAGCACCAACTGTTAGGCATATTGAGTATACAGATTACAAAGCTAATAGAGATGAAACTCCAGAGGCAATAAAAATTTCAGTTCCTTATATAAGGGCCATTTTAGAGGCCATGAATATTCCATTTATTGGAGTAGATGGATATGAAGCAGATGATGTAATCGGAACTTTAGCTTGGCAAGCATCGGATAAAGGCTTTGATGTTTATATGATGACGCCTGACAAAGATTTTGGCCAGCTTGTGAGAGAAAATGTATGGATGTATAGACCAGGGCGTTCTGGAAATCCGGCGGAGGTATGGGGTATTGAAGAAATCAAAACCAAATTTGGAATTGACAAGGTAGAACAAGTAGTTGATTATTTAGGAATGATGGGTGATGCCGTTGATAATATCCCAGGATTTCCGGGAGTAGGACCTAAAACCGCTCAGAAATTGTTAGCAGAGTATGGTAGCATGGAAAATATGCTGGAAAATGTTGGAGATATTAAAGGTAAACTTGGAGAGAAAATAAGAGAGAATAAAGAGCAAGGATTATTGTCAAAAAAACTTGCCAAGATTTTAACAGATGCTCCAGTTGAATTTAAGGCAGAAGAATTTAAGAGTGAGGAAGCAGACTTAAATAAAGTTCAGGAAATATTTGAAACTCTTGAGTTTCGAACTCTAATGAAAAGAGTAATGAAATCTCATTCTTCAGGGGGAGATATAGTTCTAAAAGAGCCCGAGAATAAATCGGCGGAAGCCCCTAGCCAACCATTAAATGGACAAACAGATTTATTTGGAGCCTATATTAACTCTAATGAAGAATTGGTGAGCGCTAAAGCAGATTTAAGTAGCGCAGATCATTGGTATCAGCTGGTTGAGCATATTGAAGCTCGTAAATTATTATTGGAGAATTTACTGAAACAGAAGGTAGTTTGCTTTGATACAGAGACAACAGGATTGGACACCAAAGTGGCGGAGCTTATAGGAATTGCCTTTACCTATGAGGCAAATAAGGCTTATTATTTGAGCATTCCAGAGGGTCAATCTGAAGAAATATTAGAGGAGTTTAGACCTTTCTTTGAAAATGAAGGTATTGAGAAAGTAGGGCAAAATATTAAGTATGATATATCGGTTTTAAAGAGTCATAGTGTTGAAGTTAAAGGACCATTATTTGACACCATGTTAGCTCATTATTTAATTCAACCCGATATGCGCCACAATATGGATGTGCTGGCGGAAACTTATTTGAATTATACACCTAAATCTATAGAGAGCTTAATAGGTAAGAAAGGAAAGAATCAAAAAAGTATGCGGGATGTGGCCGTTCAGGATGTAGCTGAATATGCTGGAGAGGACTCTGATATAACTTTTAGATTATATGAAGTTTTTAAAGCTGAATTGGAGAAAAACCAATTAAGTAAGGTGTTTAAGGAAATTGAAATGCCTTTAGTCCCTGTTTTAGCGGATATGGAAACTGAGGGCATTATGCTGGATGTGGAGGCTCTTTATAAGCTTTCAGTTGAACTCGAAAAGGATATTGCAGATATCAGTGCCAGAATTATTGAAATCGCTGGAAAGGAGTTTAACATTTCGTCTCCAAAACAGTTGGGCCTAGTTCTTTTTGAAGATTTACAATTATCTGAAAAAGCTAAAAAGACCAAAACAGGCCAGTATAGTACTTCAGAGGATGTATTGGTAGAATTAAAAGAACATGAAATCGTTGCCAAGGTATTAGAATATAGACAGCTCGTAAAGCTCAAAAGTACTTATGTAGATGCGCTTCCTACTCTGGTTAGCGAAAAAACAAATAGAATACACACTAGTTTTAATCAGGCTGTGGCAGCAACGGGTAGGTTGAGTAGTAATAATCCAAATCTCCAGAATATCCCGATTAGAACAAAAAGGGGACAAGAAGTGCGAAAGGCTTTTATTCCTCGGGATAAGGATCACCTTATTTTAGCTGCGGATTATTCGCAAATTGAGTTAAGATTAATTGCCGAATTAAGTGGCGATAAGTTTATGTCTGAAGCTTTTATTAATGGTGAAGATATTCATGCCGCAACTGCTGCGAAGGTTTTTAATGTTCCATTAGAAAAGGTTACAAGAGAGCAAAGGTCTAATGCAAAAACAGTAAATTTTGGAATTATCTATGGTGTTAGCGCTTTTGGATTAAGTCAACAAACGGACTTGAGTAGAAAAGAAGCTTCAGAAATAATAAAATCATACTTTCAAACATACCCTGGCATCAGGGATTATATAGAAAATCAAAAGGAAGTAGCTAGGGAGCAGGGATATGTTGAAACGATGATGGGCAGACGGAGATATTTGAAGGATATTAATTCTAAGAATGCCATGGTTAGAACACATGCAGAAAGAAATGCTGTTAATGCACCCATTCAAGGGTCGGCTGCTGATATTATTAAAATTGCAATGATTAAGCTTTTTGATAAAATTCAAGAGAAGCCAATGAAATCAAAGATGCTTTTACAAGTTCATGATGAATTGGTTTTTGATGCTCACAAGGATGAGTTAGCAGAGCTAGAAGAAATGATTAGAGAATCAATGGAGAATGCTGTTGAAACTAAGATTCCATTAATAGCAGAATTTGGTCAAGGCGCTAATTGGTTGGAAGCACATTAAGCTTTAAATCAGTAGACTTTAGATAAAGGAGCAGGCTTAGAGTAAGCTGTAGCAGAAGAACTGATAACTCTCTCAGGCATTCTTGTGCTTAGAGTTGAAGGAAGTGGTTATTAGAAATAAGAAAATAATCGCCCAGGGGCTTTACCCTCAAGCCCTGCTTTAATTTAGAGAAAAGAAGTGGTTTAGAAAAATCGAGGAATTGCAGAAATAGTAAAAAGCAAAAAAAAGGCCGAAAGGCCTTTTTTAATTAGTTGATTATCAGCTTCCTTTGGAGCTGTTCATCCTGGGTATTAATCTGAAGGATATAAGTTCCTGCCCCTAAATTTAAATCTAGGTTTTCATTGAGCTTTCCAGAAGTCAATTCATAAGACTTACGAAACACCAGTTTTCCTGTTAAGTCAATTATACTCAAGTCTATTTCCTTAAGCCCCTCTTTGTCTATCTGTAGCTTAAAACTACCGTTATTTGGATTAGGGTAAATCTGCATATTTCTTTCTAATGCGCTTTCTTCAACTCCAAGTACACCAGAGAAATTGATATTGTCTAAATAAATGTTATTTCCACCACCACTAATAAATCGCCATTTAAGCATAATAGGATCGTTACTTGCAGAAGAGCTAAAGTTAATGCTCACTGTTTTCCATTCTGATTGGGTAGGAACAAAATTAGCGCTTGTTTCTGAGGCCGTTCTTAAGCTGAACCTACTATAAGTCCTTCTCAGATTCCAGCTTGCCCCACAATCTGTGGATATATAAACTTGAAGCTCATCATCATCATCTGTGTTTTGAGAAGCGTAAGCATAATCAAAACTTAAATTAAGGCTACTAGCCCATAGGGTTGAGAGTCTTGGAGAAATGAATTCATCAACTTCATCATCCCTATTAGTGCTTAGATTCTGTAGTAATAAAGAACTGCTACTTGCGTTTCCTGCGCTATTGGTTATGACAAAAGGATTATTATCTCCATAATCAAGAATGTTTACATCGGGCTTGGAAAGTGGAGCTTCAAAATTTTCAGACCAATTTAAATTATAAGAAGGTGCAGCTGCTTTTACTTCTATATATTCTGTTTTTGTAATGCTATTAGATCCTCCGCTATTACTTACATTTAAAGAGACAGGATATACACCCGCACTTGCATAAGTCACTACAGGGTTTTTATCTCCTTGGTTTGAAATTGTTCCCCCTGGGGTTGTCCAAGTGTATGAAGTTGGGTCTCCATCTTCAGTTTCATCATAAAATTGAACGCTTTCACCTTCACATATCACCGTCGTGGAAGAGCTGAAATCCGCTTTCATATTTGCGCATGCAGGAGGGTTGGTAATACCAGTAGCTATAAGGTTGGCGCTAGTTGATAAACTACCTCTTGAATTAAAGTTGGATAAAGCGGATGTCATTCTAGTTCTCTGTCCAATTGTGAACATATTCATACATGCATCGTTTGAGTAGTCCATGTAATTTTCAGTTTGATCAGGCAAATCAGGATTGTCATTAGAACAAGAATTTACAGTTTTGTCGCAGCCAAAGTTTGCCTCCAGTACTGGTGGAGTATCGCCTACTTGATCGCCACCATTACATCCTCCAGAAAATGGATGAAATAAACTAAAATAGTGGCCCGCCTCGTGAGTCAAAGTTCTTCCAACGCTTGTTCTTCCTGTCAATGGTGAGATTTCTCCGGCTGTTCCTATTGTTCCCATTTGATCATGACGAATAACAATTCCGTCTCTAGTTGGAAGTTGATTAGGTCCTGCAGGGAAGTAAGCATATCCTAAAACCGCATTAGAACTAGGTATAGAAATGGATCTTACAGTCCATATATTTAAGTATTTAGTTCTATCCCAAGATGAGCTTATGCTTTTGACATTGTCGTTGGCACCTACTGTTGCAGAAGTTTGTATTCTAACTATACCTTCAGTACAATTTCCATTTGGATCAATTTTTGCCAATCTGAATTCAATTTCAGTGTCTGCAGCAACGGATTGAAAGATAGCTCTTGTGTCTACTGTGTCTTGATTAAGTCTTCTAAAGTCCAAATTAATAACTCTAAGCGCATCCTCTATTTGTGTTCGGCTTATATTATCATGATGATTGTCATACATTACATGCACTACAACAGGAATAATAAATCTTGCAGGTCCACCTGCTGTAGATTTCTTTCTGTTGTTTTCAACAAAATTTAAAGCCTGCTCATTTAAAGCATCAACAAACTCTTTGGCCTCAGGATTTTCATTTAGGTACTCTTCCATCATATGATCATGACCGCATGGTTCGTCTTGCGCTTGGATAGAATAGGTTCCAAAAAATAAGGCTATTAATAGTGTGTGCTTGAATAATTTGATCATCATAAATATGTGTATGGAAAAAAGTAGAGCTACAAAAGTAAACGAATTAGTAGAATAATTGGTTGGTTTACGAGCTCATCCGGAATTGATTTATGTGAGCAACAGATTAAAGTCTTGTATAATCAGTATTTTAAGTGTTAATAAGTTTGGTAATATCAAATATATTGATGTAAATTTGCAGCCCTATTTTCAGGGAGCTAAGATAATTAGCGTAACGTGTTAAAAATAAAATAGTTGTGAATACCATTAGCTATAAGACAGTGTCCGCAAACAAGGCAACAGCCGACAAAAAATGGTTGTTGGTGAACGCAGAAGGTGAAACTTTAGGAAGAATGGCTTCCAAAGTAGCTTTCTTACTTCGCGGTAAGCACAAAACAAATTTCACTCCTCACGCAGACTGTGGAGACCATGTTGTTGTTATTAATGCTTCTAAAGTTCAATTGAGCGGAAGCAAGATGGAGACAAAAGAATATGTTCGTCATACTGGATATCCAGGTGGTCAACGTTTTACTACTCCATCTGAATTAATGGCAAAGCAACCAACTAAGGTGGTTGAGAAAGCAATCAAGGGGATGCTTCCTAAGAACAAATTAGGACGTGAAATTTTCCGTAACCTTTATGTATATGAAGGAGCGGAGCATATGCAAGAGGCTCAGCAGCCTGTTGCAGTAGATTTGAATTCAGTAATTAAATAATAAATAGATGTCAGTAACCCACACCATTGGTAGAAGGAAGACTTCTGTTGCCCGTGTTTATCTTAAAGAGGGTCAAGGAACAATTACCGTAAATAAGAAGGATTATAAGGAGTATTTCGATACTGCCCCTCTTCATTTTAAGGTAACTCAAGCTTTGGCTTTAACTGAAAATCTTACTACTTATGACGTAAATGTCAATGTAGAAGGTGGTGGTATCACAGGTCAGGCAGAAGCGATCCGTTTAGGGATTGCTCGCGCGCTTTGCAAAATCAACGAAGATTTTCGTCCAATATTGAAGCCTGATGGTCTTATGACTAGGGATCCAAGAATGGTTGAACGTAAGAAGTTTGGTCAAAAGAAAGCTCGTAAGAAATTCCAGTTCAGTAAGCGTTAATAAACTCTTACTTGGTTTAGTATCCAAATTAGGGAGGCGAAAAGCTGCGGCTTGACCACTCTCTAATTGAAATTAGAGAATGTAAACAAAATTTAAAATGGCAAACGACAACATTAAAGAAATGTTAGATGCTGGAGTTCACTTCGGTCATTTAACACGTAAGTGGAATCCCCACATGGCTCCTTATATTTTTATGGAGCGCAATGGTATTCATATCATTGACCTTTACAAAACTCAAGCAAAAATCGATAATGCAGGTGAGGCTCTTCGAAAAATCGCGGCAAGCGGTAGAAAAGTACTTTACGTTGCAACAAAGAAGCAAGCAAAAGAGATTGTAGCTGAAGCAGCAGGTTCTGTAAATATGCCTTATATCACTGAGCGTTGGCCTGGTGGTATGCTAACAAACTTTATCACTATCAGAAAGGCAGTGAAAAAGATGCAGGGTATTGATAAAATGAAAGAAGACGGAACTTTTATGACTCTTTCTAAAAAGGAAAGACTTCAAGTAGATCGTCAACGTGCAAAATTAGATAAGCAGCTAGGCTCTATCGCTGATATGACTAGACTTCCTGCAGCACTTTTTATTGTTGATACTAATAAAGAACACATTGCTGTAGCAGAAGCTAAGAAATTAGGTATACCTACTTTCGCGATTTCTGATACTAATTCTGATCCACTTATTGTAGACTACTCGATCCCAGGAAATGATGATGCGACTAAGTCAATTCAAATTCTTGTAAACAAGATTACTGAATCAATCAAAGAAGGTTTATCAGAGCGTAAGGCGGAAAAAGCAAAGGCTTCTGAAGAGAAAATTAAGAAGATTGCTAAGAAAGCAGCTAATTCTACAGAAACAGAATAAATAAGTTTAGTAAAATAGAAATGCATATAAGAAGGGATAGAAAGCAATTTTTGTCCCTTCTTTATTAAAAGTTTAAATTTTAGAATCATGGTAAAAATTACGGCAGCAGACGTTAATCAGTTAAGAAAACAAACGGGTGCAGGAATGATGGATTGTAAAAAAGCTCTTCAGGAAGCTGAAGGAGATTTTGAAAAAGCAGTTGATATTCTTCGTAAAAAAGGTCAGAAAATAGCGGCTAAACGTGCAGATCGTGAGGCAACTGAAGGATGTGTATTGGCAGGAGCTGTCGCAGATAATTCTTTTGGAGCGGTTGTAAGCTTAAATTGTGAGACTGACTTTGTAGCAAAAAATGAAAGCTATATCAGCCTTGCGCAGTCTATTTTAGACTTAGCCCTTACTAATAAAGTGGATAGCTTAGAAAATCTATTGAACTTAGATTTCAACGGAATGACTGTTCAAGAGAAGTTAACTGAGCAAACTGGTGTAATTGGTGAGAAGCTTGAAATTGGATCTTATGAGACTATTTCTGCTAATTATGTAAGCTCTTACATTCATGCAGGTAACAGATTGGCAACTCTTGTTGGACTATCTGAAGCTGCTGAGGAAGCTGGTAAAAATGTAGCTATGCAGGCTGCAGCAATGAATCCTGTTTCTTTAAGTAGAGATAGTGTTTCTCAAGAAGTTATTGATCGTGAACTGGAGGTTGGAAAAGACCTTGCACGTCAAGAAGGAAAGCCAGAAGCAATGTTAGATAAGATTGCAGAAGGTCGTTTGAATAAATTCTTCAAGGAGAATACTCTTCTTGAGCAAGAATATATCAAGGACAATAAATTGAGTATTAGTAAGTACCTTACTTCTGTAAGCCCTACACTTAAAGCCGAGTCTTTCAGAAGAGTTGGTTTAGGAGTATGATATTCAAAAATTAATTATTAAAGCCCTTAGCATTTATTGTTAAGGGCTTTTTTTTGTCCAATATTTCTGAACTTTCATAAACTAAGTTTAGGATTGGTTTACTTTGCTTAACTATATTTGCCTAGTTAAACGCCTTTCAAAACATATCATGAAATACAAAAGAATATTACTTAAGTTAAGTGGAGAGGCCCTTATGGGGGATCAAGAATTTGGAATTGATGGCAATCGCTTAAAGGAATATGCTTCTGAAATTAAAGGTGTAGTAGCCAAAGGTGTAGAAGTTGCTGTAGTTATAGGAGGTGGAAATATTTTTAGAGGACTGAGCGCTGCAGGTGAAGGAATGGACAGAGTGCAAGGTGATCATATGGGTATGCTGGCAACTATGATTAATGGTCTTGCATTACAAAGTGCATTGGAAGAGGCAGGAGTTTTTACTCGTCTTCAAAGTGCAATAGAAATGGATAAAATTGCTGAGCCTTTTATTAGAAGAAAGGCCGTGAGACATCTTGAAAAAGGACGAGTGGTGATATTTGGAGGTGGAACGGGTAATCCTTATTTTACAACCGATACAGCAGCTACCTTAAGAGCCATTGAAATCAATGCTGAGGTTATTTTGAAAGGAACCAGAGTAGATGGTATTTATAGTTCTGATCCAGAAAAGAATACGGATGCTATTAAATATGATACCATCAGTTTTAAAGATGTGTATGAAAAAGGATTGAATGTGATGGATATGACAGCATTCACCTTAAGTAAAGAGAATAAATTACCAATTTTGGTATTTGATATGAATAGGCCAGGGAATCTGATTAAGATTGTGGATGGCGAAACGATAGGAACTCTCGTAGAGAATTAATTATTATGGAGGAAATTGATCTTATTTCAGAAGATGCTCAAGATAGCATGGAGAAAAGCTTAGTCCATTTAGATCGTGGACTAGCAAAAATTAGGGCTGGAAGAGCTAATCCGGCCATGTTGGATATGGTAAAAGTTGATTATTACGGAAGTATTACTCCTCTGAAGCAAGTGGCTAACATTAACACTCCAGACGCAAGAACTTTGGCTGTTCAGCCATGGGAAAAAGCGATGATTACTGAAATTGAAAAGGCGATAATGAATGCCGACCTTGGTCTCAATCCTCAGAATAATGGAGAGATTGTAATGATCAATGTTCCTGTTCTTACAGAAGAAAGAAGAAGAGATCTTGTAAAGCAAGCAAGAGCTGAAGGAGAGGATGCAAAGGTGAGTATCAGAGCTGCAAGAAAAGATGCTAATGATATGATTAAGAAAATTGAAGGCGTTTCTGAAGATATTATAAAAGATGCTGAAGAAAGAATTCAGCAACTCACTAATCGATTCAATAAAACTGTTGAAGATGTATTAGACAAGAAAGAAACTGAGATTATGCACGTTTAAGATCGGCCCTCAACAATAATTACAAATTCCCCTTTTGGGGAATTTTTTTTGAAATGATCCATCAATTCCAACAGGCTTCCTCTCTTAGTTTCCTCATAAAACTTGGAAATCTCTCTACTTATAGAAGCCCTTCGGCCATCACCTAGATGAGTAGCTAAATCTCCTAAGGTCTTCAGTATTTTATAAGGGGATTCATATAAAACTATTAAGGAATCAATAGTCTCTAAAAATTTAAGCCTTGTTTGTCTGCCCTTTTTAACTGGAAGAAAACCTTCAAAATAAAAATGATTATTTGGGAGAGCAGAGTTCACCAAAGCTGGTACAAAAGCTGTAGCACCAGGCAAACAACTTACTTCAATTCCTGCCTTAGTAGCTTCCCTAACTAATAAGTAACCAGGGTCAGATATTCCTGGAGTACCGGCATCGGTAATTAATGCAAATACTGCACCCTCCTTTAGTTGCTTTACAAGATTCTCTGTCAGCTCATGCTCATTATGCATATGGTAAGACTTCTGGGGAGTATCAATAGTAAAGTGCTTTAGAAGTTTGCCTGAAGTTCTTGTATCTTCTGCTAAGATTAAATCGGCTTCTTTTAAAACCTTAATAGCTCTAAAAGTAATATCTTCTAAATTACCAATAGGAGTAGGAACTAAAAACAATTGTATCATAAAAAATCTTCTTGATTAAGATCCGTGAACGGATCCCAAAGTACAGTTTTAAAGTCTTGAATCTGATGGTCAACAATTCTAATTCCTTCAGACTCCAATAATTCTTGCATCACATTTGTTCCTCCAAAATAATGCTTCCCACTAAGCAGGCCATTTATATTCACTACTCTATGAGCTGGAACATCTTCTTTTTCTAATGAGGCATTCATAGCATAACCTACCATTCTTGCAGATTTTGGACTACCTATAAATTTAGCAATTGCTCCATAGGAGGTGGCACGACCATATGGAATATGACGTGCTACGGCATAAACTTTTTCAAAGAAGCTAGTTTCCACCTAATTGAAATTTGAGATAAGTTACAGTCTTTCCTTTCTCTCTAAAAACTCCCTCATAATAAGTTTGAACAGAATGAAGAACATCTTCCTTATCTAGTAATTGACGGTCTATATCATGAAAAGCCTTCAATATTTTATGACCATTAGACTCTAAAATAGCTACTGTATAGCCATGAAGAAATTCGCTATCTGTTTTCAAATGAATGATTCCTTCTGGCTTAAGAATTTTTTTATAGCGTGCAAGAAGCTCTGGATGTGTTAATCTATGCTTTCTTCTTTTATGCTTTATTTGAGGATCTGGAAAAGTGATCCAAATCTCGCTGACTTCATTTTCTTCAAAACAATAGTCAATAAGCTCTACTTGTGTTCTAATAAAAGCAGCATTCTTGATGTTTTCTCTATGAACTTCTTCTGCTCCATACCAAATTCGAGCTCCTTTTACGTCAATTCCCACAAAGTTTTTATCTGGATATTTCTTTGCAAGAGCAACTGTATACTCTCCTTTTCCGCATCCTAATTCTAAAACAATTGGCTTGTCATTTTTAAAGAAATCCTTATTCCAGTTAGATTTCAGGCTTAGTCCTTCTAGTGCTTCTGCTCTGCTTGGTTCAATAACATGAGGAAAACTTTCGTTCTCTTGAAAGCGTTCTAATTTTTTTCTTCCCATTTGTCAAAAGTACTTCTCTGTTGGTTAGTCTTCAAACTTTAAATTAGCAAATCTTATGAAGAGCTCAAAACCTAAAATTCTCTTTGCCATTTTAAACTGGGGCCTCGGTCATGCTAGTAGGACTGTGCCTATAATTAAGAGTTTCAAAAACTTAGGTTATGAATGTGTCTTGGCATCTGATGGTCTTGCCTTAAATTATTTGCAAAAGGAGTTTCCAGACCTTGATCACCTAGTTCTGCCAAGCTATAATATTAGGTATAGTAAGACCAATAGTCAATTAATCAGTCTTGGAAACCAAGCTTTATACTGGCCTAAGCTGATAAAAAAGGAGAATAGAATTATTGAAAATTATTGTGTCAAGCAAAAGGTGAATTACATCATTTCTGATAATAGAATGGGAGCTTATTCTAAGGTGATTCCATCTATTTATATTACCCACCAATTACATTTTAAACTTCCGCTTTTTGGCACCTTTGTGCGATATATCCACAATTATATCCAAAGTAAATACTCTCAGATTTGGGTTCCAGATACAGCAAATAATGATCTGGCAGGTGAAATAAGCAAAAGAAAGGGTGTTAAATATATAGGTCCTTTGTCTGCGCTTAAGAAATCAGATTCAAATGCCGAGGGAAAAATATTGGCAGTGCTCAGTGGACCTGAGCCACAAAGAACTATACTTGAGCAAGGCCTTTTAAAAGAGCTTTCCAAAGTTAATCAGGATTTTATCTTAATAAGAGGTAGTGAGAAAGATTTGGATGGAAAGTGTCCGCCCAATATTGAACTGATTAATTTGGCTTCCGCCGATATGATCTCGGACTTATTAAATAACGCCCCATTGGTTATAAGTAGGTCTGGATATAGCTCAATAATGGATTATGCTCATCTAGCAAAACCCGCAATATTAATTCCAACACCTGGGCAAGCTGAACAGGAGTATTTAGCAGAACTTCATAATGTTAAAGGAAATTGCCACACTATTCACCAAGATGAATTACATAAATTGACTGAAGAATTTATTTTAAGTGCAAAACGGAAAATCGCCCTTGAGGCTAATAAAAACCTAGAACAGTTAGCGGTTTTTCTTGAGAGTGAAGCTAAAGGTTGATCCGTCATTTTCACTAGATCTAACATTTATGGTTTGCTTATGCGCCTCCATGATGTGTTTTACAATTGATAGGCCAAGTCCTGTGCCTCCTGCGTCCCTAGACCTGCTTTTATCTACCCTATAGAAGCGCTCAAATATTCTTGGGATATCTGATTCGGGAATTCCTATGCCGTCATCAGCAATTTCAACAAGGATATTATTATGCATATCAAAGAACTTGACTTCTACTTTACCTTTTTCTTTGGAGTATTTTATAGCATTTACCAATAAATTCATCAGTACTTGCTCCATTTTTTGGCGATCTGCATTGACCTTTATGGGCTTTTCATAGTCTTTACCTAACTTCATCAGAATGCCGTTTTTAGCGGCATAATCTTCGAGTAGTTCAAAACTGTCTTTAACCAATGATACAAGATCAAAATTGGTTAAGTTTAAATGAACTCTGTTGGCTTCTAGATTGGTAATAGTCTCTAAATCTTCAATGATGTTGATCATTCTTTCAACTGATTTATTGGCCCTTCTAAGATACTTTCTATTGATTTCAGGATCATCTAAGGCTCCATCTAATAGAGTAAGAAGATATCCCTGAATATTAAAGATAGGAGTTTTTAGTTCGTGAGAAATATTACCAATAAATTCTCTTCTAAAGGTTTCTCTAGCTCTTAAATCTTCAATTTCTGTTTGTCTTTGTTCGGCCCATTCAGAAACATCTTTGGTAACTGAATCAAGATTGGTACTTCTTACAAATACTTCAGTTTTGTTGCCAACCTTAAGATCATGTATGTTTTTATAAATAATCTTAACCTTATTATATATAAAGCCTTCAACAGCGAGTCTTATAAGAATGTAGCCAATTACAGTAAAGATAACAGAGCCAATAGCAACGCTGCCCCAATTCACATTCGTTTGGATGAGGTTGCTTTGGAAAATGCCTAGTAAGAAAACAATAATGCCTAATAGGCATGATATACCGAAGGCAAGAATATTGGGTTTTTCGAAACGCATTCCGCTAATTTAAGTATTGCTAGAGCAATACAGGACATATTAAAGAAAATTAGAAGTTTGAGTGATTTAATTCTCAAATTTATATCCTACTCCTTTTACTGTTTTGATAGACTTATCGCCAATTTTCTCTCTGAGTTTACGAATATGTACATCAATAGTTCTGCCACCAACAACTACATCATTTCCCCAAATAGTTCCTAAGATTTCATCTCTATGAAACACTTTTCCGGGCCTTGAGATCAATAAGTTTAGAAGTTCAAATTCCTTTCTAGGAAGATCTAGATTATTACCTTCATAGGTAACTTGATACTTATCTAGATCAATACTTAAATCGCCAATTTCAATAATGTTTCCGTTTTTTGAAGATTGACCATATCTTCTAAGGAGTGCCTTAATTCTGCTTACCAAAACTTTAGGCTTTATGGGCTTGGTTATATAATCATCAGCACCTGCATCAAAGCCAGCAACTTGACTGTAGTCTTCACCTCTTGCTGTTAAGAATGCAATAAGAGTATCCTCTAAATCAGGAGTTTTTCTTATTTGATCACAGGTTTCAATTCCATCCATTCCGGGCATCATCACATCTAGTAAGATCAGATGTGGTTTTAGCTCCTTGGCTTTCTTTAGTCCCTCTTCTCCATTTGAGGCAGTTTTAACCTGAAACCCTTCTTGACGTAAGTTGTATCCAACAAATTCAAGAATGTCTGGTTCATCATCTACTAATAAAAGTCTATAGTCGCTATTAGTCATAAGAGTATTGTTTGTACAAAAGTATTACAATAAGTCATGCCTTAGGCAACTTTACAATTCCTTAATCTAGGTCAATGATAGATAACCTATTGTTAACTAGCATATAGACTTCATTTTTCTTTAGAAAAAGATATTTGTCATGAACGTTCACCTAAGCAAACGAATGTGTTTTTATTAAAATCTGATTAACATGGGTTTAACATTAGCTCAGTTCTTTTGCACCGAAATCTAAAACTAATAATTACTCAAAATGAAAACAATTAAAAAAGTATTTCTATTCAGCTTAATGGCTGCTTTTGCACTGACATCTTGTGATGATGATCCAGAACCAGCTAAAGTTAATCCACCATCTGCTAATATTATCAAGTCTGGCTTAATTTCAGCTGATGAGACTTGGACTGCTAATAATGTTTATGAATTAGCTGGTCGTGTTGTTGTTGACTCAGCAGTAACTTTAACAATTGATGCTGGAACTATCATTAAGGGTAGAGAAGGACAACAATCTTTAGCTTCTGCTTTAATTATTGCAAGAGGTGGTAAGATTATGGCAAACGGAACTGCTGCTGCTCCTATTGTCTTTACTTCTATTTTAGACAATATTACTGTTGGACAAACTGCTGGAACTAACCTTTCTTCTACAAATAGAGGTCTTTGGGGAGGTATTATTATCAACGGTCGTGCTCAAATCTCTGCAGATTCTGATGTACAACAAATTGAAGGAATTCCTGCTGATGATGCTTATGGTCGTTATGGTTCTACTACTCCAGATAATAATGACAATTCAGGTGTATTCACTTATGTTTCTATCCGTCACGCCGGAACTACATTTGGTGGAGGAAATGACTTAAACGGTCTTACTCTAGGTGGTGTAGGTGCTGGAACAACCATTAACAATGTTGAGGTTGTAGGTAATCTTGATGATGGTATTGAGCCATTTGGTGGAAATGTAAACCTTACAAACGTTTTAGTTTGGGATCAAGGTGATGACGCTTTTGATATTGATCAAGCTTATAGTGGTACTTTTGATAATATCGTTTATATCGCTGGACCTGAGTCTGACCATGGAATGGAGATTGACGGACCTGAAGGTACTTATAGAGCAGGATTTACTATCCGTAATGGTTCTATGAAAGGTGCTTTTGGAACTAGCAAAAATCGTGAGTATGCTGACTTTAGAGATGGTGCTCAAGGAACAGTAGAAAATGTTTATTGGTTCAATTTTGAGGAGTCTTCTGATGTTGAATTGGATGATGATGATTCTTCTGATAACTATAAGGCAGGTGATATTGTATTTACTAATTGGGAAATCAACACTAGTCACTTAAGTTCTGGTAACATGACAATCGCTGATATCTTTGCTGATAAGTCAACAGCTGGGGACGCTTTCAATTCTCTAGGTGCTTCTAACGCTAAGATAGTTACGTCTTCTACTGTAGGTGCTAATATTTCAGCTTTTAGCTGGACATATGCAAATCAACAAGGAGCTTTAGCTGGTTTCTAAGAAATAAATATCTTTTTTAAAATGCTCGCCAACTCATCCTTGGCGAGCATTTATTATTCAACGATTATTGCATATTCATGAAAAACTTTCAATCATTATTTTTAGTAATCCTAAGTATTGGTTTAAGTATTCAAACGCTGGCACAGCAAGGTACTCTTAGAGGAACTGTTTATGAGGACTCAAACGGAGAACCCCTATTTTATGCAGCCGCTGCTCTAAAAGGAACTAGTTCTGGAGCTGTTTCTGATTTTGATGGAAAATTTGAAATTAAAGCAGAGCCTGGAATTTATATTCTTGAAGTTTCCTTTGTTGGATTGGCTACCGTGAAAATAGAAGGTTTAGAGATAAAGGCAGGAGAAGTTACTGTCTTAGATAATATAAGACTTAAGGACGCTTCTAATGAGCTAGAAATGATCACCGTAACAGCGGAGACCATGAAGAATACTGAGTCGGCATTATTGAGTTTAAAAAAGAAGTCTGTCAATGTAATGGATGGAATTTCAGCTCAGAAGTTTAGAAAGGTGGGCGATAGTGATGCTGCTACGGCAGTAAACAGGGTTCCTGGTGTTTCTATTCAAGGAGGTAAGTATGTTTATGTGCGTGGTTTGGGCGATAGATATACTAAAACAATGTTGAACGGAATGGACGTTCCTGGTTTAGATCCAGACAGAAATGCCATTCAAATGGATATTTTCCCAACAAATATTCTAGAAAATATAACAGTAGTAAAGTCTTTTACTGCTGACTTACCAGCTGATTTTACTGGTGGTGTTGTAAATATTGAAACTAAAGACTTTCCAGACAAAAAGACCTTTAGCATTTCAGCAAGTGCAGGATTTAATCCTAGTATGCACTTCAATAATTCTTTTAGAACCTATGAGGGTGGTTCGCTTGATTTCTTAGGATTTGATGATGGAACAAGAACAAACCCATTAGATCCAAATACGGGTATCCCAAACCCAGTCCTTGGAGATCCATCAACGGCAGAACTAACAGAAAGGTTTAACCCTACCTTAGCTGCAGCTCAAGGAACTTCTTTAATGAATTTGAGTTTTGGTATATCCGGTGGAAACCAATACAAAGTAAATGAGAAGTATACGCTCGGTTTAAATGCTTCCCTGTCTTATAAGAATAATACAGAATTTTACAGCGAGTTTATAAATAACTCCTATGTTAAAGCAGATGAATTAGATGTCAACCCATTAAGAAAGAATATTCTTTCTACAGGGCCTGCAGG
This sequence comes from uncultured Schleiferiaceae bacterium, assembly GCA_965661265.1. Lineage (GTDB taxonomy): Bacteria > Bacteroidota > Bacteroidia > Flavobacteriales > Schleiferiaceae > CBFIDE01. The sequence goes on along the minus strand of CBFIDE010000004.1, from coordinate 98,204 downwards.
AGTCAATAATGCTTTTTTAAGTGGAATGCTTGGTTTAGCTTTAAAATCTAAGACGGCTAAGTACAGATTGAATATAATGCATCTGCAAAATGGTGAAAAAAAAGCAGCTTATTTTTTAGATTCTAACATTGTAGAAAATGCAAATGTCATTTATAGAGATGTTTTAGAATATAGCCAGAGATCTATTACTAATGTTTTGTTAAGTGGAAATCATTTATTGAATGAAGATGCTACTTGGGTTTTTGATTGGAAAATATCCCCAACCCTTGCAGTGATCTTAGATAAGGACATCCGCTCTACACCTTACGTTTTTGATGGTCAGGACTATGCTATCGACGCAAGTGAGGCAGATTGGCCTCCGAGATTATGGAGAAACTTAAATGAAATAGATGTGCCGGCAAGGGTTGATCTAATGAGAGAACATAAAACTTGGAACTTTCCAGCAAAATTAAAGTTCGGAACGGGTTTTACTTATAAAAGAAGAAACTATGAAATCTTAAACTACCAACTTCAGGATATCGGTGTATCTAATTATACTGGAAATGCAGACGAACTTCTGGCAGATGGTAATATATGGGACGTTCAATCCGGAACCGGTAGTTATTACGCAACGGTTGGTAGCAATACTTCAAGAGAGCCAGGTAATACTTATGAGTCCACTCAGACTAATGCTTCTGTATATGTCTCTGAAGAGTTTCAATTTGCTACTAGACTTAAGGCTATCGCCGGTGTAAGACTTGAGAATTATAACCAATATTATACGGGTACGGATCCAACGGGCCCAGAAGGTTTGCCAGTGGATTATGAGAATGAAAACTTCATTAGCTCTACTAAATTATTCCCTAGCGCTAATTTGATTTTTAGTGCCACTGAAGATCAAAACATTAGATTTTCGTACTCTAGAACTATTGCTAGACCATCGTTTAAGGAAATTTCAGCAGTTAATATTTTAGATTTCTATACGGGAAGAAGATTTATTGGAAATCCGGAATTAGATGAGACGGATATCAATAATTTAGATTTGAGATGGGAGTACTTTATGAAGAAAGGCCAAACATTCTCTGTTAGTGCTTTCTATAAGGACTTTACCAATCCAATTGAAGTTGTTGCTTATAATGAGGCTGCTCCAAATGATTTTCAACCACAGAATGTGGGTGACGCAAGAGTTGTAGGATTAGAGTTTGAGGTAAGAAAGAATTTAGATTTTATTAATCCTAAGTTAGAGTCTGTAAGTATCAATGCTAATGTTTCTCTAATTGATTCTAGAGTTTCTTATGCAGAACAAGAATTGGTTTCTAGAAAGAACAATGCAAGAGTTGGTGAAGAAATTTTAGATTATAGACAAATGCAAGGTCAATCTCCATATTTAGTGAATGTTGGTTTAGCTTATACTGAACCTAAGTCTGGAATAGAAACAGGTCTTTTTTATAATGTACAAGGAAAGAAGTTGTTCTTAGTAGGAATTACGCAAAACCCAGATGTTTATGAATTACCATTTCATAGTTTGAACCTTAACTTATTGAAGTCTTTTGGCGAGAAGAAACAATATCAAGTAGGTTTAGGAATTGATAATATTTTAGGCGATGATCGTGAAAGAGTTTTTGAATCTTATCAAGCGGATTCTCAACTTTACTCAAAGTGGAGTCCTGGAACAACATTTAAGCTAAGATTTAGATACAATTTGCAATAATCAATGAAAGTTGATTAAGGATGAGGGGAGCCACCTGAAAGGGTGGCTTTTCATTTTTTACGAAGACTTAATACTTTAATAAATTACAATAGCTTTTTTGAGAATCAGCTTTGTTATTTTTGAAATTATAAAATTGAATTATGAGCTTTAATTTATTGGATCTCTTAACACTTATTGGTGCTCTTGGTCTTTTCATTTATGGTATGAAAGTAATGAGCGATGCTATTCAAAAAGTAGCAGGAACTAAGCTCAGAGAGATCTTAGGAGCTATGACTTCAAATAAATATTTCGGCGTTTTTACTGGGATGCTAATCACTGTTTTAGTTCAGTCATCATCTGCAACAACGGTGATGGTAGTGAGTTTTGTAAATGCTGGTTTGATTACTCTAGTGGAATCTATTGGTGTAATTATGGGAGCCAATATCGGTACTACAGTTACAGGTTGGTTAATCTCTGAATTAGGCCTAGGTAAGTTTAGTATTAGCGCATTATGTCTTCCTATAGTTGCCGTAGCTTTTCCTATGATGTTCGCTAAAAAAGAACTTACAAAGCAATGGGGAGAAGTGCTTTTAGGTTTCGCAATTCTATTTCTAGGTCTTTCTTTTATGAAAGATTCAGTGGCGGGACTGCAAGAAAATACAGATGCCCTTTCTTGGGTTCAGAATATTAGCTATTACGATAAAGGCTATTTTGGAAAATTTGGGATCAGTTTGTTATTCGTCCTAATTGGTACCTTATTAACCATTGTGGTGCAATCCTCTTCGGCAGCAATGGCTTTAACGCTTGTTATGTGTAATGAAGGTTGGATTCCTTTTCCTTTAGCTGCAGCGATTATTTTAGGAGAGAATATAGGAACAACCATAACTGCTAACTTGGCTGCTCTTATTGCTAATGTTCACGCCAAAAGAGCAGCAAGAGCACATCTAATATTTAATGTGTTTGGAGTTATTTGGATGCTCCTTGTTTTTCCATTCTTTCTTCAGTTTATTGGTTACTTAGTAGGCTCTCTTTGGGATATCAATCCTTTTCAAGATGTAAAGGCAATTCCAAAGTCTTTAGCAATGTACCATACAGTTTTTAACATTATGAATGTATTAATCATGTTGCCATTTGTAGGCTTGATAGCCAAAATAGTTATTAAAATGGTTAGCTCTAAGGGCCAAGAAGATGAGGTGTTTAGTCTTGATTATATTGGCTCTGGTTTAATGGCAACACCCGAGCTCTCTATTCTAGAGGCTAAGAAGGAATTGGTAAAATTTGCGGAGGTTATCAGAAGAGCATTCAATTATGTTCCAAAGTTAGTCACGGAAATGGACGAAAAAAAGCTAAGAAAATACAATGAGCAGATAGCAAAGTATGAAGATATTTCAGACCGCATGGAAATAGAAATAGCTGATTACTTAGCCAGAACAGCTTCACAAGAGTTAAGCTCTTCAGCAAGTCATAGAGTTCGTGCTATGCTGAATGCATCAAGTTACTTAGAGAGAATAGGTGATATTTATTTGGAGTTGAGTAAAAATCTTGCCAATCGTAAATTAAAGAAAGCATATTTTACACCAGAGATGAGAGTAGAAGTATTGAGTGTGACTCAATTGATAAAGTCTGCGCTTGATCAAATGGTTAGTAATTTGAACGCTTCTGAAAATAGTGTTGATTTTAAATCTGCCGAAAAAATTGAAGAAGATATCAATAAGTTATACAATCAGCTTAGAAAGGACTACGTTAAGAATGTAGAGAAAGGCAAATTCAGAATAGAATCTGGAGTCTACTATATTGATATGATCTCAGAATTAGAACGTATTGGGGACCATATTGCTAGTGTAACAGAAGGTCTAAAAAAAGAAGGCGAGTTGCCTATAGAGGAGGACTAACAATTGCAGGGGACAATACCCAACTGCTTAAATTACCCGCCCTATCCCTTAGGCGCACTTCAAATTTTATTGAATCTGCACTGGAGTTTTCAGGATAAAATGAATATTCAAACTTTGTTTTAATGACTCCTTCTAAGGCCTTATTCTGCCCTTCAGGTGTTATATCCGGAATCATATTGCTAAAACTTAAACATGAATCCTGCGGCTGAATTTCAATAAAACTTCCGCCGACTTTTTCAAAATACTTAATTTGAAAATTATAGTCTTCAAAACTACAAGTATCGTAAGGCGTTCCATCAATTAAGCCAATATCTCCATCGCCATCCGTAAAGTAAGCTTGCAACTCAAAATTTCTTCTGTTTGAAGTAGTGTCCTCATCAAATGAATAAATTGCATCCCTCCACTCTAAGTAGGGTTCATCAGGAAAATCAACAGTACTTTCACAAGAAATGAAAGTGACCATCAACATTAAGAAGAGTGCTATCTTAGCAATATATTTCATTGAATTGGAACGAATAATATTTTAAAAGCTTGTTTAAAAAAGACAATTTTCTTTCTGAACTGTTCAGGATAAAAACTGATACTCAATTTAAAAAATTGACTTTAGAGCTGTTTCGTTATCAAGCGTCTAAAAATAAGCTTTATTCGGAATACCTCAGACATCTAAATATTAAAAGGGAAAATATTCAAGAAATAACTGATATTCCGTTCTTGCCAATATCTTTTTTTAAAAGTTCAGAAGTTAAAACTTCAGACTATGAAGAGCAAATTATTTTTACCAGTTCCGGAACAGAGTCCTCCATTAGATCTAGACATTATGTCAAGGATTTAGACATTTACAAGAAATCTTTTAGAACGGCCTTTCAAGAGTTTTATGGATCAATAGAAGACTATTGTGTTCTTGCATTATTGCCTTCCTATCTTGAGAGAGAAGGGAGTTCTTTAATTTATATGTGCAATGATTTAATTCTAAATTCAGCTCATAATCAAAGTGGTTTCTATTTAGATGATTTGGAAAAACTAGCCGAAGTTTTAGATCAAATGCAGGCAAATGGACAAAAGTGTCTTCTTATCGGCGTAAGCTTTGCACTATTGGATTTGGCTGAAAAGTTCCCGCATAAAAATTGGTCCAATATCTGCATCATGGAGACAGGTGGAATGAAAGGTAGAAGAAAGGAAGTACTTAGAGAAGAGCTTCACGCGATTTTAAATAAGGCATTTGGAACGTCTAAAATCCATTCGGAATATGGCATGACTGAATTATTATCACAAGCATATTCAAGTGGTGAAGGATTCTTTGAAAGCCCTTCATGGATGAAGTTTCAGATCAGAAGAACAGATGATCCTTTTAGTAGTTGTCCTGACGGAAAAACAGGGGGCATTAATATTATTGACTTAGCCAATATCGATAGTTGTGCTTTTATTGAAACACAGGATTTAGGTAGGATTAGTAATAATCGACTAGAAATTATGGGTAGATTTGATCAGTCGGAGATTAGGGGGTGTAACTTATTAATACTTTAAGAATGAAAAAATTAGTCTTATTACTATGTCTTATTGGAGTGGTTGCTCAAGGGCAAATCATGAAGAGTCTAACCCAGTTTACAGAAAGCCCAAGGGGAGAAGGAATATTTGAATTAAATGCCGGTGAGAGAGTTTATTCTTTTGCTCCGGATGAAGATGGTTGGTATAAGATTAGGAGAAGGGCATGGGTAGATCAAGGGTCTATTGATGGAAAACTGATTGCTCCAGGATCACAATTATATGATGATGAAGGAAATATAATAGGAAAGACCATAACTGATACAAAAGCCAAGAAAACCAAAAAAGATGACGGTTTTAGAGCGTCGGATAGAATTCTAGTTTTAATCGAGGCCTATGTATTTAAAACAAAGTTCGAGAAGTTAAGTATCCCAGAAGAAAAGCTTGAGGCCATACTTATAATCAAAAATAAGAACCAACAAAATATAGGATTAGAAGAGCTCTATGCTACCTATGAATTTGAAGAACGTAAATTTGGAGACTTAGTTGCCTTTGTATATCAAGATAGAAACTACGACCTTGAAGAGACTGTTGACTTTAGAGTAATCGTAATAAAAAGAGGAAGCGGAATTTTTGCAATCTGTAGCAATAATCACCCGTTAAGTTTCCCTAAAGTTAAAGTAACAGTAGACGATGACCCTATGATGACTTACTTTTTTTATAAACCACCTGCATCAATGAAGACACAGGTGGATGATATAGTATATACTTATTTAAGTCTCTAAAAATTAGACACACTTAATCAGGAAGTAATTCTTTTTTCCTTTTTGGGCAATTATGAAACCATCATTAATAAGGTCGCTTTGATCAATTTTTTTGGTCAAATCCACCTTGGTTTTATTAATACTTACTCCATTAGCTTGTAACATCTTTCTTGCCTCTCCTTTTGATGGAAAAACTGCAGAATGCGTGCTTAAAAACTCAATGATTTCTATTCCAGAATGTATATCGGCAAGAGCCACTTCAAACTGAGGAACTCCTTCAAATAAACTAAGCAATGTTGCTTTATCCAGGCTTCTTAATTGCTCTTCAGTTGCTTTCCCAAATAAGATTTCAGAGGCAGCAATAGCATTATCTAACTCCACTTTGCCATGCACCATTGTTGTTACCTCTTCAGCTAACCTTCTTTGCAGAGATCTCAGGTGTGGTGCTTCTTTATGGGTACTAATAAGATCTTCAATTGTATTCTTGTCTAAAAGAGTGAAAATTTTAATATACTTCTCAGCATCCTCATCTGAAGAGTTTAACCAGAATTGATAAAACTTATATGGGGAGCTTAATTTTGGATCCAACCAAATGTTTCCAGACTCAGTCTTGCCAAATTTAGATCCATCAGATTTAGTGATTAGTGGACAAGTAAGAGCAAAGGCACTACCACTATCTATTCTCCTTATTAATTCCGTTCCTGTTGTAATATTCCCCCATTGATCAGAACCACCAAGTTGCAATCTACAGTTCATATTCCTGTATAAATGTAGAAAGTCATAAGCTTGAACAAGTTGATAAGTAAACTCAGTAAAAGACATCCCTTCTGCATCAGTTCCGCTTATTCTTTTCTTTACAGAATCTTTAGCCATCATATAATTGACCGTGATGTGCTTGCCAATATCTCTAATAAAATCTAGAAAAGAGAACTCTTTCATCCAGTCATAATTGTTGACAAGCTGAGCAGCATTTTCAGTAGAAGCGTCAAAGTCTAAGAATTTTTCTAATTGAGCTTTTAAGCAGTCCACATTGTGTTGAAGGCTTGCTTCATCTAGCAAGTTTCTTTCTTTACTCTTTCCAGAAGGATCTCCAATCATTCCTGTGGCGCCACCAATAAGGGCGATAGGTCTGTGTCCTGCAAGTTGAAAATGCTTTAGCATCATGACACCTACAAGGTGACCAATATGCAAGGAGTCAGCAGTTGGATCGATTCCCAAATAAGCAGAGCTCATTTCCTTGGCCAACATATCCTCAGTGCCTGGCATGCTATCATGTAACATGCCTCTCCATTTTAACTCTTCAATAAAATTCTTCATCTGATCTTTGCTATTCTGCATTTGAAGCAAAAGTATAAATCGTAAATTGCCCCACAAAGGGAAAAAAATGATTCTTGTAAGCGGAGGAACTGGACTGGTAGGTTCTCATTTAATATATAAGCTCATCAGTCAAGGAAAAAAGGTGGTTGCTATACATAGGGCAAGTTCCGATAAATCAAAGCTTGAGCATTGCGTATCACTTTATTCGTCTGAATATAAGTCTCTTATGGATCTTGTGGAGTGGAGAGAAGCCGATTTAAGAGATATTATTTCTCTTGAAGGTGCCTTTGAAAACGTAACAGAAGTATATCATTGTGCTGCCACGGTAAGTTTTCAATCTAAAGATAAAGAGGTATTAATTAGAAATAATGTCCAATCTACTGCTAATATTGTAAACATTGCCATTCAAAAAGGAGTAAGAAAGCTCGTTTATACATCAAGCATTGCAGCTTTGGGTCGCGAAAGCGAAAAAAAATACTCTAATGAAGAAAGCTATTGGGTAGATTCTGAAGAAAATAGTGTCTATTCCAAGAGTAAATATTTAGCAGAATTAGAAGTTTGGAGAGGTGGTCAAGAAGGCTTGGATGTAGCAATCGTTAACCCAGGAATTATCTTAGGGCCCGCAGATTGGAATGAAGGTTCATCAGCATTATTTAAAAAAATGTACAAGGGTTTAAAGTATTATACTTTAGGTTCTACCGGTTTTGTTGATGTTAGAGATGTTGCAAATGTCATGCAGAGATTAATGGATTCTGAAATTGTTGATCATCGCTTTGTTTTAGTTTCCGAAAATTTGGGATATAAAGATTTATTCGTTCAAATGGCGGATGCCTTAGGTGTGGCACCACCTTCAATTGAAGCTAAAAAATGGCAGAGTAATTTACTTTGGAGGATTGAAGTACTCAGATCTGTGCTTTTTGGTGCTAAAGCTTTAATTACAAAAGAGACCGCAAGATCTGCTCATTCTAATGCATATTTTGACAATACAAAAGTTAAAGACCTATTGGACTTTGAATTTATTCCAATAGAACAGAGCATAAAAGACACTGCAACTATTTTTTTGAGAGAGAACGCTTAGCTTTTGGGTTTGTAATTATAGGCATAGAATCTCTAGGACTGTCCCACTTTTCAACAGGAACTTGTATCCTATTTAAGTTCTCTACGGTCTGTTGAAATAATAGATTCATGACTTTGGGCTGGGAACTATAGTAGTCAAAATTCTCTTGAAATACCTCTTTGCTCATATTGAATTTGGAATACACTTTTTGATAAAGATCCTCCAGTTTTAAGGTGTCGCTCATAACACGATCACCAATTTTTGAACCTTCAATGATGTGCATATCGGTAAGAATCAAGACCATGCTGTCCTGAGGAATAAGTCGTTGTGGCTCCTCAAGTTTGATTTCTTTAGAGTCACATCCTAGCAAGCTAAGGAGTAAGATTATGTTAACGATTATACGCAAGTCTCATTCCTTTAGAGTTTCCTAATAACTTACCATTTTCAAATACAAGATTCCCATTCACAAACGTATGCGTAATTCTAGACCTAAAAGTAGTGCCCTCAAAAGGACTCCATTGACACTTATACATAAGATTTTCCTTGCTCACTGTCCAAGGTCTAAAGGCATCCACTAAAACTAGATCCGCATAATAACCTTCTCTAATGTAGCCACGCTCTTCTATGTTAAAAAGTATAGCCGGATTATGACACATTTTTTGAACCATATTCTCAATGCTGATCTTATCGTCCCGTACAAATTCCATCATAGCAGGCAAGGCATGCTGAACTAAAGGTCCGCCAGAAGGGGCTTTTGTATAGATATTCTCTTTTTCTTCTAGAGTGTGTGGAGCATGGTCTGTGGCTATTACGTCTATAGTACCGTCCACCACTGCATCAAAAATGGCTTTCCTATCTGACTCTTTTTTAACAGCAGGATTCCACTTAATTAGACTCCCTTTGTTTTCATAGTCCTCATCATTAAACCATAAGTGATGTATACATGCCTCTGCAGTAATTTTCTTTTCTGCTAGTGGGAGCTTATTGCTAAACAGAGCAAGCTCTTCAGCAGTGCTTATATGGTAAACATGCAATCTTGTTCCATGTTTTTTAGCAAGCTCAACAGCAAAAGAAGAAGATTTATAACAGGCTTCTCGCGATCTAATTTCAGGATGATATTTCATTGGAATATCATCGCCAAAGCGCTCTTTGTATTCCTCGAAATTTTGAGAAATAGTCATCTCATCTTCGCAATGAGTAATAACTGGAACTGGACTATCTTTAAATATCAAGTTTAATGCTTCTTCTTGATCTACCAGCATATTTCCCGTGCTTGATCCCATAAAGACTTTTACTCCTGGAATTCTTTTTGGATCAACTTTTCTGATTTCTTCAATATTTTCATTTGAAGCACCAAGGTTGAAACCATAATTTGCCCAAGAAACTTGTGAAGCTCTGGTATACTTTTTTTCCAGTTCTTCTAAATTTGTTGCTTGCGGTCTTGTGTTAGGCTGTTCTATGTAAGAAGTGATTCCTCCTGCAACTGCCGCTGCAGATTCACTTTCTATATCTCCTTTATGGCTTAAGCCAGGCTCTCTAAAATGAACTTGATCATCAATAACACCAGGTAATAGATACTTTCCTTGAGCATCAATTACAAGAGTGTCGGAATCTTTTTGACTTAGGTTTTGATCTATTTTAACTATTCGATCCCCTTCTAAATAGACATCGGCATCAATAGTAACTCCCTCATTAACAATGCGGGCATTTTTAATAAGTATTTTCTTAAGGTTTGTTGTCATTACTTATAGCGTCTAAATAAACTTCTTATTTTTAATTGAAGTACTCCAAATACGGCTTCTTTGATAATTCCCTGACTCATTTTGGAAGTTCCTGCCGTTCTATCCGTGAAAATAACAGGGATTTCCTTTATCTTAAACCCAAGTTTCCAAGCAGTATATTTCATTTCAATTTGAAAGGCATAACCAACAAATTTTATTTTCTTGAAATTTACTTTTTCTAGCACTTCTCTTTTGTAGCATATAAAACCGGCCGTAGTATCTTCAACAGGTATTCCTAAGATAACCCTAACATATCTAGATGCAAAGTAACTAAGAAGAACTCTGCTCATAGGCCAATTCACAACATTCACTCCTTTTATATATCGACTTCCAACTATAACATCACTTCCGTCTTTCGCTTCTTTTAAAAGTCTGATCAGGTCTTCAGGATTATGTGAAAAATCTGCATCCATTTCAAAAAAGTAGTCAAATTCCGAACGATTTAATCCCCATTGAAACCCATGAATATAGGCTGTTCCTAAACCACTTTTTTCAGAACGTTCAGTTATATGCAGCCCGGGATGGCTATTTTGCATTCTCTTCACTGCGTCAGCAGTTCCATCTGGTGAGTTGTCATCAACAATGAGGACATCAAACTCTGTATCCAAACTGAATACGGTATTGAGTATTTTCTCAATGTTTTCAATTTCGTTGTAAGTTGGAATTATTACCAGTGAATTAGACAAGCTGTATTTTTTGTATTATTCTGAACGGCTAAAATAATCAAAGAATTGCCATTTCAGCAATTCAGCCACGTGCAATTTCTATTCCGAAAAAATAAGGGCTAAGAAATAATAAGTGTATATTTTTGTTAACTACCTAAATGGTTGATATGGACTTCTATAATAGAAAGAATCTTTGGAAATTTATTCTCTTCATTTTCGCGGCATTTATTGGTGCAGCTACTCTTTGGTATACAGAAAGCTTTTTAGAAGAGCTGCGCAAAGAAGAACAAAAGAAAATGACTCAGTTTGCAGAAGCAATGCAAACTATTCAAAATAGTGATGATCAAGCTGATTTAAACTTTGAATACACCTTTATTTCTAATAATACCACGATACCTCTAATTCTTACCGATGCAAAAGGAAATCTAATTCAAGGCAGAAATATTAAGGAAAAGAATTTACAAGATACGGCTTGGGTTAAGTTGAAACTCATTGAAATGGTTTCAGAGCAGGAGCCTTTGAAAATTGAATTTGCAGATGGACAATTAAATTATATCTACTATCAGAATTCAATTCTATTAACAAAGCTAAGGTTCTACCCAATGGTGCTTTTATTTGTGATTTCTCTTTTTGTTATTATAGCATATGTGGCCTTTAGTAACGCAAGAAGGGCAGAGCAAAATCAAGTTTGGAATGGCCTAGCAAAAGAAACAGCGCATCAAATTGGGACACCATTAAGTTCATTAATGGGATGGACAGAGTGGCTGAAATCCAAAGATCTTGAGCATAATGTTGTGGCAGAGATGGAAAAGGATGTTGCCAGATTACAAACAATAACAGAAAGGTTTAGTAAAATTGGATCACAGCCAAAGCTTGAAGAACATAGTCTCAAAGCGATTTGCGAAAGTGCCGTTAGCTACTTAAGTGCCAGGTCTCCCAAAAATATCAAGTTTAATTTTTCTGTAGAAAATATTTCCGAATACTATCCTTTAAAATGTAATAAGGAACTTCTTGAATGGGTAATAGAAAACTTGGTAAGGAATGCTATAGATGCTACTGAAGGCAAGGGGTTTATTAATATCAGTTTAACGGATGGACCTAAAAACTATAGACTCTCTGTTGAGGATAGTGGTAAAGGAATTCCCTTGAATCAACAAAATGCTATTTTCAGACCAGGCTTTTCAACAAAAAGTAGAGGTTGGGGCTTGGGTTTGAGTCTTGCTAAAAGAATTGTTGAAGATTACCATGGAGGAAAATTGCAGCTCATGAAATCAGAATTGGGTTCTGGAAGTACTTTTAGAATTCAGTTAAAAAAGGGATAAATGGCCGGAATCTATATTCATATTCCATTTTGTAAAAAGGCCTGTACCTATTGTGACTTTCACTTTTCTACCCAGCTTTCTAATAAAGGAAGCATGGTTGCATCTATCGCAGATGAGATTAATAAAAGATCAAGCTTAATTACTGAAAGAATAGAAACCATCTATTTTGGAGGAGGTACTCCTTCACTTTTAAGCCCAAAAGAGTTCGATAGAATTTTAAACTCCTTGCATAAAAATTTCAATATTTCATCCAATCCAGAATTAACTTTAGAGTTGAATCCGGATGATATGAACGAAGAAAAAATTAAATCATTTCAAGCTTCTGGATTAAATAGATTGTCCATTGGAATACAAAGTTTTGATGATGATGTCCTGAAGTTTATGAATCGCTCACATAGTGCTCAAGAGTCTGTTCGTATTGTTGAAATAGTTCAAAAATTAGGATTGGAAAACATCACCGCCGATCTTATTTATGGTATTCCGAATAGAGATTTGGACTATTGGAAGACTCAGCTTGAGAAAGCTGTAGCATTGAATATTCCACATATTAGTAGTTATGCCTTGACCGTAGAGCCGAAGACAGCTTTAGCTTTTCAAGTAGAAAAGAAACAAATATTAATGCCTGATGATTTTGAGACAGAGGCACAGTTTTTTATGCTCAATAGTGTTTTGGACAAGGCAGGATATGATCATTATGAACTCTCTAATTTTGCCAAAGATGGATTTCAAAGTAGGCATAATTCTTCTTATTGGAATAGAGTGCAATACATCGGTTTTGGACCAAGTGCTCATAGTTTTATCGGCAAAGAAAGATCATGGAATGTCTCTCACAACTTAAAGTATATGAAAGCGATGGATCAAAATCTCAAGTTTTCAGATAGTGAAGTGCTTGAGGAAAAGGACTATTTTAACGAGACTATAATGACCTCCTTAAGATTAAAGAAAGGAATCGATCTGGAGAAAATAGAAACAGAGTTCTCTGAGCCATTTCTAGGTTATTTGAGAAAAGAGTCTAAAGAGCTTTTAAGTCAGGGCAGATTGGTCCAAGAAGGGTCGTTTTTAAAAATTCCATTGAAGTTCAGATTTCAATCTGATGGTATAGCAGCAGAGCTTTTCTATATTTGATATTATGAAGGCACAAATAGAGCATCTTGGAAAGCATTATCGCGTTGATTTTTCGAACGGCATAGACTTAAGTTCCAGTTTAGGAGACAAAAGAAGAGAGTCGAAAGCCTGGTTCGCAAAAGACGTAGTTATTAAGCCTTTTCAAGGAGAAGGTTGGGTTGGAAGTGTCAAGGAAGGCAGTAGTGTCAATTATTACGATATTGAGTTTAATCCCCATGGAAATGGAACACATACAGAGTGTTATGGTCATATCGCCGCAGAGCATGCTAAAGTAGAGGAAAGCCTTAGCCAACATCATTTAATAGCTTATTATTTACGCCTTGAGCCTAGAGATTTTAAGGAGGATAAAGTGGTATTCCTTGAAGATCTGAAAGCAAGATTAAAGAAATATGATTTTGATGCATTGATCGTTCAAACTTTAGAGTATTCTGCAAATCATGATTTCAGCGGCACTAATCCCACTTATTTTCAGGAAGAATTTATGGCTTTTTTGGCTGATATGGGTGTCAAACATTTTTTAACAGATTTGCCATCGGTAGACAGGGAAGAGGACGCAGGGGCTCTAGCAGGGCATAGAGCTTTTTGGTCTTTTCCGCATGAAACTAGGAAAGACGCTACAATTACAGAGCTATGTTCATTCCCTAAAAAAATAAATGAAGGTTATTATTTGCTGAACCTACAGCTCGCTCCTTTTTATAACGACGCCTCTCCCTCTAGGCCTATGATTTTTCCATTAGAGAGACTATAAATTCTCTCTTTATAGACCTATTAGTTTCAGCTATCGACTCTTCTTTAAGAGAACATACTTGCTTATCTTTGTGTAAAATTTATCAAGAATGGCATACGCTAAAAGCGATATCATAAAAGCCTTAGAAAAGGTTCAATCAACAGAAGGTGATCAAAATATAATTGAGGCAGGACATGTCAAAAACATTCAGGTTTTTGGTGATGAGGTAGTACTAGATGTGATCTCAGCATCGCCGGCTTTGCATATCAAAAAGAAGTTTGAAGTAGAGATCATGAAAGTTTTGCATGAAGAAGTTCATGAAAAGTTAAAGATCAAAGTAAATATTGAAGTTCCAGAAAAAGCAAAAGAAGAAGCTCAGATGATTCGCGGAGAGCGAATTAAAGGAGTAAAAAATATAATCGCAATTGCTTCAGGTAAAGGAGGGGTTGGTAAATCTACTGTAACAGCCAACTTGGCTGTAGCCTTAGCTCAAATGGGATTTAGTGTTGGCTTAGTGGATGCGGATATTTATGGACCATCACAACCAACGATGTTTGATGTAGCTATGCAAAAACCTGGCTCAATCAATATAGATGGTGTAGATAAAATGGACCCTGTTGAGGCTTACGGAGTTAAGTTATTATCCATTGGCTTTTTTGCTGGAACCAATCAGGCAGTAGTGTGGAGAGGCCCAATGGCTTCAAAAGCGCTGAACCAATTGATTAAAGATGCACATTGGGGGGAGTTAGATTTTATGCTTATTGACCTTCCGCCAGGAACAGGTGATATTCATTTAAGTTTAGTTCAATCTGTTCCTGTTACTGGCGCATTGATTGTAAGTACTCCTCAGAATGTAGCTTTAGCCGATGTAAGAAAAGGAGTAGGAATGTTTAAAATTCCAAACATCAATGTTCCTGTTTTAGGTCTAGTTGAGAATATGAGTTATTTTACTCCTGCAGAACTTCCTGATAATAAGTATTATATCTTTGGAAAAGACGGAGTAAAGAATCTTGCAAAAGAAATGGAGGTTCCCTTTTTAGGTGAAATTCCTTTAGTTCAGAGCATTAGAGAGGCAGCAGATGTTGGAAGACCGGCAGTGATGCAAAAAGACACCGAAGTAAGTTTGAATTATCAAGAAATTTGCAAAAATATGGTGGAGCAATTGGTCATTAGAAACAAGGAATTACCAGAATCTGAAGCCACAAGAATTACTACAATGGCTGGTTGTTCAGCAGTAAACTAATTTTTATGTCATTAGAGATAACAAAAGATATTGAGCAAAGAATAGCAGTCGGCTTAGATGAAATCAGACCGTTTTTAAAGTCTGATGGTGGTGATATTCGATTTGTGAAATTTGATAATGATGGTACCGTTACTGTAGAGTTTCAAGGCGCATGTACGGGTTGCTCTGTTAATCAAATGACCCTGAAATCGGGAGTAGAAATGACGATAAAAAAGCACGCTCCTGAGGTGCTAAGAGTAGTAGAGGTTGGTTTGATGAAAACACAGGCCTAGAATGTCTCAGATTAAAGAACTTCCAAAAGTTACGATTCATTTTGCAGGTGATTCAGGAGATGGAATTCAGCTTGCAGGTAGCCAATTCAGTAATACCAGCGCTAGAGGAGGAAATGACTTGAGTACATTCCCCGATTTTCCGGCAGAGATTAGAGCACCAATAGGCACAATTCCTGGAGTCTCTGGATTTCAAGTAAACTTTGGTAGTGTAGAAATTGACACTCCAGGCGGACATCCTGATGTATTGGTAGCAATGAATGCTGCCGCATTAGAGAAAAATCTAAAGAATTTAAAAACTGGAGGAACTATTATCGCTAATGAAGCTGGTTTCGATAAAAGAAACTTAAAGCTTGCAGGCTTAGATGATAGCGTCAATCCTTTAGATCAAATAAACAAGAGCGATTACCTTCTATATCGTTTGGATGTAACCAAATTGACAAGGGAAGCGCTTAGGGATATTAGTCTAGGTCAAAAAGAAAAAGATAGATCCAGAAATATGTTTGTTTTGGGTCTGGTTTATTGGCTTTATCACAAGACAATAGAAAATACAGAAGAGTTTTTAGAGCAGAAGTTTAGTAAGAATGAAGTTGTCCTTGAGGCTAATATTATAGCTCTTAAGGCTGGTTATCATTATGGAGAGACAATAGAAGCTGCACAAAGATATACTGTAAAAAAAGCAAAGCTTGAACCAGGAGAATATAGAAATATAGTAGGAAATGAGGCTTTAGGCTTAGGTCTAGTAACGGCAGCTGTAAAATCTAATCTAGAGATGTTTTACGCCGGTTATCCTATTACACCAGCATCAGACATTCTCCATTATTTGGCAAGGCAAAAACATTTTGGAATAAAGACTTTTCAGGCTGAAGATGAAATAGCAGCAATTACTGCCGCTGTGGGTGCCTCTTTTGCGGGATCTTTAGCCATTACGGCTACATCTGGGCCGGGTATGGCTTTAAAAGCTGAGGGAATTGGTCTAGCAATTATGTTAGAATTGCCAATGGTGATTGTCAATGTTCAGAGGGGAGGCCCTTCAACTGGTCTTCCAACTAAAACGGAACAATCAGATTTACTTCAAGCACTTTACGGTAGAAATGGTGAAGCACCGCTTGTTGTTTTGGCCGCTCGCTCTCCATCAGATGCATTTTATAAGGCAATAGAGGCCTGTAAGTTGGCCCTGAAATATATGACGCCTGTAATTCTTTTAAGTGATGGTTATATAGCTAATGGAGCTGAACCTTGGAGATTTCCAAACTCTGCAGACATTGAGGCAATTACTATTGATAATAGACCTACTCAGGAAGAGGCATTCTTACCATACCAAAGAAATGCGAAGCTTGTAAGACCATGGGCGATTCCAGGAATGAAAGGTTTTGAACATAGACTTGGGGGAATCGAAAAGGAAGAGAATACGGGAAATGTAAGTTATGATCCAGAGAATCACCAGAAAATGGTGAATATTAGAGCTCAAAAAATTGAGAATGTTGCAGACTCTATTGCACCAACGATATTAGAACAAACTTCCACAAATCCAAAACTATTAGTCTTAGGATGGGGCTCCACTTATGGTTCTATAAAAGTAGCTGTAAGAGAAATGATTGAAGAAGGATATGAAGTTGCACAAATGCACCTTGGTCATCTGAATCCATTGCCTAAAGATCTTGGGAAAATGTTAAATACGTTTGAATCTATCCTAGTGCCTGAGCTTAATCAAGGTCAGCTAGTAAAAATCTTAAGAGAAAAGTATTTGTTGGATATTCAGTCTTTGAGTAAGGTGCAAGGCTTA
Organism: uncultured Schleiferiaceae bacterium; assembly: GCA_965661265.1. Lineage (GTDB taxonomy): Bacteria > Bacteroidota > Bacteroidia > Flavobacteriales > Schleiferiaceae > CBFIDE01. The sequence continues at coordinate 81,105 of CBFIDE010000004.1, read as the reverse complement.
CCTTTTATGGCAGATGAAATTAAAGATCGGGTTAAAGAACTAATGAAATGACGCAGAACCCTGAAAAATTAAGCCCAAAGGCTTACGCAAGTGATCAGGATGTTAGGTGGTGTCCTGGTTGTGGTGATTACGGTATATTAAAACAGGCACAATCTGTTTTAGCAGATATAGGAGTGGATAGAGAGAATACAGTTTTTATCTCTGGAATCGGCTGTAGTTCTAGGTTTCCGTATTATATGGATACCTATGGCATGCACTCTATCCACGGAAGAGCGCCTGCTGTTGCCAGTGGCTTGAAAGCTGCTAATCCAAATTTATCTGTTTGGATAGTAACTGGAGATGGGGATGGCTTATCTATTGGTGGTAATCATTTGATACACGCTCTAAGAAGAAATTTTGATGTTAATATTTTACTATTTAACAATGAGATTTATGGCTTGACAAAAGGCCAATATTCACCTACTACTGGTATAGGAAAGTCGACTAAATCAAGTCCTCTTGGTGTTATTGATCATCCATTCAATCCTCTGGCTTTAGCTTTAGGTGCCGATGCTTCTTTTGTGGCGAGAACAGTGGATAGAGATCCTCTTCATTTAAGAGAGACCTTGAAAAGTGCAAATGAGCATAAAGGAAGTTCCTTTATTGAAATATATCAAAATTGCAATGTTTTTAATGATGGAGCATTTTCGCTTTGGACAGATAAAACGACTAAATCTGCGAAAGGAGTTCAGCTAGTTGAGGGTGAGGCTTTAAAGTTTGATAATGAAACCAAGGCAATTATTCTGGAAGGGTTAGAGCCTAAGGTTATTGATAGTAAGGATCTTAATGATTCTAATGCTTGGATTCATGATTCCTCAGACAGAACAAAGGCCGGAATTTTATCTAGATTCTTTGAGCATCCCGAAAATGAGGATTATTATTTTCCAAGAGCTTTTGGTGTTCTGTATAAAGAAGACAGGATTTGTTATGAAGATGCAATGTCTGAGCAGGTCCAGAAAGCCAAGGAATTGAAACCAAATGCAAAGCTTGATGATCTTTTAAGAGGCAGCAATAGTTGGACGGTCTAGCTCCATGTTTAACCAAAACTTGGTATCTGCATTAAAAATGAGCGTCAATGATCTGCTTTTCAGCGATTTAGCCTGTTTAATCGTCAAAAATAAAATCTTGCCAGTCTTTAATTAGATTGTACCTTTACAGACTGCTATTTTTCAGGGTAACCACCTTAGAAAACAAACCTTAGTTGCTATTTACGTTTTATGAAGAATATTTTATTCGCCGTATTTGTTTTAATTAATGCCAGCTTATTTGCGAGTTTTACACCTTCTCAACAAGCTGGATTATACCAGGTTCATATTGATATTAAGAACATAGAGAATGACCAAGTGAATGTTGAGCTTGTTCTTCCAATTATAGAAGAGGATAGTATTGAATTTCATTTTGCTAGAATTATTCCAGGTACTTACGATATTCACAATTACGGTAGGTTTATAAGCAAGTTTTCAGTGTCTGATGATAATGCAGACTCTATTCTAGTTAAAAAATTGGATGATAATAGATATAGAATTTACAATGCACGCAATGCCTATAAGCTTACTTATAAGGTAGATGATACCTTTGATTCCGAGCTTGGTACTGATATTTTTGAACCAGCGGGAACAGGTATTAGTGATAAGGTAGTTTTATTAAATAACTTTGGTTTTATTGGATATTTAGATGGCTACCCTGATGTAGAATATGAGCTTATCATTAAGCATAAGCAAGAACATTTTGGCGCTAGTTCGCTCATCGGGGAGCAGAGCGACACCCTAGACATATTTAGAATTCCAAATTATTTCCAAGTTCATGATAACCCTTTACTTTATTGTGCTCCGGATACGGCTAGTAAAATGGTTGGTGGCGCTAAAGTGATTGTTTCTGTTTATAGCCCTTCAGGTAATGTAAATGCTACTAAGGCATTGGAAGGTATTTCAGATGTATTGGATGCGGCCGCTAATTATTTAGGCGGGACCTTACCAGTAGATAAATATGCTGTTTTAATATATTCAGTAGGTCTTGATGAAATGGGATTAGGATATGGTGCTTTAGAGCATCAGACCAATACAGTCCTTTACATGCCAGAGTTTGATGAAGATCAATTTTATAGCGGGGTAAGTGATATTACTGCCCATGAATTTTTCCATATTGTTACTCCTCTAGGAATTCATTCAGAATATATCAATGATTTTGATTTTATAGAGCCCGAAATGTCTAAGCATATTTGGCTTTATGAGGGAATCACGGAGTATAATTCTCAAATTGTTCAAATTAGAGATGAAATTATAGGTTTAGATGACTTCTTAGATATTATTGAAACTAAGCTTGAAACTATGGATTCTTTCAATCCTTTTATTCCATTAACTGTAGCTAGTAAGAATACATTGAGCTTTACCAAAGATGAATATCTGAATTTTTATCAGAAGGGTGCCATCGCAGGTTTGTCACTAGATCTTGAGTTAATGAGGTTATCTAATGGTGAGTATAGATTGGTTGATCTTTTGAATGAATTAGGCGCTACTTATGGCCCAGATACATTTTTTGTGGATGAGGATTTATTTGAGATCATTGTTGAAAGAACCTATCCAGAGCTAAAAGAGTTTTTCTCAATGCATTTTGAATCAAGTGTTCCATTTCCTTTAAAAGAACAGTTGTTAGATTTTGGCATTGATTATAAGGATGAGTTTACAGTAGAAAGAATGAGTTATGGAGGTTTTGATTTTGGGTACAATCCTGAAACAGAAAGGCTTTTGGTTCAAGATGCTACCGATTTGGATGCTTTTGGAAAAGACTTAGGTCTAATGGAAGGAGATGAATTTATCAGCATACAGGGTAATGAGGTTAATCTTCAAAATATTAATAAGGTACTTATTAGTTTGTTAGAGGATACTGAAGTCGGAGAGAAAGTTAGCTTTGAAGTAGCCAGGAAAAAGGGGGATGGAAGTTTTAAGAAGAAGAAGCTGAAAGCCAAAGCATCAACAGTTAAGGTTAAAATGAAACATCTTTTAGAGCCTATAGATGAGGCTAGTTCTCATCAATTGAAAATGAGAAAGGCTTGGATTAACCAGTAATGTGCTTTTAGTCACAAAGTATTAGTTCAAACACTTTTACATTTGCAATCTAAATTAAAGAACTATGAATTTGAATGAGATTATAAATGACCCTACAGCTAGTCTAATTGACGTACGCACAAAGGGTGAATTTGAAACTGATAATGTAGCAGGAAGCACAAATATTCCTTTGGATACTTTAACAGAAAGATTAGATGATTTTAAGAGTTTAAGTGAAAAAGGGCCTATTGTTGTTTTTTGTTTAAGCGGAGGAAGATCAGGTAGCGCTAAGGCTTGGTTAGAAGCTCAAGGTGTTAAGAACGTACACAATGGCGGTGGATATGCTGATGTGAAAATTCACAAACTATAATGGGGCTACTTGATTTAATTTTAGGCAGAAAACCTAAGTGGCAAGAGGCAATAGAATCTGGTGCCTCCTTGATAGATGTTAGAAGTCCTGCTGAATATAAGTCTGGACATGTAAAGGGTAGTAAAAACATACCTGTTGACAAGATTTCAGCTAGTATTTCTAAAATAAATAAGGATAAACCAGTAATTGTTTATTGCGCTTCCGGTATGAGAAGTGGAATGGCAAAAGGTATTTTGAAGTCTAATGGTTTTGAAGCTTATAACGCTGGTACATGGACTAAAGTAAATAATTTTATAAGCAAGTAATTATGAAGAGATTATTCTCATTTTTATTGCCGCTAATAGTGGCTTTTTCGTGTAATGCACAAGAGGAAAAGACAAAGTCTACCCCTTCTACGGTAGTAGCAGATAATGTTAATGTTAAAGAAGCTAAAGAGCTTATTAGCACCGGAGATGTTGTTATAATTGATGTAAGAACTCCTGAAGAGTATGTTCAAGGTCACTTGGCAAATAGCAATCAAATTAATTTTTATGACCCAGACTTTAGGAAGCAGATTGAAGCTTTAGACAAAGATGCTGAATATCTTGTTTATTGCAGATCTGGGGGTAGAAGTGGAAAAGCAATGAGTTTAATGAGCTCATTAGGATTCTCTAAAGTGCACAATCTTGAAGGAGGATTTACTAAATGGATGAAAGAAGGAGCTCAAGTTATAAAGTAAGCTTTTAAACTATTGAGCCACTCCTATTGAAGCACTGAACTTTTTTATAGTGCCGCAAAAGTATAATTAGCCTTGCTTAAGTCTTCTAAGATTTTAGGCAGGGCTTTTTCAAGTCTAGGCCAAGCTTTGACACTATCGTGAAAGACTATTATTGAACCGTTTTTAACAGATTTAAGGACATTCTTGGCACATTTGTCAGGACTTAAATTGATGTCAAAATCGCCACTTAAAACATCCCACATTATTACTTTGTAATTCTTTCCTAGAGCTTTCACAAGTTTTGGGTGAATTCTACCGTATGGCGGTCTGAATAATTTGGTATCCATAATATTTTGACCAAGCTCAACATTGTGGAGATAGTCATCTGTTCCAGTTTTCCAAGCATTCAGATGATTAAAGGTATGATTACCTATGCTATGCCCTTCCTCTTCGATTTGATATTTAAGGGCTGGATTCTCTTTGATGTTCTTGCCAATTAAAAAAAAAGTGCCTTTAGCATCATAACTTTTCAAAAGGCTTAAAACCCAAGGAGTGATTTCTGGAGTAGGGCCATCATCAAATGTCAGATATACTTTTTTCTCACTTCTAGATTTATGCCAGATGAGGTTTGGAGAGATTGCTTTAAGCCACCATGGAGTTTTGGTTAGGTACATAATGATTAAATAGAAAGGCCAGCTCATTGAGCTGGCCTTTTGTTGTTTTACGCCATACCCAAAGGTTGTAAGGCAGCTCTATAACGTTTGTAAAGATCAGATTGCTCTAGTCTTTCCATATTGCTTCCTTGTATTTCATATTGACTATGTAATCTTAATAGCATTTGGTAATAACTTGCCGCATTCCTTAATTCAGTTTGAATCATTGTTCTTTCTTTAGTAGAGAATTGACCATAGTAAGAAATTTCTTCATCTAAGCGATCTGCATATTTGTTTATCATTTCCTTGGCCTTATCAATAGCTCCAGCTTGGTAATATGCTTCAATTAATCCAAAGGTAAAGTAGTTATAAGAGTACTTTTCTTCAGGTAAAAGAACTTGAGCTTTGTCAAGAATTCTGATGGCTTCAGCATTATTGTTTTGTCCAACATATGCCATAGCTAGTCTTGAGTAGCTGTTCGCTAAGTTATAAGAAACTCTTCTATTCGTTTCATCATGATAAACATCTAAATCAGAGAAATTAGTAAGGTCAAACTTCTCTGTTAAATTCCTTTTCATGATTTCTGGAGCTACTCTTCCATAATCCGTACTGCCCTTAGTGGTAGGAGTCTTGATTGGAATAAATCTATAAGCTAAGCCCTCTAGCTGGAAGTATTCCTCTAGCCAGAAGAAAGCCTTACTGCTATTACCTACAGTCACACTAAAGTAAATTGGACGATCCCAATTATTATTGGCTATTAAGTCAACAACCATTAAATCTCTTTTCGTTAATACGTTAGAGTTTAAAGTCCAATCTATGTAGTCAACAATTTTTGAAGAATCTGAAGCAGGCACAACACCTTTTTCAAGAACCATCTCTTTATCAATAGGAACCCTAAGTTTTTTTGTAGGGTAGTATTGTAATTGTTTGTTACCATAAGCCTTAAACTTAGTAGAGGGATCATCACTTTTTACCCAGTTTAGGAAGTCGCTAGCCATCCATCTTCCCGCTTTAATTCTTGGGTTCTCTTGGAAGTAGATTACATCTCTTGTTCCTTGACGATACTGAGTATTTTCAAAATCGAAAGGAACGCCTTTAGCTTCATATGCAGCCCTCTTTTGCTGATCTATATACCAGTCAGTATTTAATAAGCTGAGGTTTACTACTCTCACATCTGTTCTATAGCCTTCAATTTCTTGGATATACCACAGCGGGAAGGTGTCATTATCACCATTGGTGAATAGGATCGCATTTTTCTCGCAAGAGTCAAGATATGCCTTAGCAACATCTCTGGCCAAATATCTTTCAGATCTATCGTGATCATCCCAATTTTCTTTGGCCATTACTCCAGGTACTAATACCAAACAAACTGCACTAATTGCCATGGCTATCGTCTTATTCTCTTTGTTGGCAGTGAGAAGTTCGTAAATAGATTGAACTCCCAAGGCTATCCAAATCGCGAAAGCGTAAAAAGAACCTACGTAAGCATAATCACGTTCTCTTGGTTCAAAGGGTTTATGATTCAAATAGACGCCAATGGCCAGTCCTGTCATTAAGAAGAAAAGGCTGATGACCCAGGCATTTTTAGAGTCCTTTTTAAAGTGGAAATAGAGACCGATTAGTCCTAGAATAAACGGAAGGAAGTAGTATACATTTCTCGCCTTATTGGTTGCCATATGATAAGGCAAATTGTCTTGCGGCCCTAGGCGAGCTTTGTCTATAAAGCTGATGCCACTGATCCAGTTGCCTTTAGTATATTCATACCTATGCTGCTCGTCGTTCTGCCTTCCGGCAAAGTTCCACATGAAGTAACGCCACCACATATGGCCAATCTGATAGTCAAAGAAAAACTTCATATTCTGACTAAAAGTAGGTTTATCTTCTTTATTCTTTAGTCCAGCAATTTGTACATAATTCTGGATAGACGCACCATCTTCGTTCCACATTCTAGGAAAAAAGCCTTTATGACTATCTGCAAAGTTTCTTACGCTAGCTTTTCTGTCATCAGTAATGATATACTTACCTGACTCCTCATCTTTTTTATAAACAGGTTTTCCGTCAGAAAAAGGATTTTTCTGGTCTAAAGGTGCATTAAAATATTGACCGTATAGTATCGGGAATTCTCCATATTGCTCACGATTATAATAAGCTAATAGTGACATCGCATCTTCCGGATTATTTTCGTCAATTGGTGTATTAGCATTTGATCTAATAGCCAATGTCACGAAAGTGGAATAACCTAAAATTATAAATAGAGTGGATAGAATTAGAGTATTCCAAAGAGGAAGTTCTTTTTTTCTGGTAAAGCTTAAGCCAAAGTAGCAAGCAGCGCCAAGAACAAGCACAGTAAATACTGTTCCGCTATTGAAAGGCATTCCGAGGCTGTTTACAAAGAAGATTTCAAATGAACCAAACATCTTAAGTACCAATGGAATGATTACTGCGAATATTAATCCAAGGACAACTACGGCGATACCATTATAAATGATGAATTTTTTAGTAGAGATTTCTTTATCCTTTTTATAGAAATAGGTCATCACAATAGCAGGAATTGTAAGGAATACAAGGATATGAACACCTATTGAAAGACCAATCATAAAGGCAATAAATACTAGCCATCTTCCTGCTCGATTACTATGATCAACTTCAGCCTCCCACTTTAATATTGCCCAAAATGCAATGGCAGTAAATAAAGAGGACATTGCATAAACCTCTCCTTCTACTGCTGAATACCAAAAACTATCACTAAATGTATAAGCAAGTGCACCAACTAGAGCTCCTCCAAAAATAGACGCTATTCTACCATCATTAAGTTCTCCAAATTTTGCAGAAAACTTCTTTCCAATGGCAGTAATTGTCCAGAAAAGAAATAAAATAGTAAATGCAGAGCTTAAAGCCGATACTAAGTTGACCATTGCAGCCTGCTTAGTTACATCTCCAAAAGCGAATCTAGAGAAAAAGTTTCCTGTTAATTGGAATAATGGTGCACCCGGTGGGTGACCTACTTGAAGTTTAACAGCTGTAGAGATGTATTCCCCACAATCCCAGAAAGAGGCGGTAGGCGCCATGGTTGATACATACGTAAATGTGGCAATTACTAAGACTAGTAATCCTAAAATATTATTTATTCTATTGTAACTCGACTGCATATTCCTTGAATTAAGTATTAGGGCGAATTTATAAAAATAAGTCTAGCCTTTTCCTAAGTGAGTGTTAAAGAAAATCAAAAGAGTTTAAATAAAAGTTTTGGGTTCTTATGATTCTATTTATATTTGCAGCCCTAAAATGTTAATGTCCCATCGTCTAATTGGCAGGACAGCGGTTTTTGGTACCGTCAGTCTAGGTTCGAGTCCTAGTGGGACAACAATTTGAAGACTTAAACCCTTGATTCTTATCGGATTGAGGGTTTGTTTTTTTAGAGTGTTCCAGAAAGTGTGCCCTTTATTCTATTCATCTTTTTAATTGTTCTGGAATTCTTGATTCATTATGAATCCTTAATTTCAAGCAAAAACAAGCTAAAAAGAAGGTTGATTCCAGTAATACTCTCAATGAAAATTTGTGGGTCCTGAGACTTGACGAATTATTTCTATCACTTATTCTCCACATTTATTCAAACGTATTTCTTGAAATAGGCTTTCAAAGTTTAATGAATAAAACCCTATTTATTCAGCCTTATTTGAATTTTTATTAATGATCCAAAGGCTGATAGCTTAACTTGAGTCAATTCTTACTGTTCGCTTTTTATTACGTCCAAAAAAAATGCTACACCGTTTTGATGGGTGCATCATAAGTAATAATCTGCCCAAGGGCTGATACCCTCAAGCCCTCCTTCAATTTAATGAAATAGAATTAGTTATCCAATATCATTACAGTGCTTAATGCATAGGAAAATAGACAAAGAAGAATTAGGTAGAAACATTAGCTGAATCACTTCTTCTAGTCGACTTGATTGCTGTCATCTTTTGGGTCTGAATGAAAAAGCATTATGGAATAACCTGAACATTATTCTTTTTAGATCTAAAATGCCTACGATGCATTTTCATAATTCTGGAATAAGATATTTGAATTAAAATTATTCTGAATCTATACTAAAGTAAAAACTTGACGTTATTCTCATAAACATAAAATAATGAAGAAAATAGCTTTTGTTGTGTGCCTTATTTCCTCTAGCTTAATTGCACAAGCACAGAACATATCCTTTGGTAAGGTAGATTTGAGTATAGGCCTTGGCGGGATTTCCTATTCTACAAGTTCTAAGTCTTTAGCAGACTATAGGGCCCTTTTACCGAACTTAGCCATTCTTTCTAAAGATTACTCTGATTTTGTGGGGTCAAATTATCAGTCCTATCAGTATTCTACAATGTTATCTATTCTATATGGTTTGAGATTAGGAAATTCAACTGAAAAGCTAGAACATAGGATGAGAGTTGGTTTTTCTTATTCGAATATTTATTCAGGTTCTTCTTCCTATTATAAGCAAACAACTACTCCTTATGATACCCTAACAAGTTCTAGAACAGGAGAGCAGACTGTTATTGACTCTATCAATTCGCAAAACCTATATATGGACCTATCTCAAGATATGTTAAGCTTAGATATCTCTTATATAATTAGAGCAAATCCTAATGGAAGGTGGAGTTTTTACACTGGTTTAGGCTTAGAGCTGGGCGTAGGAATCAACACCCGAGCTAACATTTATTCTTCTGAGTATAACTATGCAAATGGACCTTTCTATTTTGATATAAATAATGATGAAAATTCTTTCGAATCAGAATCTTATTCATTGGATCCATCTTATTCTGTAAATCTCTATTTGCCAATTGGCCTAGATTTTAGACTTTCTAAGTCAAATGAGTTTTGGAAACGAGCTCACTTATATACTGAGTTGAGACCAGGGGTCAGGTGTCTAGTTGATGCTGCTGGAGATACGCAAACTTTCGTAAATCTTGGATTTAGTGCCCTAGGTCTCCGATTTGAATTTTAAGTTTTAAATAAAATTCCAAATATCTGTTTGGTTTAATATTGATAATGAGATATTTCTTGAAATTCACTTGCCAAAAGATTAAGCATGATTAACCTAGAACCTATTCATGAAAAGTACTCATCTTCTTTATGCTTTACTCGGGTTTCTTGCATTACCCAGTTATGTGAAAGGTCAAAATAATGTAATAGAAGAGGAGGTCTTTTCTCTTGAACCATCATATTTATTAAGCGTTTATTTGCCCATTGGCTTAAACTTTAGATTTTCTAAGTCAAATGAATTTTGGAAAAGAACTCATTTATATTCTGAATTAAGACCTAGCTGGAGATATTTTGCAAACACAAACTGGAGGACTCGAGGTTATTTTGACTGGGGACTTAGTGTTCTTGGATTGAGATTAGAATTATTAGATTAAGATCAACTTCATTATGAAAATCAAAGTGATATTTTTAATATTGGTTTGGATGCCAATATTTAGCTTTTCTCAAGCTGTTGATTACGGGCTTTAGATCTTTATGTAGGCTGTGGTGTGCAATACTATCGACCCCAGTCAAAATCTATTTCTGAATTTCAATCCTTAATTCCAAACTCTAATATTTTGGAAAAAAACCTTGATAAGCTGGAGTTTGAAGAGAGAAATAGCATCGTTCAATCCGATCAACTATCTGTTCTATTGAGTACTAAAATTAAAACGTCTAAAATGGAGTGGAGCAGCGCTTGAGATTTGGTAAGTATCAATCAAGCTTCTCATCGTATAAATACGAAGAAAGGATTCTGTACGATAATTTGTTCAGTGAAAAACTTCAAGAGTATGTGCTTGTTGATTCTGTCTCTAAAGAGAACATGGAAATTTTTATTCAGCAAGACTTATTGTTCTTAGATCTTAGTTATATTCTGAAATCCGTAACTCAAAACAGATGGCGTTTTTACGGTGGTGTTGGACTAGAGCTAGGTGTGGGCTTTAATTCTATCGTAAATATTGACTATCAGAAAGAAAGTTTTATTGATGCTCCTTTTTATTATGGTGCCTCAAGTGAGTCAATAGAAAGACAATCGGAAATGAAAGATGTTGACAATACCTACACTTTCTTACTCTACATTCCGGCAGGTTTAGAGTTCAGATTAGGCAATTCAGGATATGTTCTCCAAAGGTCTCTTTTTGGTTTTGAGCTTAGACCAGGAATTAGATTTATTTCTTCTTCTGATGGTGCTCAAAATGTTCTTCCAAATTGGTCCTTTCGATTGGGATTTAGATATGTGCTCTAACAAAGTAAATTACAATCGCACGGCAGTGCCACTTGCAGTAACCATTAACATTCCATTATTGGATCCTAGAGTTTCATAATCAAGGTCAATTCCAACCACGGCATCGGCACCTAAGCTTTTGGCTTTTTCCTTCAGTTCAAAAAGTGCTATTTCCTTGGCTTCCTTCAGAGTTTTCTCGTAAGAGCCACTTCGACCACCAACAATATCTGTTATAGAAGCAAAAATATCCTTGACTAAATTGGCACCTATAATAGTCTCTCCGCTAACAAGGCCAATATATTCTTTAATGGGCATTCCTTCTAGGCTAGGGGTAGTGCTTAAGATCATTTGATGATGATTTTTTTGATAATTTTAAAAGTAGGGAATCAAACTTTAATAAACTAATTTTACAGCCCAACCTTAGCGGTTGATTTAAGGTTATATATAAAATGAATAGAATGAAAAGAATTATACTTCTTGCCCTTATTGGTGTTAGTTTTTTTGCCAAGGCTCAATTAGATCCTACTTCACAATTTATATTTGATAATATGTTTGTCATTACAGCACATGATTCTGTTGTCTGGAGTGAAGATACTGGCTCAGCATTTATGGTTGAAGAATATCAAATGGTTCAAAGATTTATGAATGGGCATATTGATACATCTTCTTACTATTATAATGGATCTCTAGAATATAGCTCTAAGGGAATACGGAACGCAAATGCTACAACTATCTATGAGTTTGATGAGTTTTCGGGTTCTCATGACTCTTCATACCGCTATATTTTTTATGCTGATGCGAACGGAAAAGATACTCTTATGGCAGAAGCTGATTATGTAAATGGCGCTTGGGAGGATCAATCTTTTACTTCTGCAACTTATAACGCACAGGGTAAGATTGAACTTATGGAAGCGAAATTTGAATTTGGAGGAACCTTTATTCTTGTTGGGTCCTACAATTTCCATTATGGATCAAATGGCTTGTTGGATAGCTTAATTTTAAATTCATTGGGGTCAATACAAGGAAAAGTTTATCCTTATTATGATTCCAATCAGGTTATGAAAGGCTTGAATATCTATGGAGACACTATTGGGAATGGAAACTATGTGCTTACTTTTAAAAATGATTTCAGACTGAATGCCTTGAATGAGGTTACCGCGATTATAGAATATGATTACGAGGAGTTGCCAGTTTATCTTTACGAAACTAGATTTGAGAAGACAGCAGGCTCTGGATTGAGTGTTAGAAACTTTGTAGCGCCTTCTTTTGAAATATTCCCAAATCCTGCTAATGATAAGTTAATCATAAATGCAGATTCTAGATTTACTACATATACAATAGTGGATATTACTTCTAAAGTAGTTCAAAAAGGAGCGGTTTCAAGGTCAATCGACCTAAGTGGACTTTCAAAAGGCACTTATTTAATCAGTCTGAACGGTGGATTAACGGCTAGCGTTCAGAAGTTGATTATTGAATAAACAATTTTTTCTATCATTTCAAGCCTCACTTTTAAGTGGGGCTTTTTATTTTAATATTGGTTTTAATAATTAGGCACATCTAGTTTTTTACTAGTCTGAATTATAGTCTATATCAATCTTACAATTTCAGTCACTTGCTACCAAAGAAAAGAACAAAGTGAAATACAGCGTATAGAACAGGAATATATTTTGTCTTTTAAATCCGGCTTGGGAGTACAGAACAGAAGCAACCTATAAGATTATTAATAAGCTAGAATCTTAGTCGTAGAAACGATAAGAAACTTCTAAATTCGCAACTCATTAAGAATGCGCAATGGATTATAATTTTATAGAGCTAGAGAAAAAGTGGCAAAAGTATTGGAATGATCACCAATCTTTCAAAGCGGAGAATCAATCTGATAAACCCAGCTTCTACTGCTTGGATATGTTTCCTTACCCTTCGGGAGCAGGTCTTCATGTAGGTCATCCTTTAGGATATATCGCAAGCGATATTTATAGTAGATATAAAAGACATAAAGGCTTTAATGTCCTTCACCCAATGGGCTATGATTCTTTTGGTTTACCTGCGGAGCAGTATGCGATTCAAACAGGTCAGCACCCAGCTATCACAACTGAGGAGAATATAAAAAGATATAGAACTCAATTAGATCAATTAGGTTTTAGCTTTGATTGGTCAAGGGAAGTGCGCACTTCCAATCCAGATTTTTATAAATGGACTCAATTCATATTTTTAGAATTGTTCCAGTCATGGTATAATAAAGACACAGATTCAGCTAAGCCTATACAGGAGCTAGTAAAGCATTTTGAATCCCACGGAAGTGAAGGTGTTAATGCTAGTTCTGAAGAGCATTTAGCTTTTTCCGCAGAGGAGTGGAAAGGCTTAAATGAAGAGCAGAAGGAAGACGTATTACAAAAATACAGACTGGCATATAGAGCAGAGTCTACAGTTAATTGGTGTCCTCAATTAGGAACTGTTTTGGCTAATGATGAGGTGAAAAATGGCTTAAGTGAAAGAGGTGCTTATCCCGTTGTACAGAAAAAAATGATGCAATGGAGTATGAGGATTTCTGCTTATTCACAAAGGCTTTTGGACGGATTAAATGATATTGATTGGAGCGATGCATTAAAAGAATCTCAAAGAAACTGGATTGGAAAATCTGAAGGGGCATCTGTCCACTTTAAGTTAGAAGATTCAGAAGAATCAATAGAAGTATTTACCACAAGACCGGATACAATTTTTGGAGTTAGTTTTATGGTTCTTGCGCCAGAACATCCTTTTGTTAAAGATATTACGACCAAAGATTATAAGGATTCTGTTGAAGCCTATATTGAGCGTAGTGCTCAAAGAACCGATAGAGATCGAATGGCGGATGTTAAGAATGTAAGTGGTCAATTCACTGGGGCATATGCTATTCATCCTTTTTCAGGAAAGAAGTTGCCTATTTGGATAGGGGATTACGTTTTAGCATCCTATGGCACCGGAGCTGTGATGTCGGTTCCTGCTCATGATAGCAGAGACTATGCTTTTGCCAAAATGTTTAGATTACCTATTCTGCAGGTCGTTGATGGTGGAGATATTAATAAAGAGGCCTACGAGACCAAAGAAGGCAAAATCATTAACTCTAATTTCCTGAATGGACTAGAAGGAAAAGAAGCTATCACTAAGGCTATTGAAGAAATTGAAATGAATGGTCTTGGTAAAGGCAAAGTTAATTTCAGATTGCGTGACGCTATTTTTGGTAGACAGAGATATTGGGGGGAGCCTATTCCGATTTACTATAAAAATGGAGTTCCAATGGCAATTCCACGTTCTAATTTACCACTTGAGCTTCCAGAAGTGGATGCCTATTTGCCAACTGAAGATGGGGAACCTCCCTTGGCTAGAGCTAACACCTGGAGATATAATGAACAAAGTGGAAAGGTAGATAAGAGCTCCAATTCTTATCCCTTAGAAACTACCACAATGCCAGGTTGGGCAGGAAGTAGTTGGTATTTCTTAAGGTATATGGATGCCCAAAATAAGAATGCCTTTCTTGATAAAAATGCTGAGGAAAAGTGGAAGCAAGTTGATCTGTACTTAGGTGGAAGTGAGCACGCTACAGGACACCTTTTGTATAGTAGATTTTGGCATAAATTTCTTTTTGATATGGGGTTTGTGAGTAAAGAAGAACCTTTTAAAAAGCTTATTAACCAAGGCATGATTTTAGGCACTTCGGCCTTTGCTCATAGGCTAGAAGGCGAAAATACCTTTGTGTCTGCAAGTCTTAAATCTAAGTATAAAACTACCGCCATTCATGTGGATGTTTCTTTAGTAAATGCTAGTAATGAAATGGATATTGAAGGCTTTAAAGCCTGGAGGACTGATTTGGCTTCCGCCGATTTTATTACGGACGAATTGGGAAAATTTACAGTGAGCAGGGAGGTAGAAAAGATGTCTAAGAGTAAGTATAATGTTGTTAATCCAGATGATATTGTAGAGAAATATGGAGCGGACACTTTAAGAATGTACGAAATGTTTTTAGGTCCTCTAGAACAAAGTAAGCCATGGAATACTGCTGGGATTACAGGCGTTCATGGATTTTTAAAGAAATTTTGGAGACTTTATTTTGTTGATGGCAGTTTTAATCTTTCTGATGACAGCCCTACTAAAGCTGAATTAAAGTCCTTACATAATTTGATTAAAAAGTTAGAAGATGATTTAGCTAATTTTAGCTTTAATACCTCTGTAAGTTCTTTCATGATTTGTGTGAATGAGCTAACAGATTTGAAATGTAATAAGGCAGAGGTACTAGAGCCATTGCTAATTTTGCTTTCTCCATATGCCCCGCATATTACTGAAGAATTATGGTCGATGATAGGGCATAAGGAAAGTATTAGCAGAGAGGAATATCCTAGCTTTAATGCTGACTATTTGGTTGAAAATAACTTTGATTATCCCGTAGCTTTTAATGGAAAAATGAGATTTAAGATTTCACTCGCTAAAAGTCTCGCACATGAAGAAATACGCGAAATTGTAATGTCTGAGGAGAAAACAAAGCAGTATTTAGATGGAAAAGAGCCTAAAAAGCTCATCATTGTTCCAAATAAAATAATAAATTTTGTTGTGTAAAATTCTACAACAATTGATTAGCAGTTATTTAAGATAAAAATACTTGAATAGAAGCCTGGATTGAGCCTTGTTTGTGACCTACATTGTCATCACAAATAAAGAGCGTGAAAAACCTTAACCAATCAATTTCAAGTCCTTTGTCAAAGTCAAACTTGCCTATTGACTTGCCAAAGCAAATCTCAGCCCAAAAGGATGGGATGATTATTTCATATAAATTAATAGGTCTTGTTTTATGGTTATCTGTTTGCCTATTATGCTTGTTAGAAATAAAGAGACATTATAACATTGATGTAATCCCAGGGTATGATAGCTCTGTAGATGATATCTATGGATTTGTAAGAGGATTTATTTCGGAACTCTTTCAATAGCTAATGAGCAAATAATAAATCTTTTTTATGGACTAGATTAATTTAGAACTCTAATTATGCGCCCCAGGGGCTTTACCCGCAAGCCCTAAGTCAATTTAGTTTTTCCTTCTAACAATTCCAATTCGCCTTAGTATAAAACAGCAATGGATTGCATTCTTAAAAAAATATTGGGCTTGCGCTATGTTTATTAATTTGATTCAAGTTTTACGGATTCGTCATTCAATAAATGGCATTTAATTTGCGTTAGCTTTATTAAATTGCTACTATGAAGTATTTAGTATATAGTTTTTTTTTATGCTTATTTTTAGTTCCATCTAATGCTTTTAATAATCGTTTAGAAAGGCAGATAGAGTATGGCCTTTCAACACATCAATCTTGGGGTCAAGGCGAATTCTTAAAATATAATGTTCACTATGGAGTGGTGTCCGCTGGCTATGCGGAGCTTGAAGTTAAAGCTCAAATCAAAAGGGCAGGAAGGCCAGCTTATAAGGTGGTAGGGAAAGGCTATTCTACTAAATTCTTTGATTGGTTTTTTAAAGTGAGAGATACCTATGAAAGCTATATCGATGCAGAGTCTTTATTGCCTGTAGAGTTTATTCGCGATGTTGATGAAGGAGGATATGAAATTAAAAGGCATTTGCTTTTTGACCATCAAGATGAAAGGGTTCTAGAAGTGTCTAATAATAAAGAGTTTCAAATTCCAAATAATGTTCAAGATATGCTAAGCGCTTTTTACTATGCAAGAGCTTTGGATTTAAGCGGAATTACTGTAGGAGATGAAATTCCAATTGAAGTCTTTCTAGATTATGAGGTTTATAGTTTTAAACTTAAGTATTTAGGTGTTGAAGTGCTAGACACTGATTTTGGAAATATTGAGTGTTTAAAAATGAGGCCTCTAATTCAAGAAGGAAGGGTGTTTAAAGATGAAGAGGGAATGACACTTTGGGTGAGTAATGATGGTAATAAAATACCAGTTAGAATGCAAACTGACTTAGTTGTGGGAAGTGTTAAAATGGATCTCGTTGATTATAAAGGTTTGCAAGAATCCCTTAAAATAGTGTCTAAATAGCTACCTTTGATAAAACTTTTTATCAATGGAGATTAGCCAAGACATTAAGGACCGTATTGATAAATTAGCCGAAAAGTATAAGGCTAGTGGTCAAGAATTGATATCGTATTTAGACGGTCTACTATACTCAGATTACCTTACTTATTGGGATTATGTTCACTTGGATACTCTTTTAAGTCTTCAAACTCCTAAAACATCAATTCCTGATGAGCCTATCTTCATCATGTATCACCAAATAACAGAGCTATACTTTAAATTAAGTCTCCATGAAATGGAGCAAATGGCTAAGGCCGATTCTGTTTCTAAAGATGTATTAAAGGAAAAAATACTTAGGATCAACCGATATTTCGGTGCTCTAACGCACTCATTTGCTGTTATGGAGAAGGGGATGTCTAGAGAGGAGTTTCTAAAATTCCGAATGAGCTTAACTCCGGCTAGTGGATTTCAATCCGGTCAATATAGAATGATAGAAATTGGTGCTACTGATTTCTTGAACTTAGTAGATAAGGAGCATAGACAAGAATACAACTCTTCTTCTGCGATTGAAGAAATGTATGAGAAAATTTATTGGAAGAAAGGCGCAACTATTTCTGATACAGGAGCCAAAACTTTAACTTTAAAACAGTTCGAAGAGAAGTATACCGATCAGCTAATAAGAATGGCTCAGCGTTATACAACAAAAAATTTATGGCAGCTTTTTAAAGCGCTTTCTAATGACGATCAGCAAGATCAAGAATTAATAGATGCCTTTAGAACAATGGACTTAAATGTAAATGTTAATTGGCCATTGCAGCATTATAAAACTTCTGTCGTCTATTTAGCCAAAAGGCCAGATGATATAAATGCTACAGGAGGAACAAATTGGCAGAAATATTTGCCTCCGCGTTTTCAAAAAAGAATATTCTACCCTGAGCTTTGGTCTTCTGAAGAAATTGAAAATTGGGGTAAGACCTGGGTATTTGATGTTTTAGATGGTGCTGGAATAGATAAGAAAGGACTCTAAATTCAACTAATGAAAAAAACCTGGCTTATCGCTATTATTGCAGTATGCATCATTGGGGCATTATTATCTATTGCTATAAATAGCTCAAAAGTTTCTTCAGATAACGAGCTTGTTATTGAATCAATTCCTGAAAAGGAAGAAGTTGTCTTACGATTTGGACTTCCGGAAAATGAGTACATAGTTGAAGATGGAGTCATTAAAAATGGTGAAAGCTTTAGCACTATACTTCTCAATTATGGAGTAGGTTACTCTATCATTCATAAAATTGCAGAATACAATAAGGAAATATTTGATGTTCGTTATATGCGAGCCGGAAAAAAGTTTGCAGTCCTTAAAGATGCTAATGATAGCCTCCAAAAAGCACATTTCTTTGTGTATCAGCCAAGCCCTGTACAGTACTATATATTTGATCTAGTAGATAGCTTAAATATTAAGCTGAGAGAAAAAGATATTGAAATTAGGACTAGAGAAATTGCAAGTCCAATAGAATCATCATTGTATCAATCTATAGTAGATCAAGGAGCAAGTCCTGAATTGGTGCTCTCCCTCTCAGAAATTTATGCGTGGACAATTGATTTTTTTAGAATTCAAAAAGGAGATTATTTTAAAGTTGTATTTGAAGAAAAGTTTATTGACGATACGGTCTTTGTCGGTATCGGTAACATAATTGCTGCGGATTTTTTCCACAGAGAAAGATCTTTCTATAGTTTCTATTTCCAAGGTGATAGTGCAGCTTTTCCAGATTACTATGATGAAAAAGGAAATACTTTAAGAAAGGCGTTTTTAAGAGCACCGCTTAAATTTTCTAGAATTTCATCACGTTATAGCCCAAAGAGATTTCATCCTGTTTTAAAAAGATGGAAAGCCCATTTGGGAACAGATTACGCTGCGCCAAAAGGAACGCCAATAATGAGCACAGCAGATGGTATTATTGAGGCGGCAGCATATACATCTGGCAATGGGAATTACGTGAAGGTGAAACATAATTCAACCTATACCTCACAGTATTTGCATATGAGTAAATTTGAAAAGGGTATTAGAAAGGGTAAAGCTGTGAAACAAGGAGATATAATTGGCTATGTTGGTTCAACGGGACTTGCAACAGGACCTCATGTATGTTATAGATTTTGGGTAAATGGCAAGCAAGTAGACCCATTGAAACAAGATTTACCAGATGCGGATCCAATAGATGAGATTTATAAGGAATCATTTTTAAATCATATTGCTCCCTTAAAGGCTAAATTGGATAGCCTCAATTTAATTGGAAAAGAAGAGGTCCTAGATGATCTTCCCGAATTGGCAGCTTATTAATTTTAGGGCTACATTAGATTACTCGGCTTTATGTCTAGTACTCGCATTTCTAAATTTGAATTTCCCATAAAATGGTTTTCTTCTAAATGGTAAACTAGATCAAATTCCCCGTTTTCAATTAGGTGAAACTTTTCTTTTAGCTTAAAGCCGATTCCATTTATCACAATACCACTTCTTATCTCTTTTACTGAAAATTTAATATGCTCGGATTCTTTTCCAACTAGTCTACTTGAGGAATTTATAAAACCGGTAGTGAGGAAAAGTGGAGCAGAATTTTCCGGTCCAAAAGGAGCAAATTGTTTTAGAATCTTATAATTAGCCTCAGTGATGTCCTTAAGACTTATTTCTGTGTCAATTTTAAGTTGGGGTTGCTTACAGTCCTCTGAAATATTTTCTGCCACATACTTTTCAAAGCAGGCTGTAAAGGCCTGTAAGTTTTCTTCATACAAGGTCATTCCAGCAGCAAATGCATGCCCACCAAATTGGATTAAGTGCTTTGAACAAGATTCAATGGCGTTGTAAATATTAAAGCCACGCACCGATCTAGCAGAACCAGCTAAAACTCCCTGACTTTGAGTAAAAACAATGGTAGGTCTATAGTATTGCTCTATTAATCTAGAGGCTACTATTCCTATCACCCCTTTATGCCAGTCTTTTTTATAAACCACCGTGGAGTTAGAATTTTCTTTTTGATCTTTCTTTATCTGGCTTAAAGCTGATTCACTAATTTCTTGATCAAGTGTTTTACGCTCTTGATTTTGCAAATCAATCAGCTGCGCTTTGTCCTTAATTTCATTTATGTCAATGCTACTCAATAACTCTACGGCAAGTTTTCCGTGTTCTATTCTTCCAGCTGCGTTTATTCTTGGCCCTAGTGTAAAAACCATATCAGTAATGGTCATAGGTTTAGAATTGAAGCCGGCTAAATCTTTGAGCTCTGCTAAACCTGGTCTTGGGTTCTGATTTATCTTTTTTAAGCCGTGAAAGGCTAGAATTCTGTTTTCGCCATTAATTGCTACGATATCCGCGCCAATACTCAGTGCTACCAAATCAATTTGATTCATATAGGACTCATCGCTCAAAGACCATTCTTGCGCCAAAGCTTGACTAAGTTTAAAGGCAATTCCACAACCGCTTAATTCTTTAAATGGATAAGTGCAGTCCGATCGTTTTGGATCTAAAACTGCTATTGCCTCTGGAAGCTCATCCCCTGGTAAATGATGATCGCAAATAATAAAATCTATTCCTTTTGATCGGGCGTAAGCCACTTTGTCTAAAGACTTTATCCCGCAGTCTAAAGCTATAATTAAGGAGGCATTTTCTTCATGAGCAGTATCTATACCTTGAGTAGAAACTCCATAACCTTCAGTATATCGATCTGGAATATAACAGATCAGATTTTTATGGTAGTTTTTCAGGAAACTGAAAAGACATGCTACAGCAGTGGTGCCATCAACATCATAATCGCCATAAATCATGACTTTTTGATTTTTATCTCTTGCCTGCTTTATCCTATTTACAGCTTCTTGCATCCCTTTCATTAAAAAAGGGGAGTGTGTATGTTCTAAATTGGGTCTGAAGAATTCCTTGGCTTCCTCAAAGGTTTTAATTCCTCTTTTAACAAGGAGCTTGCATAGCCAAAGATCAATGCCAAGTGATTTATAAAGTTGATTTACTTCAGTATCTATGTTTGACGTACTATTCTTCCAAATGAATTCCATTCTATGAATTTACAAATTCAACAGGAAAAAATTAGCCTCTGCTTTTTAATTGCACATCAATAGAGTATTTGTGGATAAGCTGGAATAATTCGTGAATTATTTCTGGATTCAAACCCATTTTTGACCCCTGCTCTTCTCTGTTTTTTAAGATATTAAACCACCTTTTCATTTGAAAAAATGTTACTTGGTGTTCCTCTTTAGTTTTACCAAGTTTCGCAACAATATCAATTCGCTCCTTTAGTAAGCTTAGAAGTTTGTAGTCAAGTTCATCAATATTGCTTCGGAGAGTCTCGATTTGGGAAATAAATTTTTCATCTTCTTTAAACTCCTGTTTCTTATCTATACTTCCTAAGATGCGTTGAAGATCTTCTGGTCTTAGCTGTTGCTCAGCATCACTTAAAGCTTGACTTGGATTAATATGACTTTCTATCATAAAACCGTCCATTCCAAGGTCAAGGGCACTCTGACAAACATCTTCAATTAAATCTCTTTTTCCAGCTATATGACTAGGGTCGCAGATGATTGGAATCTCTGGCATTAGTCTTCTAAGTTCAAAACTTACTTCCCATTTAGGCTCATTTCTATAGGGAGCACTTTGATAGGCAAAAAAACCTCTATGTATAGCAGCCAAATCAGTAATCCCAGTTTTGTTCAATCGCTCTAAAGCTCCAACCCATAACTTAACTTCAGGATGAATAGGGTTTTTGACAAATACAGGAATATCTACTCCCTTTAAGGCATCAGCGATTTCTTGTACATAAAATGGATTGACCGTAGTTCTTGCGCCTATCCATAGCATGTCAATGCCTGCTTTAAGAGATTGTTCTACATGTTCCGCATTGGCAACCTCTGTCATTACTTTTAGCTTGGTTGCTTTTCCTGCATTTTTTAACCAGTTAAGAGCTGGCTCACCAAGCCCTTCAAAGTTTCCGGGCATTGTTCTTGGTTTCCACACCCCACCTCTAATGGCCTGTATATGAGGATTTTCAGACAATGCAAGTGCAGTTTCCATCATTTGATTTTCACTTTCAACGCTGCATGGTCCGGCAATAACTAAAGGGCCAGATGTTAAGTCTAGCCCTTTTATAGTCTTCTTATTTAAATCACTCATTTATCAATATTCTGGCCTAATGTTTATTTAGGTTCGTGTAAAGCAAGTAGAGGAATACTACTATGGTACGCTAATTTACTTGTTAAACTTTGATGGAATAATTTTTCAAAAAACGAATACCTTTTTGTGATAATGGACACAACATCTGCATTCTCTTTCTCGCAATAATCTAAAACAGCTTTTTCAATATTACTGTCATTTGCGATTACGTAAGCATGCTTAATGTCTTTAAAAGTCTCAGCAATTAATGCCTTATCATCTGGGTTTATTCCACCTTCAGTTTGAACGTGTAATATTTCTATTTTTACATCACTACCTAAGCTCTTTGCATACTCTCTAAGTCTAACCAATGGACGATCTTTTTGTTTGAAATCTAAGTCAGAAGCAAGTACAATAGTTTTTACCTCCTTCATAGTTGAGTTAGGTGGAATAACATAAACAGGAATGTCTAAGTTTTGAATAATTGAAGCCGCATTACTTCCAATTAAAACCTCCTCAAGACCACTGGATCCTTTAGTACCCATTACTACTAAATTGACTTGCTTTTGAGCACAAATCTCCTTGGTCATTCTAATTGGATTTCCAAGAGAAATTAAAGTCTCAAACCGAACACCAGATGCGTCAAGATTTAGCTTGAGTTTAGCCATATTTTCAGTGGCATTACGTTTCATAACTTCTAGCAAGGAGGTGCTTAGACTTCTGTCAGAATACGGAAGGTCGTACGCGTGAAAGACTATTAAGTGCCCATTGGTTTTTTTACAAATGTCAAGCGCAAACTCTAAAGCAATTTCAGCATTTTCTGAAAAGTCAGTTGGAAATAGAATTTTCATATTTAAGTAGTTTATTGGTTTTTATCTGGTTTGTGCGTCAACGGTAGCAAGTGCTATCATATTCACGATTTCTCTTACACTACAGCCCATTTGTAAAATATGACAAGGCTTTTTCATTCCAATCAATACTGGCCCTATTGCCTCTGCTGCACCAAAGCTTTGTAACATTTTATAAGCAATATTTCCTGCCGCCAAATTGGGGAATATAAAGGTATTAGGACTATTTGAAACTAAATCACTAAAAGGATAATTTTCTTTTAGTAATTCATTATCCACAGCAAAATTTGCCTGTACTTCTCCGTCTACAACTAAATCAGGATCTTTCGCTTTAATCAATTCAAGGGCGTTTTGCATCTTTAGTGATTCACCACTTCTACTTCCTCCAAAGTTGGAATAAGATAGAAGAGCCACTTTGGGTTTGATGTTTATTCTCCTAATAGCTTTTGCAGTAGCATGCGTAATTTCTGCAATATCTTCTGCAGTAGGGTTTTCTATCATAGTTGTATCCGCAAAGAACATAGGTCCTTTTTTGGTCAGCATGATATACATTCCAGCCACTCTTTTAGTCCCATCTGCAGGGCCAATCATTTGAAATAATGGCTTTGCAACTTCTAGATATTTTCGGGTCAAGCCCGATATAAACGCATCCGCATCTTTAGATTCTACCATGGCCGCACCATAATAATTTCTATCGCGCATCATTTTTGAAGCATCTATCTCAGAAACGCCTCTTCTATTTCTTTTCTTATAGAGAAGA
Organism: uncultured Schleiferiaceae bacterium; assembly: GCA_965661265.1. Classification (GTDB taxonomy): domain Bacteria; phylum Bacteroidota; class Bacteroidia; order Flavobacteriales; family Schleiferiaceae; genus CBFIDE01. Next base: position 57,319 of record CBFIDE010000004.1, on the reverse strand, counting down.
TCAGAATATTCATCTTTTTTATCACTGTCGATATGCGGATCAATAATAGGAAGGTGTTCAATTCCTAATTTGTGCTCCTCTATAAGTCTATATATTTTCTCTTTTTTACCTAATAATATTGGATGAGCAATCCCTTCGTCCACAGCGATTTGAGCAGCTTTGAGAATTTTATAATTATCGGCTTCAGCCAATACTATTCTCTTAGGATTACGCCTTGCTTTTTCCATAGATAGGCGGATAAACTTATCATCGCGACCAAGCCTTTTTATTAAGGTTTCTTTATATCGGTCCCAATCCGTAATTGGGTATTTAGCAACACCAGTTTCCATTGCAGCTTTAGCCACAGCTATAGCTACGGTATAAATCAATCTTGGATCAAATGGCTTAGGAATTATATAGTTCTTACCAAAGCTCATATTGGTTTCGTTATAAGCTAAGTTTACTATTTCCGGTACCGTTTCCTTAGCTAGGGCGGCTATTGCTTTAGTTGCGGCTAGCTTCATTTCTTCATTAATCTTACGCGCTCTAACATCCAGAGCTCCTCTAAAGATATAGGGGAAGCCTAATACATTATTCACTTGATTAGGATGGTCAGAACGACCAGTGGCCATAACAATATCTTTTCTTGCTGAAATTGCATCAGCATAGCTTATTTCTGGATCAGGATTAGCCAAAGCAAAAACTATAGGATCTGAAGCCATGGATTGAACCATTTTCTTGCTAAGTATTCCACCCTTAGACAGCCCTACAAACACATCTGCTCCTTCTATAGCTTCCTCTAAAGTGTTCAATTCTGTTGGATTTATAAAAGCCTTTTTCTCCTTTGTAAGGTCTTCTCTTTTTGAATTAATTACTCCCTTGCTATCAAGCATTATTAGATTTTCAGGAAGTACACCGCAAGATTTGAAAATATTGGCACAACTGCTTGCACTAGCACCAGCACCATTAAAGATTACTCTAACCTTGGAAATGTCCTTTTTGACTACCTCCAAGGCATTTATTAGAGCTGCTCCTGTTATTATTGCCGTACCATGTTGGTCATCATGCATCACAGGAATATCCATTTCTTCTTTCAGCTTCTGTTCAATATAGAAGCAATCAGGAGCCTTTATATCCTCAAGATTAATTCCCCCAAAGGTTGGTCCCATTGCTTTCACAGCCGCAATAAATGCATCTGGATCTTTTGCATCTAATTCAATATCAAACACATCAATGTCAGCAAAAATCTTAAATAAAACTGCCTTGCCTTCCATCACTGGTTTGCTAGCCTCTGGGCCTATATCGCCAAGGCCTAAAACTGCTGTTCCATTTGATATTACGCCAACTAGATTTCCTTTGGCGGTGTAATTATAAACTTCTTCTGGATTGTCTTTTATTTCTAGACAAGGAAGTGCTACTCCTGGTGAGTAGGCAATGGAAAGGTCTCTTTGACTATTACTAGGCTTTGTCGGAATTACTTCGATTTTACCTGGCCTGCCCTCACTATGATATTCTAAAATATCTTTCCTCTTAGAGTCTTTAGACATACATTTTTACTTTATATAAAATTATGAAATTAAGACCTTGAATTGTCTTAATAAAGGAAATTATTATACGGAAATCTAACAGAATGTATATCTGCAATTAGCTCATAAAGTTTGCTTTTCAGCTCTTCAATGTTTTGCTTTTCAGCGGCACTAATAAATAAGACATCTTGCCCAGATTTGCCCATATAGGTTTTCTTCCAATCATCTAAAGAATGATTTCTTCTTGTGACTGGACTTAAGTCATCTTCTTCTTTCTCATCATAAGTAAAGGCATCAATTTTATTGAATACCATTAATACAGGCTTTTGACTTCCGTCGATTTCTGCAATCGTATTATTAACAGTCTCAATATGTTCTTCAAAACCTTGATGAGAAATATCCACTATATGAATAAGGAGGTCGGCTTCTCTTACTTCATCAAGTGTTGACTTAAAAGATTCTACTAATTGAGTGGGCAGCTTTCGGATAAATCCCACGGTATCTGATAGTAAGAATGGTAAATTCTGAATGACCACCTTTCTTACAGTTGTATCCAAAGTCGCAAAGAGTTTGTTCTCCGCAAAAACTTCTGACTTAGTCAATAGATTCATAATTGTACTCTTGCCAACATTAGTATATCCTACTAATGCAGCTCTTACTAAGGCTCCTCTATTGCCCCTTTGAGTCGCCATTTGCTTATCAATCTTCAGTAGCTTTGTCTTAAGAAGAGAGATTTTATCTCTAACAATTCTACGGTCGGTCTCAATTTCTCTTTCACCAGGACCTTTCATTCCTATACCACCTTTTTGTTTTTGAAGGTGTGTCCACATTTTACTTAATCGTGGAAGTAAATATTGATATTGAGCTAATTCTACTTGTGTTCTTGCATAAGAAGTTTGAGCTCTAGCAGCAAAAATGTCAAGGATAAGATTGGTTCTGTCTAAAACCTTACACTCAAATACCTTTTCGATATTCTTTAATTGTGAAGGGCTAAGTTCATCATCAAAAATTGCAATTTCAATTTCATGCTCTTTGATGTACCTTGAAATTTCATCAATCTTTCCTGATCCTAAAAAGGTTTTAGAATTAGGAAGCTCTAATTTTTGTGTAAAACGCTGTTTTGCATCGGCTCCAGCTGTATCTGCCAGAAAATGAAGTTCATCTAAATATTCACTTAGCTTTTCTTCGGTCTGCATTTGGTTGATAATCCCGATAAGGACACAACTTTCTCTAGCATCTACTAATTTTTTCTTTTTCTGTTCAATCATATAATGGGCCTATAGCCAATTATCCCAAGGGATTCTAGATAAAATGAACACTAAACCAAGGGTGTAAAACAAGCTAAGTGTTTTGAATTTTGAAGCACTGTCTTCTTGTCTCTTTGATTTACTATACCCAATTGTGATCAGCACAATACCGATAATCATTACGCTTATGTGCACAACACCATAAAATCTATAATTAGGGTCACTCATCATTTCGCCAGATTCTCTTGCTGCCTTAGCAATAGGGCTAATGAATATGTAAAGCACTAAGCCGATAATTAATTGAAGGTGAGCCAATATCAAATTGATAAGGGCAAATCTTTTGTCATTTTTTCCAAACTCTGCACCAGAAAATCTTTTAGACCAGAAAATTGCGATGGCAATTATCATAGTTACTAGAAAAATATAAGGTAGTGTAGAGTGTAAATGTGTTATTCCTATTTCCATGGCTTAAATTTTCACAAACTTAATCAAGAATCAACAGATTTATACAATTCAAAGAATATAGTTCTTAACCTAAAAAAGAAAGCCTCTTGAAGATTTTGCTCCAAGAGGCTTAAAAGAATGTGAAACAAATTTTAGTCTAGTACTATAACTAGGTACTTTTCTGTTTTCCAGAAGTTTTCTGGATTAGTTATTTTAATAGATGTAGCAAATTTATCTTTCATAACAACCTCATAGCTTCCGGCTAAATGAGTGCTGATTAACTCTACTTTTTTGGTCTCAGCTGGTAAAGTAATTTCTGTAAATTCTCTAATATCAACTTTAGTAAACTCTTCTTGCTTAAAGCTGTCATTTAGGCTTTTGGTTTTTCCGATACCAATAAAACCTCCTTTTTTATCTACAATTCCTTTTTCTTCTAAGGCTTTATACTCGCCCATTACAAAGAAAGCTGTGTTTATAGCATCCTCTTGCTTCTGCATTCTATCTCTCTGCTTGCTATTGATATTAGAAAGAGTATCTAATTTAGAATTTAGTTTTCCAATTTCATAGTTCATTTCAACTAGGCTTGTTTTCATTGAATCAACTTGTGTGTTCTTAGATTCAACTTCTACCTTAAGGTCAGCCACCATTTTGTTGAGTTTTTTATTCTCTCTTCCAGCTCTTCTTACCTTATCATTTAAATTTTGAATCGTCTTATTATTCTCAGAAAGAAGTTCATTTATACTTTCAATATTCATCAAAATTTCCTCCTTGACTGTCATATCGCTCTCAGAATTTCCTTCTTGAGCTTGTCTAATAGCCTCCTCCTTTCTGCGGATTTCTGCAAGATTAGATTGAATACGTGTGAAATCATCTAAGAATACAGTTATAATACTGTCCTTTGCTAGGTTCTCAGCTTTTAGCACATTTACTTCTTCTCTTAGTTCTGCATTGTGTAATTTCAATTCATCATTGCATGCAAACAACAATGGGAAAACTAAAAGTCCTAGAAATAATTTTTTCATGATAGAATTGGTTTTATAAGTAATTACTCCTACAAATAACCGAATAATTTAATATTTCAGTCTAATATATTTACATACAGTTTTTTAACTTAATTATTGTTGGTTTAGTATTTACTCTTCGGAAAGTAAAGATTTCATAAGGTTCAAGGTAGATGAATCATGATCCTCTGTAATTTTAGCTTCTGCTAATTCAGATAAAATGGTTTTAGCCAAAGCCTTTCCTAGCTCAACACCCCATTGATCAAAAGAAAAGATGTTCCAGATTACTCCTTGAGCAAATATTTTATGTTCATAGGCAGCAACTAAACTACCCAAAGTTTTAGGGTCAGATATGCTTCCAAGAATAACTGTGCTTGGCTTATTTCCGTCAAACACTTTGAAAGGCACTAGTTTTTCAACCGCCTTAGGTTCTAGTCCTTGAGATAAAAGCTCCTTGCTAACTTCTGCTTTGCTTTTACCCTTCATTAATGCCTCACTTTGAGCTATCAAGTTGGATATTAACTTGAGGTGATGGTCAGAGTCTTTATAATGCGACTTTTTGAATCCAATAAAATCGATTGGAATTAAATGCTTCCCTTGATGTAATAGTTGAAAAAAGGCATGCTGGCCATTTGTGCCGGGCTCTCCCCAAACTATTGGGCCGGTTGAGTAATCTATCGCATTACCATCCCTATCTATGGATTTACCATTACTCTCCATATTAGCTTGTTGAAAGTAAGCTGCAAAGCGATGCATATTCTGATCATAAGGAATTATAGCTTCTGAGGTTGCCCCCAAAAAGTTAGTATACCAAATTCCTATAGCTGCCATCAAAAGTGGAATATTAGATCGGAATGATGTATTCTTGAAATGCAAGTCCATTTCATGAGCTCCCATTAGCAATTCTTTAAAATTTTCAAAGCCTAAGCCGCATGTTAAAGATAGTCCAATGCTGGACCATAGAGAATACCTTCCGCCTACCCAATCCCAAAATTCAAACATATTGTTAGGGTCAATACCGAACTCAACAACCTGTTTTTTATTGGTCGATACAGCAACAAAATGTTTTGCTACATCAATCTGGGATCCTCCGCCTTTCAAAAACCATCTTTTAGCAGATTCTGCATTAGTCATAGTTTCTTGGGTGGTAAAGGTCTTGGAGGCAATTATAAATAGAGTGGTCTCTGGATTTAATTCTCTCAGTGTTTCTGCGATATGCGCACCATCTACATTGGAAACAAAATGGCATTTTAGATTTGCTGTGTGGTATGGCTTAAGAGCATCATAAACCATTTGAGGTCCTAAATCTGATCCGCCAATTCCGATATTTACAATGTCGGTTATCCTTTGTCCTGAATAAGATTTCCATTCTCCGCTATTTATTCTTTCCGAGAAGTCTTTCATTTTTTTCAAGACTTTTTGAATAGGAGCTATGATGTCCTGGCCGTCAATTTTAAAGCTTGAGCTAGAGAAATCGCGTAAAGCAACATGAAGTACAGATCTTCCTTCTGTTTCATTTATTTTTTCTCCCGTAAACATAGCCTCAATACTTTCTCGAACTTTACACTCAATAAATAGTTCTTCTAGTAAGGCTATCGTATCTTTGTTTACAAGATTCTTGGAAAAGTCAAAAAGAATATCATTGAATTGAAAAGATAAATCACTGTATCTCAGCGGATTATTTTTAAATTCACTGTTAAGTTGAATTGTACTTAATTCTCTTTGATGAGAATTAAGAGCCTTCCAAGAATTGGTTTTCGTAGGGTTTTGAGACGAGAGCATAAATAGTATTTAGTGCGAATTTAAAATGTAGAATTGGTTTGAGTATAATAATAGATAAAATTTCGGAAGTAAAGTTTGCCCGCCCTTCAAAAGAATCTTTTAGAAAGGTATTGAGCAAAAGAATTAATGCCTACTTCAAGGAGAATGAGATCTCAAGTAAAGGAAATACAAGAATGCATTTTAAGACGGCAGGAATGCTTGCCCTTTATTTTGTTCCCTACGGACTCATGCTAGCTTTTGGAACCTCTCCCGTATTTGTAATAGGGATGTATGTTATTATGGGCTTTGGAATGTCCGGAATCGGAATGAGTGTGATGCATGATGCCATTCATGGTGCTTATTCAAAAAACAAATTTGTCAATAAGTTAATGGGTGCAACCATTTATTTAATTTCTGGTAATGCTTCTACTTGGAGAGTTCAACATAATGTGCTGCACCATACTTTTACGAATATTGAAGGCTTAGATGAAGATATGGAAACATCAGGGCTTGTGAGATTACACGAAAGTCAAGAGTGGAAGCCAATGCATAAATTTCAGCATATCTATACACCTATGGTATATAGTCTTTTGACTTTAAATTGGGTTATTAGCAAAGATTTTAAGCAGCTTTTAAGATATTATAAAGCTGGATTTGGTGATCATAATACTCATAATATTACTAAGGAGTGGGTTATACTCGTAGCTACTAAGGCTCTATACTTTTCTTTATTTATAGTTCTGCCCTTACTTCTAACTGATGTTTCTTGGTATTGGGTAATTTTAGGCTTTGTTTCTATGCACTTTCTTGCAGGCTTTGTTCTTTCTTTTGTTTTCCAACTTGCTCATATGGTTGAAGGTGTGGAACTAAAAGATATTCCAGGGGATGGAAATATGGATGAATGGATGGAGCATCAACTGCAAACGACCTCAAATTTTGCGAGAAAAAATCGTCTTGTAAATTGGTATGTAGGTGGGCTAAACTTTCAGGTAGAGCATCATTTATTCCCAAATATCTGTCATATTCACTATCCTAAGATTAGTAAAATTGTTGAGCAAACAGCAAAGGAATTTAATATCAAGTATAGAGAGTTTAGTACTGTAAGTTCAGCAGTAGGAGCACATATGCGCCACCTTAAAGAAATGAGTAAGAAACCTTCAATGGCTTAATTAGCCATTGACTGCAACTACATCGTCTATTTGACCGGGTAACATTTGCTGAAGTAAATTTTGGATACCTTGCTTAAGGGTTTGTGTAGAAGATGGACAGCCAGAACATGCACCCTGTAAAAGAACTTTAACAGTCTTATCTTCTAGTTTCAAGAATTTAATATGTCCTCCATCAGCACCAACTGCCGGAGCTACATATTCTTCTAAAAGACTTACTATTTTCTTTTCAATTTCTTCATAATCTTCTTCTGACTTTGCTTCTGGATGCGAAGTGCTGAATGAGGTCGATTGTGTTTCTTCTGAAACGACTTCTTCAATCTTAGGGTTAGAAGTCAAGATTTTTTGACCAGTGGCAATATATTCGCGAATCAATTCCCTTAGCTCCATTGTAATGTCTTCCCACTCAACGATGTCGTACTTGGTGACAGCAATATAGTTTGAAGATATAAATACCTCCTTTACAAATGGAAGGTGGAAAAGCTTAATAGCCAAAGGAGAGATTTGAGCCTCTTCAATATTCTTAAATTCAACATGAGATTGCTCAACTAAATGCTTATTCGCAACAAACTTCAAAACTGAAGGGTTTGGAGTCATTTCTGCATAAACACTTACGGGTACTCTTTTTGGCTCTTCCATGTTTAAATATTTCTGCAAAGATAGATGCAAATTCAATATCTGGACATAAAGACTTTACCTTTGTCTTATTAATCTATCAAGAAAAGTGATATGGCACTAATTAAGTCAATAAAAGGGAAGAGCCCAAAGTGGGGCGATAACTGTTATCTAGCAGAAAACTCTACCTTAATTGGAGATATTGAAATGGGAAATGATTGCAGCATCTGGTTTAGCGCGGTCATTAGAGGAGACGTGAATTATGTGAGAATGGGAAATAGGGTGAATGTCCAGGACAACGCAACCTTACATTGTACTTATCAAAAGTATCCTCTTATCATTGGGAATAGTGTGTCTATTGGCCATAACGCTATTGTACATGGCTGTACTATTAAGGATAGAGTGCTGATAGGAATGGGCTCAATTGTAATGGATAATTGTGTAGTGGAGAGTAATAGTATTGTTGCTGCTGGAGCTGTGGTGCTTGAGGGAACTCATATTCCTTCAGGAAGTATTTTTGCTGGTGTACCTGCAAAAAAGGTGAAAGATATTACACCTGAATTATTGGAGGGCGAGATTGATAGAATTGCGGGTAATTACTTAAAGTACTCCTCATGGCTAAAGGAAGATGATCAATAATCACTTACTAGGCCAAATTTCCCTTATCGGGATTTCAAATTCCTTGCTTTCCTGATTTATTTTAATAAACAGACTGTCAGAGATGAGCTTATTTAAGATCATCTCTTCAAGAAAGTTGCAATATGGCGCTAAACTCTCACCATTACGCCCATTTAGACTGTAAACAGTATCTCCAACATTTAGCATTTCTGTAAACCCAGATTGGTCTAGAGTTTTAGAAGCCACTATTAACTCATTATCCTTGCTTAAAGTAAATTGTACGCCAAAAGTTCTCGGATTAATATTCTTTGATAAATCTCCATTGGGGCTTAATCCCAAGCGTTCATTGGTGTAATCTAGATATACATCAAAATTTTCAAGAATCTTATTTCCAAATTTAGACCCGTTTTTTCTTTCAATATCCACAACAATGGGAGTTAGAGCATAAGGACCTAATTTTAAAGAATCAAATTGAACAAGAAGCATGCTGTCCTTTTTTGCGCCAAACAGACCTTGCGTACTTCCATCAATCTTAGAAAATTGCGGCTTGTCTAATTCGTCCCAATTCTCTCTTTTATAAATGTAGTTACTAAGGTCTAAGCCTCCAGCCGACCCTATATCTAAGAGCACATTATTAAGAGCAAAACCATCTAAGCTGATGTCTAACCTTGGCCTGTATTGTGCAGACTTCATCTCAATAAAATTCATCCCTTCTAAACTAAGATCTGAATCAGCAAAATATAGTTTGCTGGATTCATAGTCTATCCTCCAATTGCAAGTTCTAATGATATCATTTCCAATGATACCTCCAGATGCGATACACTCCACAGCTGAATTTTCTGGCCATTTAATAACTGTTGCAGCAACTTCCGTGAAAAAGGTATTTGAAATTTTAAGGCTATCTATAATCACCATATCTAGATACTGCCTTGTTCCTCTGGAGTCACTAATCCTAACTTTTGATGCTTTTTTTAGCTCAAATTCTTCTGCTATGTCTGAACTAATAACGGATGATGTTGCGCCAGTATCAAATATAAAAGGAAACTTTTTACCATTAATTTCAACATCAATTACAATGAGTTTATATCCAAAATTGAAATCAAGAGAATCGCTAAAGGCTTCACGCGATATGGATGTTTTGGCTCTTAATAAATCGAATTTATAGCCATAGTAGCGGGCACAAGAAGAGAAGATAAGCAATAAGCAAAACAGAAAAAGTCTTTTGCTTAATATCATTTTAAGTTGATTGTGATTTCTAAGTCTTCAGAAAGGCTAAAGAGTTGATCTTTTAAATCTGGAGGTCCAAATAGTCCTCGTGCATCATTTGAAAAACCATATTTTTCCTGTGGTAATCCCATGGCATTAGTGTCTAGTTCTTTATTGTTATTCACATCATGAAAAACAGCAATGGCATATTTGCCAGAAGCTAGTTCTATTTTTAAATTTGCTTCTTTATTAGCTATGGTAATTATCTTTTGATCAACGACTTGACCTTTTTCGTTCTTTATTTCAATCATTAAATGACCTTTGTCATTATCAAGTCCTTTGAAATTAATACTTGCCGTATGATTGACCTGTGGTAACATTAAATTGAAAAATACAATTAGTATAGAAAGCATTATCTGACGAGTATTAGAGAACCTTGTTTGGAAATTTTATTCGCCTCATTTTGAGCGTTTTCATGATCATTAAGTATCGCGATAAGTTTATACATATAAACTCCCTCTGGCATATCGTCATTGTTGAATTTTCCGTTCCAAGAAGCACTTACTGAAATTTGTTTGGACTCAAAAACGAGTCTTCCGTAACTATCAAAAATCTGCAATTCAAAAAAATTTAGAACACAGTTTTTAGCTGTTTTAATCACAAAGCGATCATTTACATTATCTCCATTAGGAGAAAACGCATCGGGAATTAGGATGCTGCATTGGACCCTTTCACCGTTTTCATTAGAGGTCGTTTGAGCAAACAATTGGTTTTGCAAGCCTAACAATAGAAGAAATAAAAAAAGATATGATATTTGAAATAGCTTCTTTGACATAATGAACATATATACAAAATCTAGAATAGAATATCAAGAGCTTCTATCTTTACTTAACCATCGTCTTCATCTTCTTCCGGCCAAGTATATTGAATACCTGTTTTCTTTTTTTCTGGTTCTTCTTGCTTGAAGATATTCCTGATCTCTTCTCCCTGTTTCTTCAAGTCTTTTTTAATAGACTCACCTATTCCTGTTTTATCAAGGCTTACTTCTGGTTCGTCAACTATGCCCAAAACTTTGATATAAATATGTGGTTCATCAGCATCATTTTCAATGATGAATTCGTCGAACTCTGAGGGCGTTTGATTTTTTTTCTTCTTCTTTAGGACTTCAGATATTCTAAGTTTTAATCGGTAGTCAATTTCATTTTCAAAATTGTGATTTCCACTAAGTTCTACATTAATTACATTAGAACTAATGAGCATCTTAGGAATGTGAATGTTTGAGTTTTCAATGGAAATGGAATTACTAAGCTTGTTGAAAGTAACGTTCTTCAATTCATCTATTTCCGCAAATTTAGAGAGTGCCTGAAGTGGTTCATAATTGATTATTTGTCCATTATAAATTGTAAAGTTCGCTTTCGCGATAAGAGAATTTAGATCAAAATCAAGATTGGAATTAAGCTCGGTTTCAATATTTAAATCAACATCTCCTTTACCAATTATATTTTCGGAGGAAATAGCTGTTTGATTAAATTCATTAAAACTTATAAAAACTTCCTTGAGGTCAATGGATCTAGCAACAGTTTCTGCCCTAAGTTTATACAAATCCTTGTTCTGGAGGTCTAGAACAAATTGACCGTCATAAGTTCCTTGATCTGATTTAAGCTTGATATTCTGACCTTTAATAATATTGGATTCAATAGAGAGTTGACCGCTCAAATCTGAAGCATAAAATTTTCCAAAAGAGAATTTATCTACATTAAGACTTGTCTTAAATCTAATGTCCTTGACAAAATTAAGGTCGTAATTATTAGGATTTTCGTTTGACTCTTGATTGCTAATAAAATCTTCCATTTTTAACTCTTGAGCTCTCAACTCTATTTGAGCAATTAACTCAGATTCATCAAATATGTAATTAATGATATTGTCAAAATACCCTGACACAAAAAGGTCACTTCTACCCCTATTGAAAATAAACCTTTGAATTCTTAATTTCTGATCATCTATTTTCAAGCTCGCATTTAGGTTCTTAATATTCCGACTATCATCTTTGAATTCTAAAGCAATGTTTTCAAGATTTAGATATCCATTAGCTTTTACTTTCCTGAGCTGCTGGGTACTGAAATTTTCAAGGTCTTTGAATTGGTTTTTGAAGTTTAAATTAATTTCAAGCTTTCCCAGAGTACTATTGATGTTGTCCTTAATAAATTGCGAATGGAGTTCTGAAATGTCAAAGGCTGAATACAGATTGAGATCTACATATGGAGTGCTAATTAACTGAGAGATCCTTCCCTTTGCCGCAATAGAAATTGTTCCCCATTTAGCGTCAAGAGTGTCTATTGTTAGAACTTCATTTTCTGAGGTATAGGACAGCTCTGAGTTAATATTAGTTATTAATTCCTTGTCTATTTCAATTTGTGCATTACTTAGTGTGAAGTCTGTATTAAAGGTCTCCTTGGTTTTAGGATTATAGCTGAATGAAAAACTACCATAAGCGCTTCCGTCCAGTTTTTGCACAGATTCATTAGAATACCAATTTTGACTTTGAACAAGAGAGTAAACTTTGTCTATTCCTGAAGATTCTAGCTTTCCATTTAGATCAAAGATTTCATTCTGGTATGCAAAACTTGAGATGGTTTTTATTCCTTCGCTTTCTAGCTTTAAGGATTCTGTTGAAATCCTGCCCTTGTCTTCAATATGAATTTGACCTTCCCAATTAATAGATCTATTGCTCAAGTAGGAGTATTTATTATATTCTATGTCATGAATGAACGCATAAACCCTAGACTCAATGATAATATCATTATTTTCAAAATGGGCCTTTAGGAGGCCTTCCGTTTCATTAGTATTTAAAAAGAGGCCTAGGCTTTTATCGCGATAAGCAAAAGAACAATCCTTTAATTCTACTTTGTTCAAATCTACCAAAAGACCTTCTTCATTGTTTGAAGTGTCCTTCTTTAAGATAAGGTAATTGCTTTTATCTTTTGACTCTTTGATGTTAATCATAGCTGCTGCTATTCGGATGCTATTTATCTGAATGTCACTTTCAATGATATCCCAAAAGTCAAAGGATACAGAAATTTCTTTTGCAAAAATTAGGGTATCGCCTTCTTGAGAAAAACTTCCTTGAATAAATACATTTTTAAGATCTAAGGCAGCTTGCGGAAAATTTCTGATAGTTACATCAATAGCTTCAATTTGAACTGGGGTTTCTAGCTCCTTGTTCATCTCGCTAATCACCAGCGCAATTACTTGGTCTTTTGCGTAGTAGAGGTAGGCAGCAGAAGTTAAAACAAGCAATAGGATAATGGAAAGCACCCACAAACTGATTTTTTTAATTGTCTTCCACATAAAAAGAGAACGGAATTTAGGGTTCAAACTTATAATCGAAATTAAAAAAAAGCCCTCATTGATTAGAAGAGAGCTTTTAATTTATATGCACAAGTAAAAATGACATCGGGTTTATTTTACCTGCATCAGCATTTCAACTTCCTTTTCTGTCAGTTTTCTATAATGACCTCTTGGTAGTGTTTTCTTGGTTAAGCCCGCAAATAGAACTCTATCTAGTTTGGTAACCTCATAATCAAGACTTTCAAATATTCTTCTTACAATTCTATTTCTACCACTGCTTATAACTAGGCCAATATTATTTTTAGACTTTCCTTCTATATAAGCCATTTCATCAACCTTTACGGGGCCATCCTCTAAAGTTAGGCCGTCTAAAATCTTAGCAAAATCACCGCCACTCAAGTTCTTATCTAGAGAAACTTCATAGATTTTTCTTGCACCATGAGAAGGGTGTGTGAGCTTTTTTGCCATATCACCATCATTCGTAAACATTAAAACGCCCGTAGTCTTTCTATCTAATCTTCCTACTGGGTATATTCTTTCCTTACCAGTCCCTTTCATTAATTCCATAACTGTTTTACGAGCCTTTGGATCATCCGTAGTAGTAATAAATCCTTTTGGTTTATTCAGGATGTAGTAAACCTTTTGTTCAGAACGAATAGTTTCTCCGTTGAATCTTACAATATCCCCCTTCTTGACTTTATACCCCATTTCAACAACAGCTTCTCCGTTAACGGTTACCACTCCTGTTTTAATAAGATTATCTGCTTCTCTTCTGGATGAAATACCAGCGTTAGAAATATATTTATTTAGCCTTGTTTCGGCGCTCGCGCCATCTCTGGCTTGTGCCGCTCTTTTGTTGAATCTTCTTTTTGGTTCTTCAGCTTTTCTATAGCCTGAGCGTTCATCTCTTTTGAATGAGCCTTTAAAATCACCGCTCTTGGAACCTTCACCTGTTTTTGGGCCATCAAAAGGTCTAGAAGATGGTTTGTTTGTATCTCTTCTGTTTCCGCCTCTTTCTGAACTTCTAATGTCAGACGATTTACTGTCTTCTCTGCTGAATCTTGGTTTGAAACCTTCTCTGTTTGAATCCCTTTTTCCATCCCCAAAAGATGGTCTTGAAGAATTAGAACGGCCACTAGAATTTGTCTTTTTGAAATTTGACTTTCCCCCGTTTCTTCTTCCCCCTGAATTAGATGGCCTTCTATCTGTGCCCATAATTTATTTTTTGCAAAATTACAAAAAGTGGGTGTCATGGATAGAAGGCATTGACAATATGTTTTATTTCAATTTTGGGTTTCATTTTTACGGCGATAATATCAAAAAGAATGTCTTTTTTTATGGAATAAGTATGTCCGTAATAATCAGCAGCTTTTATGAGTTTCTGCTGCTTTGCCTTACTTACAAAGGATTCTGGCTGACCAAAGTCCAATCTACTTCTTGTCTTAACTTCAACTATTGCTAGATAGTCTTCATGCTCTGCAATGATGTCAATCTCTAGATGCTTATAGCGCCAATTGGTTGAAATTATCTTGTAGCCTTTCTTTTTTAGGAGTTCAACAGCTTTTTTTTCGCCTGTTTTTCCTGTTTCATTATGTTTTGCCATTATCTATTTTTAGACTTACCTCTGAAGATACATCTAATCTTGAGGGTCTTCCAAAAACGAGTGTGCAATTATTGTCTAAATGACCGGCTGGAAATCCGAAAGCCACAGGAAAATTATAAGGCTCTACAATTTCCCTAATGATTTCTTCAGCATTTGAACCAAACGGAATAGAATTATCATTCATATCACTCATGCCACCTACAATCAATCCGTTAATGCTATTGAAGTAGCCATTCCTTTTTAGATTTCTGAGCATACGGTCTATATGGTAGAGATACTCATCAAGATCCTCAATAAAGAGAATGTCATTATTCAATTTTAAAGCAGATGGAGAACCAGTTTGGCTATAGAGCATGCTCAAGTTTCCACCATTTAATCGGCCTTGAGCCTTACCGCTTCTGTTTAAAGGATGTGATGGGATCTTATAATCAAGGCTCTCACCAAAAAGAGCTTTTTTGAGGCTGTTTAGGGCGTCCTCTGTATTAGTTGGGAAACTAATGGGCATACTAGAATGTAAGCTTTCAAATCCTTTATTGTAAAGTGTATTCAGAAGTACCGTTACGTCTGAATACCCAGCAATCCATTTAGGTTGGTTTTGAAAAGCCAAGAAGTTCAGTTCATCTATAATTCGGACTGTTCCATAGCCTCCTCTTGCGCATAGAATTGCCTTAATATCAGAGTCATCCATGAAGTTTTGCAGATCGGCAAGCCTTTGTTCATCCGTGCCAGCAAATTGATGGCTCTCAAAAAATAGGTGCGGACCTAGTTCTACTTTTAATCCCCAAGATTCCAAAAGAAGAATAGCAGGTTCTAGCTCTTGTTGGCTGATTTTTCTTGCCGTAGAAACTATTCCAACTTTATCTCCCTTTTTTAAATTCTTAGGCTGGATCACTAATTGCTAATTCTAATTTCCTTCTATATAATTGAACGGTATTCTCCAGTCCTAAATATAAGGCATCTGAAATTAAGGCATGTCCAATACTAACTTCGCTCAAATTAGGAATTCTTGAGGCAAAAAAATGAAGGTTATCAAGGCTGAGGTCATGTCCGGCATTAATTCCTAATCCTAACTGATGAGCAATTTCAGCGGAGTATACATAGGGTGCAACGGCATTTTCAGGATCTTTTAAGTAGCCTCTTGCAAAGTCTTCAGTATAAAGCTCAATACGATCCGCCTCTAATTTGGCAGCACCTTCAATGAAATCTACATTACATTCTATAAAAAGAGAAACCCTGATTTCAGCCTTCTTAAATTCAGCAATAGCATCCTTTAAAAAGCTATGGTTTTCAAGAGTGTCCCAACCCGCATTTGAAGTAAGAACATGAGGAGGGTCTGGAACAAGAGTTACCTGTGCAGGTTTAGTTTCTAAAACTAGATCTATAAATTCCTTGTTCGGATAACCTTCAACATTGAATTCTGTGCTTACTATTTTGCTTAAATCTCGTACATCCTGATATCTAATATGACGTTCGTCTGGTCTGGGATGAACAGTTATTCCTTGAGCTCCAAAAGCCTCACAATCAGCACTTACCTTCAGTAAATCTGGCACATTGCCACCCCTTGCATTTCTAAGGGTCGCAATTTTGTTGATATTCACACTTAATCTTGTCATGGGGCAAAGATAAAATCTTAAGTTTGCTTTTAAATGAATGTAAGCGAACATCTTTTAAGAGATATTAAACCGCTCAAATTAAGTCAGAAAATAGTTGATATTTTAGACTTGATGGAAGAGTTGAAATACTCGCATCTACCTGTTGTGGATGACGAATGTAAGTACCTAGGTTTAGTGGGAGAGGATGATCTTTTGGAGGCGGAAAATGAAGAGGACTCATTGAGCAAACACATTCGATTTCTGAAAATGTATCATGCTCCAATTGAGGCTAATTTATTTGAAGCAATTCGAATAATAGGAGAAGGGAATCTTTCTTTATTGCCTATTGTAGACGTAAAGGAGGATTATCAAGGTTATATTTCTCCTTTAGAATTAATTCAGGATTTAGGTTTGCAAATGACATTTGTGGAAAAAGGCAGTGTCATAGTTCTTGAAATTCCAAATAGAGACTATCAGCTTTCTCAAATTGCTCAAATTGTTGAATCAGATGATGCACGCATTATTGGTTTTCACTTATATGAGTCAAATCAAGCTCAGCATATTTGTTTGGCTTTGAAAATTAATCTTGAAGATATCAGCAGAATAATTAAGTCTTTTGAGCGCTATAATTATATCATAAAGGAGGTCTATCATCAATCATTGTTCAATGATAATTATACTGATAGATATGAATCTCTCATGAAATATTTGAACTTATAAGTCATGAAGGTAGCCGTTTATGGTAAAAGCATTACTGAAGAATCCAGGCCGTTTATAGAAGGGTTTCATCAAGAATTAATTGATGTGAATGCTCAGGTGATTGTCTTTAATTCACTTGATACTTTCATTAAGGAGAAGTGCAATATTGAAATCAATTATCAAACTTTTGAAGATCACCAAACTTTAATTGAATTTAAGCCAGACTACCTTGTTACCATTGGTGGTGATGGAACAATACTAGATGCGGTCACTCTTGTTAGAGATTCAGGGATCCCTATTTTAGGAATAAATACGGGTCGATTAGGCTTTTTAGCCAACGTTAGTAAAGAGAATATCAGAAATGCAATGCGCGCTTTGAAATCAAAGGCCTATGTTATTGATGAAAGGAATTTAATTAGAGTGGATTCTGATCAAATGGATTTGGATCTAAATTTTGCCATGAATGAAATCACGGTAAGTAGAAAAGATACTACTGCCATGGTTACTGTTAAGGTATGGATTAATGATGAATTCCTAAATAGTTACTGGGCTGACGGACTTATAGTTGCTACTCCAACTGGCTCAACTGGTTATTCTTTAAGTTGCGGTGGCCCGATTATAATGCCAGGCTCTCAAAATTTTGTGATAACTCCTATAGCACCGCACAATCTAAACGTTAGACCCTTCGTTATTCCCAATAGCTACAAACTGAGATTGAAAGTAGAAGGAAGGGAACCTCAATTTTTGGTTTCATTAGATTCAAGAATTTACACCTTAGATGCTGGTTCTGAAATAGAACTGAAACTAGAGAACTTTAAAATTAAAATGATAGAAACCGAGGCGCAAAGTTTTACTTCCACATTACGAAATAAGCTGCTGTGGGGTCTTGACAAGAGAAATTGATTGGATGCAATTTCCGTAGGCAGTCCCGTTTGGTTATATTTGCGCTCGTTTTAGAATAATGAAGGTCAAACTACTCATAATCAAAATATTATGTTTTTCTCTTTCGCTACCATTAGCCGCTCAGTATTCTGAGATTGGGGTATTTGGAGGAGGAAGCAATTTTATTGGAGATGTCGGCAACTATGGCCCACAACTACCCAATGGATATGCCTTTGGTATGTTTTATAAATACAACTTCAACAGACACTACGCCATTAGAGCAGGCGCTAACTATGCTAAGATAGCGGGTGCAGACAGTTTATCTAACTTAGTTGGAAGAGAGGCAAGAAATCTAAGTTTTCAGTCTAATATATTGGAATTCAATGCTTTATTGGAGTTCAACTTTTTTGAATACGAGCCGGGGACTAAGAAAAACCACACACCATACTTACTAGCAGGAGTAGGTATTTTTAGGTTTAATCCACAGGCTGAATATCAAGGAGAAATTTATGATTTGCAGCCTTTAGGTACTGAAGGTCAGGGCTCCACATTCAATAGTCCCGCACCCTACCCATTGATGAGTTCTTATTTCTTAATGGGAGTGGGCTATAAATTTGCCTTAGGGCGATTTACGACTTTAGGCTTAGAGTTTAGTGCTAGAACAACCAATACAGATTATCTAGATGATGTAAGTGGTCAGTATGCAAGCCCCACTGCTATTGAAAACGCCCATGGGGAGGTGGCCGCGGCACTTGCGGATAGAAGCTCTTTGGAGGTTGATAAAACCGGTTTTTTTAGAGGAAATCCAGGCAATAAAGATTGGTATATGTTCACCGGAATAACATTACAGGTGAAATTTGATGAAGCTTATGAAAAGTGCTCTAACTTTATAGGCAATTAGTTATGGGTAATTCACTAGATAAAAATAGGATCCCAACACATATAGCCATTATAATGGATGGCAATGGAAGGTGGGCAAAATCCAAAGGCTTTTTCAGGGCAATGGGTCATGAAAATGGCGTTGATGCACTCAGAAATATATCTACTGCCTGCGCAGAATTGAATGTGAAGTACCTAACAGTTTACGCCTTTAGTAGCGAAAACTGGAATAGGCCTAAGTCAGAGGTAAACGCACTTATGACTTTATTGGTTTCAAGTTTAAAGAAAGAATTAAAAACTTTAAACAACAATAAAATCAGATTGAAAGCGATTGGTAAATTGGAAGATCTTCCTTCTAAATGTCAAAGAGAATTGACAGAAGTGATGGAAAAGACTCAAGACCATGATCATATGACCTTAACTTTGGCGTTGAGCTACGGAAGTAAAGAAGAAATCATTGAAGCTGCTAAGGCTTTGGCCCAGGAAGCTATTGATGGAAAAATAAAAGTTGAGGATATAGATTCTGAAAACTTTGAAAAGCATTTGTATACGCATGATATGCCCAACCCGGATCTTTTAATTAGAACTAGCGGGGAGTATAGAATAAGTAATTATTTACTCTGGCAAATTGCCTATTCGGAGCTGTATTTTACAGATAAACTTTGGCCAGATTTTAAGAAAGAAGATTTAGAAATGGCTATTGCCGATTATCAAAATAGAGAAAGACGTTTTGGTAAAACTAGTGAGCAAATAAACTCTTAAAGCCCTGATGCGTAAACTATTCAAGTTATTATTTCTCTTATGTGCTGTAAACCTATCTGCACAAATTTCTACGGATAAGAGCCTGTCAGAATTAACTGCTAAGGCTGATCGTGAATATGAGATTGGAGGAATTCAGGTAAGTGGCTCTGATAATCTAGATGCCCAGGTTATTACCTTAATCTCAGGTCTTACTATTGGAGATAAAATCAAACTCCCAGGAGATGAAACTAAGCTGGCAATAAAGAATTTATGGCGACAAAGAATCTTTGATGATATTGGAATTTTTGTCACTGAAATTAGAGGTAATACGGCATTTCTGGAAATTAGACTTACGGAATTACCTAAGCTTAGTTTATATGGAATTAGAGGAAATATTTCAAAATCGAAAAAGAATAGTCTTAGAGAGGAGTTAAATCTGAGCAGAGGAACAATTGTTACTGAAAATTTGCTCGTAAATACTAAGAATATTGCCCTTAGATATTTTATTGAAAAAGGATATCTGAACGCCCAGGTTGAGGTTGTTAAAAAGAGGGATACAACAGAGAATAATTCTGTAATCGTTGAAATTAATATTGATCAGGGAAATAAGGTCAAAATCAGTGATATTAATTTTTCAGGTAATACCAGTATTCCTTCAAATAAGCTTATCAAAGCAATGAGCGAAACTAGCCGAAAGAGGCTCTGGAATATTTTTAAGTCTTCTAAGTATATTGAAGAGGATTTTGAGACTGATAAAAAACTGATTATTGATGAATACAATCAACTTGGATTTAGAGATGCTCGAATAATTTCAGATTCCATTAGGAGAGTTTCTTCCGATAGAATAGCAATTGATATTGTTGTAGATGAGGGTATTAAATATTATTTCAGAAACATTACTTGGTTAGGAAATACAAAGTACAGCTCTGCTATCTTAAATAATGTTCTAAATATTCGTTCTGGTGATGTTTATGATGCTAGCTTGCTTCAGGAACGTTTATTTACAGATCCTAATGGTGGCGACGTAAGTTCACTTTACCTAGATAATGGTTATTTATTTTTTGACATGAACCCTGTTGAAGTTCTGGTTGAAAATGATTCAATTGACATTGAGATTAGATTAAGAGAAGGAAGACAAGCAACAATTTCTAATATTATTATCCAAGGTAATGATAGAACTAATGATCATGTAATTTTAAGAGAGCTTAAAACTAAACCTGGGCAACTTTTTAGAAGATCGGATATCCAAAGGTCTATGAGAGAATTGCAGCAATTAGGATACTTTGAGCCAACAGCATTAGACGTGAGACCAAGGCCAAATGCTGAAACAGGTACAGTAGATATTGAATATGTTGTAGTTGAAAGAAGTACAAGCCAATTAGAACTTCAAGGAGGATGGGGTGCTAATCAATTAGTAGGAACCTTAGGTTTAAGCTTTAATAATTTCTCTGCAAAGAACATTACCAACCCAAAAACTTGGAGTCCTTTACCTTCCGGTGATGGTCAAACAATTAGTCTGAGAGCTCAGAGTAGTGGTTTGTTTTTTCAATCTTATTCGGCTTCATTTACAGAGCCGTGGTTAGGAGGCAAAAAGCCAAATGCTCTTACTGTTTCTATGTATCATAATGTACAGAATAGAACAGGATTTCCAAGAGGTGATATTAGAAGACAATCACTAAGTATTACTGGTGTTACATTAGGCCTAGGTAAAAGACTTAAAAAGCCGGATGATTATTTCACACTTTATCAAGCTGTAGATTTTCAGCGCTTTGACCTTTTTAATTATCAATTAGCTGGAATCAGCTATACGGATGATAATGTTAACAATATTGCTTACAAGGTAACTTTGGGAAGAAACTCTACAGACTACCCTATTTACCCAAGAAAAGGTTCATTATTTAATGTCACTCTTGAGGTTACACCTCCTTATTCTTTATTAAATGGAAAGGACTATACAACCATTGATATTGAAGATAGATACAGATATTTAGAGTATTATAAATGGAAAGTTAATGGTGCATGGTTTACTGAGATTTTACCTAAAATGGTAATTAAGGCTGCTGGTGAATTTGGTTACCTAGGAGTTTATAATAGCGAAGTAGGCTTGCCTCCCTTTGAAAGATTTTTCTTAGGTGGTGATGGTCTTCAGAACTTTGTTTTAGACGGTAGAGAAATTGTTGGATTAAGAGGTTATCCTAATAATAGTATTGTTCCTGAAAGTTCGCAAAATGCAGGTTTGGGAGCTCCAATTTATAATAAGTTTACTTTAGAATTGAGGTATCTGCTCACTGAGAACCCAAGTGCACAGATATTTATGTTAAGTTTCTTAGAGGGTGGTAATACTTTCTCTGATTTTGATAGCTACCAACCTTTTGACCTGAAAAGATCTGCCGGATTTGGTATCAGAATATTCATGCCGATGTTTGGACTTTTAGGTTTTGATGTTGGTTATGGTTTTGATGAAATTCCTGGAACAAGAAGAATTGGTGATTGGCAGACGCACTTTATTATTGGACAACAATTTTAATTTATTTAATTTCGCCCCGCTCATGAAAAAAGCAGCTCTTTTATTTATTGGCCTAGTTTTTGGATTACAGTTGTCAGCTCAAAGATTTGGTATTGTAGATTCAGAATTTATTCTGTCTAAAATGCCTGAATATCGTGAAGCGCAATCTACCCTAGATAATTTCTCAACTAAATGGGAAGGTGAGGTAGCTGCCTTGAGATCTGAGGTAGATGCAATGCGTAAAGCTTACTATGCTGAAAAGATTCTTCTAACGGAGGATATGCAAGCAAAGCGAGAAGAAGCGATTAAGAAGAAGGAGCTTGAGGCAATGGATTTGCAGCGCAAGTATTTTGGAGCTAAAGGTGATATTTACTCCAGAAGACAAGAGTTGGTTCAGCCCTTACAGGACTTGATATACAATGCTGTACTAGAAGTAGCCAGGAAAAAGAAGTTAGATGTAGTATTTGACAAGAGTAGTGACTTAATCACTTTATATGATAACGGCCGGGCAGACATTAGTGATGATGTCTTGAAAGTCTTAGGATACGAGTAAAAATAATTATAGATATGAAAATGACAAAAACCATTCAATTCGCATTCGCTGCTTTAATAAGCATCTTTGCAATCAACGCACAAGCGCAAACTCAAAAAATTGGTCACATTAATTCTGACGAATTATTAGCTATGATGCCAGAGGCTCAAGCAGCGCAAACATCTCTTGAAGATTATAGAGCTCAGCTTGAGAAAGACATGAGAGAAATGGAGGCGGAACTAGAAACTAAGATTGCTGCTTTCCAGCAGAATCAGCAGATTATGACTAATCTTTCTAGAGAAACTAAAACTCGTGAAATTCAAGATTTACAAGCTAGAATCCAAGAATTTGGTCAAAGTGCTCAACAAGATCTTCAAGCAAAGCAGGTTGAGTTGATCTCTCCAATTATTGATAAGGCTACTAATGCGGTTAAGGAGGTAGCTAAAGAAAATAACTTTACTTATATAATGGATAGCTCTCCTTCTAAAGCGACTGTTATCTTTTTTGATAATGGCGAGGATATCCTTCCTTTAGTAAAAGCTAAATTAGGTATCCAATAAACCATTGGAAATAGTATTTTTGAAACCGGCTTTGAAATGGCCGGTTTTTTTATGTCTAAAAAACCCATTGGAATATTTGATTCAGGAATTGGCGGACTTACTGTAGCAGCGGCTATCAAGAAGAGCCTTCCTAATGAGGATTTCGTTTATTTTGGCGATACTCTTCACAGCCCTTATGGCGATAAGTCTAAGGAAAGCCTGTTGAGGTATACCAATGCCATAGTTCAATTTCTTAATGAGTTTGATTGCAAGGCTATTGTAATTGCCTGTAATACAGCTTCAGCTCTGGTTTATGAGGAACTTAAAAATAACTACCCTAAGTTGTTATGGATTAATGTAATTGATCCTGTTTGTGATTTCATTGCTCAATTAGATAATAAGGAGGTAGGCTTAATTGCTACTAGATCTACAGTAAGCTCTAATGCTTATGCTGAGGGTTTAGCCAAAAGAAATAAGGCCATCAATTTAAAGAGCTTGGCCACACCTTTATTAGCTCCTTTGGTAGAGGAAGGTTTTGGAAATACTAGCGTGTCCAAAGGTGTATTAGAGCATTATTTATCTAATGATAAATTAAAAGGGATTCAAAGTTTAATCCTAGGATGTACTCATTATCCTATTCTTCAATCTGAAATTGAAGGCTTTTATCCAGAAAATTTCCATGTGGTAGATTCACCTGTGCTGGTTTCTAGCCTGCTACAAAATAAGTTGTCCGAAAAGTCTTTATTGAGTAATTCCACTGCTAAGGCTCAATATCACTTTTACATTTCTGAATATTCTGATGCCTTTAAGGAAATAGCAATAAGATTTTTTGGAGAGGAGATTACGCTAGAACAGAAGAAGCTTAATCTTTAAGAAACTTCAATACGATATCACTAAATTCTTTCGGCTTCTCTGCATGCAACCAATGCCCAGCATCTGGTATTGTTTCAAAGCTTGAGTTTAAGAAGAGTTCTGCTATATCATCTTGGTCCTGATCACTTATATAATTGCTTTTTCCTCCTCTAATAAAGAGACTTTCGCCATCAAATCTGGCTAATTCTGGAAGCGCCAGCCCTACCTCTTCAATCTTATTGACAATACCTTCCAAATTAAACCTCCAGGCCAATTTTTCTTTAGTTTGCCAATATAAACTCTTCAGCAAGAAGAACTTCACCCCTTCATCCATACCTTTTCCAAATTCTTCTTGCGCTTGTCTTCTGCTTTTTATTTCATCCAGTTTTAAATCGCGCAAAGCGGAAATAATTTCTTGATGATGAGGAGCATAATACTTAGGTGCTATATCTGCAATAATCAGCTTATTCACCTTATCAGGATTCAGTGCTGCAAAGAGCATAGCTAGCTTTCCGCCCATACTATGACCTAAAATATGCGCCTTTTTTATATCATGATCCTTCATGTATTCCAAAAGATCATCACTCATTACATCATAGCTGAACTCATCAGAATGAGGACTTTTTCCATGATTTCTCAAATCTAAAATGTGTACTTGATAGTCATCAGACCATGATCTGGCAAAGCTTTGCCAATTATCAAGCATCCCAAAAAGGCCGTGCATCACGATAAGTGGTGTTCCTTGACCAAAAATTTTACTATTCAGTTTCATATATGCTGCAAAGTAAGTAGCTAGAATGTTTATTTCCTACTTTTGCCCCATAATTGAATTCTATGTCCACACCAAAAAGATATACAGTAACAGCAGCTTTGCCATATGCTAACGGTCCCGTTCATATTGGTCACTTAGCCGGATGTTATTTGCCTGCAGATATTTATGTTAAATACCTGCGGATGATGAAGAAGGATGTGAAGTTTATTTGCGGATCTGATGAGCACGGTGCGGCTATCATAATGAAGGCTAAAAAAGAGGGCGTTCAACCTCAGGATATAGTGGATAAGTACAACGGAATTATGTCTGAGGCCTTTAAAGGCTTTGGAATCGATTTTGATATTTATTCTAGAACGAGTAAAAAATTACATCACGAAACAGCTTCAGACTTTTTCTTGAATCTTTATAATAAAGGTGCCTTTGAAGAGAAAACAACTGAGCAATATTTTGATCCAGAGGCGCAGCAGTTTTTAGCCGATCGATATATAGAAGGAGAGTGCCCAAACTGTGGTTTTGAGAAAGCTTATGGAGATCAATGTGAGAATTGTGGACGCTCACTTAGTCCAACAGAATTAATAAAGCCTAAATCAAAGTTATCTGGCTCAAGGCCGATCTTAAAAGAAACCAAGCATTGGTTCTTACCTCTAGACCACTTAACTCCTAAGTTAAAGGAATACATTCAATCTCATAAGGACTGGAAGCCTAATGTTTACGGTCAGTGCATGAGTTGGTTAGAAGCTGGTGATGGTCTGCAAGCTAGATCCATGACTAGAGATTTAGATTGGGGCATAAAGGTTCCCATTGAAGGCGCTGAGGATAAAGTGCTTTACGTTTGGTTTGATGCTCCTATCGGATACATTTCTGCTACTAAAGAATTAATGGGCAATGATTGGGAAAAGTATTGGAAAGATCCAGAAACAGAATTGGTACACTTTATTGGCAAAGACAATATAGTTTTTCATTGTATTATTTTCCCTGCCATGTTAATGGAACATGGAGAGTTCATCTTACCTTCTCAGGTGCCTGCTAATGAGTTTTTAAATCTAGAAGGGCAGAAGATAAGCACTAGTAGAAATTGGGCCGTATGGCTGCATGAATATTTAGCTGATTTTCCTGGACAAGAGGATGTATTAAGATATGTTCTTTGTGCCTCAGCACCAGAATCTAAAGACAATGATTTTACTTGGAAAGATTTTCAAGTAAGGAATAATTCAGAGCTTGTTGCGATTTATGGAAACTTTGTAAATAGAGTTTTGGTGCTTATGAATAAGTACTATGACTCTGTTCTTCCTGAGCCAATTAAAACAGAGCAGGTAGATCTTGATCTTTTGGAGCAGGTAAAGAAGTCTGCCAAGATTATTGGAGAAAAAATAGAAGGTTATAAATTTAGAGAAGCCTTGTCTGAATATATGAGTATCGCCCGAAAGGGGAATAAATACTTAGCCGATGAAGAGCCTTGGAAGAAGATAAAAACAGATCCTGAGCGTACCCAAACTATTATGTATTATGCCGCTCAATTGGTAGCTAATCTTTCTCAATTAGGAGAAATATTCTTGCCATTTAGTTCTGATCAATTGAGATCGTTTTTAAATATAGATTTATTGAGCTGGGAAGAAGGCCAAGAGTCCATGCTTTTAAAAGCGGGGCATAAGATTGAGAAAGGCGGATTGCTTTTCAGTAAAATCGAAGATGAACAGGTAGAGGCACAATTGAATAAATTGAATCAGGCTAAAGCCGATAACTTAAAGACTAATCCAAACGTAAAACCCTTGAAAGAAGAAATAAACTTTGACGACTTTTCCAAAATGGATATCCGTGTAGGGACAATTCTTGCGGCTCAAAAAGTGCCCAAAGCAGATCGATTATTGGAACTTAGAGTAGATATAGGAGTAGAGGAGAGAACAATTCTAAGCGGAATAGCGGAGCATTTTAAGCCGGAAGATATCATTGGAAAGCAGGTTTCTGTTTTGGCCAATTTAGCCCCTAGAAAAATTAGAGGTATTGAATCTAAGGGAATGGTTTTAATGGCAGAGGATGAAGACGGAAGACTAGTATTTGCAGAGCCAGCTTCTAAGGTGACTAACGGCTCTAATATAGCCTAAGCCTAAAAAGCTTCTTGTATTTCTTTATTTATCTCTGGAAATATTTGAGCAGCAAGCTCGTTTAGTTCCATATCTGATATGCATTCTCTAAATATGGGGTCTGATAATAACTTCTTGTATCTATTTAATACCTGAAGCTCACTGCCTTTGTCATGCATTTTAGTTCCATCAAAAGAAGATCCATGGCCGTAAGGGGTTACCCATTCTTTTCCACCATCTGAGAATTCCAAGCCCAGTTTCCTGGATATAGATTTGCGATAATCTAAATCTTGAAACCATTGATTGTAATTTATTGCAAGGCTTGTTTCCCTTGGATTCTCTAATATTTCTAAAAAGGCCTTTGCATGCTCTTTCCAAAGAGCAATGATGTGCTTTCTATGTGTAACATCTTCTCTAAATTCTTTTCCTTGCGCATCTTTCCAGGCAATTCTACTAGCAATTAAATTATAAGGATCTCTAAGAATGAGTAGGGTATAAACTTTTTGAGAGCTCCCGAACCTAGATTCATTCTTCTTAAAAATACTTTCAATTAAGGGTTTATCCTCATAGGATACCATTAAACGATTAGGTTTTGAGCCTAACTTAAATTTCTTGTATCGCAATCTTTTCACCTCTTGATGTGGGCCAATATTATTCAGAAAGGATAGATTGCCACATTGATGGAAGAGCCAATTGATAATAGCGTGGTTACCAGATCGGCGTAAGCCAGAGATAATAAATATTGTTTTGCCAGGGTCTTTTTGAACTTTTTTAAAAAAGGAAAAGGCTAAATAGGAATAGCTCCAACTCTTAATATTGCTAATTAAGGGAAATCGGTTTATGGTCTTATTAAGTTCTTGAAACATCACTCAAAGATAAGCGGAGTTTTGGCAAAATTTCGAGAGGCCAAGAAAAATCCCCACTTTTGTACTATGGCAAAAATTAGCGCACTTATTCCTACTTATAACGAGGAGCACAATATCAGAGAAGCAATAGAGTCTGTATCCTTTGCGGATGAGATTTTAGTTGTGGATAGTTTCAGTACAGATAAAACGGTTGAGATAGCCAATGAGATGGGCGCTAAGGTCATTCAAAGAGAATATGGTAATTCAGCCTCTCAAAAGAATTGGGCTATTCCACAGGCCGCTCATGAGTGGATTGTTCTATTAGATGCCGATGAAAGAATTGATGATTCTTTGAAGACGGAGATACACAAAATTACTTCTGACACTAATTTAAAAGAAGTTGCTTATTGGATTAAGAGGAGAAACTTTTTTATGGGCAAGGAAGTAAAGTATTCTGGTTGGCAGGGAGATAAGGTAATCAGGCTATTTAAAAGAGATCTGTGTAAGTACGAGGAGAAGAGCGTGCATGCTGAGGTGATCGCCGATGGGCCAGTAGGTATGATGAAAGCCAAATTAATTCACAATACATTCAAGGATATCTACCATTATTTAGAGAAGTGGGATAGATATACCACCTGGAGTGCGCAGGATAGATTTAAGAAAGGCGAAAAGCCAGGATTTTTTCATTTTGTGATTAAGCCATTCTTTAGGTTTTTCAGAGATTATATTTTAAAAGCTGGATTCTTAGACGGCATCACAGGCATCCAGATTTGCAGCTTAAGTAGCATGTCTGTGTTTATGCGTTATTTAAAAGTAAAAGACAGTTGGGATCAAAAAGCTGACTCTAAATAATTGAGCCTTCAGATGGATCGGCTAGGGATAGAAGTTTTAGAGATCAATAGCTTTAAGTAACAGAATCTTGTAGCTTTAAGAGTTTTAGCTTGTGGATGCTGAGGGTGAAATTAATCGCCCCGGGGCTTGAGGGTACCGATCCCTTGGGTAGAATATTATTTTAAAATTTACTGTTGGAATTTTATAAGGCACTCTGCCCCCTTTTGCGCCACTAAGCGTTTAGTTAAATCCGCATTCAGACTTAACTTGCTTACTAGCAGATTATTATAAAAATTCTGTTTGTAGCCCCGGCAGGAATCGAACCTGCATCCTAGGTACCGGAAACCTATATACTATCCATTGTACTACGGAGCCAAAAAAAATAGTAGCCCCAGTAGGAATCGAACCTACATCTAAAGTTTAGGAAACTTTTGTTCTATCCGTTGAACTATGGGGCCTAAGAATCTTCAAATCTACTAAATAGACCTCACAATAGATGTGCTAGCCATTCTATAAAACTGCCAAATTCTAGTATCCATTTTTTTTGTTTCTTTATATTATGACAAAGCTACTTAACTTAATATTACTGTGCACGAGCTCCTTATTTGCCCAGCCTTACCTTGTGGATGCAAGCTATGTGAGCACAACTACTGCTACTACTCTAAGTGCCTTTTCTTCAAACGTTCTATACGATGTTGACCTATACAAGGTCACATATAATACCACGGATGTAGATGGATCGCAAGTAATTGCAACCGGAGCTCTTATGATTCCTGTAAATACTGTATGTACTGAATATAGCTTGGTGAGCTATAGCCACGGTACGGTCTTAAAGAAAGATGATGTCCCCTCTCGTGATAATTCTGAAGCATTTATTGCAAAATTATTTGCAACCGAAGGTTATATTGCTGTAAGTGCTGATTACCTCGGTCTTGGTGATAGCCCTGGTTTACACCCTTATTTACATGTTGAAAGTCAGGCTACTGCAACTATTGATCTGTTGAGAGCGTCAAGAGAGTTTTATAGAGATAGCCTGGGCCTAGATGATAATAATGAACTTTTCCTTACGGGATATTCTCAAGGTGGTCATGCGGCTATGGGAACTGCTAAATACCTGCAGGATAATAATCTTTTAACTGAGTTTAATGTAATTGGTGCCGGCCCTGCTTCTGGTCCTTATAATTTATCTGGGACTCAAGGAGATCGTTTATTGAGCAATCAGCCGTATTCTACTCCTGGATATGTTTGCTATTTACTATTCGGTATGCAAAAGGCTTATGGAAATATCTATTCGTCTTATTCGGATATTCTAAAGTCTCCATACGATACAACTATTCCTCCTTTATTTGATGGAACTTATACCATTGCCACAGTAAATGCTGCTCTGCCTACAAGAATTGCTGACTTTATTGAAGACTCTGTTTTAACTAATATGAGAAATGATAGTATCACTCAATCTCATCCTATCACAAGAGCTTTAATTGCCAATGACCTATATGATTGGGCACCTAGCTTTCCGGTAGCTATGTACTATTGTACTCAAGATGAACAGGTTGATTATAGAAGTTCTCTAGTGGCTAGAGATAGTATGCTCTCTAAAGGGGCTAGCGCTGTCGCGATAAACAAAGGAGCGCGTAACCATGGTGGATGTGTATTCCCAGCCATGTTGGATGCCTATGAATTCTTTGATACAACTGCTACTTCATGTAGAATTGGCTTGGTAGAAAGAGAAATTCTATTGGCTGGTGTTTATCCAAATCCGGCAAATACAAGCATTTCCATTGAAGCTGATCAAGATGAGTTTCCAATTCAATTGGAATTGATTTCTCTTAATGGACAGCTACTAAAAAGCCTTGAGATTGAATCTCCTTATGATAAGGTGAGCATCTCAGAGCTTGAGCATGGTGTTTATCTATGTAAATTAAATTCAGCCACGACTAAGTCTAGAGTGTTGAAGTTAATGATAGACTAAAACGTCTAGGAACCAGATTTTTGATTTAGTTCTTCTAATACACTATGGGCCTTTTCCCAATCTTGCATTAGAAGAGCTAGATCATTTTTTTTGGCCTCATATTTATCATAAAATCCTTCCTGGGCACTTAATTCTTTAAACTGAACAGGATCATTCAACTGAGCATCAGTTTTCTCAATTTCTGCCTCTAATTCTTGAATACCCGTTTCAATTCGCTCAATTTTATTCTTAGCTTTCCTAAGATCTTTTTCTAAAGCTTTCTTTTCTTTATAAGTCAGACCACTGCTTTTTTCCTCGGCTTTAATTTTCTCAATTTTCTGAGCTTGCCTCTGTTCTAACTGTCTAAAGTCGTCTAACTTTCTTGATTCAAGATACTCTTCAATACTCCCAATAAAAGGCCTTACCTTATTGTCTCTAAATTCATAAATCTTATCGGTGAGGCCTTGTAAGAAATGTCTATCGTGCGATACTACCAAAAGAGTTCCATCATAATTAATAAGGGCTTGCTTCAGCATTTCCTTACTTTTCATATCCAAGTGATTGGTGGGCTCATCCATTACCAAAAGGTTGTAGGGCTTTAAAAGAAGCTTACATAAAGCCAGCCTTCCTTTCTCTCCACCACTCAATACTTTCACTTTCTTATCTACATCTTCACCAGAGAACATAAAGGTTCCTAATAAATCACGCGCTCTCTTTCTTAGCTCTTCTGGCGCCTCATCTTCTATAGTAGCCAAGAGTGTTTTATCGCCATCTAAAGTCTTAGCCTGCTCTTGAGCGTAATATCCTATTTCAACATTATGACCAATCTCTAGCTTTCCTTCATGTTGGAGTTTTTCAACTATGATCTTTACTAAAGTCGATTTCCCCTGACCATTCTGACCTAAAAATGCCAACCTATCTTGACGCTCTAGCTCTAGGTCTACATTTTCAAATATTTTCTTTTCGCCATAATACTTTCCAAGCTTCTCAGCTTTTAGAACAACCTTACCTGATCTTGGAGCAGGAGGGAAGCGAAAGTTCATTTTCCTTTGATCGTCATCATCTATTTCAATGCGATCCATTTTGTCCAATTTCTTAATTAGATTTTGAGCAAAACTGGCTTTTGAAGCCTTATATCTAAATTTCTCAATAAGCTGTTCTGTATGCTTAACCTCTTTTTCCTGATTCTTCTGAGCCTGTTGTTGTTGCTCTCTTCTCTCAGCTCTAAGGTTTACAAATTTGGTATAAGAAACAGGATAGTCATACATTTTGCCATGCACCACTTCAACAGTTCTATTGGTCACTCCATCAAGGAAAGCCCTATCGTGAGAAACCATTAAGATAGAAGAGTCGTAATCTTTTAAGAATTCTTCTAACCAAATAATAGAGTTGATATCCAAGTGGTTGGTTGGCTCATCTAATAGAAGTAAATCATGCTTTTGGATTAATAATTTGGCCAATTCAACACGCATTCTCCAGCCACCACTATATTCAGAAGTTGGTCTTGTAAAATCTTCATTGGTAAATCCCAAACCTTTTAGAATCTTCTCTAAATCAGCATGATAAGTATATCCTCCGATCAGAGAGAAACGTTCTGTACAATGGTTCAAATCTTCAATCAGCTCTAGATAAGAATTAGATTCATAATCTGTTCTTGTTGCTAACTGATGATTGATATGATCAATTTTTTCTTCTAAATCTTTGAGCTCACTTAAAGCAGATTCTGCTTCTTCGTAAATAGTTTTACCTTCATTGAACGGCAGTTCCTGAGCTAAATATCCTAGACTAAATTCTTTAGGTTTACTAATATTACCCTCATCGGCTTGTATTTCACCAGCGATGATTTTGAGTAATGTGGATTTTCCGGCTCCATTACTACCTACCAAGCCAATCTTTTCAGATGGATTGATTAAAAATGAAATGCCTCTAAATAACAACCTTTCGTTGTATTGAAGCTTAATATTGTTAATTCCTAGCATATATTTGCAAATGTAAAACTACTCGCTTGATTATGATACGCAAAGGCACTAAACTCTATAGTATTTTTAAATATAAATGTCCACGTTGCCATGAGGGCGAAGTTTTCAAGGACAGAAATCCATATCATCTTTCTAAGTTATTCTCTATGGAGGAGACTTGCTCTAATTGCGAATTAAAATATGAGTTTGAGCCGGGGGTCTTCTATGGCGCAATGTATGTAAGCTATGGGCTAGGAGTCGCTATGTTTGTGGCCACTTTCATTATTATGAACCTGATCTATGAACCTGAAGTATTAGATATTATAATCGCGCTAAGCGTATTACTCATAGTGCTTACGCCGCTGTTTAGCCGCTTGTCCAGAATCATTTGGCTGAATTTATTTATCAAATACAAACCAGAAGAGAGAGGCAGAAGTTTTAAATAGTGCCTTAGTTCTTTTTAAAGAACCTCTGTATATCTATGTCTTTGGCTAAGGCTTCCGTCGATTCTATATGCTTGATAATATCTAAACTTAAAGCAGGAGCCATGAGCACAGCTCGGCTTCCCATTCCATTGAAGGAATAAACGGCATTTTCAGCGTCTACGGTGCCTAGGATTGGCTTTCTATCATCAATAGCAGGTCTTACTGCTCCCATTTGATCAATGACCTTATATGAGCCTTTAAATAGCTTGCTAAACTTCTCTTCTAATTCTTTTCGGCCTTCCGGAGTATATACATCTTCAATTACATCCCATGCATAAGTAGAGCATACTTTATATCTATTGTTTCCAATAGGCAGCGTAAAGATAGAGGAGTGGTAAACGAATTTATCATCCAAATCCGTGGACTCAATGATCAGAATCTCTCCTCTAGCAGGATTAAATATCTTCTTTTTAGCTTGTTCTGTTAAACAATGAAAGTATCCACTACAGTCTATTATCTTATTATACTTCACTTCTGTTTGATCATCAAGAAGAAGAGTCTTTTGCTCTGGCTTCCAATTCTCAACTTGAAATTTATCATCTATGATTAAATCAGAGTGCTGCGCTCTGAATTCAGAAAGGTATTGTGTAGTGTTTAGCCAATAGCTTGATTTTACAATTCCCAAGCCCAAAGGGGCAATGATATGCTCATTAGTATTGGGTATAATCTCATCTGAAAGATGACGCTTATAGCGATCATCACCACAAAGGCTCATCCAATGGTTTAATTCTTCAACATCATGAATGCTATGTGCTACTTTATGATCCTGGATAGGAGCATTGTATTTATCATAGTATTCTTGAGCGGCATCTAAATACTTATCAGCGTCTTGAATAAGTTTTAGTCTTTTCAGCACCACTGGATTAACCAAGCCAGCAGCAATTTTGGATGATTTTGAAAGTTGGGGCTTATCTAGTATCAGAAAATCCTTCCCTTCTTCAATCAGTCGTTGAGCTAATATTGTTCCTGAAAGGCCTTGGCCAATGATGAGGTAGTCTGTATTCATAGCAAAAAAAAAGCCCTAATAGATTAGGGCTTTTAATGTTTTTATCTGGAGATTAATATTCCCAAAGGTCATGCTCAAAGTTTCTAAGATTCTCTCTTATTCTTTGTGCCTCTAGCAATTGTTCCATTGCTCTATTCCTTTTATAGTCTTTAATCTTTCTATCGAAGACATTATCCTCTTTGGTAATAACAGAAGTAAAATATCTTAGGTGGAATATCTGATCAAAAGTTAATCGAGCAGAATTATTATAAGGATTAAAAGCTATGTGAGTTGCT
The DNA here is from genome assembly GCA_965661265.1 of uncultured Schleiferiaceae bacterium. Classification (GTDB taxonomy): domain Bacteria; phylum Bacteroidota; class Bacteroidia; order Flavobacteriales; family Schleiferiaceae; genus CBFIDE01. The sequence goes on along the minus strand of CBFIDE010000004.1, from coordinate 23,379 downwards.
AAAGCATATCTGGCATCTGGGAACCATACCCAAAACAGGTTGTAGGTATTATTATCTCTAGAATTAAAAACTTTAGGAGAAATACCAATTATACGGTTTTTCATTTCACCCCTTTGCTTATCAAAAAACCAATCAGACTTGATATCGTAAGCTACAACATCCTTAGAAGTAATTTTAATTGTGTCTACCGCTAAAACTCTTGTAAAATCATCTGGATCTCTAAGAGTATCAATAGTGGCAGTATACTTTAATACTTGCTCAGGAGTTAATGGAATTTCAAATTTATCGTCAGCAAATACTTCCAGAATAGTTCCTTCACTTAGAATACCATCCACAAGAACGTCAAATAAACTTTTACGATCTGGAATAGGCTGAACAGGATAATATAGGTGGTGATTGATCTTTTCTTTAAGATCAATACGCTCCCAATGACGGGTGCTCCACATCATATCGGATTCTCTTAAAAATGGATAAGGGAAAACCATATTGTTGTGATAAGCTTTTGGTAAATCTGGAATTATACCATCATCTTCTGGCCCAATAACTTGAGCATTGATAGAAGTACTAGATAGTAGACCACCTAGTATAATCAATCCAATTAGTATCCTTTTCATAATCTTCTTAATTTATATCAATAGATATATTACTGATGTTAGGCACTTTCAATCCTTTAGGACCACTCGCTTTGATCTTACGGATAGAGATCGTCTGACCAGGTCTTAATTTTTCGATTCGTTGCTTAACACTTGCATTCATTTTATTTCCTTTTACCGCTTCTGGTGGAAAGCCCGGTATGGCAATTTCAAATGAAGTAACCGTTAGTGCTAAATCAAAAGGAAAATCTTGATATCTAGCTTCCACAACTCCCTTACCCATAAGGGACTTAGACATTTGACCTTCAGTTTTTCCAAAAATAGAACCAACCGCAGGAGGCAAACCTTTAACTCTAAATTCTTTCTTACCAACTGCTCTTGTAGATGTTTTTCCTTCTTCATCAGTTTCCTGAACGCTTACACTAATGCTAATTTCTTTTTGACTAACATTCTTGACATCCGCAACATACGTTCCGCTTCCAGTTTTACGAACACCAGGCCCGTTGACTATAATTTTAGAAGGATCTACACCAGGAACTCCAATTTCTAAAGGATTATCAACTCCCTTATACAAAACATTCATTTTTGTAGGGGAGATAACAACAGAAGGAGGAGCTACTGTAAATGTTTTATTAAACTCTTTAAAGATATCTTCCGCTCCTAGCTGAGAAACTTTAATAGAACCACCCCAAGCTATTTCACCAACTTTGGTAGTCTTAAATTTAATCTTACCTCTACCATTTTTAATATCAGTTACAGGATATTCTGTACCATCTATAGTAACATTAAATTCTGGCTCTGCATCTTCATCATAGGCAGCAAGAAAAACTTCTGCTTCAAATTCGTCACCTTGAGTAACGTAATTAGAAGAAACGTCAACAATAGCATCTACACCAGTAAATTTAACTGCTCCTGCATCAATGTTTTTCTCAAGTTCCTTAATCACATCTGATTCTGTTACTCTTACATCAGCTTCAATATTAGTTATGAAAGGAAGAATAGCTGCTAAAGGATAATGCTCAAAATTAGCGCTTTCCCAAGAAGTTTCAACTTGATCCTTCCCAACTTTTTGCTTACCAGTATCAAACTTATCTTCAATAATTGCTATAGTCTTTGGGTCCTTAGTATATTGAAGAACACTAGCTTTATAGGCATCAATCTTTTCTTTTAAGATGGTAGCATTTCCTTCATTTAAAAGATAATTAGCCGGACCTTCACGAGCGTCTAAACTCTTTGGTACTGTTGGCTCATCTTCAGAAAAACCTCCACTTAAATTAATTATTTCAAGTTTTAAGCTCTCTAAATATTTTACTAACTCTTCAGATTTAGCTTTAACATCAAGAGCTTTGGTATTCCACTCACCGGCCTTTCCTGGATTTTCTGCTGCCGCTGCCGCAAAGTTTGCGTAGGTATCAGCATTCTTATTCTCCACTGTCGCTACAGTTTCACTTAAGCTGTTATTTAGCTTAGTCAATGCGTGTAGGATATCTTTGGAAATGTTCAATGCCAGAAGGGCTGTCAACACGAGGTACATCATGTTGATCATTTTCTGTCTTGGGGATTGTTTTCCGCTTGCCATTGTTACTGTTTAAGTTTGAGGCTTAGTATTGTTTTGAATTACTCTTTAGTTCTTATTGATGTTCATTGCAGAAAGCATTCCACCGTAAACATTATTCAATTGACTCATATTTTGAACCAATTGATTCACTTCTCCCGTTAATTTTTCAGATTCAGTGATACTATAGTTTAATTTTTCCATTAATGAATTCTGTGCTTCCATATGGTTAGCAGAGCTTTCTAATTGAACAGCATATAAAGCATTCAATGACTCCATATTCTTAGAAGCCATAGACATTTGCTCACCGTATTCCTGAGTAGCTGATGCTGCATCTACTGTTTCATTAAGTTTTCCAGCTGCCTCGCCAAAATTTCTTAAACCAGTTCCTAAACTTTCAATGAGCTCTCTATCTATTTTGGCATCCTCAAGCATATTATCTAACTCTTGAGTAGGAGTTAATCCGCTATTAGAAGTTGTAGCCATTTCCATATCTTCATCATCAAGACCAGCAAGTTCTGGGTATACTAAAGTCCAATCTACCTCCTCATGTGGCTTTTCAAAAGCAGAAAAGAAGAAAATTACAGCTTCTGTTGTAAGACCTACAACTAACATTAAATCTGCACCAGGGTAGTGAAGAATCTTGAACATCGCACCAAGAATTACAACTGCAGCTCCCCATCCGTATAATTTGGACATGAAGTTCTTAAATTTCTTGCTGTTTACATCTATTAAAGCCATAGTTTAAAAATATTTGTGGTTATAAAGTTTATTGTGGATATTGGTTTTTAAAAATCTTTTAAGTCTCTTCCTAAGAACGATTGAACAGTTCTAAATCCTACATAAGACTTAGCAGTATCTTGATATTCAAAGTCTCTAGTACTTACTTGCATATAATATGCAACGTCTTTCCAGCTACCGCCTCTAATTACTTTGCGCTTAAGAGTTTCTTCTTCTTCGTCATATGCATTATACTCAAAGTTAGGATTCATATCACTAACGTAGTAATAAGATGCAGCTTCATAAGCCGTGCTTGTCCACTCAGATACATTACCTGACATACAAAATAAGTTAAATCCATTTGGACTGTAAGCTGTAGCTTTCACAGTTGTAAAACCACCATCAGCAACAGGATTTCCTCTTTTTGGCTTGAAGTTAGCTAAGTAACATCCTGAGCTATTAGTAGAATAAGGTCCACCCCATGGGTAAGTAACATTATTCTGACCACCTCTTGCAGCATATTCCCATTCTCCCTCAGTTGGAAGTCTAAATTCTTGCTCTCTAACTTGCTCTTCAGATCTTAAGAAATCGTTTCTATACTTAGATCTCCAGTTACAGAATGCTCTAGCTTGCTTCCAGTTGACACCTACAACAGGGTAATCATCATAAGCAGGGTGCCAGAAATACATATCATGCATTGGATCATTATAAGCATAAGTGAAATCGCTCATCCAAACTAAAGTATCAGGATAGATATTAATGATACCGCTCTCAATGAAAGATGCACGATTAGAATATTCAGAATTATCCTTGATATAATCTCTATAAGAAAAATAAGCACCGTCATTATCTGAATCTCTGTAGTCATACACTACTCTATTCGATTTTTTTCCAGCTTTTTGCTTATTGATAGTGTAGTAAACATAGTTTAAGCTACGAGCGTCAATCATCCTACGACCCATGAACATTTCTTCAGGTGGTAAGAACATGGTCTCAGCTATTTCTGTATACTCAGCACTAGGGTATTGATATCTATCCCACTCTAAAGCAGGTTCCCAATTAAGACGTCTTTGCAGACTATCAGGATAATTTAAAGAAACATATTCTTCATAGAAGCTAGGCTCTGCTACTTCATTAGGATCTGTAAACTCATATCCTTCTACCAAACCATCCTCCGCTAAACGGTATCTAAGAATACTATCTCTAACCCAATATACAAATTGGCGATACTCATTATTTGTGATTTCTGTTTGATCCATATAAAATGGAGCAACAGCTACAGTTTTAGTAGGAGTAACCATTCCAAATGGAACATCTTGGTCAGAATTGCCCATATTATACGAACCTTGAGGAATATAAACCATTCCATAAGGTTCAGATGGGAACCATTCCTGTCTGTCCTGAACACCTACAAGTTCGCCTTGGTCGTTGCTTGAACAAGCGACCATGAACGCGATACTTAACAATGTGATAACCAGTTTTTTCATAACTTATCTTGTTAAAATGCTTTAAGCAAGAGTTTTCTTACAAGCTTGCTATATTACAAAAATCTTATATTTTTATAACTACCTTTTTTTCTTGGTGGTATTTCAACCGTAAAACAATACCTCAAAAAGAGCTCATGTGAGCCTCCAGAAGCTGAAGAGACATCAGAAATTCCAACATCATAACTATATCCAGCGGATATTTTTTCAGTAAATTGATAACCTATATTAACAGCTACAGCATCTTCTGTCCTATACGTAACGCCTCCCCAAATTTTATTATTATAAATCGCGCTAAGATTTATATCTGTAGTAAAAATTGAAAAGCTAGACGTCTTAGTCATTATATTGGGCTGTAAAGCCCAATTGCTAGATGCTAACTCAAAGGTATAGCCAGCCATAAAAAAGTAATGTCTTGTACTCTGAATTTGAGCAAAATTTAAATCTGGCGTATTGGTAAATGCAGATGTTGGTTCAACTAAACGGGTCATGCTGAATCCTGCATATAAATTTCTTGAAAGATAATAAGCTCCAAAATCCATATCTAAAGTGTAGGCAGATGCATCGCCTTGAGGGATGGAAACATCAACTCCACCGCCAAAACCATTGTCTGGAGTGATCCATTGATCACTAATAAGCGCAGTATTTCTGAACATACCTCTAATCCCGAATCCTAAAGTTCCTTCTCCTAGGTTTAATTGAAATGCATAACCTAATCCTGCATTAACGTTTTGGTAAAATCCAATTTGATCAGATACTAAGTCGACAGAAATACCACCTTTCAGGAATTTAATAGGAACAGAAGCATTCAAACTTTGAGAAGTTGGAGCTCCTTCAAATCCTACATATTGAGAGCGGTGCATACCTGTAACACAAATACCACCACCAGATCCAGCTACTCCCGGATTGTAAAACAATCTGTTAAACTGAAACTGGGTGAACTGTATGTCCTGTTGGGCCCACATAAAGATGGGCGCCAAAAGTGCTATAATGACGTATAATTTTCTCATTTACTAAAGGTCGATTTAGCCGATTTAGTGCTATTCAAGCTTCCAAATATAAAGTTTTGAACACAACTTTGTAAATAATGATGAAAATTTAACCTATAATTTTCATTAAACAGTCTTTTTTATGGCTTTCCACCATCTAATTGGAAGATCATTTTGCATTGCATTTTTATAATCTTCATAGGAGCAAGGAATTAATGAATGGCGATCGTGCTGTGTTCCGCCTAGCTTTGGAAGGGGTACTTCAATCCACCATCTTCCACTTCGGGGGCTCTTGAAAAAGACTAATTCATGCTCTCCCTCATTTATTAGAACTGTGAATTTATCGTAATCTATTTTGCTTGCTATAGGATAATCTGATTGACGTGAATAAAATCCCTCGATAAAATACCAGATCATTTGGGCAATTAGATGAGCAGTTCTTCCTTCTTTATCTAATTTGGGATTGTACTCATAAATACCAAAGCTGCTCACTTTATCACTGATTCCCGCATACCTGCTAATCGCGCAAGCTTCCTCACCAGAAAAACCATTAGGCGAATGATCTAAATTACCAGGTGCGTCTGACTGCCTTACAGAAGCAATGTCAAAACTTACTAAATCAGCATCTCTTAAATAAGGCTCTGCCTCTTGAATATTATTTCTAAAAGCTCCTAACCTCTGACTATCAAAATACATTCTATCCATCAAGTCTAGCTCGTCTTGGTTGATAAAATAGGTCTGATGCCCAATTTGACTATAGTTAAACAACCTATATGGCTTTTGAAGAATGATATGACTTAAATAGTTCTCGCTTGTTAAAGGAGCGGTTTGGTCGCCAAGATTTATTCTTGAGTCTATACTTGTAATATTTACGGTCTGCTCTAATTTATCAAATGCTCGGTAAGTAGAGTAAGTTAAATCCTGTCCTCCTCCTATAATAATAGGAATGATATTTTGCTGCATTAAACTAGCACAGCACTCGTGTAGGGCTGCATAGGTGTCTTCTAGTCTTTCTCCGGCATAAATGTTCCCTAAATCGGCCAAAGCCAAATTCCACTTAGCCTTAGTTAGCTGATATAAATACTCTCTTACAGCATTAGGAGCGGTGGAACAACCTTTATTTCTTAGGCTCCCTCTATCTTCTTCAACCCCTATAATCGCCAGCTGCACGCCCTCTAGGTCAGGAATGCCATCTATCTCATCATGGATAAGAATATTCTTAGCCAAACTTTGAAGTTGATTATTCTCATTTTTGTCAATGATACTCTGGAGTACCGGAGCTAAAAAATCTTGAAGCATTGTTTATTTTGCTTTACGCGATCTTGTCGCCTTCTTTGGTTGATTTTCCATCAAATGTACACAAGCTGCTCTATCCAATGATTTAGGATCTACGTCTTTTGGAATCTTATAATTGGTTTTATTGGCCTTTATATAAGGACCCCAACGACCATTCAACACTTCAATAACCGGTTCTTCTTGATCAAAAATGGCGATAAACTTATTTCTATCGGCTTCCTTTTTTGCCTCAATCAGTTCAATGGCTCTATCCAATTCTATGGCGTAAGGATCATCACCTTCTTTTGGTTTCATAGAAACAAATGAGCTTCCTATTTTAACATAGGGACCAAATCGGCCAAAATTGGCAGTTATAGTCTGGCCTTCATAAACACCAACTTCTCTTGGAAGATCAAATAATTTTAAAGCTTCTTCAAGCGTGATATCAGAAATGCTCTGACCTTTTTGTAAACTAGCAAAACGTGGTTTTTCTTCGTCTTCTGTTGAACCGATTTGAACCATTGGTCCAAAACGTCCAATTCTAGCGATAATATTTTTTCCGCTCTTAGGGTCAACTCCCAACTGTCTCTCTCCACTTGCTCTCTCAGATGTCTCCTCAACTTCTTTAAGATGTGGGTGAAAGTCTTTGTAAAAATTATCAATCATGGTTGCCCACTCCTGACTTCCTTCAGCTATTCTATCAAACTGCGCTTCAACGTCAGCGGTAAAGTTATAATCCAAAATATTCTCAAAATGCTCGACTAAGAAATCGTTCACCACGGTTCCTATATCAGTCGGCATTAGTTTACCCTTATCGGCACCAGTAGTTTCACTAAGCGTCTCTTCTTTTATTTGAGTCAGCTGATCTTCAGAAATTCTCATCTGAAGATAATTTCTTTGGCGCCCGTCTAACTCGCTTTTAACTACATAGTTTCTTCTTTGAATAGTACTAATGGTTGGAGCATAGGTCGATGGTCTTCCAATTCCAAGTTCTTCTAGCTTTTTCACTAAGCTTGCCTCTGTAAATCTTGGAGGATGTTGAGTAAATCTTTGAGTTGCTGATATATCATTGGCACTTAAAGAATCACCTTCAACCACATCTGGTAGCAGTGAATCGCTTGCCATATCTGCCGTATTTGATTCCTCATCATCATTTCCTTCAAGGTAAACGTGTAAGAAACCAGCAAATTTAATCACCTCGCCTCTGGCAACAAATTCTAGCTTTTCTCCAGGAGTATCAATCCTTAAAGTAGTTCTCTCTAATTGTGCATCAGCCATTTGAGAAGCCAATGTTCTCTTCCAAATTAACTCGTATAATTTCTTTTGCTGATCAGAAGTTCCTGCTCTATGCTTACTCATAGAGGTAGGTCTGATCGCCTCATGCGCTTCTTGTGCGCCTTTGTTTTTGTTTGAATATCTTCTTGGATTGGAATAATCCGCCCCATAGCTGCTTTCAATTTCAGACTTAGCCGCCTGAATTGCGTCCTCAGATAAGTTTACAGAATCCGTTCTCATATAAGTAATGAGTCCTGCTTCATAAAGCTTTTGAGCAACGCTCATTGTTTGGGCAACATTAAAATATAGTTTTCTAGAGGCTTCTTGCTGTAATGTTGAAGTAGTAAAAGGAGCAGATGGAGATTTTTTAGCTGGCTTAGTTTCTTTAGCAGCGATTTTAAATTTATGAGTTCCGCAGTTCTTTAAAAACTCTCTTGCTTCAGCTTCAGACTCAAATCGTTTATTTAAATCTGCTTTGAATTTTTGGCCTTTCGGCGATGTAAATTCACCTACGATTCTGTAAAATGCCTTACTATCAAAGTTGTGAATTTCTTTCTCGCGCTCTACGATCAATCGTACTGATACAGATTGAACCCTACCCGCAGAAAGTCCTGCTTGAACTTTTTTCCACAGAACAGGTGATAGTTCAAATCCTACCAAACGATCTAGAATTCTTCGCGCCTGCTGCGCATTCACAAGGTTCATATCTATTTTACGAGGATTAGCAACAGCTTTTTCAATGGCCGTTTTTGTAATCTCGTGAAAAACGATTCTATTAGTTGTGGCTGGGTTCAAGCCTAAAGCTTCCGCTAAATGCCAAGATATTGCTTCTCCTTCACGGTCCTCATCCGATGCCAACCAAATGGTTTCTGCATCCTTGCTTGCTTTCTTAAGTTTATTTACTACATCCTTTTTATCCTTGGGGATAGCGTAATTGGGTTGGTAGTTATTAGCAACATCAACACCCATATCTTTAGAAACCAAATCACGTATGTGGCCATAACTAGATTCAACTTTAAAGTCACTTCCTAAATATTTTTCAATGGTTTTAGCCTTGGCAGGCGACTCCACAATTACTAGATTCTTGGGCATTCTTCTAAGTGTTTTAGTAGACATTTGAACACGCAAAATAAATCAAATGTTTTTTGATGACCTAGACCTTTGATTGTTAAGTGTTTGTAAAGCACTGCCAAACTGACACCTTTCTGCAAGATTTTGATACCTTTGTTGCAGCACAATTATTGAGGAATATTTATTTCAAGTATGATAGAGAAGACAATAGATGAAGCTCGCCAAGGCGAGGCTCTTGTTAAGAATACGGAAGAGGGTAGTAGGAAATTATACCTTGAAAGCTATGGTTGTCAAATGAATTTTTCTGATAGCGAAATCGTTGCTAGCATTTTGACAAAAGAAGGTTTTGCAACCACAAGAAATATTGAAGAAGCAGACCTAATTTTATTAAATACTTGCTCTATTAGGGATAAAGCGGAGCTTACAGTGAGGAAAAGATTGACTGAATTCAGCAAATTAAAGCGTAAAAAGCCGAGCATGAATGTTGGACTTTTAGGTTGTATGGCTGAGCGTTTAAAAGAGAAGCTTTTGGACGAAGAAAAGTTAGTCGATATGATCGTTGGACCTGATGCTTATAAAGACCTTCCTAATTTGGTAAAAGAATTAGATGATGGAAGAAAAGCAGTCAATGTTGTTCTGAGTAAAGAAGAGACCTATGGAGAGATTAACCCAGTAAGATTAGGGTCTAATGGGGTTACAGCCTTGGTTTCTATTACTCGTGGCTGCGATAATATGTGTACTTTCTGTGTTGTTCCTTTTACTAGAGGCCGCGAAAGATCGCGTGATCCTCAATCAATAATTAATGAATGTCTTGACTTAGAGTCTAAGAATTATAAGGAAATTACACTTTTAGGGCAGAATGTAGATTCTTATCTATGGTATGGCGGTGGGCTTAAAAAGGATTTTGAAAAAGCTTCAGAAGCCGCCAAAGCAGCCTCAGTAGATTTTGCTAAATTATTGGAAATGGTTGCTTTAGCGGTTCCAGGAATGAGGATTCGTTTTTCTACTAGCAATCCTCAGGATATGGCCGATGATGTTCTTTATGCCATTAAAAAGCATGATAATATCTGTAATTATATTCACCTTCCGGTACAATCTGGCAGTAGTAGAATATTGAAATTAATGAATAGGGGTCACAGTAGAGAAGAGTATATCGGCTTAATTGATAGAGTGAAAAAGATTATTCCAAATTGCGGAATATCATTTGATATGATAACTGGGTTTCCCACTGAGACGGAAGAAGATCATCAGGAGACATTGAGTCTTATGGACTATGTGAAGTATAATTTTGGGTATATGTTTTATTATAGTGAGCGCCCAAATACTTTTGCGGAAAGAAAAATGGAAGATGATATTCCTTTGGAAGTAAAGAAAAGAAGACTCGCAGAAGTGATTAAAAAGCAAAGAGAACACTCAAGCCTGCATACACAATCGCAGGTTGGAAATGAAGAAATTGTATTGATTGAAGGGAATTCTAAGAAATCTGCAAATGACTGGTACGGCAGATGTGATAATAATGCGGTAGTAGTTTTTCCTAAAAAAGCGGGGAGTAAACTGGGGGACTTTGTAAAAGTGAAAATCAAAAGCGCTACTTCCGCAACTTTATTAGGTGAAGAAATATAATGATTATGAAAAAAATATTTTTAATTGTAATTCTATCTCAAGCATTAGGCGTTTCAGCTCAAACATTAGTGGGTGATAAGTGGGTAGATAATAATCTCAGCATTCAGATAGTAAGTGAGAGCCTTAAAAAGAACGGAATCTTTGAGTATTGCGTTTACAATGACCAATCCGAGGCTTGTGTTCAAAATTTAAGTACAGGAATTGAGGTAAAAGTATTAGCGGCTAATGGCGATGTGTTATGGGAGGGTGTAGGAACAGGAAGAGCAAAAAGAATTAAAGTGCCTGTGAAATTAGATCAGGCTTATAAAATTAGAATAACCGCCTTTAAGGCGTTTGTTGTGAACAAAACCACCGGAAATAAGATTCATCAAGATGAACCTATGATGGTTGAATATATTATTGAATAGACCTTATGAGTATTCAAGACATTAAGCAAAGGCATGGAATCATTGGCAACTCTCAGCTATTAGACAGAGCCATGGATAAGGCAGTTCAAGTGGCTGGGACAGATATTTCTGTTCTTGTTACTGGAGAAAGTGGAGTAGGAAAAGAATCTATTCCTAGAATTATTCACAGCCTGTCGCACAGAAAACACAATCCTTATATAGCAGTAAACTGTGGAGCCATACCAGAAGGAACAATAGATTCAGAACTTTTTGGGCATGAAAAGGGTGCTTTTACAGGAGCTACTGCTGCTAGAAAAGGATATTTTGAAGAAGCAGACGGTGGGACCATCTTTTTAGATGAAGTGGGTGAGCTTCCTTTATCTACCCAAGTAAGGTTGTTGAGAACTTTAGAAACAGGTGAGTTTATAAAAGTTGGTTCATCCAAAACTCAGAAAACCAATGTGCGTATCGTTGCCGCTACTAATGTTGATTTATTAGGAGCAATAAAAAAAGGCAGATTCAGAGAAGATTTATACTATCGTTTGAATACAGTAGAGATTAGACTTCCGGCATTAAGAGATCGCAAGGAGGATATCCATTTAATCTTTAGAAAATTTGTTGCTGATTTCAGTGATAAGTATCATTTACCATCGGTAAGGCTTACGCCTGAAGCTATAGAAATGCTCAAAAGTTTTAGTTGGCCTGGAAATATTAGACAGCTCAGAAATTTAGCTGAGCAAATTAGTGTTGTGGAGAAAGAAAGAGAAATTACTCCTGAAATCCTGATAAGCTATTTGCCTAATATCGGCAAAAGCCAAGTGCCCGCACTTTATAATAAAGAAACATCAAGCTCTGATTTTAGTAATGAAAGAGAGATCCTTTATAAAGTTCTTTTTGATATGCGATCAGACCTAACTGATATGAAGAAGTTGGTGGCTGAGCTCATGAAAAGCCAAGGTGGAATTCAAGAATTTGAGCGCAGTCATAGCCAGTTAATTGAGAAAGTATTTCAAGAGGACGAAGTGGAGGTGGAGTCTATTGCTGATGAGGAAAGTTCTTATATTCCCATTTATAAGGATGGCGATACTGAGGTGCACCATGAAACCTATGATACTGATCATGAAACAGTAGAAGAAGAAAATCTATCTTTACAGGATAAGGAATTAGAACTTATAAATAAGGCTTTGGAGCGCAACGGTGGAAAGCGGAAGGATGCTGCAAAAGAACTCGGAATATCTGAAAGAACACTTTATAGAAAAATTAAAAATTTTGATTTGCATTGAGAAATAGCATAAAAATATTCTTAATTCTTATAATGGCTTGGTCCTGCGCGGGTGGAGGTTATTCTTTTACAGGCGGTGATGTGGGCAATGCTAAAACCATTTCTATAAGCCTCTTCCCAAACTATGCCGATTTAGTGAATCCTCAGTTAAGTCAAACCTTTACTGAGAAATTGAGAGATATTTTTATTCAGCAAACCAATCTAGAAATGATTGATTTTGGTGGAGACTTAAACTTTGAAGGAGTAATAACTGAATATACTGTGCAACCGCTAAATGCACAGGCCGTTTCAGGCAATGACAATTTAGGTGCCGTTGCACAGAGTAGATTGAACATAACTGTGAATGTTATTTTTACAAATAAATTAGAGCCTTCAAAGAGTTTTGATAAGAACTTTTCGAGATTTCAGGATTTTAGTTCTGAAGTAGAATTTAGCACTATTGAAGAAGAATTAGTAGAAGAAATTACTCAGCAATTATCTGAGAATATACTTAATGAAGCTATAAGCAATTGGTAGACTTAGATATCATACAATTGTCTAGAAATCCTCAGTTTTTAAGAGAGGTAGATATAGAGCAGCTACATGATTTGGCTCAAAAGAATAGTCAAAGTCAGGCAGTCCAGCTGGTCTATACCATGCGTTTAAAACAAACCAATGATTTCAGGTATGAGCAGCAATTAAACAGGTTGGCTTTGCTCACAGACGATAGGTCTAAACTATACCATCTATTTGAAAATAATAAAGATTTAGAGCCTTTAGAAATTGAGTCTCCTGAAGAACAGTTAGTAGAGAATCTTGATGTTGTTCAAGATGAGCCTATTGTTAAGGAGGAGCCTTCCGGCGATACTATCCCAGATAAAGAGGAAGTCTTAAGTCCGCAAGAAAGAGTTCAGAAAATCTTAGAGGAAAGCAGAAAAAGAAGAGAAGAATTCCAAGCGATTAAAGAAAGTCCTACTCCAGATAAAGTAGCGCCACAAGAGAAGGTGCAAGGGCCTGTCGAAGAAAAAATTGTGCCTGAACATAGCCCAATTGAGCCAATGGATTTTTCTTTAGATCATCAAATTGAAAAGGATCATGCTCCAATAATTCAAGAGCCAATTGAGGCGCCAAAGGAAAGGGAGATAGAGCACAGCCCCTTCCAGTCAGAACCAACAGAAATAGAGAATGCTCCTGTATTCAGCATTGACGAGGAAACTCTAACGGAGCAACATTCATACTCAGAATGGTTAAAGATTATACAATCAAATTTGGGAATTCAAAAGAGCTCAATAGAGTCAGGCTTTCCAGCTCATCGCGTTGCGAGTACTGAGCTAGAGACAACTACTTTTGATTTAATAGAGGATGAGGTTCCTGAAAGAATTATTGGAGAGCCCCTTGCGGTAAGAGAACCTATTAAAGAAAAGATGGAACTCTTAGATAGCTTTATGCATAAGCTTCCGGACCTAAAGAAAAGAAAAACAGCAGGCTCTAGTATCACTAATTTAGATGTTGGAGAGATTTCTAAAGGTCATGACTCCCTGATGGTAACAGAAACTTTAGCCAATATTTACCTAGAACAACAGCATTTTGACAAGGCAATTAAAGCTTATGAAATTATGAAGTTGAAATATCCCGAAAAAAGTGGTTTCTTTGCCAGCCGAATTTCGGACATTAGAAAACTGATTAACAGCAACAAATAATATATTATGCCTCTTTTACTTTCAGCATTAATAATTCTTACATGTATTTTACTAATTCTTATGGTATTAATCCAAAACCCAAAGGGTGGTGGTTTAAGTTCATCATTTGGAGGTAGCGGAACACAATTATTTGGCGGTGTAAAAAAGACTACTGATTTCTTAGATAAAGGAACATGGGCTTTAGCAATTGCTTTAGTATTTCTTGTTTTAACGGCAAATGTGATGATCAGCCCAACAAGCGGAACCGGTACTCAAGATGTTCAGGAATCAAGCGTTTTAGAAGAGGCATCGAGCGCTCCGGTATTAAGTTTACCAGCTGCTGATGAAGAAATTCAAGGTATTCCAGAGAACGTAGAAGAAACTGAAGCAGCTGAGTAATTAGCTGATTACAAATAAAATTTAAATCCCGCTCATGCGGGATTTTTTTTGCTCCATTTCGTCAGTTTTTTTATCACTACGGGGGAGCCAAATGTCATGCTGTCAGTTATATTGTGGCCTATTATGGTGCTTATTGTATTGGCACACTTTATGTCTAGAAGAGACTATTGAAAATATATTTTAAACTTAAAAACTATAGAAAATGGTTGAATTGAATGTTCGCCCATTAGCAGATAGAGTTCTCATAGAGCCTAGCGCTGCTGAGACTAAAACTGCTTCTGGAATTATCATTCCTGATACTGCTCAGGAAAAGCCTCAACAAGGTGTCGTTGTGGCCGTAGGAAATGGCAAAGTTGATGAGCCACTTACTGTAAAAGTAGGCGATACTGTTCTTTATGGAAAGTATGGTGGTACAGAACTGAGACATGAAGGAAAGGATTATTTAATCATGAAGGAAGCTGAAATCTATGCGATTTTAGGCTAAATGAATTTTTAAGAACCAAAAAACAAATAGTAAAATGGCTAAAGAAATAAAATTTAATCTGGAAGCAAGAGATGCCCTCAAAAGAGGAGTGGATCAATTAGCAAATGCAGTAAAAGTAACATTAGGACCTAAGGGTAGAAATGTAATTATTGAGAAATCCTTTGGATCTCCTTCAGTAACTAAGGATGGTGTATCTGTTGCAAAAGAAATTGAACTAGAAGATAGAGTTGAAAATCTAGGCGCTCAAATGGTAAAGGAGGTAGCGTCTAAAACTGCAGATGTTGCAGGTGATGGAACTACAACGGCTACTGTTTTAGCTCAAGCTATCTATACTCAAGGAATGAAAAATGTTGCCGCTGGCGCATCTCCAATGGAGTTGAAAAGAGGAATGGATAAGGCTGTTGAGATTGTTATTGAGAATTTAAAATCTCAGTCTCAAGAAGTAGGTGATAGCAATGAGAAGATTGAGCAAGTTGCAAGTATCTCTGCTAACAATGATGCTACTATCGGTAAGCTTATTGCTGAAGCAATGAGTAAAGTAAAGAAAGAGGGAGTTATTACTGTAGAAGAGGCTAAAGGAACAGAAACTTATGTGGATGTTGTAGAAGGAATGCAGTTTGACAGAGGTTACCTTTCTCCATATTTTGTGACTGATTCTGAGAAGATGATCACTGAAATGGATAGCCCATATATCTTACTTTATGATAAGAAAATAAGCAATATGAAAGAGCTTTTACCTGTACTTGAGCCAGTGGCTCAAAGTGGTAAAGGGCTAATCATTGTTTCTGAAGATTTAGACGGAGAAGCTTTAGCAACTCTTGTGGTCAATAAAATAAGAGGAAGTCTTAAAGTAGCTGCTGTTAAAGCGCCAGGGTTTGGAGATCGCCGTAAGGCAATGCTAGAAGATATAGCTATCCTAACTGGAGGTACTGTAATTAGCGAAGAAAGAGGTTATACTCTTGAGAATGCTACTATTGAAATGTTAGGTACAGCAGAAAAAGTGACTATTGATAAGGATAATACTATCATGGTTAATGGAGCTGGATCTAAGGATGACATCAAGGCTAGAGTGAATCAAATTAAAGCTCAGATAGAAAGTACTACTTCTGATTATGATCGCGAAAAGCTTCAAGAAAGACTTGCAAAATTAGCAGGTGGAGTAGCTGTTTTATATGTTGGAGCGGCTTCTGAGGTTGAGATGAAGGAGAAAAAAGATAGAGTAGATGATGCACTTGCTGCTACACGAGCGGCCATTGAAGAAGGGATTGTTCCTGGTGGTGGTGTTGCTTTGGTAAGAGCTGCTTTGTCTCTTGAAAACATGAAAGGTGATAATGATGATCAAACCACAGGTACTCAGATTATCGCTAGAGCAATTGAAGAGCCTTTACGTCAGATTGTTCATAATGCAGGCCTTGAAGGTTCTGTTATTGTAAGCAAAGTGAAAGAAGGAAAGGATGACTTTGGATTTAACGCCAAGACTGAGGTGTATGAGAATATGCTTCAAGCTGGTATTATTGATCCTACAAAAGTAACCAGAGTGGCTTTAGAAAATGCATCTTCTGTTGCGGGTATGCTTTTAATTACAGAAGCTACTATTACAGATATTCCAAGTGAAAATGATGGTGGAGGTGGAATGCCAGCCGGAATGGGTGGAGGAATGCCAGGAATGATGTAAATTCTTTGAATTAGTTATAGAGCCCCTAAAGCATTTTGCCTTAGGGGCTTTTTTTATTCATCCATACCCTTATATTTGTAACAGAACATAATGATATGAAACACCTCAACCTTCTTTTTCTTTGCTTGATAATTTCTTTTGCTGCTGCAGCCCAAAGAACAAATAATGATCCTAAAGGCTACTATAAGAACTTCTATAATGAGATGCGTAAGATCAATAAAAAGGATCTTTTGTATTTAGAGGGATCTTTGAAGGGTGGCGACCCACGTAGAGTAAATAAGTATAGAGAGTTAGTGGCTTCTCAGTTAAATGATACTAAGGTTACTATAGAAAGAGTAGGTCCTTATGCAGATAGTGACTTGCTCCAAAAAGAATTTATTGAAGGCTTAGATTATATGCTCATTGCTTTTAACGGAAATTTTGCGTGCGCTGACAGTATGAGAGTGGGTATGACTAGAAACTTAGACACTCTGAACTACTATTATGATACCCTTCAGGCTGCAGAAGACTATTATTACGAAGGTCTATATAAGATAGAAGCTGCAATGGATTATTTCTCCAAACTACATGAGCTTAATTTTAAAGAGGATATAGAGACTGCAAAAAGAATCACTAGTTTTGATGAAGCTAATGACTATTCGAAAGATATGAGGAAGGCTTTTTATGTTCCTTATATAAATATGCTCAACCTTGTTAAGGCGGTTGAAAATGACAATCTTGATACTGTAGAAACTATAGTAGATGAAACAGCAAGAGCCATTAGAACTTCTTTACTAATTATAGAGGATTATGAAGGTTTTGAAGGGGATGATTTTCTATATAAAAACGTAAAAAGAACCTTAGAAGATTTTAGCGAAGAGGTAGAGACGACATTGTATCCATTGACTGAAATATTATCCAATAGATTTATTGAAGAAGATGAATACGATGATGCTAAAAAGGATCTTGAGAAGTTTAGTAAAAATTTAGAGAGATTTGGTGAGAATTTTGAAATGGATCATGAGGATATGCTATTAGAATATCTTCCAGCCAAGAAATAATTAAATAAGGTTTTTTTGAATGGCGTATTTAACTGAACCTGCAGTGTTTCTAGAATCTGTTTTTTCTAATAAATGCCTTCTATGATTTTCTACTCTTCTACTACTTAGGAATAGCATTTCGGCAATTTCAGCATTTGTCTTTTCTTCACAAATAAGCTGCAAAACTTCAACTTCTCTACTGCTGAGCTCAGTAGAGAAGGCCTTTTGACTTTCGTTTTTTTTGCAATGAATTGAAAAAAGCCTCGGAGAGATTTTCATTAATATAAGTGCCTTTGCTCATAACTTGTTGAATAGCTTCCTCAAGTTCATCTGGACTAGTTTCTTTTAGTAAATAAGCATTCGCACCTTCCTCCACAAATTCAAGCATATGCTTGGTGCTATTATTCATGCTGAGCATGATTACCTTGAGTTCTGGATGTTTTCTTGGCATGCTATCAATAGAACAATTGATAATAAGCTTAATGTTTTAATGATTTTCATAATTGTTTAATTGGTTATCTCTCAAAACTAATAAAATAGAATTGAGCTAGGGTTTAACTGTCTTAAAATGAGTAGTTTTTGTGTTAGTCGGTATTTATACTCCTTTTTCAGAAGAGGTAGTACTACTTTTGTCCAAGCGGCCTCAAAATCAAACATTTGTCCTGTCAATAATTCAAAAACAAACATTATGAAAAATAGCAAATTTATTATTATCGCAATTATGAGTCTTTTAAGTTTAGTATCAACTGCTCAAGCAGGAAACTCTGGACTAAGACTAGTAGTGAGTAGTATTTCTACAAAGGAAATCAAGGAGTGTCAAGTAAGAGTAGTTAATAAGGAAACTTCTGAGGTTACATTCCATAAGCTTGATGAATATGGGGTTCTTTTTCTAGATGAAATTGTAGCTGGCCTATATGATGTTGAAGTAACTAATGGGTCTAATAGATTCAGATACGCAAGCAACATTCTTGTAATTCCTGGTGCAATCAAGATCGTAGATCTTAATATGAACACCAATCTAGCGAAACAAAAATCTGAGGTTCTTTATTAATTAGAGTTAGGGTGAGTTCCTTAGTTAAAAGGCTGTCATTAAGATGACGGGCTTTTTTGTTTCTTTTCCTTAACTTGTTACCCTAACCTTTGATATGATCAGAGTGCTTAAAAATCTAAGAAAACCAGTATTAGTATTTAGTCTGATTGTTTTGGTCTTAGTTGTATATTCTACTCAGAGTAATGCATCATTTCCTTTTCCTTCTTGCAGCAATAAAATTTTGGTTTTCTCAAAAATTGATACTTCTAAAATAATAATAGGACTAGACTCCTTATCTCAGGATTCTGTTCTTAAGAATTATAGTGGTAAAGATGTGCTTATCGGTGTAATAGACTATGGTTTTGATTTTAATAGCCCGGTCTGGTATGACACAAGCGGCATAGCCAATTACAGAATCATTTCTTATTGGAATCAAAATAAGGTGCTTAATTCTAGCCCACCATTTGGCTTTTATTATTCTAATCCAACTCTTATTCAGGCCTTGCAAACAGATAAAATTAATTACTCACATGGTCAACAAGTGGCTAATATAATAGCAGGTGCAGGAGCTAGTTTGGGAAATCATTTTAGAGGAATTGCTCCTTTGGCCAAAATAGCCCTAGTCTCAGTAGAGGGTTCTGGGCCCAAAGAAATTGAATATGCAATTGAGCATGTTTTTAATTTGGCAGACAGTTTGGGTTTGCCCTGTGTGATTAATTTAAGTTTAGCAAATCCCATTGGCCCTCATGATGGAACGACTTCTTTAGACACTTATATTGATAGTGTGTCTGGACCTGGTCGAATTATAGTCTGTAGTGCTTCAAACCTAGGTGATCAAAAAGTTCATTTGGAAAAGTCATTTAGCCCAACAGACAGCATAATTAGAACGGGCTTAAGTCTGGATAGGCCTAATAACTCAAGAGTTACTGCTGATTTTTGGGGTTTGGATACCATAGATAGATACGAAATAAGAGTAGGTATTTGGGATTCTTTGAATGAGAGTTTTGACACTTCAAGCCTCTGGATGCATCCATTTAATATACCTTTAGGCTCCTTCTCTTTCACTAGTCAATCCTTCAGCTATGATTTTGGTGGAGTCTCCGACACCTTCAACGTCCTCTATTATTTAGAAAAGGACCCATTGAATTATAAGCCTCAAACATGGATTTCTTTTGATCAATTGGGGCATAAGCTGCCCGCTGGAAAGAATATCGTATTTGAGATTAAATCCCATTCGGCACAAATACATGCTTGGACTAATCATATAGGAAATGCCCAGTTTACTAATTATGGTTTGAATACTTTTCATGATGGCAATTCTTCCTATACTATCTCGGATTTAGGAGCAAATTCAAATGCAGCAATAACGGTTGGGAGCTCAAATTCTACCTTACATTGGACAATAGGAAATGGTCAGCTAGTGCAAAGGCCTGGCTTGATTGGTGATTTAGAGGCGCGTAGTTCCAAAGGCCCTAGTGTTGACGGTCGTTTAAAGCCGGAAATTGTTGCGCCTGGAAATTCCATTCGATCATCCCTTAATAGTTATGATAATTCTGCCAAGAATAGAGCTACGGATTCTATTCAGATTGCAGGGAGAACCTACTATTTTGGTTTTGAGGGAGGAACATCATTTTCAACTGCCATTGTGAGCGGAACCATAGCTTTGATGTTAGAGGCATGTCCGGAATTGGATCCTTTTCAAGTAAAAAGGATTTTTGA
The DNA here is from genome assembly GCA_965661265.1 of uncultured Schleiferiaceae bacterium. GTDB lineage: Bacteria > Bacteroidota > Bacteroidia > Flavobacteriales > Schleiferiaceae > CBFIDE01. Next base: position 3,142 of record CBFIDE010000004.1, on the reverse strand, counting down.
ATCAAGTGCAAGAGCAGATGCTTTTACAAGTACAGTTCCTAATTTTGATTGGGGGTATGGAAAGCTCAATGCTAAAAGTGCTATTTATGAATCACTTCAATCAGATACTATTAGAATTAAAAGTTGCGAAGCCTATTATTGGGATAAAGCAGCTCTAAATTTCAATCAATCTGGCTTTTATCATCATTTTGCTAAAGATAGTGCTGGCTGTGACTCTATCTGCTATTTAGATCTTAAAATTAACAGTATTTCTGCGGTAATCGATACTTCTGATGCAGTTTTGTGGCTTGCGCCCGATTCTATGGATTCCTATTTATGGATTGATTGCGCTAGTATGAAGCCAATTGATTCGACCTTATTCAATACTCGGCAGTTTTTTATGGCAGCTAAACTTCAAGTGGCTGTTGTAATTCAAAGAGGAGAGTGTATTGATACTTCTAAATGCTATGACTATTTCTATTTTTCTGATCAAGAAACCATGAATATGACCTATAAACTTTATCCTAACCTTAGTTCAGGGATGCTGACATTAGAAAGTGAAAGGGAGCCGTTTAAAAGTGTTCAGCTAATCAGCTTGAGTGGTCAATTAGTAAGTTCTTTTAGCTTTTCTCCAACATCAAAGCATAAATTGGATTTGTCTTGCCAACCATCAGGAGAATATTTCGTAATTGTTGAAAGTGTTGATTCTGAAAAAATAGCGCTTCCAATCTTATTGGAGGATTAATTGTTTAGGACATGAGAAAGTATAAACTTTTCTTTATTGGTTTAATCCTTATCGGGATTCCTGCTTGCGATTGGTTGAACCCCTGCAATTGCTCTCCAGTTCAGGGTTTATATATTGATATTCTTGGGATTGAGTCAGGCTATATCACATCAAATGGATCTCCAAGATCGCAGAGAGATACCTTAGATCTAAATCATGGAATAAGAATGAATTTAGCCTATTCAATTAATTATATTTCTGAAACGGAATGCTCCAAACCAAGTTTTAATTGGGGGTCTTCTGCATACGCTTGCTCATGTGCTATGAACGGAGAAAGTGGAGTTAAATCTGAGCGTTATTCAGCAATAAGGTTGATAAGTGCGTTTGAGTATGATTCTACTCACCCTGCCGGATCTGATGTGGCTGATTATTTATTATTTAATACGGTAAGATTGACTCAACTCAATGTTCAGGATTATATTAAAGATAGTGACTTTGCACGGTCTTATGGTGAAGATTTTATTCTAGATCAGCTTCCCTCAAGTGATGTAGATTCATTAAAACTTACGATTGAGATTGACTTTACAAATGGGGAGAGCTATTCATTTAATTACCCTAAGGTATTTTTAAAGCGATAGAATTAATATCGCCGGAAGGCCAAAAGGAAAGCCTAAAACACGAATTATTTCAATAAAAGCTGCTAATTTTATAGCTTAAATGAAAAGATGACTGATTTAGAAATTGCTCAGAAGTATAGCCCAAAACCGATTAAAGAAATAGCCGCCAAGCTCGGGATTGATGAAAATCATTATTTGCCTTATGGCCATGATAAAGCCAAATTAGACTATCAGAGGATTATCAAAGAATTACCCGCCAAAAAGAACTCAAAACTAATCTTAGTATCGGCCATTAATCCTACTCCGGCAGGAGAAGGAAAAACTACGGTGAGTGTAGGTTTAAATGATGGTCTAATGAAGTTGGGGAATAACTCCTTAGCTGTATTGAGAGAGCCTAGTCTAGGACCTGTTTTTGGAATGAAGGGTGGAGCAACCGGAGGTGGAAATGCTCAATTGATTCCAATGGAAGATATTAATCTACATTTCACCGGCGACCTTTCTGCTGTGGAGAAAGCTCATAATTTACTTTCAGCATTAATTGACAATCAAGTGAATCATCATACTGATCTTAATTTGAACCCTAAGTCTGTGGTTTGGAAAAGGGTTATGGATTTAAATGATAGGGCATTAAGAAGTATTACAATAGGACAAGGTGCCGGAAATGGAATGCCGCGCGAAACAGGTTTTGATATTACTGCTGCCTCAGAACTTATGGCTATTCTTTGCTTAGCAACAGACATTCAAGATTTGAAAAATCGAATAGGGAAAATATTTGTTGGTTTCACTTACGATAAAAAGCCGGTTTACGCCAAAGATATAAAAGCAGAAGGCGCTATGGCCAGTTTATTAAAAGATGCCATAAAACCCAATTTGGTTCAAAGCTTAGAAGGCAATCCGGCATTGCTTCATGGAGGTCCTTTTGCTAATATTGCTCAAGGAACAAATACCGCCATTGCTACAAAATTAGGTTTGCATATGGCAGATTATGTGGTGACAGAAGCTGGCTTTGGATTTGATTTAGGAGGAGAGAAATTCCTGGATATTAAATCAAGAGCGGCAGGCTTGAATCCTGAGCTTATAGTTTTAGTGGCTACTGTAAGAGCCTTGAAGTATCATGGTGGAAAAGAGTTAAATGAACTTGTGAATGAAGACCTAGTAGCTCTTAAGATTGGCTTTGCAAATTTAAAGAAGCATATAGATAATGCCTCTAAATTTGGAATTGTGCCTGTTGTTGCAATCAATAGATTTAAGGATGATACAGAGGCTGAAGTTAATCTTCTAAAGGAATTGTGCGCTGAAGTTGGAATAAATGCAGCCGACACTCAAGTTTGGGCAAAAGGAGGAGAGGGAGCGATTGAATTAGCGGAGCTTTGCGTGGCAACCCTAGCTAAGAATGAAAGTAATTTCAAACCTCTTTATGATCTTAATCAAGGAGTAAAGGAAAAGATCGAAATCATTGCTAAGGAAATTTACGGTGCTCAAAGCGTTGAGTATTCTGCAAAGGCTCAAGTTGATTTAAGAAGAATAGAAAAACTTGGCTTAGAAGATTTGGCAATTTGCATGGCAAAAACTCAGTATTCATTCTCAGATGATGCCAAGAAAAGAAATATTGTAGAAAATTTCAATCTACAAATTAGAGAAATTGAAATTGCAGCAGGGGCAGGCTTTTTAGTTCCTATCGCGGGAAGTATAATGCGCATGCCTGGCTTGCCTTTACATCCAGCTTCAGAGAATATTGACATAGATGAATCTGGCAAGATATCAGGTTTGTTTTAGGCGTGTATAGTAGTAATGAAATGAATTACCATTTAGCATCCACCGA
>CBFIDE010000003.1:24606-158779 GCA_965661265.1 uncultured Schleiferiaceae bacterium | reverse complement strand
ATTGGTACTTGTACTAGAGGAAGTATTGGTCCATCCCGTTGGGATGCTTGTTCCAGTAAAGTCCTGGGTAAAAGGAGCAGTTGTCTGGGCAAATGACCCAAGAGACAGTCCTAAGATTGTTAGAACGAATAAAATTCTTTTCATGTGAACAAAATAAATGATTAATTGTAATTATCAATGTCAATCGGAAAAACGACCTGTAATCAGAACCAAATTTCAATCGACCTATTGATATAATTTGTTCAAGTTAAGAATAATTTCCTTACTTCATCTCATTTATTATTCCTTTCCATAGAAAATACCGACTTTCGTGGGCTAAATAATATTTTATGATTAAGAATATCATTTTTGATTTTGGAAATGTTCTAATTCCGGCGGACGAGCAAAAAGCACATTCAGCTTTTGAAAAAATCGCGCTAAGCGCAGACACAAAAGAACTTAAAAACACTCTTAATGGATTTGAAATTTCTGAAATTTCTGAAAAAGAATTCTACGATTTCTTTCTGGAGCATACTCCAAACAGAATCATGAAGTGCGACATTCAAGATGCTTGGAATTCTATGCTTGGTGAAATTGATCTTGAGGATATTAGACTTTTAAAAAGAACCCAAAAATTATATTCTCTTTATTTAGCAAGCAATACTAACCCTATCCACATAAAAGCAATCAAAGAGAAAACAGGGCCTTTCAACTATAAGCAATTTATGGCTTGTTTTAAGGGGATTCACTTGAGTTATGAGCAAGAAAAAAGGAAACCCAAAGCTAATTTTTTTGAAAATATTCTGAAAAAAGAAGGCCTAAAATCAGCGGACTCTTTATTTATTGATGATAGAGAAGATAATATTCTTGCGGCAGAGAAACTTGGCTTTAAAACTTGGCACTTCAAGCCTGAAAGTGATAAAATTAGCGATCTTGGCAAAGTTCTATCAGAACACCATTCGTAGTTTTTGGATGTAAAAATGCCACCCATTTATTGTCTGCCCCTTTTTTTGGTTCCTCATTTAATAAGGTAAATCCACTGTTTGACAAGCGTTTCATTTCTGATTTAATATCACTAACCGCAAAAGCTATGTGATGTATTCCCTCTCCTTTTTTTTCTAAAAATTTGGCAATCGGGCTGTTTTCATTGGTGGCTTCTAGCAATTCAATTTTATTTGGGCCGGCTTGAAAAAAAGAAGTTTTGACACCTTCACTTTCAACTTCCTCTTGCTTATAGGATTCTGCTCCAAACAATTCTGCAAATATCTTATTGGATATCTCTAAACTCTTAACGGCAATTCCAATGTGCTCTATCTTTTCCACTAATCAAACTTTTGCATTTCTACTAATTTGGTATAAATACCACCCTTATCAATCAACTCCTGATGATTTCCTCTTTCAGCTATCCTTCCTTGGTCCATCACAATGATTTCATCTGCATGTTGAATAGTGCTCAATCTATGTGCGATTACCAAACTTGTTCTATTCTGCATTAATTTAAAAAGCGCGTCCTGAACCAGTTTTTCAGAATTGGTATCTAATGCAGAAGTGGCCTCGTCTAAAATTAAAATTGGTGGGTTCTTTAATACTGCTCTTGCGATACTCAACCTCTGCCTTTGACCACCTGACAACTTCATTCCACCGTCTCCTATGTTAGTAGCGTATCCTTCAGGAAGTTTCTTCACAAATTCATGAGCATTTGCAATTTTTGCTGCTCTCTCTACTTCTTCTATGGTAGCTTGGGGTTTCGCTAATGCGATATTATAAAAAACAGAGCCGTTAAAAAGCAAGGATTCCTGGGTGACAATACCCATCAGACTTCTTAAATCTTTTAACTTATAACCCTTAACGTTTTTTCCATCAATCTCTAAACTGCCTTCAGACAAATCATAAAATCTAGGAACTAGGTTTACCAAGCTTGTTTTTCCTCCCCCGGACTGACCTACCAAAGCAAGCATTTTACCTTTGGTCACTTTAAGATCAATATTATTCAGCACACGTTTCTCTCCATATGAAAATGAAGCATTTTTAAACTCTACAGAATCTTTAAAGTCACTTATAAGTGTAGCATTCCTAGCGTCTTTAATACTATTCTCAGCATCTAAAATTTCTAAAACTCTTTCTGCCCCGGCATTACCTCTTTGAATGTGATAAGACGCTTTACTAAGGGCTTTTGCTGGCGGGATAATTTGATAAAAAAACAATACATACGCTATAAATTCTCCTGCGCTTAAACCCTCTCCTGTTAGCGCTAGGCTACCTCCAAACCAAATCACCATGGCCATAACAGTCGCTCCAAGAAATTCAGATAAAGGCGATGCCAAGTCGTTCTTCCTCATTACAGAATTCATCAATCCAAAATATTGATCTATTGATTTCTGAAAAGTAGAGCGCTTTAGATTCTCAGCATTAAATGCCTTAATAACCTTTAATCCAGACACACTCTCTTCAGTCATAGACATCAGCTCCCCTAACTTTGACTGGGCTTTACTGCTTGATTTTTTAAGACTTTTACCGATAGATGTAATTACGATCGTCACTAGGGGCAATAATACAAGGACAAATAAAGTGAGTTTTGGACTCATATAAAGCAGAATCCCAAGACTACCCAAAATCATAATCGGCTCTCTAAACACCAACTCCAAGGTCATTAATAGGGACCACTCAATTTCTTTTAAATCTGTGGTCATTCTGCTAATAATATCTCCTTTTCTTTTTTCTCCAAAATATGAAATAGGCAATTCTAGTATCTTTCTATGTAATGCAGATCTTAAATCTCTTGTTACTCCATTTCGGAGGGGAGTTATTGAGTACATGGCTAAGTACCTCGTTAAATTTTTTAGAAAAAAGGCTATGATTACCAGCAGACATACATATAGAAGAGCTGTCTCTTGTCCCATCTCAACTACTCTTATATATACCTCGTAATTAAAATAATCCTTGGCATAATCAATGAAGCCCGAATCATAAACTGGAGGAGCTACAACTTCTGTTTCTGTGTTGAATATTAAGTCAAGAACGGGTACCACGAGTGTGATACTCACAAGACTAAAAACAACAGTTAGAAAGTTGAATATAATATTTGTAACCGCCTTTGATCTATAGGGCTTGGCATAGGCTAAAATTCGCCAGAAGTATTTCATAATTTACTGCCTAAACAGATTTTATTGAAAGGCAAAGATATGTTTAAAATGGAATTAGCTTTATAGGTATTCACTTGCCTATAACTAAAGTACTTCTGATTTGTTAAACTTATATAAAAGTGCTGGCTTATGATCTACTCCTGATTGCTTCTCATCAGTAGGGATAAGGAGCTTTTCTTTAAGAATTTTTTTTCTAAAGTTTCTTTTATCTAATTCTCTACCAAGAATAATCTCATAGAGCTTTTGAATTTGAGAAAATGTAAACTTTTCAGGAAGAAGCTCAAAACCAGTTTTTCTATTCTCAAAATCCTGACGTAGGCTTTCAAGTGCTTCAGTGACAATTTGATTGTGATCAAAAGCCAAATCTGGAAGATCCTCAACGTCCAACCATTCTACTTTATGCGCAAAAGAAGAGGCCTTAGGTTTAAAATCGTTCAGCTTAACTAAAGCTATATAAGCAAGAGTAATTACCCTAGCTTGCGGTTTTTCTCTGATATTTTGAAGCCATTCAATGTCCTTAATATCCTTGACTCTGTCTGGATGTCCATAGCATTTATGCTGTCTTAGGAAGATACCCTTTAAATGAGTGAGCTCTTCTAAAACCCTATTTGCCGCTTCATTTAAGCTTTCCTGATCAGTGATCAAATCTCCAGGTAGGGCATGCTGAAAATTAGAGCCTGTTAATTCTCGCTCTATAAGAAGCACCTTTAATTTCTTAGAGTCGAAACCAAAGACCACACAGTCTACTGAAAAATTTGGATTAAGATTCATTTAGCCGTTTAAACGGTTTTTTAATTCCTAATAAAATATAAAAATACACTAATTTTATTTGGTGTAAAAATTACACTAAGTTTGTAAGGAGCAATACAAAATGAGCAAAACAATCAATACAATAGGAGTTCTAACTTCTGGAGGAGATGCTCCAGGAATGAATGCAGCCATAAGAGCTGTGGTCAGAACAACCGCTTTCTATGATAAGAAGGTAGTAGGTATTCTTGAAGGCTATCAGGGTCTAATTGAAAATCAAATTGTAGAACTTACTGCTAGATCTGTCAAGAATATTTTAAATAGAGGAGGCACTATCTTAAAATCCTCTAGATCTGAAGAATTTAGAACTTACGAAGGCAGAAAAAAGGCTTATTCTAACTTAAAAAAAGCTGGAATTGATGCGTTGGTAATTATTGGCGGAAACGGAAGCTTCACCGGAGGCTTAATTTTTCAAGAAGAATTTGACATTCCTGTAATTGGGGTTCCAGGTACTATAGATAATGATTTGTTTGGAACAGACTTCACCATTGGATTTGATACCGCTACTAATGTTGTAATTGAATGTATTGATAAAATTAAAGACACTGCTGAATCCCACAACAGATTGTTCTTTGTAGAGGTTATGGGCCGTGACTCAGGTTTTATTGCCCTGAAGACAGGAATTGCCAGTGGAGCACTAGATGTGATTTTACCTGAAGAAACCGCTCCCTTCGAGGATCTCATTTCAGAACTATCGAAAGCGGAAGGAAATCATAAAACGAATAAAATTGTGGTGGTTGCAGAAGGCAATAAACTGGGAGATAGTTTTTTTATTGCTGAAGAGGTTAGAAAGAGATTTCCGAAAATTGAAAGTAAGGTTACAATTCTAGGTCATCTTCAAAGAGGTGGTTCTCCAAGTTGTCATGATAGAATAATGGCTTCTCAAATGGGAGTTGCCGCAGTTGAAGGTCTGCTGAATAATAAAAGCTGTGTAATGGCAGGCATTGAGAACAACAATGTTCGCTTTGTTTCCTTTGATGATGCAATCAACAAAAAAGCACAATTAGACCCAGAATTAATGCGAATCAGTAAAATTTTATCTACATAATATGAAAAGAATAGCCATCAACGGATTTGGCCGAATCGGCAGATTAAGCTTTAGAAATCTTATTGAAAGTAAGGAAGTTGAAATAGTTGCGATAAATGATCTTTCCGATACAGAAACTTTAGCTCATTTATTAAAATTTGATTCCGTACATGGTCCTTTTACAGGAACTGTAAGTCTCGAAGAAAATAAACTAAAAGTAAATGAGAGTAATATCCATTTGTTCTCCGAACGAAATCCTGAAAATCTTCCATGGAGAGATTTAAATATTGATCTAGTTTTAGAATGTACAGGAATCTTTAGAGATTTAGATGGACTTCAGAAACACATATCGGCAGGAGCAAAAAAAGTTTTGTTAAGTGCCCCTGCAAAAGCTGGAGTAAAAACAATTGTTTTAGGTGTTAACGATCATGAAATTACGGCTGATGATGTCATTCTAAGCAATGCTTCTTGTACCACTAATTGCTTGGCACCTATGGCCAAAGTCTTAGATGAGAAGTTTGGAATTGTTAAAGGATATATGACTACTGTTCATGCCTATACAGCTGATCAAAGATTACAAGACTCACCTCATTCTGACCTCAGAAGGGCGAGAGCTGCTGCGGTAAATATAATTCCAACTACAACAGGTGCAGCAGAAGCTGTTGCCAAAGTATTGCCTCAGCTTGAAGGCAAACTATCAGGAATGGCCATGAGAGTGCCTACACCAAGTGGGTCTGTAACAGATTTAACAATTGAACTAACTCGAGAAGTTAGTGAAGATCAGATTAACCAAGCCATGAAAGAGGCTTCTTTAACTGATTTAAAAGGAGTTCTTCAATATTCTGAAGATCCTCTAGTTTCATCAGATATCATTGGAAACAAATTCAGCTGTATCTTTGATTCTAAACTTACAAGTACAAACGGGTCTTTAGTTAAAATTATTGGGTGGTATGATAATGAAGCTGGATACTCAGCTCGTTTAAGCGATATGGCACTTAAATTTTTAGGCCTCTAAATAATATTTATGATCTATCTTGCTGAAAGCGGTAGTACAAAATGTGACGCTGTAATATTAGATAATGAAGGGCAAGAGATTAGCCGCTTTCAACATATGGGGTTCAATCCGTATTTTCATTCATCTCAATTAATTTCAAGAGAGTTATCGATGGTGAGAGAGGTTAACCTATATGCCGACAAGATAACTGCAGTCTACTTTTATGGAGCAGGGTGCTCATCACAAAGCTTAAATGCGATTGTTGAGGAAGGATTGGCCTCAGTGTTCAAAAACGCGAAAATTTCTGTTGATCATGACCTACTTGCCTGTGTCTATTCTACGCTTGAAGAAGAAGGCCCATGTGTGAGCTGCATTCTTGGAACGGGCTCAAACTCTGTCTATTATGATGGAAAAAAGGTGAATGAAGAAGTGCCAGCTTTAGGTTATGTTTTAGGAGATGAAGGAAGTGCCAGCCAAATTGGGAAAAAGCTTATTTCTAGTTTTTTATATAAGACAATGCCTCTTGATTTATCTGAAGATTTTGCCAAAACCTTTGACTCTACTAAAGACTCAATAATATCTAATGTCTATGCCAGGCCCAACGCCAATGTATATTTAGGTAAATTTGCACCTTTTGCAGACAAACACAAAAATAATCCTTTCATAAAAGACCTTGTTTACCAAGGTTTTAAAGAATTTATTGATATTCATGTATTGTGTTATAAGAACATACATAATCTACCAATACATTTTGTAGGAAGTATAGCATACCATTTCAGGGACCTATTAAAAAGCGCCCTTTGCGATGCTAACTTAAAGCTTGGTAAAATTGTCCAGAAACCGATTGATGGTTTAATTCAGTATCACATTAAACATATTTTCACAAATTCATCTAGCTTAAAATAAGCTATAATATGAGTCTGAGGGTAAACAAGTGGTTTTAAGGCAGAGCGAATGAAGATTAAATCTTCATTTCCAACTTAGGCCCGTTAAGGCTAATATTATTTTGAAATTACTACTGTTGAGGGTGCATTAATTTCAAAAGTTGAATACTTAATTATAATAGGCAGGCTTTAAAACCAAAAAAGGGGATGAAGTTGATTCATCCCCTTTTTAATATCGGCCTTAAGCCAAAAATATTCTAACAGAACTCTTCAAAGGCCTGAGTTAAATTATCAGCTATCATTTGCGCTTGACGACCTTCAATATGATGTCTTTCAATCATATGAACCAACTGACCATCCTTAAACAAAGCAATTGATGGGCTTGAAGGTGGAAATGGAGCCATTAATGCTCTTGCAGTATTAACAGCTTCTACATCATTACCTGCAAAAGAAGTGATCATGTGATCCGGCTTCTTAGCCCCGCTAACAGCCATTTTTACAGCTGGCCTAGCATTAGCTGCAGCACAACCACAAACGGAATTAATTACCACTAAGGTAGTTCCTTTTTTACTTATATAGTCTTCAACCTCTGATGAAGTGCGCGCCTCTTGAATGCCCACCTGAGTCAGGTCTGCTCTCATTGGAGCTATTAAATCTTCTGGATACATAATTATATTTTTTGCAAAGTTAAGGATTGAAAGCTTTCAGAATATAAATTGCCTCAATAAACAATATTAATTTTAAATAAAGAGGTGATCACCTGAAGATGGGTCCGCAATCATGTCCATTGACTTGGCTAAGTTTCTGATCTTAGAATTATTTAACAAACTAATGCTAAACTTTTCCTTCACCTCTCGGCCCCCTAAAATATAACACACGATTAATTTTTTCCTAAAGCCACTTGAGTCGATCTCAAAGCTTACCAAATTTTCTCTCGAAATAACTAATTCTTTACCTAAGGACTTACTAAGGGCCAGGTGACTTTTAATCTTCAAATAATTCAAATTGGAATTAAATCTAAAAATGGGAAATCCTACAAAAACATAGGCTGCGATCAAAAGACCCAAAATGAAAAGGCCAGAGTAGCCCGTAAAAATTTCTCCTAATCTTCCTTGATTAAAAGAAAGCAATAAATCTACAACTCCAACCATAGCTGCTATTGCCAAAGTCCACTTTAAATATTTTGAGATATTTAAATTATTAATCTGTATTGTTTCCATAAAGCTAATTTTAACTTAATCCACAGAATGTCAACAGAATAAGGCAGATTTTGTTCTTTTATTCTACCGTTTTGATTTAAAAAAACGATGTAACATTTCTTGGCTCTCTATAGACATCAAACCTCGTTCCACTTTTGTCTTCGGATGGTAATTTCCTCCCATAATTCTACTTCCTCTTTTTTCATCATCTGCAGCATAAACTACTCTTCCCATTTGAGACCAATACAAAGCTCCAGTACACATTGAACAGGGTTCTAAGGTCACAAATAATGTGCAGTCTTTTAAATACTTTGAGCCTAAATAGGAGCTCGCAGCCGTAATAGCTTGCATTTCCGCATGAGCTGTAACATCAATTAAGGCTTGGGTCATATTATAACCTCTTCCGATTATTTTATTGTTTACCACCACAACAGCACCCACAGGAACCTCATCTTTTTCAAGAGCTATGCTAGCCTCATCAAGGGCTTTGCGCATAAAATACTCATCACTGTATAATTCTATTTGCATTTTAGGAAATTTCAAGGCCTACAAAGATAGTTAAGCCCGCTAGAGTTTGTAATTTTGCGCTATAAAATGATAGAATATGTACCGTACGCATAATTGTGGAGAGCTGAATATTAACAGCATTAATGAACAAGTTGAATTATCTGGCTGGGTTCAGAGAATCAGAACATTAGGAGGAATGAATTTTGTAGACCTCAGAGATCGCTACGGTATAACTCAATTGGCATTTGACCAAGAGAAAAATGCTCACTTAAAAAATGATCTAAAAGTCCTGGGTCGTGAATTTGTAATACAAGTGAAGGGTAAAGTGATTGAGCGTTCTTCAAAAAACAAAAATATTCCTACCGGTGAAATTGAAATTGAAGTTGAAGAATTTCACATCTTAAACGCTTCAAAAACTCCTCCATTTACTATTGAGAATAATACCGATGGTGGTGAGGAACTTAGAATGAAGTATCGCTATTTAGATCTAAGAAGAGAGCCGCTTAAAAACAACCTAATCCTTAGAAACCGTCTGAATTTATTGATTCGCAATTTCTTAAGTGAACAAGGCTTCCTTGATATTGAAACTCCTTACTTAATCAAATCTACTCCTGAGGGCGCAAGGGATTTTGTAGTTCCTTCTAGAATGAATGCAGAACAGTTTTACGCTCTTCCTCAAAGTCCACAGACTTTTAAGCAATTATTAATGATTGCAGGCTACGATAAATACTATCAGATTGTTAAGTGTTTTAGAGATGAGGATTTAAGAGCTGATAGGCAGCCTGAATTTACTCAGATTGATTGCGAAATGTCTTTCGTGGAAAGAGAAGATATTCTTTCTGTTTTTGAAGGTCTTTTACTTCATCTTCTTAAAACTGTTAAAAATGTTGAAATAGATTCAATTCCTAGGATCAGCTACGACGAATCTATGAGACTCTACGGAAATGATAAGCCTGATATCCGTTTTGGGATGCAGTTTGTGGACATTACTGAGGAAACACAAAATAAAGGATTCAAGGTTTTTGATGAGTCAGAGGCTGTGCTCTCTATTAATGTTGAGGGCGCTGCATCATACAGTCGCAAGCAATTAGATGCTCTGACTGACTACGTAAGAAGACCTCAAATAGGGGCCAAAGGAATGGTCTACATAAAAAACAATGAAGACGGAACTATAAAATCCTCAGTAGATAAATTCTATACTAATGATGATCTAAAAGTTTGTCTGGACAAGGCTGATTCCAAGCCTGGCGATCTAATGCTGGTGCTTTCTGGGCCTCTAAACTCTACTAGAAAGGCCCTGAGCGAGTTAAGACTCTATCTTGCAGAAGAACTTGGCCTAAGGAATCCTGAAGAATTTGCTCCAGTTTGGGTGCTTGATTTTCCTCTTTTGGAATGGGATGAAGAATCTAACAGATTCCATGCGATGCACCATCCATTTACCTCTCCAAGGCCAGAGGATTTAGATTTATTAAATACTGATCCAGGAAAAGTTAAAGCCAATGCGTATGACCTTGTCCTTAACGGAAATGAAATTGGAGGTGGATCTATTAGAATTCATGATAAAGAACTACAAGCTAAGATGTTTGAAGTCCTTGGATTCACAGATGAAGAGGCCAAAGCTCAATTCGGATTTTTAATGAATGCTTTCGAGTATGGTGCACCTCCTCATGGCGGTATCGCATTTGGCTTTGATAGGCTTAGCGCGATTTTAGGTGGACAGGAAAGTATTAGAGATTTCATGGCTTTCCCAAAAAACAATTCAGGAAGAGATTTAATGATTGATGCCCCTAGTCCTTTGGATCCAGCTCAGTTAGATGAGTTGAGTTTAAAGTTAAAGTCATAAAATGAAAGATCGCTTAAGGAAATATATCCGACAGCTTTTAGAATGGCGGGCTAGCCACATTCCAAAAAAGCAGCTGATAATTATCCTTAGCATGGTGGTAGGATTCATCTCAGGCTTTGTAGCCGTTAGCTTGAAAAACACCACTCACTTCATTCAAAATTTGGTTCAATCTGGTTACTTCACAGATTACTTTAATTTCTATTATTTCGTTTTTCCGGTAATCGGAATTATAATCGCCTTGTTTATAAAGAGCTTTTTTAAAGGTCCTGTTGGAGAAGGAATTCCTTCTACTTTATATGCCATCAGCAAAAGAAACGGTTTGCTAAAACCATATAGGATGTATGCCTCTTTTCTTACTTCTGTTTTTACTGTTGGGTTTGGAGGATCTGTTGGTCTTGAGGGACCAACTGTTGGGACCGGGTCTGCCATCGGCTCAAATATTGGACGATTAGCGCATTTGAATTTCAAATCAAGAGTCCTTCTTATCTCTTGTGCAACGGCAGGCGCTATAGCTTCTATCTTTAATGCTCCTATTGCTGCTATAATTTTTACGATTGAAATATTTGGGCTTGACCTTACTTTTAGTTCCTTAATCCCTCTTCTTTTAGCTTCAGTTTCTGGGGCCGTTACTTCTATTTTTTTTCAAGGGAATGATTATCTATTTCACTTTAATTTAATAGATGATTTTAGGGTATCTGAAGTTCCCTATTTCGTGATTCTTGGTATCCTAACTGCACTTTGCTCAGTATATTTCAATAAGGTCTACTTTGCTATTGACAGCTTTTTCTCCAAAATGAAATCTAAAACCAATAAGGTAGTTATTGGTGGAGGTCTATTAGGCTTGCTTATTTTTATCATTCCACCACTTTATGGTGAGGGATACGAAACTATTAACGCAATCCTTGATGGTGACACAGATTCTATTTTAGAGCAATGCTTTTTTATTGAAACAGGCGATAGCGCTTACTGGATCTTACTCATGATCTTTGGTCTGCTAATGCTCAAGGTTTTTGCTGCATCTTTTACAATTGGTGCAGGTGGTGTTGGAGGTGTATTTGCACCTACTCTGTTTATTGGATCTAGTCTTGGATACGTTTTTTCTAGACTTATTAATGAGCTACAACTTGGATCTCTAGCAACTAGTCATTACGCTTTGGTTGGCATGGCAGGTCTTATGGCCGGTGTTCTTCATGCTCCGCTTACCGCGATTTTTATGATAGCGGAAATAACAGGTGGATATCAGTTATTCATTCCTTTAATGATTGTGAGCGCTACTTCCTTTTTAGTAACCAGACAAATCATGCCTTTTTCTATTTACACAAGGCAATTGGCGCAAAGAGGTGAGCTTATAACTCATGATAAGGACAAGGCGATACTGACCCTCCTAAATCTTGATGCGGTAATTGAATCTAATTTTAAATCGGTTTCTCCTGAATTAAGCCTAGGCGACTTGGTCAAAGTGGTGAGCAGCAGTAAGCGAAATTTATTTCCTGTTTTGAATAAAGAAGAAGAACTAAAGGGAATTCTGCTTTTAGACGATTTTAGAAATATTATGTTCGATACTGATTTGTATAACACCATTACTGTTGGTCAATTAATGAGCCCTGCACCAGATGCAATTGAGCGGACGGATACCATGGATATAGTAATGAAGAAATTTCAAAAATCTAATGCATGGAATTTGCCTGTTGTTACTAATGGCAAATACGTAGGCTTTGTATCTAAATCACAGATTTTCTCTGTGTATAGAACAAAACTAATCGAGTTTTCCGAGTAAAAAAGTTTGGACTTTTTATTTAGCAGTTGCCAAAATCTCTTTCAACATCGCTTCAAAGATTTCCTTACCATCTAAATTACCTAGATTCTCATCTGCGGCTCTTTCAGGGTGCGGCATCATTCCAAAAACGTTTTTAGAAGCATTACAAACACCTGCAATATTTTTGGTTGATCCATTAGGGTTGGCCTTTGGGGTAACCTCAGCATTCTTATCAGAGTAATAGAATAAGATTTGATCGTTAGATTCCATTTGCTCTAAAACTTCTGGATCTGCAAAATATTTACCCTCGCCATGAGCGATAGGAATTTTATATGCTTTTGAAGAATCTAAACCAGCGGTCATAAAGTTTCCTTTATTAGCTGACTTTAAGTATACGTTTTCACAAATAAAGCTATGGCTATCATTATGCATTAATGTGCCAGGTAATAGACCAGCTTCACATAATACTTGAAATCCATTACAAACACCTAAGACAAAGCCTCCATTAGAAGCAAACTCTTGAACCTTCTCCATGATTGGAGAAAATTGTGCAATAGCACCACTTCTTAAATAATCACCATAACTAAATCCTCCAGGAAGAACAATAAAATCTACATTCTGCAAATCTGTCTCCTTATGCCACAATTCAACTACCTCATGCCCTAAAACATTACGTAGCGTATAGATCATATCTTGATCACAATTACTTCCCGGGAAAACTATAACACCAAATTTCATCTGACTGATTATTTATAACTGCAAAAATACTATTTAAAAAGGCAATTTTCCTAAATCAAGGTTTGCTCCTGTAAGAATAATTCCAACTTTTTTATTCTTGAATTCAGAAGGGTTTCTTAAAACTACTGCAAGACCCACTGCACATGAAGGCTCAACAATGATTTTCATCCTTTCGTAAATCAATTTCATAGAGTCAATTATTTCCTTATCAGAGCATAAAAGAACTTTTGAAGTAAATTTCATCATTATTTCAAAATTCAAAATACCCAAGCTGGTTCTTAATCCATCTGCAATAGTGGTACTTGAGTTTATTGTCACCCTTTTACCGGACTCAAAAGATCTAAAGGCGTCATCGGCTAACTCTGGCTCAGCTCCGATAACCTTTATTGTTTCTGAAAAATATTTTGCAGCCAATGAAGTCCCTGCTAAAAGACCTCCGCCTCCTGTTGGAACTATAATGTAATCAAGCTTTGGATAGTCTTCAATTATCTCTTGAGCTACGGTGGATTGACCACAAATTGTATTGAAAAAATCAAAAGGTGGAATAATAACGGCATTTCTTTCGTCTGAAATTCTTTTTGCGGTTTCCTCTCTTGACTTCATATTTGGAGCACAAAAAATGACCTCTGCTCCATAGTTTTTTACCGCCTCTACTTTGGCTTTAGGAGCATTTTCTGGCATTACAATTACCGCTTTCTTACCTGTTTTATTTGCAGCCCAGGCAAGTGCTTGCCCATGGTTTCCAGATGAATGAGTGCAAACAGTCTTTTGAGTCTCCTTTAATTGGAGTACTGAATTTAAAGAACCTCTTGCCTTAAAAGAACCTGTTTTCTGAAAGCCTTCATATTTAAAATATAGATTTGAACCACTTAAATGATTTAAATATGTAGAACTTAAAATTGGTGTTCTATGGATTGATAAGCCCAGCCTTTCTTTTGCTCTAAGTAAATCTTCTCTCTCAGGAATATTCATTTTCTTCTTCACTTTTTGTTTGATCCTGAAACGCGGTAAATGGAAGTAATGGATTAAACATATCCTCTAGCTTAGACTTTAGCTCTTCTTTAAATTGTTCAATAATCTCATAGCCAATAATAAATGTTTTGTCAAAATGAAAATTCATCAGACCCAAACTAGGTTTCCTAAAACCAATAATACCAGCCGTGAAATCTTGCACTCCATAAGTATCGCTGTAAAGCATAGCATAGAACAATAGCTGCAAGGCTTTATGCTTACCTTTTTCACCCCATAATGTATCAAAATCAGGGATTTTTAAATCAGCAGGTTCCAGAGCTCCAGATTTATAATCAATTATTCTAAGTTCATCATTTAGGCTGTCAATCCTGTCAACAGTACCGATCAACTTTACCTTCTTCCCATTACTTAAAGTTATAGAGCTCTCCAGTTTCTCTTCAAGTCCGATAATATCTAAAGAACCTCCATTATCTAATACTTTCTTTAATTGATCACGCTCTGAGCTTATTACCTTTCTTGCCATTACCACCGCCGCTTCTCTCATTAAGAGATTCTTACCACTATGAATAGCTTTTAAGTTTTGCTCTTTTAGATAGAAATCCATTTTATTTTCTAGGTTCTGGCCTTCTAGCAAATGGTCCAGTTTTTTCAAACTGACCTCAAAAATTGGATTCTCTGGAGTACTCGTTTCAGCAAGAAATAGATCTTCCATTAATCTGTGGATTGCTGTACCCAAAGTATGGTTCCCCATCACCTCCTCAATATCCTCGTACTCCCTGAGCTTTAGCAGCTTTTGATTGTAGAAATCTACGGGTGACTTTTCATGCACTATTAAGGAACTAGGTGAAATTCCTTTCTCCGCTAAAGCGTCAAGCGCCTCCATTATAGCCGGTGTCTTTTCTATTAGAAGCTCTTCTCGTAAGTCTTCCTTAAGCTGACTAT
Organism: uncultured Schleiferiaceae bacterium; assembly: GCA_965661265.1. Taxonomy (GTDB): domain Bacteria; phylum Bacteroidota; class Bacteroidia; order Flavobacteriales; family Schleiferiaceae; genus CBFIDE01. The sequence continues at coordinate 143,988 of CBFIDE010000003.1, read as the reverse complement.
CAATGATAATTTTATTCAAGTCTAGTTGAGGGTAATAATCTTTAAACTCATACTCCAACTGTTTAATAAATCTTGATGGTTCCCCTCCTTTTAGAGCATCAACAGAACTATTATAAGTGATCGTAATATTCTCTGCCCTATGAAAAAGCCTATAGAAATGATAGGCATAAATTGCATCTTGTTCAATATGTGTGGGTAAACCCCACTCTCTTTTAACATCTAACGGAATCAAGCTGTTCATAGCCTCTCCCTTAGGAAGAGAGCCTTCGTTTACGGAACATATTATTACTCTTTTAAAATCTAAAAGCCTGGTTTCTAAAACGCCCATCATTTGAAGACCTTCTAATGGCTCACCTACTAAATCTACAGATTCAGCAATAATATATTGTTGTAATAAAGACTGAGTTGTTTTATGGCTCAGCTCAATATCTTCTTCATTGAGGATCAGCCTAATTTGATTGAAGCATTTGAAAAAACCATAGAGCTCAGCTTTACTCCTTTCCAAAAGAGTATCATTTTCCAAAAAACTCTCTGCAAATTCTGATAATTTTTTATAAAAATCATCAAGCTCAAGATGCGAATTCAAGAAGGATTTTAATTGGAATTTTTCCATTCTATCACTCAGCTTTTCTAAATCCGAATAACTTGCATAGACCCAATTTCCATCACGTAAAACCCGCCTTATGGCACTACTTAATTCATATTCCCCCATCCATTGAACCACTGAATTACCTAGGAGACGATCCCAGTGTTTGAAGTAATATTTTGGACGGCCCTCAGAATCTTTATATTTTGCTGTTTCAGCCTCAATCTGCATTTGAATCAGGGTACTAAAAAAGTGATTCCAAGGAGAATGCTTCAAGCTCATTCCCATAGTTAAATTAAGCTTTTCAACCTTGGCACTTAGATTACTTAAGAATGTCAAGCTATGGTCCTCATTTGCCAAAACCACTGCCGTTTCGCCTTGCTCCTTTATACTTAATTTACTTAGCAACTGATTGGTTAACCCTGCCTCTAAATTGGCTCCGTTAAGCTCATAAATATCAATTTTCATAGGCTTTTGCCTATAGAAATCCTCTTCCCACAAAAGGCTTCCCTTATTCTGTAGACGTTGAATTATTTTGCTTTCTCTGAGAAATTTTCCTGCCTCTTGCTTCTCATTCTTAAAGTAGTATTTATCAATATCCCAATAAAACTGAGTTTTAAACTCTGATTCCATTTTAAGAAATATCTCCTCTTCAGCATTGTTTAGAGCGCTAAAACCAACGAATAAAAACTCCTTTGCAAGCTCCTTTATTTTTTCAGAATGGTTCTCAAAATTGAGTGCTATTTTTCTGTACACCCTAGCGGAATAAGTTCTACCTATTTGCAGCAGATGCTCATTAAACCGCTTGTATAACTCAGCTAAAGACTCCCAAAATTTAAAGTAATGTTGCATCAATGGAGTCATCTCAAAATCTGGTTCCAAGTTCCATTTTTCAATTCTTTTAACATCTGCCAAATAGCTCAAGACTTTTTCAGCATCCACTAAATATTTATCTATTTCGCTAAAATCAACTAATGCTAATGGAGCCCAGTTTAAAAACTCATCAAAGCTCTCCTCCGGCCTAATTTTAGCATTTCGCTTTGCACGATACAGCTCAATCAACTGGCTGATATGATCCATCTTTTGATCATCTACCAATTGATAAACGAACTCATCGATTGTAAGAATTAATGGAGTAAAGCTAGGCTTGTCAAGTTTAGATTTAAGGGCTCGCTTAAGAAATACCGCAGCTCTTTGACTAGGTAAAACAACACAAATATCCTTAAGGTTTTCTTCTGAATTTAATATCTGACTTGCAATACGATCTAAAAAAGTTTCCATAGGCTAAACGCAATAAGCGATAAAGCTTAAAGGTAATGGTACTTTTCTGATTTTACCTATAAATTAGATTGCTATCTATATACTTCCATACTTTTTCTGGAAGCATAAAGCTTACATTTTTACGATCTTTAATTGCAGCCCTAATATCTGTACTAGCTATTTGCATTATTGGAGCTTCTGTAATATTAACTTTTGGATGGTCTTTAAGGTCCCCTCCTTCACTTTCTATTCTAGGATAGACGTATAGGCTATGGTTCTCAAGAATCCACTCATAGTTCTTCCATTTTTTAAAGCTCTCTAAGTTATCAGCTCCCATTATTAGGGAGAAATTATATTCAGGATATTTCTCAGTGAAATGGGCAAGGCTATTAGATGTATAACTAGGCTGAGGCAACTTAAACTCTAGATCACTTACCCTAAGATTAAATTGATCTTCAATAGCGATATTCACCATATGAAGTCTTTCAAAATCATCTAGTAAGTTCTTTTTCTTTTTCTCAGGATTATGTGGAGTTACAACAAACCAAACTTCATCTAAATCAGTATATTCAGACATATGCTGAGCGATTACGCAATGTCCAATATGTATTGGGTTAAAGGTTCCAAAGTACAGACCTATTTTTTTCATTCTGCAATAAATTTTTTGACCCAACTTTCAGCTTGATTTACTGCAGTTTTAAGATCATCATTAATCAGAATTTCATCAAAATCTCTTGCTAGGCTTAATTCTGTTTCTGCTTTAGACAATCTCTGTTTTATTTTATCTTCTGTTTCTGTTCCTCTTCCTCTTAGTCTTTTTTCAAGCTCTACTATACTTGGTGGCTGCACAAAAATTGCTAATGCCTGATCACCATATTGTTTCTTGAGGTTTAGCCCACCAATCACATCAATATCAAATATAACTTGATGTCCTTTATTCCAAATTCTATCTACCTCAGACTTTAAAGTTCCATAATAAGAGCCTTTATAAACCTCTTCATACTCTAAAAACTCTTGCTGGGAAATTTTGTTCTCAAATTCCTTAGGACTTAAAAAATAATAATCTTTCCCATCTACCTCTTCTCCTCTAGGCCTTCTGCTTGTAGCTGAAATGCTAAACTCCAGACTAGAAATTCTCTCAAGAAGATTTCTTACAATCGTTGTTTTTCCTGAGCCGCTAGGAGCTGAGAATATGAGTAGTTTGGAATTTGATGCTGCCATCTAAAGAATATTCAATAATTGCTCTTTTATTTTTTCAAGCTCGTCCTTCATTTCAACCACTAATTTCTGCATTTCAGAGTGGTTGGCTTTTGAACCTAAGGTATTTACTTCTCTTCCTATTTCCTGAGACACAAAACCTAATTTTTTTCCAATGGGACCTCCAATTTCAATAAGCTCCAAGAAATAATCTAAATGAGTTTTTAGACGTACTTTTTCTTCTGTAACATCAAATTTCTCTAAATAATAAATCAGCTCTTGCTCAAACCGATTTTCATCCATTTTCTCTCTCAACTCCTCAAGACTCCTCTTCAAACGATCCTTCAATCTTTGTATTCTGTCTTCTTCAAATTGAGGAACCAAGTTTAAGTTTGCTCTAATATTTTCAATACGCTCCCGCAGTTCCTTCTCAAGCACAGCACCTTCATCAGCTCTATGCTCCTGAAGTTTTTGAATAGCTTCTTCTGTTATTTTTTTTACAGCAGCCCATTCATCAGGATCTAATTCTGTTTGAGGGTTACTCATTACATCAGGCAACCTCATAATTGGACCTAAAAGATCAGCAGAGCTGGCGTTATTTTCTTCTAGCACTTCTTTGAACTGCTTCATATAATGAGATACCAATTCCTTATTCAAAATAGGAACTTTAGCTGCACCAGTGTTTTCGGCAAAAAATCCATAGTCAACTTTTCCTCTGAGCAAACCATTGGCGATGGTATTCCTGAGTTCAGATTCTTTTTCCTTATAATCCTGCGGTATTCTAGTATTGATATCAATCTGTTTGCTGTTTAAACTCCTTAACTCAACAGAAAGTTTTCTAGAATCTAATTGTATGCTGGCCTTACCGTAACCAGTCATTGATAATAGTTTTGTCATAGTCTACAAAAGTAAAATTTTAGCGCTTGTAAAAGGAAACTAAATAAACCCCGGAAAAAATTAAGCCTGCGGAGATAAATATGATGTGTCCTAATTGGTCCTTTCCTAAACTTAAAGCAACTATTGAAGTAATGATTGGTTGCAAATAAATATAAAAGCTAACCGTGGTAGAGCTCACTGTCTTTAATGCAAAAATATTCAACAAATAAGCAAAGAAGGTTGTAAACACAACTACAAATGCTATTTCAAATATAATATAGGAAGGAAGGTCGGCCCATTGAACTGCCTCAAACTGATTCCAACCGATTGGAATAACATAAAACAAACCAAAAGTGAATACATATTTAATCACTGTAAGCGGCTTATAACGCTGCATTAATGGCTTTACTATAACCAAGTAGGCTGCATAGGCAGCTGCATTTCCAAGCACCAATAAATTTCCCGTAGAATTATCAGAATCAAAAACATTCATGCTAAAGCTACCCTTGCTTATTAAATAAATTGCTCCAAATAGACCCAAAATAATTCCGATGATCCTAGCTAATTTAATAGGCTCTTTTAAAAAAATCGCGCTAAGCAAAAGAACCATAATAGGATTCATAGTCATCATGACGGAAGCGTTAATTGGGGTGGTCAAATTCAATCCCTCAAAAAATAACATTTGATTTGCCGCTACACCAAAAAACCCAGACATTGCAATTCTTATAAAATCTTTTCTGAGAGGAACTTCTTGTTCAAAAAACAAAGAAAGAAGCCAAAACAAGGCGGTGGCGCCAACTACTCTGGCTAAAATAAAAGCCCGCGGCTCTATAAATTCTGGCATCACATCCTTAGCAAGGATATAGTTTAAACCATAAATGATTGCGACCGCCATTAAGGCAAAATGCGCAAGAAGCTTTGTGTTTTTCATCAAGAAATCAAAGTGCAAAATTAGCCTATTCTCATATTCTCAGCATCAATATTAAAATCTTTTAATTGTCTCCTCAGCTTTTATTGACCTACTTTGGTTTCATACCTTTGAAAAAAAATGGGCATGTCATCAAAAAAGGATTTAAAGTTTAATTCGCTCACCATACACGGAGGTCAGATGCCGGATGCTGCCTATGGTGCGGTAATGCCACCTATTTATCAAACCTCCACTTATGCACAGTCTAGTCCCGGAGAGCACAGAGGATACGAATATAGTAGAAGTGCAAACCCAACCAGAACGGCTTTAGAAAAAAGCATAGCGTCAATTGAGGGGGCAAAATATGGCCTTGCATTTGGTAGTGGCCTTGCGGCGATTGACTGTTTGATCAAAATTTTAAAACCTGGGGATGAAGTAGTTTCTACTGACGATTTGTATGGCGGTACATATAGACTCTTCACTACTATTTTTGAACCCCTTGGAATTAAATTCAAGTTTATTGGCATGCAAGAGGCAGAGAATATCGAATCTCATTTAACAGCTAATACTAAGTTGATTTGGGTAGAAACACCAACTAACCCCATGTTGAACATTATCGATATTGCCAGGGTCTCTAAAATTGCTAAAAGGAACCATTGCATTCTTGCTGTTGACAATACTTTTGCTACTCCATACTTACAGCAACCTCTTGCTCTTGGTGCAGATATAGTAATGCATAGTGCAACAAAATACATTTCTGGGCACTCTGATGTCGTTATGGGACTATTGGCGACTAGCAATTCAGATTTAGCCAAAAAACTATACTTTATTCAAAATGCTTCTGGAGCAATTTGTGGCCCTATGGATTCCTTCTTAGCCTTACGCGGAATAAAAACACTTCATGTGAGGATGCAAAGGCATTGTGAAAATGGTCGTCATATCGCTGAATTTTTAAGGTCTCACCAAAAAGTAGACAAGGTGTACTGGCCAGGCTTTGATGATCATACAAATCATGAAATTGCGAAAAACCAAATGAAGGATTTTGGAGGCATGCTCTCCTTCACTGTTAAGGACCTTAAGCTAGAGTCAGCAATTAAGGTTGTGGGCGCTATGGAATTATTTACATTAGCAGAGTCTTTAGGCGGTGTTGAATCTCTAGCTGGCCATCCAGCAAGCATGACGCACGCTTCAATCCCTAAAGCGGAAAGAGAAAAAATAGGAGTTGTAGACTCACTTATTAGATTGAGCGTTGGTATAGAAGATAAGGACGATCTTGTAAATGACCTAAATCAAGCTCTTAATCAAATTTAAAATGGGAAGAAGTAAATTTGCAGTAATCGGTCTTGGACAATTTGGTAGCGCTATCGCTAGAAAGCTCTCTGAAAAAAACACAGAAGTATTAGCTATCGATTTATCAGTAGATAAAGTAGAGGCTATTAAAGATGAGGTTGCCTATGCGGTAAGCCTTGATTCAACGGATAGTAGAGCTCTAAAGTCTCAGAACATCCAAGATATGGACGCTGTGGTTGTGGCCATCGGGGAGAATTTTCAAGGTCTATTATTGACCACATTTATCCTTCAGGAATTGAAAGTGAAAAGAATTATTGCCAGAGCCCAAGGGCCTGCGCAAAGAAAAATTCTTGAAAAAATGGGAATCAATGAGATTCTATCACCTGAAGATGAAGTAGGAAATAACGTTGCAGAAAATCTAGTGAATCCAAGTGTTCTAATGTGCATGCAGTTGCCAGATGAATATGAGATTGTTGAAATTAAAGCGCCTAAGGCTATAACCAATAGAAACTTAGAGAGCATAGGGCTTAGGGAGAAGTATAAAATCAACTTAGTCACCCTTCTCAGATATGATCAGCACGGTAAATTGCACATTATTGGGGTGCCATCAGCAGAAGAGGTTGTGCAAGATGATGATATTATTATTGTATTCGGTAAAATTGCCAACATTAACAAATTCATAGAAATAAATAATTAGTGGTTTTCTTTATTACAGGAAGCAGCAGAGGCATCGGCTTAGCTTTAAAAAAGAATCTCCTTTCAAAAGCTTATCAAGTATTTGGCTTAAGCCGATCTACTCAGCAAGAAGAGGAGAACTTTGCTCCTATCTCAATAGATCTCTCAGACGAAGAGCAGTTGGAGAATTTTGTTTTCCCTGATTTAAAAGAGGGAGTCAAAGATGTTTTTCTAATAAATAATGCAGGCACTATAGGTCCTGTTTTGAAATTTCAAAACCAAAGCATTACCGATATTAAAACTCTTTTTACTCTAAATTTAATTGCTCCTAGTCTCTTAATGCGTTCTTTCATTAATAAATATGATCATCTAAATATCAATATTTTAAACATCAGTTCTGGCGCTGCCAATAATGATATTGAAGCTTGGTCTACTTACTGTTCTTCAAAAGCTGCATTAGATCGTCTTAGTAGTGTAATTAAATTAGAAAGACCTGATATTAACCTTTTATCCATTGCCCCCGGCGTGGTTGACACACAAATGCAAGCAGAAATCAGAAATGCAAAAGCCTCTGAATTTCCTGCCTTGAATGGTTTTAATTCATTAAAAACAACAAATCAGCTTAAATCACCCGCTGAAGTTGCGGAAAAATTAATTTATTTTCTGTTAAATCCCTCTAAATCAACATCCGACAGATTTTCTTTGCGAGAGCTTTAGTATATTCACAAAAAAATAAAACAATGAAAAATTTCATCCTTATCCTTCTGTTTTCAGCCAGCCTTTTTGCGTGTAAAAAAGACAATGATAATGGCGGCAGTAGTAACAGCAGTTCTTCTACCTATACTTATGAAGGAAGATTAAATGATATGTGGGAATTAGTTGCAGTTGAGTTTGATGGCACTTTCCCAGATCCTCAAAATCCTTTTCAGCAAATTCAATTTTCTGGAAGCGGAACAGATGTAAATGGTCTATTTGATTTAAGTGTAAATCCTAATAGAGTAAATTACTTATTCAGTTTTACTGCTAATGTTGATTTAGGAGATACTAATTCTATTCCTCTTCCAATTACACAAACAGGAAAAGGATCTTGGACAACAACATCAGATGATTCAAAACTCTTCATCGATATTGATGACTCAGACGATGATCAGGTTTTTACTGTTCTTCTGAATGAGCAAAACACCCAAAAATTTAAAACCACAATTCCTTATGAAGTCTTTCCAAGTTTCACAATTGATGTTGAGGCAGAGTTGACTTTTGATAGAAAATAAAGAGAAAATTATATTCTAAAACTACTCCATCAGGGTAGTTTTTTTTTGCGCAACAATTGCCTTATTTTGTTGTCTCGAATTTAAAAAAATGGCAGAAAAGCCTTTACTATAAAACTCAGTATGGATAAGTTTCAAGAACTAGAAAGCAAAATTGCCGAAGCTCAATTAGGCGGAGGACAAGCAAGAATTGATTCCCAACACAAAAAATCAAAGTTAACGGCAAGAGAAAGAGTTCTCCTGTTAATGGATGAAGGCAGTTTTGAAGAAATAGGAATGTTAGTTACGCATAGAAGTACTGATTTTGGACTTGACAAACAGAAATTTTTAGGAGACGGTGTTGTTACTGGATATGGAACTATCAATGGCCGATTAACCTATGTTTTTGCTCAAGATTTTACGGTATTAGGAGGTTCTCTTGCTGAGGCCCATGCTGAGAAAATTTGCAAGGTGATGGATTTAGCTACAAAGAATGGCGCGCCTGTAATCGGGCTAAACGATTCAGGTGGAGCTAGAATTCAAGAGGGTGTAGTATCCTTAGGTGGATATGCGGACATTTTCTATCGTAATACATTAGCCAGTGGTGTAATTCCACAACTTTCAGCTATTATGGGACCATGTGCTGGTGGAGCAGTTTACTCCCCTGCACTTACAGACTTTATCTCAATGGTAGAGAAGAGTTCTTATATGTTTGTTACCGGTCCTAATGTAGTTAAAACTGTAACTCATGAAGAAGTGAGTTCTGAAGATTTAGGCGGTGCTAGCGCGCATTCCACAAAATCGGGGGTAACCCACTTTACCTTTGAAAATGAAGTTGCATGCTTAACAGGATTAAAGAATCTTTTGAGTTATATGCCACAGAATTGCGAGGAAGAAGCTCCAAGCGTTCCTTATGAAATGGCTAATGAAAAAAGAGCTGAACTAAATGATATCATTCCAGAAAACCCTAATCAACCCTACGATATAAGAGAAGTGATTGATATCACTACAGATTCTGATAGCTTTACAGAAGTACATAAGGATTATGCAGAAAATATTGTTGTTGGCTTTGCGCGATTAGCGGGTAAGTCAATAGGTGTTGTTGCCAATCAACCTGCATTTTTAGCTGGCGTTCTTGATATAAAGAGTAGTACTAAAGCGGCAAGATTTGTAAGATTCTGCGATAGCTTCAATATTCCATTATTGGTATTTGAAGATGTACCAGGATTCTTACCAGGGACTGATCAAGAATGGAATGCCATTATTACAAATGGTGCTAAACTTCTTTATGCGTTCTCAGAGGCAACAGTCCCTAGAATTACCGTGATTACTAGAAAAGCTTACGGTGGCGCTTATGATGTTATGAATTCAAAGCACATTGGCGCAGATATGAACTTTGCATGGCCTACTGCGGAAATTGCGGTAATGGGAGCAAAAGGGGCTGCTGAAATTATCTTCAAGAAAGAGATAGCTGGAGCTGAAAATCCGGAGGCAAAGCTTTTAGAAAAAGAGCAAGAGTATGCTAAAATATTTGCCAATCCTTATAGAGCCGCTGCAAGAGGTTATATAGATGAGGTAATAAAACCTGAAGACACAAGAGAGAAGCTTATTAAGGCATTTAAGATGCTTGAGAACAAGTCTGTGAACTTGCCAAGAAAGAAACACGGGAATATTCCTCTGTAATTTTTCGCTTTCGCGATTTCATTTACCAAACATGAAGGATAAATTCTGCGTTTAGTCAATAATAATCATCAGAGATAACAAAGGTTAGATCTGTTTAAAAATTCAAAATGAAAAAAATACTCTCAGTTATAGCAGTTGCAGCTTGCTTTGCATTTACAACAAATATTGGCGAAATCAATATTGGAGACAGCCTTCCAATGGCAAATGAAAAGCTTGATGACTTTAACGGTAAATCACATACCCTAGCAGATTTAAATGGTGAAAATGGCTTAATTATGATATTTAGCTGTAATACTTGTCCTTTTGTTATAGCAAGCGAGGAAGAGTATCCTAAGATAAACTCTTGGGCTGCTGAAAAAGGGTTTAACACCGTTTTGATCAATAGTAATGAGGCTAAAAGAGAGAAGGATGATAGCCCTAGTGAAATGAAAAAACATTCCGCTGAAGCCAATTATGTAAGCACTTATTTAATAGATACAAATCATAAAATTGCTGATGCAATCGGCGCTAAAACAACACCTCACGTTTTTGTTTTTGATAAAGATTTGAAGCTGATTTATAAAGGTGCTATTGACGATCGATTTGAGAATAAGAATAAGGAGGTTAAAACAACCTACCTAAAGAACGCAATAGATGAATATAGTGCAGGCAAAACTATTTCAACCCCAATAACCAAGGAAAGAGGTTGTTCTATTAAAAGAGTTAAATCCTAAGATAAGCGAACATATACAGAAGGTTAGAGCTAGATTTAGAATTACGAATAAGTAATTTTGAATCTAGCTTTCTTTTGTCAATTTATCTAAAACACTAACAAGTTTATCAAAATTGATTGGTTTGCTCAGGTATCCATCCATTCCAAGTTTGATGAATTTATGATCATCTCCTTCTAATGCATGCGCAAGGAGAAGTAGAATTCAGAGCCAAGCTCTAGTAGACACTACAAGGACAGTCAGAATTTTCCTTGGGGTTTAGACATCAGTCATAATTTCAGATATCCGCTAGAGAAAACAAGAATTGATGAAGCATATAATTATTTTTTAAGCTGGGGAATTTCAAGTGGATCTAGCTATACCGACTGGTATAAAGACAATATTGGATATCGAAATGCTGTCAAAATCTACACAAAAGATTAAACCTTAGAGCTGTATTTCTTGCCAGGAAGTGATTTTATTAGCCCTTTGAGCTCCAAGTTCATAAGGGCTATTAATAGCTTGCTAATACTAAGATTCACATTAAATTGAATATACTCGAGCTGCTTGCTTTCAAGGCTAGATTTCAAAAACTTATAGACTAAATCTTCATCGGCAGAGAGACTCTCAAATATTTGCATTTGAATACCTCTATTCTCGGCCTTCCAATTCATGATATAGCTTAAATCTGAGGCACTACTTAGTAGTGAAGCTTTATGAGATTTGATAAGCATATTGCATCCTTCTGAATATTTAGAATCAACATTGCCGGGAACGGCAAAGACATCTCTGTGGTAGGAACTCGCCATCTCTGCAGTAATCAAGGCTCCTCCTTTTTTTGCTGATTCAACAACAACTACGGCATCAGAAATTCCAGCCACAATTCTATTTCGCCTAGGAAAATTTAAATTGTTAAAACTTGAATTTGATGTGAATTCTGTCAATAGCAATCCATCTTGAGCTATGGAATTGGCTAGCTTTTTATGTGCTGAAGGATATATTTTATCTAAGCCATGGCCCAAGACCGCGGCTGTTGGAACATTAAGATCAATGCATGATCTATGGGCAATATAATCAATACCATAAGCTAAACCTGAAATTACTATTACTCCATAAGACTGCAAGTCCTTGATTAATCCTTCACAAAAGTCTTTCCCATAGGGCGAAGCATTTCTACTTCCAATTACAGAGACTACCCTTTTCTGATTTAAGTCTAAGTCTCCTAGTGTAAAAAGGACTAAAGGAGCGTCAGGGCAAGCCTTTAGCCGATATGGATAGCGGCTCGATTTCCAGTCAATGACATTAATATTGTACTTTTTTATAAATTTCATTTCCTCTTCTGCCCTCCGAAAATGCTTTGGACTTTGGAGCTCTTTAAAGAGAGTTTTCGAAATATTTAAATGGGGCACGATCTCCTCTCGTGTTAAAGAAAAAACCTTAGATGGCTCTGAATCAGCCAAGTGAAGTAATTTCTTTTGGCTAGCCAAACCTAAGTTAGGCACAAAACTTAACCGTATTAATTGCATTAATTCATCATCATTCATCCCTAAATTTACCTCGCTTTCCCTGCATTTGAAAAATCAAGCCTTGCAAAAATGGTGTTGGATAATAAAATTGAATATCCTAATTTTCATTTTCTTAAATTTGCACTATGAAAAGGCGTTTAGAAGAATATATAGTTGAGCTTTTGTTTGATCACGAATGCATTATAATTCCAGAATTTGGTGCGTTCTTAAGTCGTCAGCAAAACACACAATTGAATGTGGCTACAAATATGTTGAGGCCACCCCATAAAAATATTGCCTTCAATGCAAGGCTTCATCAAAACGATGGAGTCCTAGCAAACTATATCGCTAAGACTGATAAGATTTCATATCGTGCAGCCATGCTTCATATTGGAGACGTGTGTAAAATCTGGTCAAAACATCTGAAAAGAAAGGAGAAAGTTTCTCTTGAAAATATCGGAAGGCTTTTTCTAGATAGCGAATCTAATATTCAATTTAGCCCAGCAATAAATTTAAATTTTGATCTATCATCTTATGGTCTTCCTATTTTCAGAGCGGAAGAATTAAGCCGTGTGATTAGCATTCAAGATGGTATTAGCAAGGCTATTGAAACTCACAAAACTGTTAAGGCAGAAGTAAAAATAAAAGCTAGAAAAAATAGGGTTTGGCTAAAAAGCGCAGCTGTAATGCTTCCGCTTATTGGACTTAGTGCTCTTTTTATCATTAGTAATCCTAAAGCTTTAGATACTAGCAATGTTGCTAACCTTAATCCTTTAGAGTGGATTAGCGAAAAGCCAACTGAGAAGAATATTTCTTCTGTTCCAGCAAACAATTCTACTGAATCAATTGAGGTTAAAGAAGAAGTATCTACTACTCCAATTAAAGTTCTTGAGATTTCTGAACCTAAAGCTTCTGAAATTGAAACTCCTATAGCTAAGACTGTAATTGCTTCTAAGGCATATCACTTAGTAGTTGGCAGCTTTAAAGAGAAGAGTAACGCACTTAATTATTTAGAACAACTGAACAAGAAAGGTCAAGAGGCATATATCTGTGCAGGCGATTCTAACTTCTTCAGAGTTTCCGTTGGGTCATTTGAATCTAGAGAAAGAGCCACGCAAGAATTAAAAGAGATAAAAACTACTATCAATTCTGGTGCTTGGGTGTATTCAAAGTAATACTTTTGCAATCTAAATAAATAGACATGCAAGCCAAGACTTCCAAAGAATCTCTTACCATTTTAACAGAGATTGTACTTCCTAACGACACCAACAATCTTAAGAATCTTTTTGGTGGCCAACTATTAAGCTGGATGGATAGGGCTGCTGCTATTTCTGCTCACCGTCATTGCAAAAGAATTGTTGTGACAGCCGCAGTTAATAACGTCTCATTCAATAAAGCCATACCACAAGGAAGTATAGTTACTTTAGAGGCTAAGGTTTCAAGAGCCTTTAACTCCAGTATTGAAATTTTTGTTGATGTCTATATAGAAGATCAGTCTGTAGCCGGAAAGAAAATAAAAGCCAACGAGGCTATTTACACCTTTGCTGCGGTAGACCAATTAGGAAATCCAATTCAAGTTCCACCAGTCTTACCCGAAACTGATTTAGAAAAATCTAGATACGAAGGTGCTTTAAGAAGAAGACAAATATCTTTAATACTTGCAGGAAAAATGGACCCTAAAGATGCTCATGAATTAAAAGCACTATTCTTACCTGAAGAGCAAAAGCTAGAGGATTAATAAAAGGCTAGCTAAAAGACCTAATAAGAAGTAAAGATCTTTTAAATACCACTTCATTGAATAGCTTATTTTATTACTTAATAGAATCGCTAAGTTCAAAAGGAAAATCATTATTCCTACGGTAAGCATTCCTAAAGACAAACTTAAAAGAGAGATGACTACTGACAGGAATACAAAGGCCATAAAAGTCTTTTTTAGAACCTTAGCCTTTCTATTTATTTTAAGGTAATCTGGAACAGAAATAGCCAATAGTATCCCAAAAGGGATCAAATTTAAGACATTAAGATCCTTGAGTCTTGAAAATTTAAAAACAAAGAACCCTTCAAATTGTGATTCTATACTAATGGGCACATCATTGATCAAATAACTGATTCCCCAACTGACACTTAAGGCAGCGCCTAATCCTAAAATCGGAATGATATAGTACCTAATTCCTATTCGCCTAAAAACTGTCAACCCTAGATATAAGATTAGCATAAGTATTAAGCTCTCCTTATTTATGAGAGTCGCGCAACCGATAAGGAAAGCTAAATCAAAAACTAAAGAATAGCAGTTTTCTGTAGAATAGATTTTTAGCAGAAGGACCGCAAACCAAGTGAATATCGCGATAAGCAAAAGAGTATTAAAAGTAGGCTCTAAGCTTAAAAACAAAGTCCAAAATACAGTCAGAATGCTTGTGATAAAGTAATTAGACCGCCAGACACCAAAAGAATTTATGGCACTATTTAGAACAAAGGAAGAGAGAGGTAAAATTATTATGCTTAGAGTGTAGAACAAATATTTTGATGCAAACACCTCATTTTCAACAAATTTTAGCAAAAAAACTTCTTGATCAAAACCGATATTCAACACCATTATTATCCAAAGAATTTGAAAAATAAAGGAATGAGCCAATGAGGCTAAACTAATGTTGTTAAAAAGCTTTGTTAGCATTCGTCTTTTTACCTAATTTTGACCCAAACTAGAAAAATGCAAGTTAAGGATATCGTTTACGCTTTGGGAGACTTCTTTGAATGGACATTTCAAATTCTTCCTATCTTAGGAAATATTCCTAATCTATTATTCATAGTAATTGGTTTTGGATTCTTTTTGTACTGGGTTGGCCAGATGAATAAGCATGCCAGGGCAGGAGAGAAGTAATTTATAGGTCAAAGCCTATATCTTTTCTAAAGTTCAATCCTTCAAAAGACAATTGAGAAATTGACTGATACGACTTTCTCAATGCATCGTCTTTATCAACTCCATAGCTGCTTACTGCTAATACTCTTCCTCCATTACTCACAATAGTGGCGCCTTGCTTTTTTGTGCCCGCATGAAAAACAATGCTGGAATCTATGGTATCTAACCCCTTGATCTCCTTTAATTTCTCATAAGCCTCAGGATATCCTAGAGAAACGCACATCACTGTACAAACAGATTCTTCTGAGATTTCTATTGTTTTATTCTTAAGATCTTTTTTTGCCGCGCTTGCCAATAAATTTACTAGATCGGAATTAATTCTGGGTAGCACCACCTCCGTTTCTGGATCCCCCAATCTTACATTATATTCTATTACTTTTGGCTCTGAACCAACTTTTATTAAGCCAAAAAAGACAAATCCTCTATAGTCCATCTCGGAGCTTTTAAAACCATTAATTGTTGGCTTCACTATTTGCTCCTCTACTTTTTTCATCAGTTCAGCTGTGACAAATGACACTGGACTAACCGCACCCATACCACCAGTATTTAATCCCGTATCACCTTCACCTATTCTCTTATAATCCTTAGCAACAGGCAAAATCACATAATCAGACCCATCTGTTAAAGCAAAAACAGAAAACTCTATTCCATCTAAAAACTCCTCTATTACTACCTTAGAACTTGCTGCTCCAAACTTTCCGTTGAGCATAGAATTGAGCTCTGCCTTAGCCTCATTTAAATCTTCAATAATCAAGACTCCCTTTCCTGCAGCCAATCCGTCTGCCTTAAGGACATAAGGAGAATTTAGGCTTTCCAAAAAAATGTAAGCGTCTTCAATAGTATCCTTTGTAAAACTTTGATATGCTGCAGTTGGAATGTTGTACTTTTTCATGAACTCCTTGCAATATTCCTTTGATCCTTCCAAAGTTGCCGCTTCTTTATTTGGGCCTATACACATGATATGAGATAAATCTTTACGGGCATTGAAATAATCTACAATCCCTAAAACTAATGGGTCTTCTGGGCCAACTACAAGCATTTCAATGGAGTTTGAAATACAAAATGAAGCGATACCTTCAAAATCTGTAACACTAAGGTCTGCTACATTAGTTGCAATCTGGTCAGTTCCACCATTACCAGGAGCTACAAAAAGCTGTGATGTTTTTTCGCTTTGCGCGATTTTCCACGCTAGAGCGTGCTCACGTCCTCCAGAGCCAAGTATTAAGATATTCATGAAAAAAGTTTTTGCAAAAATAAAGCTTTAAAGGTGTTTTTAAGGAAATTTTAAAGCATTCTAAAGAACGACATACTCTTTATTAGCTAGCCGACTGAATATCAAGTGTGAAATTGATTCTAGTTATTAAAGTTTCTAGTTATTAATTTGAGAAATAATATACATTTGTGTAACAATACTTTATTGCGAAAATATGTCACAAAATATTGAACAGCAGATTAGTGCTTTCATGGAAGGTGTAAAGTCTAAGCACTCCCATGAGAAAGAATTTCTTCAGGCAGTTGAAGAGGTTGCTGAAACGGTAATCCCTTTTATTCAGGATCACCCAAAGTATATTAACGCCAAAATTCTTGAAAGAATTATTGAACCAGAACGCACCATTATGTTCCGCGTGCCATGGATTGATGACAATGGTGAAATTCAAATCAACCGTGCCTATAGAGTTGAATTCAACTCTGCAATTGGACCTTATAAAGGTGGATTAAGGTTTCACCCTAGTGTGAATCTTTCAATCCTTAAGTTCTTAGGGTTTGAGCAAATCTTCAAAAACTCTTTGACTACATTGCCTATGGGTGGCGGAAAAGGAGGTTCAGATTTTGATCCTAAAGGGAAGTCTGATAATGAAGTGATGAAATTCTGTCAATCATTTATGACGGAACTTTCTCGTCATATAGGCCCTGACACTGATGTTCCTGCGGGAGATATAGGTGTAGGTGGTCGTGAGATTGGTTATATGTTTGGTCAATATAAGAGATTAAGAAATGAATTTACTGGAGTTCTTACCGGAAAAGGTAGAAACTGGGGTGGATCATTAATAAGACCTGAAGCTACTGGTTACGGTACTGTTTATTTTGCCCAAAATATGCTAGCGACAAAAGGTGAAAGCTTTAAAGGAAAGACAGTTGTTATTTCTGGTTCTGGTAATGTTGCGCAATATGCAATTGAAAAAGCTACGGAATTAGGCGCTACGGTTGTAACTGCTAGTGACTCTTCTGGTTTTGTATACGATAAAGATGGTATCAATGCTGAGAAGCTTGCTTTCTTAATGGATCTTAAGAATGTAAGGAGAGGTAGAATTAAAGAATATGCAGATAAATATGGTGCTGAATTCCATGCGGGTCAAACTCCTTGGACTATCAAAGCAGATATTGCTCTTCCTTGCGCAACTCAAAATGAGTTGGATGGTGCAGCAGCTAAAGCATTATTAGCTAACGGATGTATGTGTGTTGCTGAAGGAGCAAATATGCCTTGTACGCCAGAAGCTATTGAAGCATTCCACTCTTCTAAAGTTCTTTTTGCACCAGGAAAGGCATCTAATGCTGGTGGTGTTGCAACCTCTGGTTTAGAAATGTCTCAGAATAGCCTAAGACTTTCTTGGACTAGAGAAGAAGTAGATCAAAAATTACACGGCATCATGGAAGCTATCCATGCAGCATGTGTTGAATATGGTACAGATTCTAGTGGTTATGTAAATTATGTAAAAGGAGCAAATATTGCTGGTTTTGTTAAGGTTGCTGACTCTATGATTGATCAAGGTGTGGTTTAACAACTCACTTTAATTCATAAAAAAAGGCCCTGAATTTCAGGGCCTTTTTATTGTTCAATAGTATAATCTATCTTGTAACTATCTTAGGAACTCTGAAGTAATCTGTATCCTTATCTGGAGCATTCTTTAAAGCTTGGTCTTTTGTAATAATTTGAACTGCTTTATCTTCTCTAAGCATCGATTCTTCTTGAGTTAAATAAACCAAAGGCTCTTGGCCTTCAAGATCTAACTCTTCAATCTTAGCAACAAAACCTAGGATATTGTCCATATCCTTCATCATCTCAGTCTTTTCGACTTCGCTAAACTCAAGTCTTGAGAGGTGTGCTAGCTTTTCAACCGTTTCTTTATCTAATTTCATCTTAGCTAATTTGTTCTGTTAGGGATTTCAAAAGTACAGAATGACATTGACTTTCTAATCTTTCTTGCTCTTCAGTAGAATTTTCTTTTGGAATAAGTAAATCCAAAATACTTACTCTTAGTAAGCCTGGGTATCCTCTAAACCAATCATAAGGCATATGCCTCTTATTATCAGGCATTGTAATTGGCAAAATTGGAATATTCTTCTGAACTGATAATCTAAAGGCACCGGCCTTAAAGCTATCCAAAAGAACGGATTCATCATCTGGAATTCCTCCTTCAGGAAAAATACATATTCCTAAACCATTATCTATGGCTACTGCCGAATCCTTATAAACCTGTTTTCTACTGCTTAAGCTAGATCTATCAACCAAGATATTTGTCTTTTTATAGAAGTATCCAAAGAGAGGAAGCTTGGCCAGCTCTTTTTTACCAATAAAAACAAAGTTAGCTGGGATTATAGAATAGATAACCATGATATCCAACATACTCGTATGATTAGGACAGATTATGTAAACTTGATCCTTGTCTAGCTTAACTGTGCTCTCCACTTTTAACCAAAAGCCAGAAAGCAAGAGTACTAGCTTAGCCCAAAATCGGGCAAGCGTAAAAAAATATTTATAGCCCTTTGCGCTCAAGGATGTAAAGTATAAAAGTGGCAAAAGAACAAGGATGCTCAATAGAATTATGGCATAAAACCAAACTCGCCAAATCATGGATAAAAAGCCACTAATTAATTTCATGCTACAAAAATAAACTTTTGAATAGGCTTTGTTTCATTCAGCTTCTTAATTTTGGCATAATAATTAAAAACTCATGGCAAGAATTCTTACTGGAGTCCAAAGTACGGGCAAACCACATTTAGGAAATATACTTGGAGCTATGCTTCCTGCTATAGAATTAAGTAAACAAGATAAAAATGAATCCTTCTTTTTTATTGCAGACTTACACTCTTTAACTACCATTAAGGACGCTAAGTTGCGCAAAGAGAACACTTTAGCTGTGGCCGCTGCTTGGATTGCATTTGGGTTTGATACCGATAAAAACACTTTCTACAGACAAAGTGATATTCCAGAGGTTACTGAACTCACTTGGTATTTAAACTGCTTTACGCCCTACCCAATGCTTTCTAATGCCCATTCTTTTAAGGATAAAAGTGACAATCTATCTGATGTAAATGCAGGGCTTTTTGATTATCCTGTGCTTATGGCGGCAGACATTCTTTTATATGACGCAGACTTTGTTCCGGTTGGTAAAGATCAACAGCAGCATTTGGAGATTACAAGAGATATTGCTGGCAGTCTTAATCACCATTATAAATCTGAAGTATTAAAACTTCCTCAAACTTTATCTACTAAAGAAGTTGAACTTGTGCCGGGCACTGATGGCAGAAAAATGAGTAAGTCTTATGCCAATACTATAGATATTCTCTCGGATTCTAAGCAATTAAAAAAGCAGGTAATGGGTATTGAAACAGACAGTATTCCTTTGGAAGAGCCAAAGAATCCAGATACTTGCAATGTTTTTGCTATCTATTCTTTATTAGCTGATGACGATCAGATTGCGCAAATGCGAAAGAATTACCAAGGCGGGAATTATGGCTACGGCCATGCCAAAAAAGAACTTCTTGAGCTTATTACCCTAAAGTATTCAAGCCAAAGAGAACGCTTTCAACAGCTGATGGATAATCCAAAGTTAATAGAGCTTGAATTAGAAAAAGGTGCTAAAAAAGCAAAAAAAGTTGCTCATTCTGTTTTAGTCAGAGTAAAGAAAAATTTAGGCTTTTAATCGTCTAACTTAAGAACAGATAAGAAGGCTTCTTGTGGAATTTCCACATTTCCAACTTGCCTCATTTTCTTCTTTCCTGCTTTTTGTTTTTCTAGGAGTTTACGCTTTCGCGATATATCCCCACCGTAACATTTGGCGGTTACATCTTTTCTTAAGGCAGAAAGTGTTTCTCTAGAAATAATCTTTGCTCCAATAGCTGCTTGAATAGCAATCATAAATTGTTGCCTCGGGATGAGTTCTTTTAATTTAGAACACATTTTCTTTCCGATTGTATGCGAATTAGATCTATGAACAAGTGCAGACAATGCATCTACAGGATCACCATTCAATAAAATATCCACCTTAACAAGCTCTGATTGCTGATATTCTAATGGATAATAATCAAAACTAGCATAACCTCTGGAAATAGATTTCAGCTTATCATAAAAGTCAAAAACTATTTCAGCCAAGGGCATGTGGAAAGCCAATTCAACTCTATCAGAAGTAAGGTAAACTTGATTTTGAAGAGTTCCCCTTTTCTCAATACATAAGTTCATTACGGAACCAACATAATCCGATTTTGTAATTATTTGAGCCCTTATAAAAGGCTCTTCCATTTTCTCCAACTTAGTAATGTCGGGGAATTCAGATGGATTATTCACAATCGTCATTTTATCATCTCCTTTCATAAAGGCGTGATAAGAAACGTTAGGCACAGTTGTGATTACAGACATATTGAATTCGCGCTCCAATCTTTCTTGAATAATCTCCATATGTAGCATTCCTAAGAAACCACATCTAAAACCAAATCCAAGAGCTGCAGACGATTCTGGCTCAAAAGTTAAAGAGGCATCATTTAGTTGAAGTTTCTCCAATGAAGCTCTTAATTCCTCAAATTCATCTGTATCCACTGGGTAGATTCCAGCAAAAACCATTGGCTTTACGTCTTCAAATCCATCAATTCTTACATCAGAAGGATTCTCCATTGACGTAATAGTATCTCCTACTTTTACTTCTCTTGCATCCTTAATTCCAGAAATAATATAGCCAACGTCTCCCGTTTTAATAATTTTTCTTGGCTCTTGATGCAATCCTAAAGCTCCAATTTCATCGGCATAATAGTTTTTTCCGGTTGCCATGAATTTCACTTTCTCACCAGACTTGATAGAACCTTGTACCACCTTAAAGTAAGCTTCAATTCCTCTGTATGGGTTGAATACTGAATCAAAGATTAATGCTTGTAGAGGTGCATCCTCAATTCCAATAGGAGCTGGTATTTTATGAACAACAGCTTCTAGGATAGACTCTATTCCCATGCCCGTTTTTGCACTAGCCAAAAGAATATCTGAATCTTCACAGCCGATTAATTCAATGATCTGGTCTTTAACTTCTTCAACATTGGCTGAAGGAAGATCAATTTTATTTAAAACTGGAATAATTTCCAAATCATGTTCTAAAGCCAAGTATAGGTTCGAAATAGTTTGTGCTTGGATACCTTGAGCAGCGTCCACGATTAATAATGCGCCTTCACAGGCAGCAATTGCTCTAGACACCTCATATGAAAAGTCAACATGTCCGGGAGTATCAATCAGATTTAGAATATATTCTTCATTATCCAACTTATACTTCATTTGAATGGCGTGACTCTTTATAGTTATGCCTCTCTCTCTTTCTAGGTCCATATTGTCTAGCAACTGATTTTGCTTCTCGCGATCAGTTACTGTTTGCGTAGCTTCTAAAAGCCTATCTGCCAAGGTGCTTTTACCGTGGTCAATATGCGCAATAATGGAAAAATTTCTAATGTTCTTCATCTAATATATCATACTCTCAGAGCGCGAAAATAAGGAATATTCAAGCTACTTTCTTAATTAGTTTTGATTTGACAAAAAGGGTTTCTGAATTAAGAACTAGGGCATTCTGGGTGTTGCCTAAATCGTAAAATAGCTGAGAACACCCTTTACTAAATGATATTGGATGATAGCAAGTAAACTTTTGTGGATAAAAAGGAAAAACTTATTTTTATCTTCTTATAACTACAGAGGAGATGAAAAAAATTATTTTAAGTTTAATAATCGTATTTGCTTTCAGCTTTGGAACTGAATTAAAAGCAACACACTACGCAGGTGCTGAAATTACTTATAAGCATATTTCTGGTAATCAATATGAAATAACCCTTATTGTCTATAGAGATAATAGCGGCGCGGGTATTGGTGCAGGTAATCAAAATGTATGTGTTAGTGGGTCTTGTGGGTCAAGCGCAAACGTTTCCCTTCCTAAGATTGCACCTCCAACTGGAAACCCAGGTAGCGGCGGTAATTTGGGTTGGGCAGTAGACGGTTTGCAAGAATGTGCTGATAATAGTGATCCAAATAATACAAATTTAGTTGATATTTCAAAACATGTATGGAGAGGTACAACAACCTTAAGCTGTTTAGGCGACTGGACTTTTTCTTGGGCCTCTTGCTGTAGAAATAATGCTATTAGTAATCTAGTGAGTCCTGGAAGTAGAGATATGTATGTTGAAGCCAAGCTTAATAACCGCTTTGGTCCAAATACTTCTCCACAGTTTGTAACTGAAGCAGCCAAAACATTTTGTGTTGGTAAGCCTTTCGTTTGGTCACAAGCTGCTATTGAGCCTGATGGCGATTCTCTATACTATGACTTTGGAACACCACAAGAATATACAAGCTTTGGATGTCCTGTTACAGGAGTAGATATTCCTTTTTCAGGAGGCTATACTCAGTCTAATCCAATGACTACAACTAATGGTATCAATATCGACCACGCTAATGGTGCTTTTAGATTTACTCCTTCTCAAGCAGAAGTAGTAGTAATTAGAGTAGATATTAATGAGTATCGTTTTGATACTGCTGCCTTAGTTTGGAAAAATATTGGTAACTCTGTTAGAGATATGCAGGTAGTGATTGCTGCTAATTGTAAAAGTGGTGTGGCTGACGGTCCTAAGATTGTGATCGGCTCTGGTACAGGTAATACTCTTGAGCAATTCTCTGGTGATACCTTAGACGCTATCTATGGTGTGCCTTCATTTAATAATGATAGTGTAGGTTCTGGAAGTTCAGTTTTTTATACTCTTCCTGTTATTCCGTACAACTGCTTTGATAGTGAACTTACTCTGGACTTTGATGTGGATGTTCTCTGTGAAACGATAGTTCCAACTGACTTCCGTTTAGTGGGTCCTGATAGTATTGCAAGACCTATCATTGACATTATTGATCAGTGTAGACCTGATTTAACTACGGAACAGATTAAGCTTGCTCTATATAAAACCCTAGACGTTAATGGAGATTATCTTCTCTATGTAAAAACTGGTAATGATGGAAATACACTGACCAATCGTTGTGGTTTTGCCTTGATTGATTACTATGCGATGATCATTAGAGTAAATAATTGTCCTGATCTAGACTATGAGCTAGAAAATGTGACAGTTAACCTTGATGAGAATATTGAAATTTTCTGGAGAGCCAATGACACTACCTACGATGCTTCGCTCTTTGATAGTTGGAAGATACTCAGATCTAATAATGATCAAGTATTCTATGAGATTGCTGATGTGCAAGATGTAAACGCACGCTCTTATCTAGATACTGGCTTAATAGGTTGGGATGTTGATAATCAAATCTATCAATACATGATTCAAGGGCAATTTAATGGCAAGAGAAGAGCACCAACTAATTTTATCAACTCTGTTGTTCTCTATACTTTAGACACTTTAAGACAGGGCCAAACAGTGAATCTAGAGTGGAATAATTATGATGGTTGGCCTAATGCTCAATATGAAGTCTTTAGAGGTAAATATGACACCTCTTTAGTCAGCATTAATTGGACTTTACTGGAGAATGTTGGTGGAGCCTTAAGTAGACTTACTGATATTCCTGAACCGGATGAAACTAATTCAGGACTTTACTTCTTCAAAGTGGAAGCCATTGATCCTAATGACCCTACTTGGAGGTCAGAGTCTAATTGGTTGAACTATGGTATCGTATACGATCCGCCAAGAATTCCTACTATTGAGTATATCCCTAATGTGTTTACTCCAAATAATGATGGCTCTAATGATCGTTTCTGGATTAAGCCAGGAGCTAAGCCTTATAGTGATATCGCGTTAAGCGTATACGATAGAAATGGAGCTCTAGTATTTAGTAGCCCAGAGTTCCATAAATTGAATAATGATGTTATAGGATGGGATGGTTCAGATGCTAATGGACAATTATTACCTGATGGTGTATACTTCTACTCTATCGACTTTAGCGATCAAGAAACCGGAATGTCTGAAATTAGAAATGGTCAAATTACCCTTGCTAGTGGAAGCAGATAAATTGATAATAAAAAAGCCCCTTAATTAAGGGGCTTTTTTATTATTTAAGAACAAAGTCTTCCATGAATTTGGTAGTGTAATTTCCTGATAAATATTCAGGATTTTCCATCAATTGCCTGTGGAAAGGAATTGTTGTTTTTACACCTTCAATAACAAACTCATCTAAAGCTCTTTTCATTTTATCAATTGCCTCACTTCTGGTTTGCGCAGTTGTAATCAACTTTGCAATCATAGAATCGTAGAAAGGAGGAATCGTATAACCCGCATAAACATGAGTGTCTAGTCTTATTCCATGACCGCCAGGAGCATGGAATGTGGTAATCCTTCCTGGAGAAGGTCTAAACCCATTAGCTGGATCTTCCGCATTTATTCTACACTCAATTGAGTGTAATTTAGGCTCATAATTCTTACCACTGATAGGAATACCAGCCGCAACTTTTATTTGCTCACGAATTAAATCATAGTCAATTACCTGTTCCGTAATAGGGTGCTCTACTTGGATACGAGTATTCATTTCCATAAAGTAGAAGTTTCTATGCTTATCTACCAAAAACTCAATAGTTCCTGCGCCTTCATACTTAATATATTCAGATGCCTTTACGGCCGCAGCTCCCATTTTCTTCCTTAGCTCCTTAGTCATAAAAGGAGAAGGTGTTTCTTCTGTTAGTTTTTGATGCCTCCTTTGAATAGAGCAATCTCTTTCAGATAAGTGACATGCCTTTCCAGTAGAATCTCCAACAATTTGAATTTCTATATGTCTTGGCTCTTCAATCAGCTTTTCCATATACATTCCATCATTGCCAAAGGCCGCTCCTGCTTCTTGTCTTGCAGAATCCCAAGCCTTTTTCAGTTCACTCTTCTTCCAAACAGCACGCATTCCTTTACCTCCGCCGCCGGCAGTTGCTTTAAGCATAACAGGATATCCTACTTCATCAGCCAAGGCCTCGGTTTCTTCAAAACTTTCTAAAAGGCCTTCGGATCCCGGAATAGTAGGAACACCAGCTTCTTTCATGGTTTGTTTTGCAGTTGCCTTATCCCCCATTCTATCTATCATTTCTGGGTCAGGCCCGATAAACTTGAGACCATTCTCAGCACATATTCTTGAAAACTTTGAGTTTTCAGAAAGGAAACCATAACCAGGATGTACTGCATCAGCGTTTGTGATTTCACATGCAGCAATTAAGCTTGGGATATTTAAGTAGGAGTCTTTACCTGCCGGTGCGCCAATACATACCGCTTCATCAGCAAACCTAACATGCAAACTATCTTTATCTGCGGTACTGTACACAGCCACCGTCTTGATGCCCATTTCTTTACAGGTACGAATTACTCTAAGCGCAATTTCACCTCTATTGGCCACTAGTATTTTTTTAAACATAAATTTCTTATTAGTTCAGAAATATATTAATCCAATTTAGCTTGGATCAACTAGGAATAGAGGTTGATCATATTCCACAGGAGTTTGATCATCTACCAATATTTTAACAATCTTACCGCTTACTTCACTTTCAATTTCATTGAAAAGCTTCATTGCTTCAATAATACAAACTACAGATCCTACAGTGATTTCATCTCCAACATTTACAAAAAGATCCTTATCAGGACTAGGTCTTCTATAGAAAGAACCAATCATTGGTGACTTGATAACTACATATTTTGAATCATCATCTGCGTCTACTACTGGGGCTGCCTCTGCAGGTGCAGGTGCGGAAGCTGGAGCTGGAACAGCTGCCGGAGCCTGTTGTGCTTGAGGCATTGAAATAATTTGTGGCACACCTGCTTCTTTATAAGCCGCATCTGTTTTTATATTAATCTTAAAGTTTTCTGTTTCAAGATTAACCTCTGCTGCGCCTGAACGAGCAACAAATTTTATTAAATTCTGAATTTCCTTAATATCCATATCCTTTGTTTTTGGGTGTGGTTAACAAATTTATAAAATTATTATTTCGGGTCATATGCCCATTTAAGGTAGACTGATCCCCATGTGAATCCTCCACCAAATGCAGAGAAGACAATGTTGTCTCCTTTCATTAGTTTTTTCTCATAATCCCACAAACATAATGGTAAAGTTCCATTTGTAGTATTCCCATAACGATCAATATTGATCATTACTTTATCGTCTTCAATGCCCATTCTTTTAGCAGTAGCACTGATAATCCTAAGGTTGGCTTGATGAGGAACAAGCCAAGCAATATCATCACTTTCAAGCTTATTTCTTTCCATAATCTGAGCAGAAACTTCGGCCATATTGGAAACCGCAAATTTAAATACTTGCTGTCCTTCTTGATGAACAAAGTGTTCTTTATTCTTTACTGTTTCCTCAGTTGGTGGAGATATACTACCCCCTGATTTGATGTTTAAGAAATCTCTTCCCATACCATCAGACCTTAAAATTGAATCTTGAACTCCATAGCCCTCTTCATTTGGCTCAAGCAAAACAGCCCCTGCACCATCACCAAAAATGATACAAGTTGATCTATCTGTATAATCAATTATAGAAGACATTTTATCTGCTCCTACCACTACTACCTTCTTATACTTACCTGTTTCAATAAATTGAGATCCAGTTGCTAGGCCATATAGAAAACCTGAGCATGCTGCTTGAAGGTCAAAACCCCAAGCATTAGTTGCTCCAAGCTCAGAACACAAATACGCAGAGTTACTTGCCACCGGCATATCTGCTGTGGCAGTTGAAAATATTAATAAATCTATCTCTTCAGCCTTCAGGCCAGTTTTCTCCATTAATTCTTGAACAGCCTTGATACCCATATATGAAGAGCCCTTACCTTCTTCTTTCAGAATTCGTCTTTCTTTAATTCCAGTTCTTGAGGTGATCCATTCATCATTGGTATCTACCATTGATTCCAATATTTTATTGGTCAATTTATACTCTGGAATGTATCCACCAACACCTGTAATTGCTGCCTTAATTGCCATACTTTATAAATGCATTTTCAATTTTTTTAGACAATCCTATTTGCGCAATTTTCTCCGTCCGCAATATCATTTGTCTATTTGCTTCAGCAGAGCTTGCGCCATGCCCGATTATCATATCACCTTTACCACCCAAAACAATTGCTCCACCGTGATTTTCGTAATTATATTCTTCCAGAAGAGCATCTTTGATGCCTCTTCCGCTTAAAGCATCATAAAGAGCTTCTAAAAATTTCACTATTGAATTTCCTACAAATCCCCCGCAAACTAAGACATCTATGTCCGATTTGAAAATTTCTGAAGCTTCAAAATTACCCTTGAAATCAATGCTTTCAAGACCACTCAATATATCAAAAGCTTTTCTAACTTCCTTTTCGCCTTTAGATTTTTCTTTTCCAGTGTTTAACAAACCTATTTTAGCTTGCTTCAGTTTCATACTTTCCTTAGCATATAGGGCTCCCAATTTAGCGAAATCTACTAGATATTCTGCTTTAGTCTCAGAGTTTAATCCAACATCTAAAAGAATCAAATCTGATTGATTTGGTCTAGCAATATGTGCGCATACACAAGGCCTGCTTAGGTGCTCTATAAAACCTAACTTAGAGCTCATACCCATTAAGGCTCCCCCTGTATTTCCAGAAGAACAAAATGCTGAAATTTTTGATTGTGCTAATAGTTCTGAGCCAAGAAAAATACTGGCCTTAGGTCTATGGTGAATAGCCTTTTGGATATCGTCATCCATTTGCAGAACATCAGAAGTGTGTTCTATGGAATGCTTAGATAGGTCAAGAGAGTTTGATTTTGCATATTCAAGAATCACTTTCTCATCGCCAATAAAGCATAAAGAGG
This sequence comes from uncultured Schleiferiaceae bacterium, assembly GCA_965661265.1. GTDB lineage: Bacteria > Bacteroidota > Bacteroidia > Flavobacteriales > Schleiferiaceae > CBFIDE01. Next base: position 116,133 of record CBFIDE010000003.1, on the reverse strand, counting down.
TATCTCTATGCAAAGAAGGGAGTGCCAAACGGACTCCCTCTAAAACTGTAAGGGGAGCAAAATCTCCCCCGTGAATATCTACACCAATAGTTAACATAAGATGAAGGAGTTATACCCTTTATCTAAGTCGTAACTAGGCTGCAGTTTCCTTTTCCATAACTACCTTACCTTTGTAGTAAAGCTTACCTTCATGCCAGTGAGCACGGTGGTACAAATGAGCTTCTCCAGTAGTAGGGCAAATCGCAATTGTAGGTGCAACCGCCTTATAATGGGTTCTCCTCTTATCTCTTCTTGTCGTGGACTGTCTGCGTTTAGGATGTGCCATTTTAGTCTAATTTACTTTAATAAGTCTTTTAATTTACTCCAACGAGGATCTACATCCTCAGTACTTTCTTTTTCTTCTTCAATAACCGGAGAATACTTTTCCAGCACTTCTAACATTTTCTTTCCCTCTTCACTGTTCTCTAAATCTGGGTTGATTCTTTTATATGGAACAGCCAGTGCAGTTGCTTCATATAAATATTGAGCTACATTTAATTCAAATTCTGAATTAGGTAAGATCAATAATGCATCATCCTCATCATTATACTCTTCTCCAAATTTCACAACCAAGGATAGATCAGAGTCTAGATTAATAGTAAAAGGAAGATTACTTAAATCGCATTGCAATTCTACTATTCCTTTTATATTAATCCCCAACTCCATCCTGTTCGGAAGTTTGTTTAAAATCAACTTTGCTTCTAATGAAGAATTGTTGAATTCAGAGTAATTAAACAGTTCAAAGAACAAATCATTCAATTTAAAATTGAACTCATGCTCCCCCAATTCAAGACCTACAAACTTGATACTAAACTCTTTAAGCGGGTCTTTCATCACATTTATGCTTAGGGGCGGCAAAGATACTAAAACTTTTCTTGCAAGCTTAGTTATCGAGGCTTATTTTGTTTCTTTAAAGGGTTTGTCTTCAATTCATTATCTAATTCTCGCTTGCGCGCGATATCAATTGCCATAAAAACGGCAGATCTAAATGAAGATGGATTAGCTTGATTTTTTCCGGCTATATCATAGGCAGTTCCATGGTCAGGACTAGTCCGTACTATTGGTAATCCAGCGCTATAATTTACACCTTCGCCAAAACTAATGGATTTAAAAGCTACAAGCCCTTGATCGTGATACATAGCCAAGATGCTATCAAACTTGGTATGCTTTTGACTGCCAAAGAAACTATCCGATGGATAAGGGCCAAAACAGAGTTTGCCCATGGCTGTCATTTCTTCCACAACCTTTTGAACTACATCTTGATCTTCTGTTCCTATTACTCCTTTATCACCTGCATGAGGATTCAATGCCAATAGGGCTATTCTTGGTTTGCTTATACCAAAATCAGCTTTTAAACTAGGCTCCAGTACTCTGAGCCTTTCAAAAAGCAAATCTCTGTTAATACTAGAGGCTACCTCACTTAATGGAATATGAACTGTCGCCAAAGCCATCCTCATTTCATCGCTGCAAAGCAACATTACTGCCTTTGACTCATATCTATCTTCAAGATAATCAGTATGCCCGCTGAATTTAAAATCCTCAGACTGAACGCTGTTTTTATCAATTGGAGCAGTAACAATTGCCAATGCTTGACCAGCATCTACTGCGTCACATGCTGCGGATAATGACTTTAAAGTATACTTTCCAATCTCAGGATTTGCAGTTCCTAGATTTAATTGGACATCATCTCTCCATGCCGTCATCACATTAAGCTTTCCGTCTCTGATTTGATCAAGGTTATTGACCCCATGGAAATTAAAATTGTGCATTCCCAAGGCTTTCTTATGATAGTTTACCACCTTGTTTGAGGCAAACAAAATTGGTGTGCAAAGCTCAAAAATGGCAGCGTCAGCAAATGTTTTAAGAATTATTTCAATTCCAATTCCATTTAGATCACCTACTGAAATTGCTATTCTGGGCAATTTGTGATTTTCATTTTTCATGAACTATAATTCTTTAAGAAGTCAAAAAGCAATCTTACACCTGTCCCTGTACCTCCTGTCTTTCTATAATGATCATCCGATGCTAAAAATGCAGGGCCTGCAATATCCAAGTGAATCCAAGGGTAATCAGTGAAATGCTGAAGAAACTTTCCGGCGGTAATTGCTCCACCTTCTCTTCCTCCAATATTCTTCATGTCTGCAACATTGCTTTTTAACAGCTCTTGATATTCATCCCAAATAGGAAATTCTACCACACGCTCATAGACATTTTTACCACTTTCTTGTAATTTAGAAAAGCTTGATGTACCTGCTGTTCCCATTCCAACAATCCCATACTTTCCAATGGCCATGGCTGCAGCCCCTGTTAAGGTTGCAAGATCAATAACCAATTCTGGATCAAATTTCTTTGCATAAGAGAGCGCGTCAGCCAATAACATTCTGCCTTCAGCATCAGTATTCAGGACTTCAATTGTAGTTCCATCATACATTTTAATTATGTCGCCTGGAGCGTAAGCATTTTCGCCAGGTCTATTGTCTGTTGCAGGAACAAGACCTACAATATGAACATTTAGTTCTGCCAAAGCAACAGCCTTCATACATCCAATTACTGCGGCTGCACCACCCATATCGCTTTTCATAGAATCCATGGATCCTGCAGTAGGCTTGAGACTTAAACCGCCTGTATCATACACCACTCCTTTTCCTACCAATACAATGGGCTTAGAATTTTTAGCATCAGGATGCTTATACTCTAAAATACTAAAGCTTGGAGGATCTTGACTACCTCTATTAACAGCTAGTATTCCTCCCATCTGGAGGCTTTCTATTTTCTTCTTATTGAAGACCTCAACCTTAACTCCAAGGTCCAGAAGTGATTTTGCCTCATTGGAAAGATCAACTGCAGAGAGGTGATTTAATGGTTCGTTTACTAAGTCACGAGCATGATAAACCCCAGAAATTAGAGCGTTCAATTCCTTTAAATCGTTTTCTTCTATCCCAGAGAAACATAGCTCCTCAAGTGTTGATTTCTTCTTTACAGCATCCTTAAAATATTTAATAAACTGATAGTTAGCAAGAGCTAATCCTTCTGCAAAATCTACAATACTTAAGTTTGTACTTAAAGATTTTAAAAGCACCTTTGAGGCTTTATCTGACCTAAGATTAGACAAGATGTTAGTGGCGGCTAGTCTCAACTTTTCGCTAAGCTGATAAGCCTCTAATTTCCCGATTTCTTGAACAGCGATATAGATAAATTCATTATACCTATTTAGTCGCACTAAACCTGATTTATCATCGCCTAAAACTTCATCAGCATATGCCTTTTCATCTTGGCTTAGGCTTAAGTCTGTTAGATTCGATAGTTCATTGGTAATATAAATTCGGTGCTTTATTTGCATCGAAGGCTTAAATATGCTGAGTTTCATCTTCTGTTTTTCTTAAATTTGAACAAATGTATAATAATTGTTTCCCTATTTGATTTTATCTTCCAAGGAATAAAGTACTAAAGCTAAATTGAGCTTACAACAAAACACAGCTCCTTCTGTTTAATAAGTCAATGAAGAAATATTATCTAATCTTAATTTCTCTTTTCTTCTCGCTTCAAGCGATAGCTACTCACAATAGGGCTGGGGAAATAAGCTATAGATGGATAAGCGGGCTGACTTATGAGGTAACTATTACTACTTATACTAAGGATACCGCTCCTGCTGACCGTTGTACTCTTGATGTTGATTGGGGTGACAATACAACCAATACACTTCTTAGATCAAATGGTTTATTAAATGCACTTGTTTGCCCAACGGCAAGAGTTGGAGAAATCATAGCAACGGACATTAGAAAGAACACCTATGTAGGAACGCATACATACAACGCTACTGGAGTTTACACTATCCATTTTGAAGATCCCAATAGGAACAGTGGAATTAATAATATCGTTCAATCCATCAATGTGCCTTTCTATGTAAATTCTGAATTAGTTGTAAGTCCTGGTCTTGGCTCAAATAGTTCTCCAATTTTACTAAACCCACCAATTGATGATGGTTGTTTGAATAAAATATTTAAGCATAATACTGGAGCATATGATCCGGATGGAGACAGTCTTAGTTATAGGCTTGTAGATTGCAGAGGTGCTTTAGGGAATATCATTTCAACCACTTATGATCCATTATTTGTGCAGGACAGCATTATTATTGATCCTGTTACGGGAAACTTTATTTGGGATGTTCCAAAGAGAATAGGCGTTTACAATTTTGCTATCCAAATAAGTGAATTCAGAAAAAATGCTAGTGGTCAATATGTAAGAGTTGGCTTTGTTGTCAGAGATATGCAAATTGAAATTAAGGATTGTGGGAATAACCCTCCAGTTATTGCTCCTGTGGGTCCATTTTGTGTAGAAGCAGGTCAAAATTTGAACTTTACTGTTAGTGCTACTGACCCAGATAATGACAGAATAAATATGAGTGCTTATGGCGCTCCTTTTGAAGTTGCTAACCCTGCCAATCCTTTTCAGGCTAGTGGCCTAGGATCTGTAAATGCAATTTTTAACTGGAATACTGCTTGTAATCATATTAGAAAGCAAGCTTACTTTGTCACATTTGAGGCTAAGGATAATCCCTCCGATCCAAATGAACCATCATTAACTGATTTGTTTACTGCTGAAATTACCGTTGTAGCTCCTTCGCCTAAGAATCCTAAAATTGAAGCTAACGATAGAAAAATGGTGCTTCATTGGAATCCTGCAGCCTGTAGTGGATCAGAGCGCTATGACATTTATAGGCGAGAGAGTCTATATGGCTTTGTTCCTAACGATTGTGAGTTAGGTGTACCTGCAAGAACGGGCTATTCTTTCATTGGTTCTACAAGCGGAGGGCTTGATACAAATTATATAGATTCTACAAATTTAAAAGTAGGTGTTGAGTATTGTTATATGGTTGTGGCGGTCTATCCACAAGAAACCGAAAGTTATGCCTCTGTTGAGTTCTGCTCTTCTTTAGCATTGAGCCTACCTTTAATGACAAAAGTGGATATATTAAATACATCAACTACAGAAGGAAAAATTGACATAGAATGGATTGCTCCTCCGTTTATTGATAGCGTTTTAAACCCACCTCCGTATTCTTATACTCTTTCTAGATCCATTGGTTTTGGAGACGGCTTGTATACAGATATCGGAACCTTTGCTGATGCCCCGATTAATTCATTTAGAGACAGCCTTTTAAATACTCAAGATACCTCTTATTCCTACAAAGTGACTATGTTCAGCGGAAATCCTGCTCAAGTTTTAGGAGAATCTGATCCTGCATCTTCAGTTTTTTTGCAGGTCTTTGCAGAGGATGAATTGGCCTTATTGCGCTTTAATTATAATACTTCTTGGAGGAATGACAGTTTTGTTATTTTTAGAGAAAACCTGATTATTCCAAACCAGTTTGACAGTATTGGGATCTCCAAATCTGACTTATTTATTGACACAGCATTAAGCAACGGAGAAACCTACTGCTACAGAGTTAGGTCCTATGGAGACTATACCGCCCAACCTAATTTATCAGGCTTATTAATAAATAATAGCCAAATTGATTGCGGCATACCAATCGATACTTCAAGGCCATGCCCTCCTGTTTTAAGTGCTAATTTTAATTGTGAAGAAGATTCTTTATTTCTCAGTTGGCAAAGTACTCCATCTTTAGAATGCTCTATTGGGGATATTGCCTATTATAATATTTACTACAAAAAGACTAGAGATGATGAATATAGCTCAACACCTCTCGTTGCTGGAGTTACTAGTTTATCTTTTCTATTCCTTAATGAGCCCATTTTTGGATGCTATGCCGTTACTGCGGTAGATGATGCGGCCTCGGACCCTAATGGAATAGCTAATGAAAGTCTGCTAAGTAATGAGATTTGTATAGAGGCTTGTCCTATTATTGAATTTCCGAATGTCTTTTCCCCTAACGGAGATGACAATAACGATTCCTTTAGACCCATTAATTACAATGATATTGGAAGAATATCATTAGTAATTAAAAACAGATGGGGCACAACTGTTTTTGAGTCATCTGATTTAGACGAAATAATTATTGGCTGGAATGGTCAAATAAGAAGTAGTGGAGAAACTGCGGTAGAAGGAGTTTATTTCTACACTTGTATTTACGAACCTCAAAGCGTTAATGGACGCCAGGAGCGCTCGATTTCTGGATTTTTACACCTTTATAAATAAAATATGTTCACAGGTATTATTGAAGACACTGTTCTGGTTAAGAACATTCAAAAGGATAACACAAACTATCACTTTACATTTCAATCAAAATTAGCATCAGAATTAAAAGTAGACCAATCTGTTGCCCACAATGGAGTATGTTTAACTGTTGTTGATATCGATTCTGATACCTACACCTTGACAGCCATAAACGAGACCATGCTAAAAACTAATTTAGGGGATCTTAAGGTAGGCGATATCGCGAATGTTGAGAGATGTATGATTGCTAATGGTAGATTAGATGGTCATATCGTTCAAGGACATGTAGATCAAACAGGTGAGTGTATTTCTATTAAAGAGGAAGGTGGAAGTTGGCATTTCAGGTTTAAATACAATAGCTCTAAAGAAAATATTACAGTGAGCAAAGGCTCCATCTGTATCAATGGGGTGAGCCTTACGGTTGTTGATCCTAGCAAGGATGAATTCTCAGTAGCTATTATTCCTTATACTTACGAGCACACAAATTTCAAAAACCTTAAAATCGGCTCTAGAGTTAATTTAGAATTTGATATTATCGGTAAGTACGTATCTAGGCTTCTGGATCTTAAGAATTCTTAAGTTTTCTTTTCAGCGATTCCCCGTCAAGGCCTGAATGCTTAAAGAGCTCGCTTAATTTTCCTCCGGGTATAAAAGCATTTTTAATTCCAGCTAGCTGAATATCTGGATGAGAAATTGATGATTTTATTTGCTGCCCGATCCCTCCAATTTCCATGGCCTCTTCAATTATTAAAACTGAAGAATATGTGGCGCATACTTCTTGAAAGAAATTAAAATCTAATGGCTTTAATCTGATAAGTTGAAGGTGATCAAAATCTGTATCATTTGAATCCGCAGTCATGATGTTCAAGCCGATTCTTCCGTAACTTATTAGAAGCTTCTTGCTACTATTCTGCTTTAACCATCGATAATCATCCCTAGCCTCTAAGCCAGAAAATTCATTAGAAATGTTAGATTTTGGGACCCTAATAAAACTAGGCATAGCTGATTCCAAAGCTGTTTGAAAGCAAAGAGCTAGGTCCGCTTCTGAAGCCGGTTGAAATATTTCAATATTTGGTATTGGAGATAAAAAACTAATGTCAAATAAACCATGATGTGTTGGACCATCCTCTCCTACTAAACCAGCTCTGTCAATGAGAAAACACAAATTTAATTCTTGAAGCGCAACGTCATGAATAATTTGATCTAAGGCTCTCTGAGCAAATGTAGAATATAGGTGGCAAATTGGTTTTTTGTTACTCAGCGCCATCGCTGCTGACATACTTACAGCATGTTGCTCCGCTATACCTACATCAATTATTCTTTCTGGAAACTTATTCCTCGTTTTTTGGCGAATACCCGCTCCTGAGATCATTGCAGGAGAAATAAAATGAATTTCATTATCCTTGGTCATTGCCTTATCCAGATAATTAGCAAAAGCAGATTGATAGCTTATATTGGATTCAATTTCTTTTTCTTGATCTGCATAGCCAAGTCCATGAGTAGTATTGGCAATTATTACTCTAGGACCTTTGGTATTCTTTGCCTCTTCTAGTGCTGGTAAAAGCTCGTTGAGGTCATTTCCGTTTATTTGGCTCAAAATAGTCCAACCTAAGCTTTCAAAATACTTTTGATATGAGGATTCCTTATTCAAAAAACCCACATTATCATCTATAGATATTTTATTCTTATTTAAGATTACAAGAACATCCAAGTTTCTTTCACCAATAAAGTTTAAAGCCTCAAAAGACATCCCTCCGGTAAGCGCTCCATCACCAATCACTGCAATTGTTTCAGTATTATTTCTATCGCTTTGCGCGATAGCAAATCCCGCGGCGGCGGAAATAGAAGTAGAAGAATGACCTACAGTAAAACTATCAAATGGGCTTTCAAAGATTGAAGGGAACGCCGACAAACCTTTATACTGCCTGTTGGTCTCAAATAGGTCCCGTCTGTCAGTAAGAACCTTATGTATATAAGCTTGATGACCAACATCCCAAATAAGCTTATCTGAAGGCGTATTAAAAAGGTAATGGATAGCAACACTGAGCTCAGTTACTCCAAGGCTACTTTTAATATGTGCAGCCTTAGTTTTAGTCTTAGTTTGAACAAACAGCCTTAACTCTTTACAAAGCTCAACAAGAGATTGCCTATCAAGTCTCCTCAGGTCCTCAATAGTGTTTAAAGAATAAAGTAATTTGAATGGCGTACTGCTCATGCGGCAAAAGTAAACAATGATAAGCTAGTATTCTACGATAGTCAGAAATAAGGAAAGGTATAAAAGCACAAAAGCCCCGCTATGCGGGGCTTTGCATTGGTCAACCAATAACCAAACCTTAACCTAATTAACCTGCTATGTTGTTGAACATCTTCCTGGACCATCTATTAAATCTTTCGAATAACAGATACATCACTGGAATTACGATCAACGTTAAGAATGTTGCAAACACAAGACCAAAGATAACTGTCCATGCCATTGGGCTCCAAAAAACAGCATTATCACCCCCAAAATAGATGTTCGCATCTAGGTCACTTAAGAAGCCTGCGAAGTCAATATTAAAGCCAATTGCTAAAGGAACTAAACCTAAAACAGTAGTGATCGCCGTCAGCAATACCGGTCTCAGCCTGGTTTTCCCTCCTAATTCAATTGCGGTCTTTAAATCATCCATCGTAAGCTCTCCATCTGTTACATTCTTGCTTTCTTTCATCCTGGATCTAGACAATTCAATAAAGTCAATAAGTACGATTCCATTGTTCACCACAATCCCAGCTAGGGAAACAATCCCAATTCCGGACATGATTACTACGAAATCCATGCTAAATATCCCTAAGCCTAAGAACACTCCAATTGTACTAAAAAGAACTGTTGCTATAATTATTACCGGTTTTGTCAAACTATTAAATTGAGAAACAAGAATAATAGAGATTAAGCTGATCGCAATTAATAGGGCCATGACCAAGAAGGCTGAAGACTCTGCCTGCTCTTCTTGTTCTCCGGTAAACTTATAAGTGTAAGCAGATGGCATTTCAAAATACCTCAAAACAGCCTTTATCTTATTATTGACCTCAGTAGGGTTATAGCCTTCTAAAACATTTGAGGAAATAGTAACCAATCTTTCTGAGTCCTTTCTATTGATGGACGCGAATGTCGTATTGAAACTATAATCAGCCACAGCTGAAATAGGAACTTGAACAATTTTTCCTGTTGCTTGAGATCTAAAAGTCACAAGCTGATTCATTAGGCTAGCAACATTATATCTATACTGCTCATCCAATCTAATCTCAATAGGATAGTCATCTTCTCCTTCTTTAAACTTAGAAGCTTCTCTTCCGTAAAGAGCAGTTCTAAGCGCAAAGGCTACCTGTTGAGTACTAACACCAAGTCTTCTTGCTCTATCTCTATCGATACTCACCAGCATTTCTGGCTTATTCTGCTCAAGGTCAATCTGAAGACCTTCAACGCCCTCAATATTAGCCTGATCAATAGTAGACTTCATTCTATTGGCAATGTCTAGTAAATCTCTAAACTCCTTACCACTAACCTCTATATTAATGGCCTTTCCTACCGGCGGACCATTTTGTTCTTTCTCAACACTAATAGTTAATCCCGCATATCGCTTATTTAATGCAGCGCTTACTTCCTTTTGAATTGTTGATGTGCTTATGCCATTTCTATACATATACTCAACAAAGGATACGGTTATTCTAGCTTTAGATGGTGTGTTTCCAGGTGATCCTCCAAAGTCATTTTGACTGGCAGTTTCAGCACCTACATTAGTTACCACCGATTCAACTATAGAATCTTGAGTATAAGGCTTTATTACCTCCATCAAATCATTCTCAACAATACGAACTAAGCTGTCAGTTGCAGTAACGTCCATACCCTCTGCCGTTTCTACAAATACATTGATGTAGTTAGGCTCATTATTTGGGAAGAAAACAACCTTTGGGTTTGAAACATTAAAGTAAAACCAGATAGAAGCCTGCATTAAAGCAAATGTTCCAATAAGTATTAAAATCGGCCTAAAGCCACTTAAAGCAATTGTTAATGTCTTAGCATAAATCACTTCTAGCTTGGTCAGGAATACATTTTGGAACCACACTGAAATCGGGAAAAGCACAAAGGCATATAATAGAATCAACAGAGCTATTATAATCATGAAATTTCCAAATGCAAAGCTCCCACCAAGAATACTTCCTAATCCTATTGCTCCAAAAATAGCTGCAATGGTGATGTTCTTAACTGCCTTAGGCTTCTTGCTCAAGTCCTGCTTCTTTATGAATGTAGAGGCAATCACTGGGTTTATTACTAAGGCTACTAAAAGTGATGATCCAAGAACAACGATAAGAGTTTTAGGTAAATAGCCCATAAACTCTCCAATAATACTGTCCCAGAAAATTAGCGGGAAGAAAGCTGCCAAAGTGGTAAGCGTAGAGCTAATAATCGGAACGGCAATTTCACCAACTCCTTGTTTAGCTGCTTCAAACTTGCTTAAACCCTCTTCTTCATAGAGTCTATAAATATTCTCTACCGTAACAATCGCATTATCCACAAGCATACCTAATGCCAAAATCAATGAGAATAATACAATAAAGTTCAGGCTTATTCCCATCGCGCTAAGCACAAGGAAAGAGATAAACATTGATAAAGGAATGGACAGACCTACAAAGACTGCATTTCTGAGGCCTAAGAAAAAGAGAAGTACAAGAATTACCAGAATAACCCCGGAGATAATACTGTTTTCTAGATTGCTAAGCTGACTTCTTGTTTGCTTAGACTGATCATTTGTAATCGTAATGCTTAGGTTTGGAGGAAGGTCTGTTTTCTTAGCGCTTTTAAGAATTGCTCTAATTTTATCAGTAGCGTCTAAAAGGTTTTCTCCACTCTTCTTAATTACGTTGAGAGAAACAACAGATTCACCACCTAAACGGGCAAAACTCTCTACTTCTTTATAAGTAAATTTAACCTCAGCTATATCTTTTAAATAAACGATATTATCATTTTCATGCTTGATAATAACGTTTCTGATCTGATCCATATCTGTGAACTCTGCACTGGTACGAATAGATCTTCTTGTCTTTCCGAGTAGAATATCTCCTGCTCCAATATTTATATTTTCAGAAGCTATGGCGTTTGCAATATCATCGAAGCTGAGCATATTAGCTTTCAAAGCCGGGAGGTCTACATTAATTTGCACCTCTTTCTCCTTGTCACCAGTAATAGTTGCCTCAGAAATTTCGCTTAAATCTTCAATCTCATCCTGAAGAAATTCTGCATAATCCACCAATTGATCAATTCCAAAATCTCCAGAGAGGTTGATATTTAGAATCGGCACTCTAGAAAGGTCAATATCCAATACAACAGGGTCTTGATCTAAGTCCGTTGGAAGGTCACTCATTGCTCTATCTACAGCATCCTTTACATCTTGCAATGCTTTTTCTGTATCCACATCGATATTGAAATTCACATTGATTACAGATACATCTTGTAAGCTCTGGGAATTCAGTTTGTCAATACCATCTACTCCTTTGATCTCCTTCTCAAGAGGTCTTGTAATTAGGTTTTCAATATCCTCTGGTGTATTACCAGGATAAGGTGTTTGAACATAAATTACCGGAAAAACAATCTCAGGGAAAGACTCTTTCGGCATTGTGATGTATGAAAACAATCCTCCTGCAATAAGCAAAAAGGTTAGTATAAATACACTAATTGAGTTGTTTAGAGAGAGTGTGCTTAACTTAAACTCTCTGTTGGTTTTTTCTGGCATTCTAAGATGTGCTTATATAATTATAGTGTACGAATAACAGCACCTTCATTCAGAAGATTAAATCCTGTTGTAACCACTTTATCTCCTTGGCTTAATCCTGAAGTAATCTCTACAAGATCAGCTGATACCTTACCAAGAGTAACTCTTGCCTTAGTTGAAAGCGTTTCGCCATTTTCTTCTTTAGTAATAAATACAAAGTCACCTTTAAGATCCCTTTGCACAGCTATTGCAGGAACTACAATGGCAGATTCATTTGAGTAATCCTTAATCATGATATTAGCCAAAAGATTAGGCTTAATTAAGTTTTCTTCGTTCTTAATATTCACCTTAATTGTAAAACTTCTGTTCGCTGGATTAATGACCTGACTAACAAAAGTGATTTTGGCTTTTTCCTTATAATCTAATGCAGGAATACTGATTAGCACGCTATCTCCTTTTCCAACATTGGTTAAATACTCCTCGCTTAAATCAGCGCTAATCTCAATAGTACTTAAATCCACTACTCTAGTGATGGCGGTACCTGCGTTTACAAGTTCTCCTTTGTTCAAGTTAATTTGATCAACATAACCAGCAATTGGTGTTTTAATTGATGTGTTATCATATTGCTTTTGCAGCGACATATATTGGTTTTGAGTGCGTTCAAAAGTAGATTTAGATTGTAAATATTCTATTTCAGAACCAATCTTGTCATCCCAAAGCTTCTGTCTCTTTTCAAAAGTAATTTTAGCTAATTCTAAGGCAACCTTTACTTCGTCCAATTGATTCTTGATAATATCGTTGTCTAGAACTATTAGTACTTGATTGGCCTTAACTCTTTCGCCTTCATTCACCATTATCTTCTCAACTCTGCCAGAAGCCTCAGCACTAACTAATACATTCTCTTTGGAGCTTACAGTTCCTGTCACATTGATATAATGCTCAAAGGAGCTAGGGTTAATTTCTTGAACCCTAACCGGAGTTGCTAATTCAATGACCACATTAGTGTCTAACTTCTCGATTTTCTTGACGATTGAATCCATTTCTGTTTTCAAATCAGCCATTTCTGTTTTCTTAGTGTCTAGCTCTTTCTTTAAGGAAGTAATGTCCTCTTTTGGCGAACAAGCTTGAGCAATAATTATGATTGTTAAAAGTGCGTACTTTCTCATTTTATTTGGTGTGTCTAAGGTTTTTATTTTCCAAGAGCTCTTTCAAACTCTTCTTTTGCGTTAAGTATGTTTAACATGGCAGAAACCAATTGGCTTTGCGCATCTAAATATTGATTCTCTGTTTGGGTTAGATCTAAACTAGAAGCCAAGCCTGCTTTATATTTGGTAATAGTTTTATCTCTAATGCTTTTAGCTATATCTACATTTCTCTTTCTATTCTTATAATTAGCAAGGGCATACTGATATTCTGTTTTCGCTCTTTCGTACTCAAGCTTTAATTGATTTTTTGTTAAGTCTAAAGCAACCATAGATCGATCCTTATCAATCTTAGCCTGTTGAACTCTTGCTGAACGCCCTTGAAGACCTCTTAATAATTCAAAGTTCAGACTTAAACCTAGAGTGCTAGAAGGAATCCAATATCTGTCCCATTCAAAAGCATTGAAGCCATCATTTCCAAAATTACTTTCGGTATGATTGTAAAAGGCCGATAGCTTAGGCAGATAGTTCATCTTCTCATTAGCCACATTTAATTCAGCTCCTTGAAATTGATTTTCAACCAATCTGTAGTCAACATGATTTTCATAAGAAAAGCTGTCTTGAGCTAGAACCATATTATCAACAATTGGAATACTTACCTCTTGGAGACCATCAGTAAGTATTACCTCTTTTTCTAGTGGAATACCTAAAGTGAATTTGAATAGTTGACGAGCAATAACTGTTTGCCTTCTTGTGTAATCAAGGGAGTTTTGAAGATTGTTAACCAATAACTCTAATTGATCTACATCCTGCTCCTCGCTAAATCCACCTTCATATAATTTTGAAATCTCTTTTAGGTTTGCTTCTAAGGTTGCTAGGTTTTCCTCTACAATTTTCTCTGTTTCCTGTGATATTAAAACCCCATAATAAGATTTAGCAGCATCATTTCTGATGTTCATTATGCTCTGCTCCTTTTCAATTAAAGCAGAATTTTTCAAAACAGCTGAAGCTCTAAGGGCTACAAAATAAGAACCATCTAAGATTAATTGATTCACAGCTAAGCTTGCATTGGTCTGATTTTCTACTCCAAAGGCAACCGCTATAAACTCACCTTCTGGTGCGTTTGGATCCACAATTTGAGCAGGAACAGGTTGTCTAGCAATCTGATAATTATAATTGTAATTAGCAGCAAAGCTTACCTGAGGCATACCCGCAGAAGCTACTTCAGCAATATATTTCTTAGCCTTTTGATATTCTAGCTCCTTATCTACAACAGAATAGGAGTTTTTTACGGCATAATTCTCGGCTTCTACTAGCGAAAATCTATAGCTCTGTTGGTCGGTATTCTGCTGTGCAAATACTGTTGAGCTTATGATTAGCCCTACTGTGATGAGTAGCGTTCTCATTTGCTTTCAAGGTTTTGGTTTTCAAGTAATTGTTTATGAAGATAGTTTCTTCCTTCTTCTGTTGCGATACCATTTACATGGTAGATTAAAATTTCTTTCATTACTGTTTTTAAGTCCCCTTTGGATCTGATAAAATGATCATCCTCTTTTAAAGTAGACATCCTACCATAATATAGTTCTGCAATGAGCTCAATATTGATATCACTCCTGTATAAATTCTCAGCTATTCCTTGTCTTAGGTTGGTCTTTATATTCTTGGTAATAAGTAGTTTTCTTTTGTCTTCCAACTTTTGATGAATCTCAGGGTAATACTTCATCAATTGAAAGTCTAGGCTAGGATTGTGATTTTCCATAACCCCACAAACAGCTTCATCTACATTAATAAGAACATCAATAGCATTGGCTTCCGTTTTATACTCGCATTCAATCAAGTTAGACATATGATTAAATACATGATCTACCGCTGCATCTACAAGTTCAGACTTATTCTTTACGAACTGATATATCGTTTTCTTAGAAATAGACAGCTCTCTTGCGACATCATCCATGGTAACAGCCTTGATGCCGTACTTCATGAACATTTGAACTGCTCCTTCTATTATTTGACTCTTTTGATCCATATCGAGCGCAAATATAAAAACTAATTCAATATAGAAACTTTTTTTATTAAAAAGTTTCCTAAGTATATTTATATGATCAGTTAAGCATAATTTACCACCTTTGTCAAAATTAAAAAGACAAGCGTTTTGGCAAGCATAAAAGATATAATAAACGATAAGGCTGTAGGCACTTCGACAATTGTGAAGGGATGGGTAAGAACTTTTAGAAGCAATCGCTTTATTGCTCTAAATGATGGCTCTTGCTTAAATAACATTCAAGCAGTTGTTGATTTTGAAAATATTGATTCTGATTTATTAGAAAAGGTAACTACAGGTAGTTGTGTAGAGATTCATGGGGATATTGAAAGCTCTCTTGGAGCTGGCCAGGATATTGAAATTCATGTCAAGAAACTTATAATCCTAGGAGAAAGTGATCCAACAGAATTTCCTCTTCAACCTAAAAAGCACTCTTTAGAGTTTTTAAGAGAAATTGCTCACCTAAGGCCTAGAACCAACACATTTGCTGCGATTCTAAGGATTAGACATCACCTTTCTTTTGCCGTTCATAAATACTACAATGACAAGGGTTTCTTCTATATGCACACTCCTGTTATTACTGGTTCGGATGCGGAAGGAGCAGGAGAAATGTTTAGTGTTTCTACTTTAGATAAAAAGAATCCACCTTTAGATGAGGCTGGAAATATTGATTTCAAGCAGGACTTTTTTGGAAAAGAAACTAATCTTACAGTAAGCGGACAACTTGAGGCAGAATTAGGAGCCTTGGGATTAGGAAAGGTCTATACATTTGGCCCAACCTTTAGAGCTGAAAATTCGAATACAACAAGACATCTTGCAGAATTCTGGATGATTGAACCAGAGGTGGCTTTCGCCGATTTAGATGCTAATATGGATTTGGCAGAAGACTTTTTGAAATATCTTATTTCATATGTTCTTGAACATTGCAAAGAAGACCTTGCTTTCTTAGATAAGCGTCAAGCAGATGAAGAAAAAACGAAGCCGCAGGCAGAGCGCTCCGATATGGGTCTTATTGAGAAGTTAACTTTCATTGCTGAAAACAATTTTATTAGACTGAGTTATACTGAAGCAATTGAGGTCCTTAAAAACTCTAAGCCTAATAAAAAGAAAAAGTTTAAGTACTTAATCGATGAATGGGGAGCAGATTTACAATCGGAACACGAAAAGTTTTTGGTAAAGCACTATAAGGCTCCAGTAATTCTATTTGATTACCCTGCTAAAATTAAGGCTTTCTATATGAGGCTTAATGATGATGGAAAAACGGTTAGAGCAATGGATATTCTTTTTCCTGGCATCGGAGAAATTGTAGGTGGCTCTCAAAGGGAAGAACGTTATGACATTTTAAAAGAAAAAATGGAAGTAATGGGAATTGACACTAAAGAATTAAGCTGGTACTTAGACACAAGAAAGTTTGGAAGTTGTGTGCATAGCGGATTTGGACTAGGGTTTGAAAGGTTGGTTCTATTTGCCACTGGCATGACAAACATTAGGGATGTTATTCCTTTCCCAAGGACTCCAGGTAATGCAGAATTCTAAATTCTCGTAATCTTTAATTTTCAAAAAAGTATTTTCGGCAAAATTTTTGATACTGATTTTTTTTGACTGAAGTTTGTTCTACATTAGTACAGCAAACCTTATTAATTAAGATCCTCAAATGCTGAAGCA
Source organism: uncultured Schleiferiaceae bacterium (assembly GCA_965661265.1). Lineage (GTDB taxonomy): Bacteria > Bacteroidota > Bacteroidia > Flavobacteriales > Schleiferiaceae > CBFIDE01. The sequence goes on along the minus strand of CBFIDE010000003.1, from coordinate 99,328 downwards.
ACAGCTCAGTCAGAAATTACTCCAGAAGCTATCTCCTCAACAGATTCAATTGATGAAGCTTATTCAGCTTCCGACTCTTGCTCTTGAACAAAAAATAAAAGAAGAGTTAGAGGAGAATCCGGCATTGGATGAGGGCTTGGAATCTCAAGAGGATGAGTTTGATGATGATTTCTCTTCTACTGAAGAGGAAAATGAATCTATTGAAGCTGAAGACATCAATATTGATGAATATTTGAGCGACGATGAAACACCAGAATATCGCCTGAAGGCAAATAATTATTCTGTAGATGATGAGGATGCAAAGGTTCCTATTTCTGGCGGAACAACACTAGCCGATTTCTTAAAAGAACAAGTAAGCACACTAACTCTTAAGGAAAATCAAAAGCCAATTTTAGACTACTTAATTGGAAACATTGATGATGAAGGGTATATAAGAAGAGAGCTTCGCTCTATTGTAGATGACCTCGCCTTTTCACAAAACATTTTTACTGAAGAAGAAGATTTAGAGCACCTGCTTAAGAAAATTCAGTCCTTAGAGCCTTCTGGAGTTGGTGCAAGAGATCTTAAGGAGTGCTTAATATTACAACTTGAAAGAAAAGAAAACACAGCAGATCGTAAGCTAGCTCTTAAAATATTAAGAGATCATTTTGATGAATTTGTTAAAAAGCATTACCAAAAGCTCATAGACAAACTTGAAATTGATGAGGACTACTTAAAAGATGCTATCAAGGAAATAAGCAGCTTAAACCCAAAGCCGGGCAATTCAAGTAGCAATACAAGCAGAAATATTCAAGAGGTAATTCCGGACTTTGTTTTAAGCATTAATGATGGTGAGTTAGAGCTTAGTTTGAATTCCAGAAATGTTCCTGAGCTGAATGTAAGTAAGGAGTACCAAGATATGCTTCAAACCTATAAGTCAACTCAGGAGAAGTCTAAATCTCAGAAAGAGGCTGTTATTTTTGTAAAGCAAAAACTGGATTCTGCCAAATGGTTCATTGAAGCGATCATGCAAAGACAGCAAACGCTTTTAATCACCATGTCTTCTATAATGAACTTCCAAGAAGAGTACTTCTTAACTGGTGATCAAAGGAAGCTAAAACCTATGATTCTGAAAGATATTGCAGATGAAATAGGTATGGATATCAGTACTGTATCTAGAGTAGCCTCAAACAAATACATTCAAACTCCTTACGGGACCTTCCTTATCAAAGAGTTCTTTAGTGAGTCTATGACCAATGATGCTGGAGAAGAAGTGTCAACCAAGCAGATCAAAAAAATCTTGGAAGATGCTATTTCTGAAGAAGAAAAACGCAAGCCTCTTACTGATGAAAAACTGGCTAGCCTATTAAAGGAAAAAGGCTTTCCTATTGCCAGAAGAACAGTTGCTAAATATAGAGAACAATTAGGCATTCCTGTGGCTAGATTGAGAAAAACACTCTAGATTTTGTCCAACGCACTGGCTAAAATACTGTCCTATCTATTACACCCCGTATTATTTCCAATTTTAGGTGTTTACGCATGTATGAAATTAGCAATGACCTCTTTTCCAAGAGAACTGCTTATGGTGACGATAGTACTTACTTTTATTGGCACTTATTTAATTCCTGTTTTTCTGACACTACTGTTTTATAAACTGGGAATCATCAAAAACATACAAATGACAGAGGCCAAAGACAGGAGACTGCCCTACCTCATCACAGCTATATTCTTCATTTTCACAGACCAACAACTTACTAGCTTTGACCTCCCATCAGAGCTTTTTGTCTTTCTATTGGCAAGCTCAATTACAATTTTATTCCATTTAACCCTTCTTGGGTTTTTCAAGCCTAGCGCACACATGGCGGGCATAGGAGGCTTTACGGCACTAATCATGTACTTAAGCTATCAATATGAAATAGGCCTGCTCATTATTATTATCCCTTTAATTATTGGGGCAGGCTTTTTGGCTTCCGCCCGATTAAAACTCTTGGCGCACAATAATCTTGAGATTATATTCGGCTACGCTAGTGGCTTTCTAATTATTCTAATGAGCCTGTTATACTCTGGTTAAACCCGATTAAAATCGCCTTGAGCGAAAAGAATTTATACCTTTTTATTCTAGGTATTTCATCTAAAAGCTTTGTTTGAGGAAAGGCCAATAATGATTAGTACCTTTGCGCCAAATTTTTTGAATGAGCACAACTAGACCTTTATCAGAGCAGGAGAAACTAAGAAGAATTTCTTTAGATAAATTAAGAAGTTTAGGAATTGATCCTTATCCAGCGGCAGCCTATGATACTACTCATAAGGCAGCGGAAATTCATGAAAACTATTCTAAGAACCCAGAAGGTTTTAAAGAAGTATGTCTGGCCGGAAGAATAATGACCAAAAGAATTATGGGTAAAGCATCTTTTGCTGACCTTAAGGATCCTTCTGGCATGTTACAGCTTTATATCAACAGAGACGAAATCTGTCCTAGTGAGGATAAGACTCTCTATAACGATGTGTTCAAAAAGCTCCTAGATATAGGTGATTTTATTGGGGTTAAGGGTTTTGTGTTTACTACTCAAATGGGAGAGTTGAGCCTTCATGTGAAAGAAATCACTGTTCTGAGCAAATCATTACGTCCAATTCCAATTGTAAAAACAGACGAAAGTGGTGTAGTTCATGACGCTTTTAGCGATCCTGAAAACAGGTACAGAATGAGATATTTGGATTTAATTGTGAATCCAAGTGTTCAAGAAACCTTTATTAAGAGAACGCAAATCATGAATTTCATGCGTCAGTTTTTTAATGATAAAGGCTACCTTGAAGTTGAAACTCCTATTTTGCAACCTATACCCGGAGGAGCTGCGGCTAGACCCTTTACTACTCATCATAATGCTTTAGATATTCCTCTCTATTTAAGAGTAGCCAATGAATTATACTTGAAGAGATTAATAGTTGGTGGATTTGATGGAGTGTATGAGTTTGCTAAAGATTTCAGAAATGAAGGAATGGATAGAACTCATAATCCTGAGTTTACGGTAATGGAAATTTACGTTGCTTATAAGGACTATTTCTGGATGATGGATTTCACGGAAAAAATGCTTGAGCATATCGTAAAGTCTATGTATAATGGATCTACAGAAATTCAAGTAGGTGATAAAAAGATTGACTTTAAGGCTCCTTTCAGAAGAGTTACTATGATTGAAGCTATTCATGAGCATACCGGAATAGATATCAGCGGAATGGGTCAGAAAGAACTTTTTAAAGTTTGTGCTGACTTAGGGATTGAAACCGATGATAGTATGGGTAAAGGAAAACTGATTGATGAAATTTTTGGCGAAAAAGCCGAAGGGAATTACATTCAACCAACTTTCATCACAGACTATCCTGTAGAAATGAGTCCGCTTTGTAAAAGACATCGTTCCAACCCAGATCTTACAGAAAGATTTGAATTGATGATCAACGGTAAAGAAATTGCGAATGCCTATTCAGAACTTAATGATCCAATTGATCAGCGCGAGAGATTTGAGGAACAAATGAAGCTCTCAGAGAAAGGTGATGATGAGGCCATGTTTATAGATCAGGACTTTTTAAGATCACTAGAGTTTGGAATGCCTCCTACCAGTGGAATGGGAATAGGTATTGACAGACTATGTATGCTGCTTACCAATAACTCATCTATACAAGAAGTACTTTTCTTCCCACAAATGAGACCTGAAGTGTTTGCCACCGAAAAGACTTTAGAATTAAAAGAGAATGAGCAAATCATTTATGATCTATTAGCTAAGGAGAGCAGTATGCGATTAGAAGATTTAAAATCTAGCGCTGGTCTTTCTAATAAGCAATGGGATACTGGAATTAAAGCTCTTTCAAAGCTTGGCTTAACCAAGGTTCAAAAGATAGATGATGTTCTTATGGTAGACCTAATTGAAAAATAATAGAACCTAAATATTTTAAACAAAAAACCCGCTAAACATTTTTTTAGCGGGTTTTTTTACAACCTCAAGCCTGCGTGCTATAAGTAAATATTTGTGTTGACCTTGCGTTCATGCAGCTCACTTAACTGCACTTTTACCTTGAACACCTTGTCCTAAATCCAAAGTCAAAAATAAACTCAAACTCAATATTTCATTCTTTCAAATGACTTACTTAACCTTAATCTATCCTAATTTGAAGCTCTCAGAAAGAGGATAATTTTAAAAGGTTATTAGTTATGCTGTCATAGACATGCCGAAAATCTTGAGGGCTGTTAATCAACGCTTTAGGCTTTTTATAAATTCTACCATTCCCCCGTTTTGGGAACTATATGCCAAATCGAGGGTTTTCTTCTTATTGAACAAAACCAACTAAAGACTATATACTATATTCGCTACAAATATTATGATGCATCTTTTTCCTAAAGAATTACCTGAACAATTAGACTTTCATATTCTCTTGAAAGAAATTTCAAAAGAGTGTCAAAACAAAGCGGCTATTGAAATATGTCTCAATACTACTCCTTTGTCTAATCCTCAGGCTATTCTTAAAAAGTTAAGTCAAGCCAATGAGCTCATTTCTCTTTTACAATCTGATGAGAATCTACCCTCTGCTCAATTTGAAACCATTGAGAAAGCATTAAGCTTATTAAAAACACCAGGAAGTTTATTAGAAGAACGTTTCTTTATTGATATAAAAACTGCTGCTAACCTCTATCACTCTATCTATTCTTTTTTACAAAAAAAGAAAGAGAGGACCCCGGAGACCTATCTTCTGTTTATAGAGACCCCTTCTGATTTAAGCATTGTTAAATCAATTGATAAAGTATTTGATGACAAGGGCATTGTACGATCTAACGCAAGTAGAGAACTTCAAGATATTAGAGCTAAACTCAATAAAGCTAGAATCACCGCAGAAAGAGTTTTTAGTAGGGTTTTAAAGAAGTATCATACGAAGGGGCTTTTAGCCGATTTTAACGAAAGTGTCAGTGAAAACAGAAGGGTGCTTGCTGTTCAATCTTCATTTAAGGGTCAGATCAACGGAATATTTCATGCTAGTAGTGCTAAGCAAAGTATCGTCTATATAGAGCCTGGTGAAAGTGTTGAGCATAATAATCTTGTAGCTAGTTTAATAGATGATGAAAAGAAAGAGATTCAAAGAATTCTAAGGCAATTAGCCGCGGACCTCAGGCCTAAAATTCCTTTTCTAAAAACAGCTTCACAATTACTCATAGATTTTGATTTTCTTAGAGCAAAAGCACATTTTTCATTCAAGCAAGAAGCTTGTGTTCCTAAAATAAGCGCAGAAGGCAAAACGGAGCTTATTCAAGCTTATAATCCTGTTCTTGTTCTATTCAATAAGCAAAAGTCTAAGGAAACTATTCCTTTAGATTTAAAACTTGATGAACATGATAGAATCTTAGTTATCAGTGGCCCTAATGCTGGCGGAAAAAGCATTAGTTTAAAAACTTTAGGCCTACTTCAATTGATGCTTCAATCTGGATTTCCTGTCCCGGTACACCCAGATAGTCATTTTCAGATATTTGATAAAATCATGGCTGATATTGGTGATGCTCAGAGCATAGAGAATGAGCTATCCACCTACAGCTCTAAGCTTCAAAAAATGAAGCATTTCTTAGAGCATGCTGGGCCAAACACACTTTTGATGCTGGATGAATTTGGATCGGGCTCCGACCCAGATTTAGGAAGTTCTTTAGCTCAAGTGTTTTTAACCAAGCTCAATAATTATAAATGCTGGGGAATATTTACAACTCATTATAGTGCTATAAAATCTCTGGCCGCACAAACAGCGGGAGTTGTAAATGGAGCCATGTTGTTTAACAGAAAGACCTTTAAACCTGAGTATCGCTTGCAAATTGGTCAGCCAGGTTCCTCTTATACTTTTGAGGTTGCTCAAGACAGTGGAATTCCTTCTCATATAATCCAAGAAGCTAGAGACCATACTCATGATGCAATGAATGGGATGGATCAGCTTTTAGTAGCCTTACAAGAGGACAAACTGCAGTTGGAAAGAAAAGAAGCACGACTTAATAGTGACCTGAGAAATCTTCAAAGCCTTCAGGACAAACAGAAGCATACTATTCAGTTAATGGAAGAAAAGCTCTCTAAGCAGGGCAAAATGAATGAAGAAAATGACAAGCTTATTTCCTGGGGAGCAAAATTTCAGAAGCTCGTTGAATCATGGAGAGTGCAATCTAGTCAGAAAGATAAAAAAGAGATTGTAGCTCGGTTTATTGCCATGATTAATCAAAGGTCTAGCGAAACCCAAAAGCTTGAGAAAGTAGAATTATCAAAGGCACAGAAAAAGAGAGCTGCGCAAATTGAAAAACTAAAAGAAGTTGAAATAAAGCCTGGAGATTTTGTCAAAATTATTGATTCTGGTTTAAGAGGCAATGTGCTTGAAATCAAAGGGAATAAATACTCTATTTCTATTGGCGGGAATATGCAAACAAGCTTGAGCCGCGATAAATTTATTCCTGCCAAGGCAGAACTTCAAGAAGTAAGAGCGTTAAACAAAAAAGTAACGAAAGCTCCTATTCCAAAGAAAGGAACAGCTAAAAAACCCGATGTCAAATCGGGGAAACCCAAAAAGAACAATACTTCTAAATCCTTAAAACATAAAAGTAGTGGGCCAATTAAAAGCCCTAATCCAAGCTAAATACTATTTTGAGTAATTTGACAACTATGGAAGAAACATCTCATGCGCTTATAAGCAATGATGCAGTTGTATTAGGAATACTAGCAAGCATTCTAGCTCTTGTATTTTATACCTCAAGCAGCAAAAGCAATTTTTGGAAATCTTTTTATAAGTATATACCCGCTCTTTTATTATGCTACTTTTTGCCTTCTGTTTTGAACACCTTAGGTGTAATTGATGGTGAGAGTTCTGATCTATACTTCATTGCGAGCCGATATTTATTACCAACGTCTTTAGTGCTTTTAACGCTGAGCATAGATCTTAAAGAAGTATTAAAACTTGGTCCAAAAGCTATAATAATGTTTCTTACCGCTACCTTAGGTATTGTAGTTGGGGGTCCAATTGCCATTTTGATACTATCTGCAATTGCGCCTGACGTTGTCGGAGGCGCCGGTCCGGATGAGGTTTGGAGAGGTCTTGCTACCATTGCTGGTAGCTGGATTGGAGGCGGAGCGAATCAAGCAGCTATGTTTGAGGTTTTTAAACCAAGTGGTGATCTTTTTTCTGCTACCATAGCTGTTGATGTAATTGTTGCTAATATCTGGATGGCCTTCTTACTATACGGCGCAGGAATGTCTAAAACTCTAGATAAAAAATTAAATGCCGACGCTTCTTCTGTAGATAATCTGCAAAAGAAAATCGAAGATTATCAATTGAGCATTGCCAAAATTCCAACACTAACGGACATTATGATTATTCTTGGAGTTGGATTTGGTGCCACTGCCATCGGACACTTTGGCGCAGATCTTATTGCCCCCTTTATAAAAGAACACGCCCCTGAACTGGCCAAGTTTAGCTTAACAAGTGGCTTCTTCTGGCTTATCGTAATCGCCACAACTATAGGTGTAGGATTAAGCTTTACTAAAGCTCGCTCGCTTGAAGGAGCTGGAGCTTCTAAAATAGGAAGTGCCATGCTTTATATATTGGTAGGAACTATCGGAATGAAAATGAATGTCATGGCAATCTTTGACAACCCTGGGCTTTTTGCTGTTGGACTTATTTGGATGTCAGTACATGTTATCATCTTACTAATTGTTGCTAAAATTATTCGAGCGCCTTTCTTCTTTGTAGCAGTAGGTTCTCAGGCAAATGTAGGTGGCGCAGCAAGCGCGCCTGTTGTTGCTAGCGCTTTTCACCCTTCTCTTGCTCCGGTTGGAGTGTTATTAGCTGTTCTTGGATATGCTCTTGGAACTTACGCTGCTTATGGGTGCGGTCTTTTAATGCAAATTGTTTCATGAAAAAATATATTTTAGGTCTAGCTGCACTTCTTTTTAGTTTTGGCTCATTTGCCCAAGATTCAAAAAAGGATAGCGATGTTATTCGAGATATTTATTCTTATTCGCTAAGCAAACAAAACGGCTATAAATGGCTTGGTGACCTATGTGCAAAAGGTGGAAGACTTGCTGGAAGTAAAGAAGCAACAAATGCTGTTTTCTACTTCAAACAGATTGGGGACTCACTTGGATTTGAAACGAGTGTTCAGAAAGTTAAAGTTCCTTTTTGGAAAAGAAATGAAGACTCTAAGGTTGTACTTAAAAGAGCTGAAGGAGACACTATCCTAGCCAGTACCGCTTTAGGCGGGTGTGTAAGCACAAATAAAAAAGGTATAGACGGAAAGATTATTGAAATCACTCACTTTAGGCAGCTTGATAGTCTTGAAAATGAGATTAAAGGAAATATAGTTTTCTATAATATCCCAATGGACCCCAAGTTTATTAATCCCTTTTTTGCTTACTCTACAGCAGTAAATCAAAGATGGGCAGGTGCTCTTGAAGCGTCTAAAAGAGGAGCAAAAGGTGTTCTTATTAGGTCTTTGAGTTCTAGTGTTAATGACTATCCTCACACTGGTTCTATGACCTATAGAGGCGCACCAAATAAAATTCCATCTGTAGCTCTATCTACTGTAGCAGCAGATTACTTAAGTGAGTATTTACAAGAACAGGACGCTGAGGCTAAGCTAAATACTTATGGTGAATGGCAGGACAGTGCTTATTCCTATAATTTAGTAATGGATTTAAAAGGGACAAGCATTCCTGAGGAATATATTCTTTTAAGCGGCCATATTGATTCTTGGGATCTTGGAACTGGCGCACATGATGATGGTGCCGGATGTATGCATTCCCTAGACGCTGCTTATATGCTCAAAGATTTGGGATTAATGACCAAAAGAAGCATCAGAGTCGTCTTTTTTATGAATGAGGAATTTGGTTTAAATGGCGCTCGGGCTTACGCCGATTCTGCCCAAAAGCTAAATGTAAATCACTACCTAGCCTTAGAGTCTGATGCTGGAGGGTTTAGCCCTAGGGGATTTAGCGTTAATGCTAATGATTCCACAACTGCTGAGGTAAAAAGCTTAAGAAGTCTTTTTGAGCCCTATGGTCTTTATACATTTAGACAAGGAGGTGGAGGTGCTGATATTTCCAAAATCAAACAAGAAAACCTACTTAAAATTGGGCTATCCGTGGATGGTCAAAGATATTTTGAAGTTCACCATTCCGCGCGTGATATCTATGAAAATGTGAATGCACGAGAGCTACAAATGGGAGCGGCCAGTATAGCTTCTTTAATTTATCTTCTTGATAAATATGATATTCATTAATATAAAACTAATTAAACCTTTTTAAGAGATTTTACTCTAAGAGTATATAAAGGTTATTTATTATTTGAATAAGTAGAAAAGGTTTGAGATAAAGGTCTCTTACCCTTTTTTAATTCCCTAATTTTAAGAAATTTAACCTAGAGTTAAATTAAAATTAGGACTTGCATAAGCCTCTGTTTTTCTGACACTTAGGGCTCAGGTAGTCTAAAAGAATAGAATTAAGTCACTGACATATAAATAGTTATATTTGCATTTGTTATTTTGCTTTTCTACATTGCCCCAAAATCAAGAAATGAGCTTTTTCTCCAAAATTATTCATCAACAAGATGCTCAGCAAAAACTGGGAAGAGAGTGCTCAAGTTTAGATTTAATCAACGATCCAAAGAAAAGTAAAAGACTTTTCACAGAAAATCGCTGTAAGCTTTTGAAGAAATTCAATTATACCTTCAAGTTCTAATAATCAAGCAGTTTTTTCATTGCCTCAGCAACCTTATCTGCATTTGGAATCATGGTAAATTCTAAGGTGCTATTTAAGGGAATAGCTGGAGTGTCTACAGATCCAATCACCCTTACAGGAGCATCTAAATATTCAAAGCATTCTTCCTGAATAAAGCCAGCAATAGATCGTGCAAAACTATTAGCAACGGGTTCTTCGGTAACTACTAAACATTTGGAGTGAAGTTTCACTCTTTCAATGATCATTTCGGTATCTAAAGGAGCAAGCGTACGTAAGTCTAATATTTCTACTTGGTCTTTAAAAGTTTTAGACGCTTCCTTTGCCCAATATATTCCCATTCCATAGCTTACTACTAATAAACTATCTCCTTTTTCAATGGCCTCTTGACCCGCCTCATAGGCGATTCTTGCTTTTCCAAATGGAATAACATAATCTTCTGATGGCTCTACAGTCTTAGCGTCTTCTGTTCCTTTTATTTTACTCCAATACAGCCCTTTGTGTTCTAACATCACTACCGGGTTAGGGTCGTAATATGCAGCTTTCATTAGACCTTTCAAATCTGCACCCGTACTTGGGTAAGCTATTTTAATTCCATTGATATTTGTAAGGACGCTCTCAACACTAGAGCTATGGTATGGCCCTCCACTTCCGTATGCACCAATTGGCACTCTTAAAATAGAGCTAACTGGCCATTTTCCATTAGACAAATAACAACTTCTACTCACCTCTGTGAACAATTGATTCAAACCAGGCCATATATAATCGGCAAACTGAACCTCAACTATTGGTTTGCAACCAACAGCGCTCATTCCAACAGTAGAACCAATTATAAAAGCCTCCTGAATTGGAGTATTATAAACTCTATCATCACCAAATTTTTGAGCTAGAGTGGCTGCTTCTCTAAAAACGCCTCCAAGTCTACCCCCAACATCCTGGCCATATAAAAGTGACTCTGGGTGTTCTTGCATGATTTCTTGAATGGCAAAAAGAGCAGCGTCCACCATTACGGTTTTATCCTTCCCTTTTGGGCTTCTCTCTCCAACTTCTTCAGTAATTTCAGTTGGTGCAAAAATGTGGTCGGTTAAATCTTCCGGCCTTGGGTCTTCTTCTAAAAGTGCTCTTTGATAATCATCTTCCACCAGCTTTTTAGCTTCGCTTTCAAAAGAAAGAAGTTGATCTTCTGTGAAACCTGCTAAAAGAAGTTCGTTTCTCAGAATAGGATATGGGTCACGACTCATATGCTCTTCCAGGTCATCTCGATACCATTCTTTTCTTACTCCAGAGGTATGGTGCCCCAATAAGGGAACCTTAGCGTGAATCATAAATGGTCTGCGCTCAGTACGCATGATTTCCAGTACTTCTTGAACAGTATTATAGGATGCTACAAAGTCATTTCCTTCAACCTGTCTCAATTCAATGCCTTCAAATCCTTTTATAAAACTTGATGCATCTCCTCGTCTAATCTCTTTAGCATTGGCTGAAATATCCCACTCATTATCCTGAACTAAAAATAATAGAGGCATTTGTTTCAAAGCAGCCATATGGAGAGCTTCTGATATCTCGCCTTCTGTCATTGCAGCATCACCTATTGAACAAACTGCAATTGCTCCTTTCTCTTCTTCTTTAGCTATACCTTGGCTCTCCTTATACTGAATTCCCATGGCTACTCCTGCTGTTGGAATAGCTTGCATTCCTGTTGCAGATGATTGATGTGGTATTTTTGGCTTATCGGCATCCCTTAAACTAGGGTGGCTATAATAGGTTCTTCCGCCACTAAAGGGATCGTTGCGTTTAGCCAAAAGCTGAAGCATTAAATCAAAAGGCTGCATCCCAATTCCTAATAAAATAGAGTCATCTCTATAGTAAGGCGATACAAAATCTTTTGCCTCTAACTGCAGTCCCATGGCCAATTGAATGGCCTCATGGCCTCTGGATGTGGCATGTACATACTTAGCTGTCACCTCCTTGTTTTCTTCATAAAGCTCGGCCATAGCTTTGGCTGTGCTCATCAATCTAAACGCCTTTTCTAAAATATTAGAATCCATAGTTGCCATTAAATCCATTTGTTCTTGGGCCACAAATATCGTAAACAATCAAAGACTATCAATTGTCTATCTTTACTGAAATTTAAAAGGATGCAATACTTTAAGAAAGATTTTCTTGATTTCTTTATTGAACTAGCAGGAAATAATAATAAAGATTGGTTTGACCTCAATAGAAAACGTTACGAAAATGACGTTAAAGAGCCATTTAAAAAGTTTGTTGGAGACTTAATTCTGGCCATTCGGAAAGAAAATCCAGAGATACAGCTAGAGGCAAAAGATGCAATTTTCAGAATCAATAGAGATATAAGATTCTCTAATGACAAAACCCCTTATAAACTTAATACTTCCGCTGGAATTTCAACCCAGGGACGAAAAGCCGAATCCCCAGGTCTGTTCATTTCATTTGGTCCAGAAAAGGTGATGATTGGCGGTGGTGCCTATATGATTGCCAAAGAAAACTTACTTCTATTAAGAGAGAAATTAGTAAATGAAGGAGCGGCTTTTGAAAAGCTTTTGGCTTCCGCCGATTTCAAATCTAAGTTTGGAGAAATCCAAGGTCAGGAGAACAAAAGACTCCCTTCTCATTTAATGGAAGCATCTAAGAAGCACCCTTTAATTCTAAAGAAGCAGCTATATTATATGACAGATTTAGAGCCTGAATTTATCCTTTCAGAAAATCTATTAGATAATGTAATGGAATACTATAAAGCGGCGGCGCCTATTGAGCACCACCTAAAAGATTTATTAGGTCTATAATTATTCTTTGAACTTCTCACCAAAGCTGTAAGCAAATCCCATTCCTAATACTTGCTTCATTTGCGTTCTTGGACCATCTAATGTGCCGTCACCATCAACATCAAATAAGATGTCATGATCATAAATCACATTAAAACTCAAGTTAGCTGTAATGTATTCATTGACTTTAAAAAGAAGAAGTAACTCTCCATTTACGTCAACGAACTCATAGTTTCCGTCTAAATAGTTAGAATAGAAATCAACATTGGCAATAAGGTCAACATTCTTCATCACCTTTTGCTTATATCTAAGGTTAATATATGCACCCACTTCAAATCTAACTTTCTTTCCTTCTGTAATAATATTACCAGCAGTGTCTCTTTCTGCTGCCGTTACTCCATAGCGTCCATCATTGGCAAGAGTTTGGTCATTTACTATGGTGCTCTTCATAGTCAATGGAGAAAGGAATAAACTAAACTTATCAGATGGCTTATAGGTGAAACCTAAACCTACTAAGGAATAGGCAGGCGCTAAAAATCCAGAAATTCTTTCTGCGTCTTCAGGATTTTCAAAACCATCCGTGAACTGTGTTCTAAAGTTTAATAAACCTGAGAAAGCCCAGTGATCTGTAATATTATAATCTCCTCTAGACTCAAGTTCTATTTGATCATCCGTTTTATTAAAAATATCCTCTTGAAAGTTCATTCCGTATGCGAGTCTCAATCTATTCACCCAAGTCCATGATTCTTTATCATAGTCTGCAAATAAGAATAGATTGCTATTTCCGGCAATAGAATTCACACCACCCGCTTGCCAATTACTAAAAGATGATTGGGCAAAGGTTAGTGAAAAGTTACCTCCAACAGTCCAAGAAGTGTCTTTTTCTGCAGTTTGCGCAAGGGCTTGCGAACCGATAAAAAGTGGAAGAATGCAAATGGTAATAAATTTCATATTGTGTTTATTTGGCTTTGAAGTAGTATGAAGTTAATAATTCTTTACGGATGGCAAATTTAGTAAGGGCTATCAAAGATTTAGATCCTGTTTTTCTCATAATATTCTTTCTATGAGTCTCCACAGTTCTAGGGCTAATCGCTAAATTTTCAGCTATATCCTTACTTGAATACTCTTTCATCACCATTGATAATATTTCTTTTTCTCTTGGGCTTAAGTCTAAGGAGGGCATGCTTTGGTTTTTTGCAAAATTGAACCTAGTCAAAGGCTTAAAAAATACCTGCTAAGTGGTAATTATTTTTTCTTAAAACTATTAATTGCATTCTTGGTAAAATCGGATAAAACCAATTCACCGCTAATCATAGCTCTTTCAATTAATAGTTGATCCCAGTTCTCTGTTCCTTGCCAAAAAACCTGCTTCAGCTTTTTCATCGCATCCGGATTGCTTCCTAGGAGTTTGGCCACAAGCTCTGAAATAGAAGCATCCATTTTCTCCGCATCTTCAAAAAGCTCATTATAAAGTCCTTTTGATTGCGCCCATTTAGCATCTCTCCAAGCGGTTGCATTAATGGCCAATTCGCTCATGGCGCTTTTACCCATTTTTCTCTCCACTGCAGGGCCAACCACAAATGGCCCAATACCAACAGCCAGCTCACTCAGTTTAACGCTTGCATGCTCCGTGGCATAACAATAATCTACAGAAGAAGCTAAGCCTACTCCGCCTCCCACTGCCTTACCTTGAATACGTCCAATTATGAATTTAGGACATTTTCTCATAGCATTAATCACATTTGCAAATCCACTGAAAAAAGTTTTTCCGGTAGCCATATCATTAATCGCGATAAGCTCATCAAAGCTAGCGCCAGCACAAAAAGCACGCTCTCCAGATGATCTTAGAACAATTACTTTAACCTTGTCATCCTTACCTAATAAAGTAATTGTACTAGCTAGCTGAGCCAATAAGTTTCCTGGCAATGAATTGCTCATTGGGTGATAAAATTCTATGGTAGCAAGGCCTGAATCTTCCATTATAAATTTCACATGCCCTTGATCAACTGCATTCATTATTTTGAGATTAATTGGTTTAATATTTTACTTGATTTCACTTCGCAAATCATACTATGATAATAGCTATACCAAGATGATGCTTTTGATTTTGCCTCTCCATGCTCCTTATCATCTCTCCAATTCTGAATACTTGCTTCATCTTTCCAGAAACTTATAAATATTCCTTCATTGACTCCTGATTGATTGGCGTAACCTAAATATCCTTCTTGTTCTTGGGCCATTTCCATCATACGCTGATCCATTTCTTTATAGCCTTCTAAGTTCTTACTCTTCTTACTAATAAAAATTACACCTATGAATGGCGCTTGGGGAGCCTCATCATATTTCCATGATATTGTTTGCATGCTATTCTTCTTGATCTTTTTTCTTAACCATGGTAAGAATAGTTGCTAGCGCTACTGTTTCATCTTCTTCATCGTAAACATCTACTTGAAACTTCACTATCCCTTTCGCGATATCATCTTCTGAGCGCTTCTCTTGGTCCAGCTTTTCTTTAACAGTAAACTTCACACCTATGGTCATTCCTGGATAAACTGGCTTAGTAAATCTGCATTCATCAATTCCATAATTTAATAAAACTGGTCCTTTTTTAGGGTCTACGAACATTCCTGCTGCCTTAGCCAAAACATAGTAACCATGAGCCACTTTTCCCTCAAAAATGGTCCCTTCTAATGAAGTTGCATCTACATGTGCATAGAAATTGTCTCCACTAACTTGAGCAAAGCTTGCGATATCAGCATCTGTTACAGTATGTCTATGGGTATAAACAGTATCGCCAACTTTTAAGTCTTCAAAGTGTTGGCGGAATACATGCGGAGATGCTTCTGGTCTTGAAGCTCCGGCCTGATATGTTTGGGTAATTTCAGTAATGGTATCTGGGTGACCTTGAATTGCAGTTCGTTGAAGAAAATGTAAAATTCCTCTTTTTCCTCCCATCTCTTCTCCACCTCCTGCTCTTCCTGGACCTCCATGCGTTAAGAGTGGCATTGGCGACCCATGACCTGTACTTTCTTTAGCACATTTCTCATTCAGCACTAGCACTCTACCGTGCATTGGTGCAGCTTCCACAACAAATTCACGAGCTATTTTATCGTCGGCGGTTACAATAGAAGAAACTAAAGATCCCTTTCCAAGAGCTGCAATTTCTACTGCCTCTTCTATGGATTTATAAGGCATTATAGTGCTCACGGGTCCAAAGGCTTCAATTTCATGAACAGCAGTATTTTTCATCGGATAGTCGTTCCTGAATAATACCGGGCTCATAAATGCTCCTTTGTTTCTATCAGCTCCTACCGCTTCAAAGTCATCATTTGTATATACAATTTCTTGTGATTCTTGAAGCTTAGCAATGCTCTCTCCAACACGTTCTAGTTGCAATTTATTCACCAAGGCACCCATTCTAACTCCTTCTTGAGAAGGGTCTCCAATAGTTGTCTTTGCTAGCCTTGCGCTTAATGCATTTTGAACATCGTCCATCAAAGCTTCTGGAACTATGATTCTTCTTATTGCAGTACATTTTTGTCCTGCCTTAACCGTAATTTCTCTTTGAACTTCTTTAATAAACAAATCAAACTCAGCTGTACCTGGAGTTGCATCTGGGCCTAAAACTGAAGCATTTAATGAATCTGCTTCTAGATTAAAACTGATGGAATTCTCTACTATGTTTTTCTGAGCTTTCAATTTCATGCCTGTAGATGCAGAGCCTGTAAAGCTTACAATATCTTGTGGATTTAAATCATCAATGATTCCTCTACCAAGGCCAGAAACTAATTGCAAAGATCCTTCTGGTAATATTTTAGATGCTATTATATCTTTCACCATAAGCTCCGTAAGGAAGCTAGTAAATTCAGAGGGCTTCACCACTGCCGCCACACCTGCCATTAAATTCACGGCAATCTTCTCAAGCATTCCCCAAATTGGGAAGTTAAAAGCGTTAATGTGAACGGCAACCCCTCTTTTTGGCACCATAATGTGATGACCAATAAAACTTCCTCCTTTGCTTAGAGGAGCAGCATCACCATCAATATAATAGGGTAGGTCTGGAAATTGTTTTCTTAGAGATGCATTTGCAAATAAGTTTCCAATTCCACCTTCAATGTCTATCCAAGAATCCACTTTGGTGGCCCCTGTTGCAGCACTAAGTTTATAATAAGATGCTTTCTTTTCCATTAAGTGCAGCGCTAAGGCTTTTAGCATTCTGCCTCTTTCCTGAAAGGTCATTTTTCTTAAAACAGAACCACCTTTTTCTCTTCCGTAATCCAGAATAGATTTGTAATCTAGACCTTTAGAAGAAACACTTGCAAATGCTTCTCCTGTTATCGCGTTGTGGATCTGAAGTTCATCTCCATCTCCATAGACCCATTGGCCCATAACATAATTCTGTACTTTCTGCATCTCCAAAATTTTAGCGCTAAGATAAGGGGATTGCATCAATCCTTAAAGCTCTAATGTAGCTTTACTATTTTCGGATCACTAAGAGAGAAGATTGCGCCGGCGTAAAGTCAAAACCAAGAGAAATTATCCCAAAGTCAGAAGGGATTAATGACTCTAAGTAATTGTATCGCACGAAAGTGCTACCGTAGGATTTAGTGTCTTTTAGGCTATCTGGAATATGGCTTAATCTATGGTCTTCAGAATCCTGAGCATAATGAAAATCTCCTGCTACTTTATCAGCGGCCTTTGGAAACTTCTTTAAGAACAAATCCAAATCGTTATAGGTAAATAATATTGCCCCTTTTGGCCCAAGAGAATTCAAAAGCTTACTCATCCATTCTTCAAAATCTTTCTGAGGTAAATGGGTGAAAACTGATACCGCAAGGATGAAACTAAAGCCCTCTTCATTGAAGCTATTGGCATCTGTTGAGTGAAGAACGGTATTAAAGTTGAATTTTTCTTTCTGAAAATCCAGAGACTGCTTTTTAACCTCAGATACATAAATGGAAGACAAAGGCATTATAGCCGGAAAAAACCTTGAAACCCTTGCGTAACCACTTCCAAAGTCTAGGAATTTATCCGTCTTGAGATAGTTGGAATTGAGTATCTCCTTCAGCTTATTGGTAAGATTCATGCCAATTTGAAAATGACTCAGCACTGCTATTCTTAAATCTCCATTGGCTTCTAGGAGGTGAAAATGAAACATCATATCGTTAGGGTGAATCTCCCAGGAACTGACCTTCAAATTGTTCTTTTTAAGCTCTGCGTTTAACTCCTGTTCAATGCTTTTAGGAAGTCGCAAATTAGGATTCCAGTGCAAGTTGTTGCTTGCCTTTATGTAGGCCGCTTTCTTTGCCTTGGCCTCAGACTTGATCAAGCTTTTCAGCTTTGATAATAACAACATTTATACTCTATAAGTGATTGCGTTAATGCTCATTCCCGCGCCTACAGATGCTAAAAGAATTACATCACCTTTGTTCAACTCATGTCCCTCAAATTCTCCTTTAAGAATTAAGTCTAATAAAGTAGGGACCGTGGCTACAGAACTATTGCCCAACATTTTAATACTCATTGGCATAATTCCTTCCGGCACAGGTTTTTTATATAGACGATAGAATCTTTTCACGATTGCCTCGTCCATTTTTTCATTGGCCTGATGAATCAGTATTTTTTTCACCTCATCTATACTTGCTCCAGAGTCATCCAAACATTTCTGCATAGCCCCAGGAACTTTAGTTAAGGCAAATTCAAAAATTCTGTGCCCTTGCATTTTAATAAATCTGCGACCATCAGAGTCCGGGTTATTAGACTTATCGTAGTTTAGATAGTAAGCTTCTGTTTCTGTATAGGTTTGAGAGCAAGTACTCAATACTCCCTGTGGCTCATCGTCTGAAATAGCTCTAACCACGGTCGCGCCAGCGCCATCACTAAATATCATGGAATCTCTGTCGTGCGGATCTAGCTTTCTTGAAAGGCTCTCTGCTCCTACAACTAGATAGATTTTTCCCTGCTCAGCCTTAATATAATTATAGGCAAGAATGAGCCCTTGAATCCAGCCCGGACATCCATAAAGGATATCAAAAGCCACACAATTTGGATCCTTAATTCCAATGCTGTGCTTTACTCTAGTTGCAAGACTTGGAAGAATATCCGATTGCAATTTATCTACGGGAACGTCACCAAAATTATGAGCCACGATAATACCATCTATACTTTCAATATCTACTCCTGAAGACATGATGGCCTCTTTGGCGGCTATAGTTGCTAGGTCAGAAGTTTGTTGTTCTGGTAACGCATATCTTCTTTCGCTAATACCCGTTATTGACTCAAATTTCTCAATGATAGTCTGAGGATCGGTTTCTATCCTTTGTTGTTTGGCATCAAAAAAAATATGAGATAAAAAATCCTCATTCTTCACCCTCATTTCTGGAATACATCTTCCAGTTCCAATTATTTCTAAATTCATAATTTCAAATAGTGAGCAGTAAAGTTAAGCCAATATCAATTGTAGATACCAATTTGTGGGTAATATAGACTTATTAATAACTGAAATCTATTTTTATGAACCTACAATTCTGTTATTCCCATATTCCAAAGCATAAAGGAATACATATCAGCAGCCTCTTCAATAATCTTATTGGTTGGTTTTCCAGCACCATGGCCTGCATTGGTTTCGATTCTAATCAAAACTGGGTTGGCACCCCTATGTTTGGCTTGAAGTTCAGCGGCAAATTTAAAGGAGTGCGCAGGCACAACTCTGTCATCATGATCCCCTGTCATCACCATAGTTGCAGGATAAGAAATTCCTTCTTTTACATTATGAACAGGAGAGTACCCTAATAGATATTTGAACATTTCTTCTGATTCCTCCGCCGTTCCATAGTCGTAAGCCCATCCCGCTCCAGCGGTAAATTTATTATAGCGCAACATATCTAACACTCCCACAGCAGGAAGTGCCACTTTCATTAATTCTGGCTCTTGAGTCATTACTGCGCCCACTAATAAGCCTCCGTTTGAACCACCATGAATGGCAAGATAATCCGAGCTTGTATACTTATTGTCAATTAAGAATTTAGCAGCGGCAATAAAGTCATCAAAAACATTTTGTTTATTCATTTTTGTTCCTGCAGAATGCCATTCTTCTCCATACTCTCCTCCACCTCTTAAGTTAGCCACGGCTAAAACGCCACCATTCTCGAGCAATAGAATTCTAGATGTGCTAAAAGAAGGTGTTAATGAAATATTAAATCCTCCATACCCATATAATAGAGTTGGATTCTTACCATTCATTTCAATTCCTTTTTTATATGTAATAATCATAGGAACCTTAGTGCCATCTTTAGAAGTATAAAACACTTGCTTTGACTCATATAAACTTGGGTCAAATTTCACTTCAGACTTTCTGTAAAGCTTAGATTCTCCAGTTTTTAGGCTGTACTTAAAAGTAGTAGAAGGATAGGTGTATGAGGTGAAGCTATAGTAAACTGTAGAGTCTGATATCTCTCCTCCAAATCCCGAGGCCGTTCCTACTCCAGGCAACTCAATTTCTCTTATTAATTCTCCTGCCATATTAAATTGGAAAACCTTAGAGGTAGCATCAATTAAGTAAGTTGCCATAATATATCCTCCGGCTGTTGTAACGCTCAGCACATTCTCTGTAGTTGGAATAACATCTACCCAGTTTTCTGTTTGAAGCTGATCTATCTCAACTCTCACGATACGAGCATTTGGAGCATTAAGGTTTGTTTTAATGAACAATGTATTTCCAGAACTTGATATTACAGAATGTGTATTATCGAAATTATCAATGATTGTTTGAGTTGGCGCATTTTCTACTCTTAGATCCTGCACATATAATTCATTGCCTGTTGTACTGGTTGCGGCAGATATAATCAAGAATGATTCATCTTCTGTTAGATAGCCGCCTATATATCTTCTTGGTGTAGCTTCTCCTCCAAAAATCAATTGATCTTCTGATTGTGGAGTTCCTAATTTGTGAAAGAATAATTTGTGGTACTGGGTCAAGCCCGATAGCTCACTTCCTTCTTTTGGCTTATCATAACTGCTGTAATAAAAACCTTCTGAGCCTTTCCAGCTGATGCCTGAGAATTTTACATCCATCAAAGTGTCTTCTATCGGCTTCATGGTTTCAACGTCCATGATGATAACCTTTCTCCAATCGGAACCACCTTCAGAAATTTGATAGGCGCAAATATTTCCTTCTTTGTTAAAAGAGATACCTGCCAGACTAGTCGTTCCGTCGGCAGAAAATTTATTGGGATCTAAAAACAATTCAGATTCTTCTGCATCTTCAGTTTCCTTTCTATAAACTACCGCTTGAGACTGAAGACCGTCATTCTTATAGAAGTAATAATAATTTCCATGCTTAGTAGGAGAAGAATACTTCTCATAATTCCACAGTTCCGTTAATCTATCTGTAAGAGCCTTTCTGTAAGGTATTTGGTCTAAATATGAAAAAGTAAGCTTATTCTCATCTGTCACCCAAGCTTCTGTTTCCTCAGATCTATCATCTTCTAGCCATCTATAAGGATCGGCAACAGCTGTACCGTGAATAGTATCAACAGATTCTAAATCTTTATAGGTGTCTGGGTAAACTAAATCTGACTTCATTTCTGGTTCTGGACTTTGTTGGCAGGACTGTGCTATCAAGCCGATAGCGCAAAGCCCAACTAAGAATTTAGAGTTGCTCATTTTAATAATTTAAGGATGAAGGCTAATATAGAAAGAGATCATTAGAACTTAATGTCTTTTCAGAGTTTTCAGGTATAAGTTTTCTGCCTTTTCTCTTGCCCAAGGGGTCTTTCTCAAAAAGGTTAAACTTGATTTGACACTCGGGTCAAACTGAAAACAACGAACCGGTATAAGAGCTGCCAGCTCTTCCCAGCCATAATACTTGTGAAGAAATTCTACAATCTCAGCTAATTTCACTCCATGTAAAGGATTGTTCTGCTGTTCTTGCATCTATTTGTTTTTTTGATCCACCCAGAGCTGATAAATATCTTCTTGCTTTGGTCTATTCTCTTCTGCTGACCTCAATGGCTCACATTCTTTTAAACTGTGGTAAGACTGTTTTGGTAAGTTTTGATATATCTCTGTGCCAGTAGTTTTCCAAGCGATCATTTCATCAGATACCTGCTTAATTATTTTTGCGGGATTTCCTACAACTAAGCTTCTTTCAGGAATATCGGTATCCGCCTTAATAAAACTCAAGGCCCCAACAATGCTTTCTTTTCCAAGCTTTACTTTATCCATTACAACGGCATTCATTCCAACTAGACAATTTGCGCCAATATTAGCTCCGTGGATAATCGCTCCATGCCCAATATGTGCTCCTTTTTCTAGCCTAATGCTTATTCCTGGAAACATATGAATGGTACAATTCTCTTGTACATTACAGCCATCTTCAATAATTATCTCTCCCCAATCGCCTCTAATTGCCGCACCTGGACCAACGTAAACATTTTCACCAATATGGACATTTCCAATGATGCTGGCTGTTTTGTGAATGAAGGCGCTTTCCGCGATTATTGGTTTAAAACCATTGAATTCGTAAATCATTTAAGCTCTTTCTATAATTACCGCATATCCTTGTCCAACGCCTATACACATTGTACAAAGCGCATATCTCTTTCCCGTTTTCTGCAGTTCAAGGGCTGCAGTTTGAAGCAATCTACTACCGCTCATTCCTAGAGGATGGCCTAATGCTATCGCACCTCCATTGGGGTTTATTCTTGGGTCGTTATCCTCAAGGCCCATTCTTCTAGTACAAGCAAGTGCCTGAGCTGCAAAAGCCTCATTCAACTCAATGATATCCATATCATCTAGAGTAAGGTCTGCTTTTTCTAAAGCTATTTCGCTGGCATAAACCGGCCCAATACCCATTATTCTAGGCTCTACTCCGGCAACACCCATAGAAACAATTCTGGCCATCGGCTTTAAGTTCTGATCCCTTAATCCTTTTTCTGAAGCAATCAATAAAGCTCCAGCCCCATCATTTAGTCCACTAGCATTTCCAGCAGTCACTGTTCCTCCTTCTTTTCTAAAGGCCGGTCTTAGCTTTGAAAGTATCTCAAGGCTTGATTTAGGCTTTACAAATTCGTCTTTTACAAAGATGATCGGATCTGCCTTTCTCTGTGGAATCGAAACAGGAGTGATTTCCATTGCCAATCTTCCATTCTCTTGAGCGGCAGTTGCTTTCTGCTGACTCCAAAGTGCAAAAGCATCTTGGTCTTCTCTACTAATTGCAAATTGATCCACTAAGTTTTCAGCGGTTTCGCCCATGGCATCTGTTCCATAAAGCTCAAACATTTTTGGGTTTACAAATCGCCATCCAAAACTACTGTCATACATTTTAGAATCTGTTCCAAAGGCTTTACTCGGCTTGCTAGTCACATAAGGAGCTCTGGTCATGCTCTCCACTCCTCCACTCACAAAAATATCGCCATCTCCATTTCTTACCGCTCTAAAAGCTTGGGCAGCAGCACTCATCCCTGAGGCACATAATCTATTCACCGTTTCTCCTGGCACGCTAAAAGGTAAGCCGGCTAATAGGCTAGACATTCTAGCAACATTTCTATTATCCTCTCCCGCCTGATTTGCACAACCAATAATTACATCAGCTATTGATGTAGGGTCTAAACTTGGGTTTTTCTCCATTAGGCTTTTGATGACATGAGCTACTAAATCATCCGATCTAACGGCAGATAAAGCTCCTCCAAAATTCCCAATTGGACTGCGCGTTCCGTCTACTATAAATGCTTCTTTCATATTTATTCCCATTCACGTGAACTAAGATAAACTGTACCTTTAAAGTCCGCGATTAAATTATTATTTGAGCTAATCGTGACATGATAAATGCCTAATTTATTTGATCTTGATATTTCTTTCGCTTCCGCGATTAATTCATCTGAAATCTTAACTGATTTCAAATGAGATATACTTGTTTCTATCGATAAGGCCTGTCTACCATATGAATTGCTGGCAAAAGCAAGAGCAGAATCCGCAAGAGAGTAGCTTATTCCACCGTGCGCAATTTTAAATCCATTGGTCATTTCATCGCGCAAGCGCATTGATAATTTACAGTAGCCTTCTTTTAGTTCTAGCACTTCTATTCCAAGCCATTGACTAAAAGCATCATTAGCTAGCATTTTATCTTTTACTATTTCTTCAGCTCTAGTCTTCATTAGATTTTCCTTCTAAAGATTGAGCTGCATTGCGCTCTACCATACTAACAATGGTATCTAGAATGAGGCTATAATTAAATTGCTTCTCCAATGATTCCTCTGCTAATTTTGCATGGAAGATAGCTCTTGTTTTAAGGTCTTGAAAAACCTTTGGGCTATCGGAAAGTTGATCAAGATCTTTCAATTCTAAATCTTCTTGTTCTGCCGCGGCGGCGTACTGCTCTAATTTCTCGTCTATCACTTCCTCAACAATTTGATGAGGAATCATATTTACGGCAATTCCAGCAGAAATGAAGGCATTGATCAGGATAATGGTTGAGTCTACCAAAGCTTCATGCTCTTCATCGGTAAAGTCATCCGCTAGATTAGTCAAGTATCCCATTAAAATAGGTTGATCATCCATAATCTCTAAAACTAAAGGCCCCTTTTCTTTTTCACTTAAGGCCTCAAAATCAGCGATTGCTAAACTGACAAAATCTCTTGCTTTATTCATAGAGTGCAAAGGTAAAGTTTGTTGTTGGTTTAATCTATTTTTCTAGTTGACTGCCCCAAAATCCTTTGTGCTTTTTTAGACTTAAATCTGACTGTGCTTTGACTTGACAGGCCAGTCTTAAACCGGAATCTGCTTTGTGTGGCGGAAAATTAAGTCGCCATTTTTCCATTCTTGTTTTTGGGCTTAGCTTTCCTTTTACCTCTAAGGCACAGGTTCCGCAGCTTCCAAAACCTCTGCAATTTAAATATTCCGAACTCCCATTATAGGGACTCAAGCCAGCCTTTAAGAGTTCATCCCTTAAATTTTTGGAGGGGTCAACCTCAATAATTTTATTCTGAAACTGTACTTTGAACTTCTTCACCTCTTATTTTTTTGCTAAAGAATGATTCTAGTTCCGCAAGCGTTTCAGAGTTTGTATGAATGTCCTTTACAATTTGACCTTTATCTAAAACAACAATTCTTTGGCAGAATTCTGTGACATGAACAATATCATGGCTAGAAATAATCATGGTGATTTCTGTTTCATGGTCTAGTTTTTTAAGCTCATCTCTCAATTGATATTGAGTAGATGGATCTAAGTTTGCAAATGGCTCATCTAGAATTAAAAGCTCTGGTTCTCCTAATAAAGCGGCAACAATACCTACCTTCTTCTGATTTCCTTTAGACAGATCTCTAATGTATTTCTTTTTTCCTCTGATTTCGTCTTTAAAGAAATCGTTGTACTTATCAAGTTTGCTTTGGAGCTCTGCTTTATCTAAGCCATGAAGCTTACCTACAAATTCAAAAAATTCATCTGGACTTAAATAATCTATCAAGAATCCTTCGTCTAGAAAACTGCCTGTATAAGACTTCCAATGTTCAGAGCGAGCAACATTCTCTCCCATTGACATGACGCTCCCTTTGGTAGGTTCAATTAAGTCTAATAAAAGTCTGAAGAGAGTTGTTTTACCGGCTCCGTTATTACCTACTATGCCAAGAGACTCTCCTTTATTCAATTCTAAGGATTCAATATTAAGGACAGTATCGGCCTCATAAATTTTTGTGATCCCAGAAACCTGTATGATTTTATCCATAATTATTAGTCTTTAGCACGATAGCCTGCAGCCATCTTATATTTCTTTTCGTAAAAATTCTTAGTTATTTCTTTTATCAAATAAGGAGAACTTGCAAGGCCTAACAGCCCAACGCTACCTAAAACGATAAAACCTACATTCTGCCCCCAAATAATCTCCACCCCTTTAAATAGTAATATTGGTAGAATTAAGAGAGGAAGCACTATAACAAACTGAACAGCACTTGTTCCCTGGTAATTGAAAGCAGAACCTTGCGAGAGATCTATTCTTTTATAGTTATAAGTGCTTGCGAATATCAAGACCATACTGTTGATTCCGATATTGTATAGGAATGCTGCTGTATGCATATAAAGAATTTCTGTTCCAAAGTAGATGTAGGGAATGGTTAAAATATAGCATACTACACCTGTAAAGGTGAAGAGTATCAGCTTAGATTTAAAGTAAGCTCCCATGGGATAGTTCCTTGTTAGAATACCATCAAAATAGGCGCTTTCCCAAGCCACCAAAAACTGCCCATAATTAATCATAAAACTACCGGTCATGAAAATCCCGGCAAAAAGATACATGGTGGCTCCCGTAAAACTTTCGTTTGTATAAAAAATCAATCCATAGAAACTGAAAAACAAACTCATCATCAAGATACTTTTAGTCCTCTTATTTCTGAAAACTAACTTTAATTCATTAGCAAGCATCATCCCAGTCATGCCTTTATTAGCAACAAAATCAAATTGCCCTTCTTTTACTTCAGTCGCTTTAACCTTCCAGTTATCTACATAAATCTGCTGTTCTAAAAAGCTATAATTTAATCGATATACCAAGAATAAGAGAGCTGTGAAAGCCAGGCCTAGGCCTGGGGTTGTAAGAAGGACGCTCAAAGCGGTTTTAGAAACTTCAAATAGACTAAATACCTCAGCATAATCAGCAAATCCTAAGCCGCCTAGAATTAAAAGCGCTACGATTAAAATTATCGGTTTAACCGCTAACGCTCTTTTTAGATAGATAGCCAAATAATGACTTATAAAAACCAAAGAAAGCATTCCTATTAGCCAAGAAACTCCATTTAACCAGCCGTATTCTGGCACCACACTTCTGAATAAAAACGGGATAATGAAGAGTAAGGGAAAGAAGTTAAAAAAGTTTAAAACGCTTCCTCCAAGTAATAGATGAATTACTTTTTTTCTAGGAATTGGTTGACATAAATAGTGCTTAATTGTTAAGGCATTTAAGTCTTGCATAAAAAAGCGGATTCCTATATCTGCCATAATATAATATAGAACCAGGCCCATAAAATAGGGGCTTATCAGCTTTGGCTCATTAAAAGCTTCTCCTAAAATTTCCGGCATGAAATATCCTAATAAACCGAAAGCCACTCCGAAATACAGGATTGTAAAGGCCAAGAGAATTTTCACTCCTAATTTTTGCTTAAAGTATCCTCCTCTGATGTTTTTCTTCCAAAGTTGGCTGATTAATAAGCTATACATTAATTATAAAATTTAGTTCCTTCTCTAAGTTTTTTTCTAAGCATTGGGCTGCATCTATATCTGTCCTCGCCGTACTCAAGGTACAATTTATCCAATTGCATTACGCACTGTTCAATTCCAATTTCATCTGCCCATTTCAAGAGTCCTTTTGGATAGTTCACTCCTTTAATCATGGCGGTATCTATATCCTCCTTAGATGCAATATTTAAGAATAATGCATCCGCAGCTTCATTAATAAGCATGACCAAAATGCGGTTCAATATCCTTTGTGCTTTCGCATTATCTATTCTTGGTTCTGGCTTAACAGCTCCTTCAGTATAATCGTAAAAACCCTTTCCTGTTTTTCTTCCTAACCAGCCGGCTTCCACCAGTCTTTTTTGTGTGAAACTTGGCTTATACCTCTGATCATAAAAGAACTCTTTGAACACAGTTTCAGTTACAGCATAATTTACATCATGCCCTATAAAGTCAGTCAATGTAAAAGGGCCCATTTTAAAGCCTCCTAATTCTGTCATTACCCAGTCAATACTAACTTCGTCAGCCAGCCCTTCCTCTAAAACTCTGATTGCTTCTCCATAAAATGGTCTAGCTACTCTATTTACAATAAAGCCTGGAGTATCCTTAGCCATAACGGTAACTTTAGACCAAGAGTCTATAATTTCTTTTGCTTTTTTAACAATTTCCATATCACTAGAAACGGCCGGAATAATCTCGACCAGAGGCATTAAAGGTGCCGGATTAAAAAAGTGAATACCTAATACTCTATTCGGGTTTGACAATCCATTTGCTAAACTGGCAATAGAGAGGCTTGATGTATTACTAGCCAAAATACAGTTGTCTGAAACTATGGATTCCAAGTTTTTAAATATTTCTTTCTTCAGCTCTAATTTTTCAATTACAGCTTCAATAACCACGTTTGAATCGGCAAGCTCACTCCATTCTGAGCAATAATTTATTCTAGAAATAATTTCTTTGTCTTGACCATTCTCCAATCTCCCTTTTTCCACAAGACGGGCCAAAATTTTTGCATGAGAAGCTTTAGCTTTTTCAATAGCGCTTTCAAATGCATCAAAGAGAACGACATTTTCTCCGTTTTGGGCAGCTACCTGAGCAATTCCTGCTCCCATTGCTCCTGCCCCAACTATTCCAATATTCATCTATTAATTTCCTTTAAAGTTTGGCTTTCTTTTCTTCAAAAACGCACTCACCCCCTCATTATAATCATGGGATTTTCCGGCCTCAGTTTGATAGGCGTCTTCCAACTTCAGTTGTTCATCCATAGTATTGGAGAAAGAAGCATTCAATAAACATTTTGTCTGAGCTAAAGCTTTAGTCGGCATTTTAGCCAATTTTTCAGCCATTGCAGTCGCTTCAGCCATTAGCTCATCATCCGCATAATTTGCATAAACCATATTCATACTCACAGCATCTTCAGCACTCACTTTGTCACCAAGCATCATTAAGGCTGAGGCTCTTTGTAATCCTACTAACCTAGGCAGAGTATATGTTCCGCCACTATCCGGAATCAAACCTATCTTAGAAAATGCTTGAATAAAACTAGCGCTATTGGCGGCTAAGACAATATCACAAGCAAGGGCAATGTTTGCCCCAGCACCCGCTGCAACACCGTTTACAGCTGCAACTACAGGAACGCTTAGCTCTCTTATTTTTAAAATAATCGGATTATAATGCTCTTGAACAATCTTGGTAAGCTCAGGCCCATTTGGGTCAATAGCTTCTGCCAAGTCTTGGCCTGCACAAAAAGCCTTTCCCTCACCGGTAAGCAAAACAGCTCTAATATTTTCATCAGAATCTGCCCTATCTAATTGATCTTGTAGCTCTAAAGCCATTGGCCTAATAAAGCTATTATACTTATCTGGCCTATTCATTCTGAGGTGCAAAACACCATTCTTAAATTCAGAAATAATGTGATCTGACATACTTTTAAAATTTCAATGCTTTCAAAAATAAAGAATAGATTGGTCTAACTGCATGAATGATTGAGAATTCTAATCTTAAACTAATTAAAGCTTAGCTTTTATTCAGTTCAGAAGGATTTGATAAATCTTGGACTATCTTTGGTGTGAATTCAACGCTCTATGAAAACTCAACTATACCTTCTTTCCGCTTTCGCGGGATTCTTATTCACTCTACAATCTTGCCAAGTATCTTCTCGGAACAATGAAGAAAGAACTATCGTAAAGTCTAATGACACAAAATTACAAGAGTCTTCTGGCCTTATGACTTACGAGGATGAAAATTTTAACGGCCTTATTGAGTCTTATTTTCAAGACGGTAAGCTAAAAAGTTCAGTTTCTTATAGTTCTGGAATTAAGAATGGAAAAAGCGAATTATTCTATTCCAACGGACAAATTAAAGAAGAGTACAATTATACCGATGGTGTGCTAGATGGCGAGCAACTAACTTTTCACGCAACGGGCAAATTAAAATCTCAGGCAACTTACGCCAAAGGAAAAATGCAAGGCTCTACCAAAGTATATGACCAAGATGGAAAGGTCATTCACGAATATAATGGCTAATTGAAATTTTAATTTTCTAACATCCAGCCACCTCCAAGTGCTTTATATAAATCTGTATAAGCGCTCAATAGTTGTTGCTTAGTTCCGGCATAATTCTGTTGAGCTTCAAAGGCTTGTCTTTGAGACTCTAGGTATTCTAGATAACTAGTTACACCCTCATTATATCTTTGTTGAGATAATTCTTGTGCTCTTAAGGAAGCTTGTACATGGTCATGTCGAGCTTCGATTTCTGTTTTCAATGAATTTATTCTTGCCAATACTTCCTCTACTTCTCTAAAAGAGTTTAAAACAACTCTCTCATAAATTAATTCCGATTGAACTCTTTTACTCTGTTCAATATCTGCCAGTCTTTTATACCTACCCCAATAAAACAAAGGTCCCATCATAGACCCTCCGATATTCCATGCAGTAGCTCCGCTATTTAAGTTGGCTAAATCATTACCTACAATTCCTAAAATTCCAGTCAGGCTTATGGATGGCAATCTATTTGCTTGAGCAACACCAACTAATGCGTTTTGGGCAATCAGCTCTTGTTCCGCTAAAAGAATATCTGGCCTTCTGGCTAATAAATCACTTGGTAATCCCATAGGAATATGGATAGCAGTATCCTGCATTGCTAGAGGCTTAATCGTATTTATTGATCTTGGCAAGCCTCCTAGAAGGTACGATAACTCTAGTTTATTTGCCGCAATCCTTCGCTCTATTAAAGGAACGCTTCCTGCTGCAATAGCTCTTTGAATTTGTGCTTGGTTTAAATCAATTTCTGGAATAATCCCTTTATCAAATCGAGCTTGTATTATTACCAACATACTATCGCGCAAAGCCAAAGTTTGATGAGAAACATCTAATCTCATTTCATTCTCAAGAAGAATAAAATACAGCTTAGCAACAGAGGAAACTAAACTAATTTTTGTTGCTCTATAGGCTTGTTCACTGGATAAATATTTAGCCTTAGCGGCCTCATTTAGACGTCTGTATTTTCCCCAAAAGTCTAATTCCCAATTAACACTCCCAAGGCCATAGTATAAATTAGAAGTGCTCCCTAATTGATTATTCTGAAAATTACCTCGGCTTATATTCGCTTGATAGCCAACATTAGGAAGCATTTCTGTTCTTTGAACACTTATCCCTAAAAGGGCTTGGTTGACACTTTCTGCAGCCAAAAGAAGATCCTGATTTTTAGTAAGGGCCATTTCCACAAGGGTGTCTAGCAAAGGGTCATTATAAATAGAAAACCAATCTAAATTTGCAAGAGAATCCGCAACAATAGTATCTATATTCAGAGTTAATGGAGCAACCTCTTTTGTGGTGTCCAAATAAGTATAGTAATCTGGTCCTTCAAGCTCCACTCCTTTATAATTCTTACCCACTTTACAGCCAGCTACAAAGAGAATAGTAATCCCAAGTAAAATTATCTTTCTCATGCGTTCAGTTTTTGAGCTTCCTTTTCTCTTTTCTTCTCGTAACCTCCCAGTTTTCCAACCAATATAAAGAGCATAGGATACATAAATACTCCTAAAAGAGTTGCTAAACCCATTCCTCCTAAAAGTGCCACACCCATTACTTTTCTGGCTTCTGCTCCTGAACCGCTTGCTAAAATAAGAGGTAGAATACCTAGGATAAAAGAAAAGGCGGTCATTAAGATGGGTCTGAATCTCAATTTGGCCGCTTGAACTGCCGCATCAAATAAAGAAAGTCCTTCATCAAATTTCATCTTTGCAAATTCTACAATCAGAATCGCATTCTTAGCTGCCATGGCTATGAGCATGACCAAGCTTATCTGAGCGAAAATATTATTCAAATAAGACTCGCTCATCAATCTTGCTAAATAGAGGAATAGAAATGCTCCAAACAGAGCAAATGGGGTTCCCAATAATATGGCAAAAGGCATGGACCAACTTTCATATTGAGCCGCAAGAATTAGGAATACAAATAAGAGAGAAAAGGCGAAAACAATTCCTGCTTGCCCACTAGCTTTTGATTCTTGATAGCTCATTGCGTTCCAGCTATAAGTCATGTCAGATGGCAATAGTCCCTCTGCAACTTCTTCTAAAGCCTCCATTGCTTGAGTAGAGCTATAGCCCTTTGCTGGCACTCCGGTAACCTCTGCCGATCGATATAGATTAAAGCGATTGGTATAGTCTGGGCCAGAAGTATTTTGAACCTGTACAAAAGTTGAAATAGGAACTTTATCCCCCTCCTTATTTTTCACATAGAATAAATCCAGTCCACTTTGATCTTGACGGTATTCTGGTTCAGCCTGAACATAAGCTTTATAGAGTCTTCCAAATCGATTGAAATCATTGACATAAGCACCTCCTAAAAAGGCTGCAAAAGTATTATAGACATCATCAAGAGAAACCCCAGCTTTTAGGATTTTATCAGTATTAATGTTCATATACCTTTGAGGTACTGTGGCCTGATAAGTGGTAAAAGCATTTCCTATTTCAGGTCTCTCCATTGCAGCTTTTACAAAAGCATAAGTGTTTTTTGCTAGATAAGCAGGGTCACTTCCGCCCTTATCCTGAATCATGATACTAAAGCCAGATCCATTTCCAAGACCAGGAACGGCAGGAGGGCCAAAAGCAAAAACTTGTGCTTCCTTTATTTCCTTAGAAAAAAGACGATTCAGTTTATTAATATATTCATTAACTGTAAGCTCCCTATCATCCCAATTGGTAAGTTTAATAAACATAAATCCAGTATTTGGGATAAATGCCGAAGACAATAAACTAAAGCCCGAGATAGTCGTGATGTACTGAATATCCTCCTCCTTCTCTAACATGGATTCAATCTTTCTACACACTTCATCACTCCTTTGCATGCTTGCTGCATTAGGTAGTTGAATATTCACATATAAATATCCTTGATCCTCTTCAGGCATAAAACCTCCAGGAACTTGAGACCCAAAATAGGCAGCAGCTAAGAGGGTGATCACAATATAGAGTGCTCCTCTTTTTAGCTTTCCAGCGATTATGGCAGTAAGGTTTGTATAGGACTCCGTTGTCTTATCAAAACCTCTGTTGAAGCTGTTAAAAAATTTACCTAAAAGACCTTTAGTTGGCTTAGGTTCTTTCAGTAATAATGAACAAAGTGCAGGACTTAAGCTTAATGCATTAATAGAAGAGAAGACTACCGATACAGCGATAGTTATTGCGAATTCTTGATAAAGCCTACCCGTTATTCCAGCCATTGCTGCAACAGGAATAAATACAGCAACTAATACAAGAGTAGTAGCAATAACTGGTGCGGTTACTTCTCTCATTGCTTGAGAGGTCGCCTGTTTTACCCCCATCCCAGAGGCCATATTCACCTGTACGGCCTCAACTACGACGATGGCATCATCTACTACAATTCCAATGGCCAGCACTAAACCTAAGAGCGAAAGAGTATTTATTGTGAAGCCTAATAGTGGGAAAAGCATGAAGGCAGCAATCAGTGATACCGGAATTGCTAGCGTTGGAATTAATGTTGCTCTCCAGTCTTGAATAAAAAGGAAAACCACCAAAATCACTAATAATAAAGCGATAATTAAAGTCTCAATAATTTCATCAATACCAGCATTAATTGGCTCCGTAGAATCCAGTGAGACTTCATAGTCTATATCATTTGGGAACTTAGCTTTCAGCTCATCCATTTTAGACCTTACCTCTTCAGCAAGAACAACAGCATTTGACCCTGGCGCTTGATAAAGGGATATGATGGCACAACTCTTGCCGTTCAATCGGGTGAATGAATTATACGTTTCCACACCTAATTCAACTCTTGCAATATCTTTTAGCTTTAATTGAGATCCATCCGAGCTAGATTTTATTACTACTTCTCCAAACTCCTTTTCTGAGACCAGCCTATCCGGAAGCCTTACAGTATACGTGAATTCTGTTCCTTTTGGTGCAGGCTCCGCTCCAAATTTTCCTCCAGGGGCAATTACATTTTGCTCTCTAATAGCAGAGGTTATTTCAGGAATGCTTATTCCGAGCTTCGCTAATAAATCGGGCTTGACCCAAATTCTCATGCTATAGTCACTAGCGCCAAGGACTTGCACCCTTCCTACCCCCTTAATTCTAGCAAGCTCATCTTTAATATTTATTATTCCGTAATTTCCTAAGACATCTTGGGTATATGTGCCTTCAGGCGATGTTAATGTGACCAACATTAAAATATTAGGCATTGACTTTTCAGTCTTTACACCCAGTCTTTTCACCTCTTCAGGTAATTTAGGCGTTGCGGCAGAGACTCTAGTCTGAGTAAAAACTGTATTCATATCTGGGTCTGTGCCCAAATCAAAGGTGACATCCAAAGCAAGCGTTCCGTCATTTGCATTGGTAGACTTCATATAGAGCATATTCTCTACTCCATTCACTTCTTGCTCTAAAGGCGAGGCAACAGACTGCTCCACACTTATGGCGTTTGCACCGGTAAAACTTGTGCTCACTCTAACTACAGGAGGTGTAATATTTGGGTACTGTTCAATAGGCAGTGTGGTTAAAGAAATACTACCAATAATAACCATGAAGAGGGCTATCACGATGGCTACAATAGGTCTTTTAACGAAAAATATATGTTCTTCTTGTTTTGACATCAGCCTATATATTAATTAAACTTAGACTGGAATTCTACTTCTTTCATTTGAACAGTCTTGCCTTCAGAAACTTTTTGAAGGCCTTCTAAAATCACCTGATCTCCGAGCTTTAGTCCTTTTTTAACAAGGAAATAATCTCTATACTTTGCTTGTATTTCTATGGTTTGGCGTTTTACCAATCCTTCAGCATCTACTGCCAACACAAAAAAGGATCCTTGAAATTCCTGAACACACCTTTGAGGAACTAATAATCCATTATCCATTTGACTTACTATGGCTCTAATTTTAGCAAACTGCCCGGGGCGTATGGTTTTGTTTGGATTTGGAAAAGTGGCTTGAATTAGAATTGCCCCAATATCTGCGTCCACTTGTCTATTGATGAAATCCACATAGCCCGGGTATTCGAAAATGGATCCGTCAGCTAATATAAGCTCCAGAGGAAGTTTAGGTGCTTTATCCTCTTCAGCAGAATCAAGGGTAAGTTTAGCCTCTTGTGCTCTAGCTGCTCTAGCTAATAAGAGATAATCTGATTCTGTTAAAAAGAATTCCACTCTGATTGAGTCAATTCTAGAGACGGTATTTAATATTACTGGATTAGGTTCACGCCCTACAAATTCTCCAATTTTAGCAAGCGACTTTCCTATAAGGCCATCAATTGGAGCTCTAACTCTAGTATAGCTCAGCTGAATTTCCATCATATCAACATTTGCTTCAGCCGCAGAAACCATTGCCTCAGCCGCCCCTTGTTCCGCTATCGCCGCATCTAAATCTCTCTGACTTACCGCATTCATTTCCGCTAAAGGCTTGACCCTATTCACGTCATTATTAGCGCGTACAAGACCAACTTTTGCTTCTGCTAAAGAAGAGTTAGCTTCAGAAAGTGCTGCCTCAAAAGGCTGGGCATCAATAGTGTATAGAAGTGAGTCTTTATAAACCTTTTGTCCCTCTTTAAACCTAATGCCCATGAGGTAACCTTCTGCTCTAGCTCTAATAGGTATATCCACTTTACCATACACTTGACCCACAAAGTCTTTTTTAATACTAACGGTATCTTCAATTATTTTAACAACACTGACCTCAATGGGTAGTGCTTCTTGGACTAAGTCTTTTTGCTGACACCCAACTAAGATTAAAATAGCAAATGAGATAAAAGCTGCTTTCATAAGGAGTTCTTTCAGCTAAGCAATATACAATTCCTAATAGAAAAAGAGCTTCTCTTTTGAAGCTTTTAAGATATAGCTGGACCCATATTATTATTAACAATATGGTCAGCTTTTTAACGTTTTAGGAAAAATATGATGCGTTTTCAATGTTGAGACATCTAACTTTTCTTCATGCTGTTTTTTGAAGCTCTGACTTTTCCTAAACAGTATCAATCTTAGCCTTGTATTCTACTAAATGCACCCCGATACCTTCCGATAAGCTCTTCTCTCAGAGCTTTTATAATATAGGATAGTTGGTATTCATGACCTGGCCCAAGTATTCTTTCTTTTTCTACTATTCCAATCTATTTTCCATGAGTCCTTGAGTTGGACCCAAGACTATCTAATGTATAACCTGGAATATCACACTGAAGACCAAGGTCTTTTTGGCAAAAGATTACCCTGACCTCTTCTTTGCCTATATTCTTAATCAAAATATTATTCTGAAGCTGACTGCTAGGATTCAATTTGTGAGTATAGGTCAAACCATTGATAATCACAATTGCTCCAATTGACTAAAAGCTCAGTAACATAAGAATTAATATGTATTTTATGCTGCTCAAGACCATGTGTTTGAAACTAAGAAAGCGGCCTAGAAATTCAGAATTTCTGGCCTCCTAGAAAATTTTGAATAAATGGATATATTATGGGTTATCTACAAAAGTGTAAGTAACAGTATAATCAACACCAGTAGTTGCTTGTAAAGAACCTGGAGTAGCAGCAATAAGAGAGTAAGTCAAATTATGTCCGTTATTGATACCTGTTGCAGTATAAGCAGAACCTATCGTTGTAACTAAATCTTGAGCAGAAGTAGTAAGTGTTAAAGCTGCCGATTGGCTACCTGTGGTACCTTGACTATTCTGAGCTGCTCAAGCTACTAAAAGTTAAATCATAACCTTCACAGGAGTTGCATTGTTAAGAGCTAGTGTAATCTTTCTAGATGCAGATCCATTTATTACCAGTTGCATTCAAAAGAGCAGAGTAGTTTAACCATAAGTCGCTATTTGTTGCTCCAGATAAATCCAATGCGTCTCAAGCTTCTGTAGGAGCTGTTGCTGTTAGAGTAATATCATTAGAAGCTACACCTGGTTCAATATCTAAAATTGCATAACACGGTACAACAACCTTTATATCGTGCGCATCTATTGTTGCATTCTGTGCGTTTGCCGCGAATCCAAAAGTAACGAATGCCGCTAATGCCATTAAATTTTGTGCTGTTTCATAATTTGTTGTGTTAATAATTAATTAGAGCCGCAGCCCAAATAAAAAAGATTAACACAATCCCCGCTATTTTCCTAACAAAAACTTCAAAAAATGTCTATTTTAACTTAAAAACACCTAGATATTGCTACTAAAAGCATTTAAAATAGTCAAAAGGCTCCTTGCAATTCAAGCATTTATACAAAGACTTGCAAGCTGTAGACCCAAACTGACTTAGCATTTCGGTATCTCTTGAATCACACAATGGACATTGAACCTTCTTTGCGTCCTGAAAAAGAGCTCTTTTATCTTGGCTGCTTCCTTCTGGTGGTGCGATTCCATATTCTTTAAGCTTTCTTTTACCGCGCTCTGTCAACCAATCTGTTGTCCAGGGTGGTGAGATTGAAGTCTTAATCTCAATATTTTCTATTCCACTTTCAATTAGTTTAACTCTAATGTTTTCTTCAATCTCATTCATAGCGGGGCAGCCTGAATAGGTGGGGGTAATAGTCACTATTGTTTTATTTCCCTCTAATTCTATATTTCTTATTACACCCATGTCCGTAACACTGAGTACGGGTATCTCGGGATCGGAAACTTCCTCTACTATCTTCCAAATCTCTTTTAAATCTTTCAATCTATTACTCTTACGGTTAGTTGTCTGTTTTTAGGAACTAGAATGCATTGCGGTAATATGGTGTTATTATCAATCGTTAGAAACTCTAAGACTTTCAATTCACAAATGCTATCACGCATAATTAATGCAGGGCCCGCTCTGCTAATATTTAGCTCTATCAAATTTGGGCTCCTTATTAAACTGCTATCTAAGCTATTGAGGTTGTTTCTGGAAATATCAATAACCTCTAAGTTTTTTAAAGCCCCAAAGCTCTTAGGCAAAGAGGTGAGCTCGTTGGCTTGAAGATATAGATATTTAAGATTCTTTAAGTCTCCCAATGATTCTGGCAGGCTATCCAGCCTATTATTATTAAGCACTAATCTCTCTAGGTTTTGCAATTGCCCTATCTCTTTAGGAAGACTCACTAAATCATTATGATGTAAACTGAGCTCTTTAAGGTTCTTAAGTTCCCCAATTTCTTTTGGAAGCTCTCTTAAATAATTAGACGAAAGCACTAGTTTTTCTAATGTTTGCAGTTCACCAATATATTCTGGAATATTCCTTAATTCATTTTGGTTCAGCCTCAATTCCTTGAGCCTATAAAGCTGAGTAACTTCTATTGGAAAGTACTTATAGGATTGATGACTTAAATAAAGCATTTCAACTCCATCTGGATTTGCCAAGGCTTTTGATAGAGACCTATAGGCTCCTGTGCAGGCCGTAATGATAAAAAACAGACCAGCATACAAAAAAAGTAAACCTGATCTATTCTTCATTTTCATATCTTTCTTACCAATTAGCCTCTGGATGCATTCTTGGAAGATGCTGCATTTCTGCTAGAATAAACCCTAAATGCTCAGAGTGCTCTCCCTGCTTTCCACCTTCTTGAGCCCAGTCATTTTCCGGTCTTTTTAGGGTAGCTAACTTTAAAATTTGATTCACCTTCTCGTCCCATTGAGTTTTTATTTTCCCAAGGTCTGCTCCAATTCCGAGCTCTAACATTTTATTATCTAAATCATCGGCTATGAACATTTCTCCAACCCATTGCCATAAATCATCTAATGAGGATTGAGCTTTATCGTGGCTAAACTCAGTTCCGTCACCAAGCCTAATAACCCATTCTGCACTCCATTGTGCATGGTATGAAACTTCTTTAATTGCTTTTTGGGCTACAGCCGATATTGCCTCGTCTTTGCTATGAATTAACTGTGAGTATAAATAGAAATTAAAGGTGTCAAATAGAAACTGCCTTACTACTGTATAGCCCCAATCGGTATTCGGTTGTTCTAAAATTAATAGATTATAATACTCAAAGCTATCTCTAAAAAATGCAATTTTATTCTCATCAAAGCCCTCTCCCTTTTGCTCTGCAGCATACTGGAACAACATTCGAGCTTGACCCAAATGATCTAAAGCAATATTAGATAAGGCGATATCTTGCTCTAAGATTGGCCCATGACCACACCATTCACATAATCTTTGTCCTAAGATTAAAGCGTTGTCGGCTAAACGTAACGTATAATTAACTGTTTCTTCTTTCAAATCCTTGTTCTAATATGGCTACATATGGCCGATTTCCTCTGGAATATCATAAAAAGTTGGGTGACGGTAAACTTTGTCATCCGCTGGTGTAAATAGTGGCTCAGATTCATCCGGCTGACTAGAAGTTATTTCCTCAGAGGCAACCACCCAAATACTAATTCCTTCACTTCTTCTTGTATACACATCTCTTGCATTCTTGATTGCCATTTCAGCATCAGTAGCATGCAAACTACCCACGTGTTTATGGCTAAGCCCGTTCTTTGAACGAATAAAGACTTCCCAAATCTTCCAGTTATCTGTATTACTCATATCGTATGTTTTATGCTGCCTCTGTTTTGATCTTCTTCTTGGCTTGCTTTTCTGCATATGCATTTGCCGCTTCTCTTACCCATTCACCATTATCATGAGCTTTATTTCTATCAAGAAGCCTTTGTTTGTTGCATTTACCGTTTCCTTTAATCACATTAAAGAATTCCTCCCAATCAATAGGACCAAAATCATAGTGACCGGTTGCCTCATTCCATCTTAAATCTGGATCGGGAATGGTCAAACCTAAATAGTCTGCCTGTTTAACTGTCTTATCAATAAACTCTTGTCTTAATTCATCGTTTGACTTTCTCTTAATCTTCCACTTCATACTCTGTGCAGAATTAGGAGACTTATCATCAGCAGGGCCAAACATCATAAGAGCAGGCCACCACCATCTGTTTAAGGAAGCTTGTGCCATTTGTTTTTGTGCCTTTGTGCCTTTGGCTAAGGACATCATAATCTCATAACCTTGTCTTTGGTGAAAAGATTCTTCCTTGCAAATCTTTACCATAGCTCTTGCATAAGGGCCATAAGAGGTTCTACAAAGCATTACTTGATTTGCTATAGCGGCACCATCAACCAGCCAACCTATGGCTCCCATATCAGCCCAGCTTGGCGTAGGATAATTAAATATGCTTGAGTATTTTGCTTTACCGCTTAAAAGGTCCTTTACTAAGTCCTGTCTATCTGCACCTAAAGTCTCTGCTGCACTATATAAATAAAGACCGTGTCCAGCTTCATCTTGAACCTTTGCCAATAAGGCTACTTTTCTTCTTAAGCTTGGGGCTCTTGTTATCCAATTGGCCTCTGGTAGCATTCCTACTACTTCTGAGTGCCCATGCTGACTAATTTGCCTAATAAGGGTTTTTCTGTATGCGTCTGGCATCCAGTCTTTTGGCTCAATTTTATTTTCTTGATCTACATAATCCTGGAATCTTTCTTCCAAATTCATTTCAATTGGTGCCATCCTTGATAATTTTAATTCTTGATTACAAATATAAACCTCAATACATAAACCATTGTAATAAGTTATTGTTCTTTCTCTTTTCTAAGCTTACATTTGTCTAAAATAAATATCAATTAGCAATGCTTAACTTTTTTAAGAAATCCAAAGATAAGACTGATAAACTTGTAAAAAGCGATGATTCATCAAAAAGAGCAAGTTTTCATTCCTTAACTATAAGCGATATAACAAGAGAAACTGCTGATTGTGTGTCTGTTGCTTTTCACGTACCAGATGAATTAAGTGCTGATTATGCTTTTATTCAAGGTCAGTACCTTACCCTTAAAGCTACGATAAAAGGAGAAGAAATCAGAAGATCCTATTCTCTTTGTTCCAGCCCATTAGACGGAGAGCTAAGGGTTGCTATTAAAAAAGTTGAGGGAGGCTTGTTTTCTACCTTCGCTAATGAAGAGCTTAAAGTTGGGGTAAGCATGGATGTTATGACTCCTGAAGGAAAGTTCTATACTCCTTTAGACAAGAATAATTCTAAATTATACATTGCTTTTGCTGCAGGATCTGGAATTACGCCTATCTATAGCATAATGAAGTCTGTATTAGAGGAAGAAGCTAATAGCCGTTTCATTTTAGTTTATGGTAATAAAACTACAAGCTCTATAATCTTTAGAAATAAAATTGACGCTCTAAAAAATGAGCACCTAAATAGGCTTGAAGTGCATCATATTTTATCCAGAGAAGATCAAGGAAGTGATCTTTTGAAAGGACGCATTGATGCCGAGAAATGTAAAGGATTTGCTGAGCAATTCTTTAATGTCTCTGTGGTTGATGAAGCTTTTTTATGCGGACCTGAGAGTATGATTACTGGAGTTAGTGATCAATTAAAAGCCTTGGGCTTAGCTAAGGATAAGGTACACTTTGAATTATTTACTAGTCCTGCTGAAAGCTTGAAAAAGAAAACTTCTACTGAGGGTAAAAAGAAAAGCGCAAAGCTGGAGTCTAAAATTACTGTGATTCTAGATGGCGATGAAACTCATTTTGATCTTGCATCCAATGGTTTTTCTATTCTTGATGCGGCATTAGAGGCTGGGGCCGATGTGCCATACGCATGTAAAGGAGCTGTCTGCTGTACTTGTAGAGCTAAGGTTCTAGAGGGCTCTGCAGAGATGGACATGAATTATGCACTAGAAGATGATGAAGTTGCTGATGGTTATGTTTTAACATGCCAAACGCACCCTACAACTGAAAGAGTGGTAATTAGCTTTGATGACTAAAATTTGTGGTCAAAAGCATATCCTTATGGGGTATCCCATCTTCTAAATAACTTTTTGAAATCTCTTTAAATCCAAAGCTTTTGTAAAAATCAAGCAAGTATTCCTGCGCCTGAATTTTAATTTCATGATTTGCTGATTGATTAGAGCAGCTTTCTATTGCCTTGGTAAAAAGAGCTCTTCCAAACCCATGCTTTCTATATTCTTGATGCACCACAACTCTGCCTATAGAGAGCTGAGAATATAATTGACCCGCCGGAACAACTCGAGCGTAAGCTACTAGTATAGAATTGTAATATGCCAATACGTGCGTCGAGGCTTGATCATGATTATCCAACTCAGGGTAAGGACATTCTTGTTCAACTACAAAAACATCTGTCCGCAATTTTAAACAGCTGTAAAGCTCGTCCGCATTCAGGTCCGCGAACTTTTTAATTTGAAATTCTAAATTTGGCATTGATTAAAAATACAAAAGCCCTACATAAAGCAGGGCTTCTTAATTAATAACTAAATCCTATGCCTATGGAGGCAACATTATATGCCGGGCCGCTACCCTCTCTAAACAAGGTGTTTATATCATACTTTCCGGTAATTTTAAATGCTCCAAAACCTATTTGTGCCATTAAACCATACCTGAACAAATTACTATTATATTCATTCTTTTGCTTTTCTCTCACTCTTTCGGATTCAAAGTCTGTGTACTCTAACTGTCTATCAAATGTCCAGCGTATACCAACATAGCCACCTATTCCTAAGGTGATTGCTTCATCATGAGAGTCTACTCCACTAAAGTCCATTTGAAACATTACAGGAACATCAAAGTAAACAACTCTATATTTAGATTTCTGAATATTATTGACTGTGTCTAACCTAATGATAGTTCCTCCTGGGGTCTTTTCTAAAATATTTGCTCCCTTCAGTACAAATCTATTCCAGCTAAAATGCCCTCCATATTTGATGTAAAACTTACTATACGGGCTTCCAAGTCTAGTTTTTCCTCCTAAACCAAATTCCCAATAGTTAGACCTCCACCAATCAAGTTCTGCTGGATTATCTGAAATTATTGAGCCTTGATCTAAAGTTGTGTTAAACCCGAAGTGAAAGTCTCCGTAAAAATTGGTGCGATCTACATTAAGGTTATTCCAGTCTTTTTCTACATTATTACCATCATCTTCATTCCATTCAAAAGCAAAAGGCTCTTGATTGTTTTCACCAGGAACAATTTCCACTCCATTTTCAGAAATAATAATTCGATTCTTTTTGGTAGTTATCTTTTGAGAGCTTTCTGGTAAATCTGGCAATGGAGGTAATGGAGGCAGAGGTGGAAGTGCTTCTTGTTTTTCAGCAGCTATTGCAGCCTGCTCTTCCCAAATCTCCATTTCTGTTTCATACTTCTCCATTTGGCTCTCATAACTGTCTGCCCAAACATCCCAGCGTGATTCGTAATCTTCTCCCCATTCTTCTATGATCTGGGCAATTATCTCTAAACTTTGCTCTGTTTGATTGTTAATTTGGTCTCTCAAAGCCTCAGCCTGCTCTTCTGTAAGCTCTCCGTAGGCCTCTGCCTCATTTACTTTAGCAGTTAAGGCTTTTTGTTTCTCTATTATCTGAGCTGATTTTTGACTGATTTCTGCAATCACTTCATCTAAATCTTTTCCATTTAATTGGTCCGCATCAATCTCAATAGTCTTACCATTAATTTCAATTTCAATCACTTCAATTTTGGTAGTGTCTGTCTGCGCTATAGCATTAAAGCCAATGGCAATAGCTATTATAAGTGTGTATAGTCTTTTCATTTGGTCTGTTTGTTTTACTTGATGTTCGGTAATGTCGGTGCTCCGGGGGCCTCAGAAACGTCCGCACCCTTTTTAAGGCTTTCTTCTAATTCCTTAGCCCAATCTTCCATTTCAATGCTCCAGTCTTCCATTGTTTTTTCAAATTCAACTGCCCAAATCTCCATAGAATTCTCAAAATTAAGGCTCATTTCCTCCAATTCTTTTTGATTCTCAATATTATGAACTTCAATTTCTTGTATTTGTTCAATTCTAATCAGTCCTGTTTCAGAGCAATTAGATTTAGCTTTTGAACTAATCTGTTCTCTTATTTCTTGAGACCACGTTTCTACCTCAGCACTCTTATTACTAACCTCGGCTTGAATTTCTTTATAATTACTGGAGGTGGTATCCGCCTATGCTATAAGTTGGCTTCCGCCGATAAAAAGGGCACATTCTAAAATTA
This sequence comes from uncultured Schleiferiaceae bacterium, assembly GCA_965661265.1. Taxonomy (GTDB): domain Bacteria; phylum Bacteroidota; class Bacteroidia; order Flavobacteriales; family Schleiferiaceae; genus CBFIDE01. The sequence continues at coordinate 56,171 of CBFIDE010000003.1, read as the reverse complement.
GGTTTTTCATAATATTAGTTGAAAAGAAAGTTTTGAATTTTATCAATGCTGAACTGAGGGCTTCTATTTGGAAAATCAGGAAATTTAATCGGCCCACCATTCTTTATATTCTGAAATTGATCCGTCGCATAGGTCAGTACTTTCTCCTTTGCATTTTTCTTTTCTTCATTAATTTGGGAGCCAGAAGGTTCCGCTTGATTTTTATATTTTACTCTAAACTTAACTTCTGGCGTTAGAATTAAACGCTCTGGCTTTATTAATTCCGAGTTATGCAAATATGCTTCGTCCACCATTTCATGATCTGGGTAAAAGGCTCCTGCTTAGCTTTTATATTGGTCAATCCTTGAAAAAACTTTCATAAAGGCATTAGAAAAAACTTCCTCAGCATCTTCCTTTGATTTCAAATAACGAACACAAACACCCCACATTTCTGACGAATAAAGCTCATACAGGGGTTTCTGCGCAGAAGAACCCCCCTTTTAAAAGAGTCTAAGAAGTTTTTCTTCCTTGGCTTCTATTCTGAAAAGTTTGCCCATTAATTGTTTGTGGTCTATTTCAATGACCGCCAATTTTACTGAGAAGTTGCCTTTGACTTAAAAGTTTTTCTAATATATTGAATATCAACCTCAAAAATATGAAGTTTTGCAATGGCTCTCTTTTATATTTAATAGCATCTGAGTGATTACCCTCTTAATATTCTTTACTTTTGTTATGTATGGCACGAAAGAAAAAAAACAATTCCAAGCTTTTACTTAGATATTCTAAAAGCATCATTCAAGTTTTAAAAGAAGAGCCCTCAAAAGCATTCAACTATAAACAAGTGGCTGCTCGTTTGGGAGTCGACAATGAAATCAAACGTCAGCAGGTCCTTCAGACACTAGAAATAATGTCTGACGACGGTAGTATTGATTCAAAAGGGCATGGCAAATATGCCTATAAACACCTTGAAAACCACATTGTAGGCACTGTCGACCTAACCTCAAAAGGGTCTGCATATGTTGTACAGGACGGTACAGATGATGTCTATGTGTCTCCTGCTAATTTATTACATGCGCTAAATGGTGATTTGGTCAAAGTGCATCTCTTTGCGAAAAGAAAATCTAAAAAACCCGAGGGCCAAATTGTTGAAATCCTAGAAAGAGCCAAAACTGAATTTGTAGGAGTAGTGCAGCTTTCTAAGAATTATGGTTTCCTTGTGCCGGACCATCGAAAGATGTTGGTGGATATATATATACCTAACGAACATTTAAATGGTGCAAAAGATGGGCAAAAAGCAATTGCTCGAATTACCGATTGGCCAGCCAAAGCAAGTAGTCCTTTTGGAGAAATCATTGAAGTTTTGGGCGAACAAGGAAACCATGAAGTTGAAATCAACTCTATCATGGCTGAGTTTGGATTACCTAGAAATTTTCCGCCAGAGGTCACTTCTGAAGCTGATGAAGTAAGCATTAATATTCCTGATGAAGAAATAAAGAAAAGACGTGACTTCAGAGACACACTTACCTTTACTATAGATCCTCATGATGCTAAGGACTTTGATGATGCTTTGTCTTTTAAAGTTCTTGAAAACGGGAATTATGAAGTTGGGATTCATATTGCCGATGTAAGCCACTATGTAAGGCCTGACTCTGCCTTAGAAGAACAGGCCATTGAAAGGGCCACCTCTGTCTATCTAGTGGATAGAGTCATACCAATGTTGCCTGAAAAATTATCTAACCTAGTTTGCTCTTTAAGACCAAATGAAGAGAAGCTTTGTTTTTCTGCAGTCTTTGAAATCGATGAAAACGCACAAATACATAATGAGTGGTTCGGTAGAACTGTTATAAACTCTAACCATCGCTTTACCTACGAGGAGGCTCAAAAAATAATAGAAGATCAATCTGGTCATTTATCTGAAGCTGTGCTGCCTCTTGATAGAATTGCAAAGAAAATGCGAGCCGCCAGAATGAAGAATGGTGCCATTGCATTTGAAAGCACAGAGGTTAAATTTATTTTGGATGAAAACGGACATCCAACAGGTGTTTACTTCAAAGAAAGTAAAGACTCTAACCATCTTATTGAAGAGTTCATGCTTTTAGCTAATAAATCTGTAGCGCAATTTATTGGGCGAAAAAAAGATGGAAAGCCCAGCGGTAAAACCTTCGTTTATAGAATTCATGATAAGCCCAATCCAGAAAAATTATTTGAGCTCGCAAATTTCGTTCGACAGTTCGGATATACTGTTAAAACCTCTTCTGAGAATAACAGTACTTCAAAAGGCATTAACGCCCTTTTGGCTGAAGTAAAAGGAAGCGGAGAGGCCAGCATGATTTCTACCTTAGCCATACGATCCATGTCTAAGGCGGTATATAGCACTCAAAATATTGGACATTACGGCCTTGCCTTTGACTATTATTCTCACTTCACATCGCCAATTAGAAGGTACCCAGATGTAATGGTTCATAGGCTTTTACAGCACTATTTAGATGGAGGTAAAAGCCCTAATAAGAATGAATGGGAAGAGCTTTGTGAGCATAGTTCTGAAAGAGAAAAAGTTGCTACTGATGCGGAAAGATCCAGCATAAAATATATGCAGGTTAAATTTATGCAAGACCATGTTGGCGAAGATTTTATGGGGATTATTTCTGGGGTCACTGAATGGGGTGTTTTTGTTGAGCTTATAGACTCCAAATGTGAGGGAATGGTTAGAATTAGAGATTTTAAAGATGACTACTATGCTTTTGATGAAAGAAGCTTCTCTATTGAAGGTGAACGAACAGGAAAAGTCTATCAATTAGGCGATCAGATTATGATCACTGTAAAAAGAGCTGACCTTGATAAAAAGCAACTGGACTTTGTTCCTGCTTAAAACTTAGCTACTAAATTATCAATTATGAAAAGAAAAAATCTAGAGATTATAGTGCTGAGCGTTGGTGTTATTATTATCGCTGCGGCCTTATATCTCATTTTTATTGGTGGAGATAATAGTGCCAATTCTGAGTTTCTTGTAAATCTAGTTTTTGCTACAGGTTTCCTTACATATATCATCTACTCTTGGCTATCTAGCAATAATTCTAATAAAGACATCAGAGGGTTAAATGCTCATGTAAAAAACTTAAAAGAACAAATAGCTGAATTAAATATCGCGAAAGCGAAGAAAGAAAAAGAACTCAATTTAAAAATTGAAGAATTAAACCTTTCTGAAAATGAAAGAGCCTCTCTAAAAGAGGCCCTTAATCAAGCAAAATCTGAAATAGAAGAGTTAAAAAAGGACTAGACTTATTCTTCCATTAAAAGTTCATTTGTCCAAACGTTATCATCTGAAACAGCATCTGAGGTGTTCAGATTTGGATCTATTTCTACGGATAAAACATTATTAATATCCATCTCTAATAATAGCTCATAGGTTGGGTGTGTCCAAGGCCAAGCTTTCATAATAATTTCTGAGTTTTTAGGGCTCCCCTGCATGCTTACAAGTGGGATATAATACTCTAGCTGAGCTCCATTTTTTGTGGTTATCAAGAGCCTTACTGGCATTGGGAAATCTCCTTTTCTTTTCAAGCTAATTTTAATCTTCTGGTCTGGAGCAGGCGCCACCTCTTCAACCGCATAATCAATATGCTTAGTTGTATAAAGGAAGTAGTTTAAATACCAGTCAAGCTGGATGCCACTTACGTCTTCAGCAACCTTAATAAAATCCCAAGGGTTAGGGTGTTTGAATTTCCACTCATCAAAGTAAGCAAGCATAATTTGGTTAAAGCTTTCTTCACCAACTATATATTTTAGCTGTGTCAAAAAGGCCTCTCCTCTAATGTAGGCACTTAGGCCGTAGTTCTGATTTGTTGAATAGTAATCTCCTGGTGTTCCTAAGGGCTCTGGGTTCTTTAGCACGGTCAGGTACTTATTATTCAGATCTAAGGCACGAAGGTGTGGGTTCTCTAAATTCTCTTCTTTAATTATATTCAATACTTCAGCCTCAGCATAAGAAGTAAAACCTTCATCCATCCAAGGATATCTAAATTCATTGGTAGCCAAAATTCCATAATACCAATTATGTGCTGCTTCGTGAACAAAGACTCCTATTAAACCGTCCAATTTTCCTGTTCCTTTTAACATCGTACACATTGGGTATTCCATACCTCCATCACCACCTTGAATAATACTAAACTGAGGATAAGGGTACTCGCCAAAGTATTGATTCATTTCAATAAAGAACTTAGGTGTATACTCTGAAAGCTTTTCCCAATTACTTGCTTCGGGTTTCAGGTAATAAGCGTTTATGGTAATATCATTTGGACCTTCTACACTATACCTTATATAGTCTTGATCTGCAGCCCAAGCAAAGTCATGTACTTTCTCTGCTTTAAATTTCCAAACTCTGGTCTTAGATTTTGACTTTTTCATTTGGTAAAACCGCATACCATCCTTGAGCTTCTTTTCCTCCCAAATCTCTGAGTCATTTTGAAGTACTCCGCTTCCGCCGATTATTAAATCTGAGTTTGCGGTAATCTCAACATCAAAATTTCCAAAAACACCATAAAACTCTCTGCCCACATAAGGCTCAATATGCCAACCATCTCTATCGTATTCCGCCATTTTTGGATACCACTGTGTCATTGTATAATCGATTCCTTCAGAATTATCTCTTCCAGACCTTCTTATTTGAATAGGTATTTGAGCGTCAAACTTTAAGTTTAATAACATCGCTGAATTAGGAGCAAGAGCCTTTGGAAGCTTTATCTTCATTATTGTTTGCTCAATAGTATATTCTAGCTCTTGACCATCCATACTTACCTGAGAAAAGGTATAGTTCCCTATTTCTGAAGGAGCCAATTGTTCTATTCTAGAACCTACTCTTTTATCTGGATCAGAGATAGTTCTGGACCTAACGTCCATCATACTATTTGGCTGAAAAGCATTGAAGTATAAATGAATAAATACTTGCTGCAGGCTATCAGGAGAGTTATTAATGTATCGTATTTCTGAATTGCCTTTGTAAATATTGGTCTCTTCGTTAAGATCAATATTCATTTTATAATCAACTTCCTGTTGCCAATATTGTGCTTGAGCTAATAGTAAGCTAATGCTAAAAGCAATTGTAAAAATATTTTTCATGTTTAAAATAATTCTTTAAAACTATAAGTTTGGTTCAGTCTAATTCCTTTTTCAGTATGCTTTACAGTACAAATTTCATTCACTGAATCATGTTCTAAAAACAAATAATATTCTTTATCGGCAGCCTCCTTTAAAAAGGCCTCTTTTTCACTTAATGTAATAAGCGGTCTCGTATCATAGCCCATAACAAAGGCAAGAGGTATATGTCCCGTTGATGGCAGTAAGTCTGCCATAAAAACTATGGTCTTGCCCTTATATTCTATTATCGGAAGCATTTGAGCATCTGTATGTCCGGAGACTACTTGTACTTGAAATCCTAAGTCTGTTTCCTGCTTTCCATCTTGATCTACCGCAATAAAATCAAGCTGTCCACTTTCTTCTAAGGGTAGAATATTTTCATGTAAGAAGGATGCTTTTTCTCTAGCGTTTGGCTCTACTGCCCATTTCCAATGTCTTTTATTGGTCCAATACTTAGCGTTTTTAAAAGCCGGCCGATAAGCAAAGTCCTTTTCTGCAAACCTTTCTACTGCTCCTCCTACGTGATCAAAATGAAGATGTGTTAAAAAGACATCTGTAATATCATCTCTGTGAAATCCTAGCTTAGTTAAATTCGTGTCTAGAGAGTCGTCACCATGAAGGTGATAATGACCAAAGAACTTATCTGATTGCTTGTTTCCTATACCGGTGTCTATTAATATAAGCCTTTCTCCATCCTCAATTAATAAGCTCCTCATTGCCCAAGTACAGAGATTATTCTCATCTGCAGGGTTAGTTCTTTGCCATAAAGACTTTGGAACTACACCAAACATGGCGCCTCCATCTAGTTTAAAATAGCCCGTATTTATTACGTATATATTCATATTTCTCTTGCTAAATTATAAATTCACAGTGAAATGAGCTTAAATCTAGACTCTTTAAGTAATTTTGACTCAAACCCTTGATTCATGCGTAGATTAATTGTTCCTGCACTATTTCTAATTATCCTTTCCTGCTCCAAAAGTGTAAACTTTATCGCCTCATCTGTTGATCTTGACGAGAATAGGGTAAAGTTAGATTATCAGCTGTACGAGAATTCTAAAACCGCAAAGCTTGCGCTAATTATTCCTGATCTATTTGATTCCCTTAGCTTTCCTGAGCAAAGCTGGGTTCAATCCTTAAAAAAGGAAGGATATAGCATTATAATTCCCTCAAAGGTGGGTAATTCTTCTTTTGATAAAAGAACTTTTGACTCTAAAAATGCCCGATTAAACGATCTTAAAGATTTGTTGGATAAATACATACATTCTTCAGAAAACACTAAATCCTTAAACCTTATTATAGGTCTTGGCGAAGGAGGTTATTTAGCACCAGCCTTATCTAAAGGATATCCAAATTCAAAAATAGTTTGTATCAATGCTGGCCCGCGTTCCTCTTTATATGAAATGGAGTATATGGCTCTAAATGAAAAGCCTTTTAAGTTTGAAAAGTACTTAGAGCAAAACGGAATTCGATCTTTTGACAAATTTCTTAGCCTTGAGTATAAAGCTTTAAAAACAAAAAATTTAGATAACGTTTTACTCAGGCCAACCAATAGTTATTGGCAATCCTATTATTTCTCTGAAAGCTATTTAGACCTTTATAATAATCAAAATGAAGCTCTTTACATTAATTATGAGGACTTTCCTTTAATCTCTTCTAATGCTCAAAATGATGGAAAATCTTTGCTTGCAGCTCGTGTTCCTCTAGTCAAGTGGACTACTTTAAAAGGAGATGGTAATTTCAATAAAGAAAAAGCAAGCTTACAATTAGATTCTCTTTTAAGGGTATTTTACTAAATCTTATCTACCCTTTTTTGATGACGTCCTCCTTCAAAACTAGCATCTAAAAATGATTCTACAATTTTTAATCCTAAATCTTCAGATATAAATCTGGCCGGTAAAGCTAATACGTTGGCGTTATTATGTTGTCTACTCAAAGATGCAAGCTCTTCATTCCAACATAATGCAGAACGAATACCTTTGTGTTTGTTCACAGCCATATTGATTCCATTGCCACTTCCACAAATTACAATACCTAAGTCTGAATTCTTGCTTTCAACTGCTCTGGCCACAGGATGACCAAAATCTGGATAGTCAACACTTTCTTCAGAATTAGTTCCAAAATCCTCAACTTCTATTGACCTAGACTCTAATAAAGCTTTTACCTTAGCTTTTAATGACACTGCTGCGTGATCTCCTCCGATACTTATTTTCATGCTGTTAGTACAATTTAGTAGTTCGTTTAACTTGCTATATATGAGTTGTTTACTATTAACAATTTAAAAACAATCCATTCATAAACTGTTCATTACTTTTTATTATTTTCTCTTGCGTTTTAAATAAAAATCGCGCAAGCAAAACACATTCCAAACAGACTCTTTCTTTTATTATTTTTTACCTTAAAATTATGAACCACTCAATTTGAGGATATGAACATTATTATCAAAATAAGATTTCAAAAATACAATCTAAACAGTCTTTCCTAACAATTGTTAACTATTTTCGTTAGTTCTTGTAAATAAGCAATTTAATAGGTTCATAAGTATGTTTATTATTTGGATAACTCTTAATAAGTGATAATTTCAAATAAATGAAGAAAACTTATGCTTACTATTAACAGGACAATATCATTACTATGTTTTTTATAAATTATAAAAAGATATCTTATATATATAATCAGAGCTTACTGATTCTTCTCCTTATTTTTTTAAATCCCATCTTTGGGGTATGCCAAACAGATACTTCCATTTTTACAACTTACTTTTATGAAGGCGGAGCCAAGTCTAGCGAGGGTAATTTACGAAATAATAAGCCCGATGGTTATTGGAAAAGCTATTATCGTAATGGAAAAATTAAGACAGAAGGTAATCGTAAAGAATATGTTCTAGATGGCCCATGGAAGTTTTATGATGATGAAGGTGAGCTCAGTCTTATAATTGAATATAAGGAAGGATTAAAAGAAGGTTTGAAGACTACTTTTAAAGATTCGAAAATTCATAAAAAGGAAATTTTTAGAAATGATAAGAAGGAAGATTATGCTTCTTATTACTTTAAAAGTGGAGCACTCAAGCAGGAGGTTCCTTATAAAAACGATGTTAAATCCGGAATAGGTTATGAGTATAATGAGGATGGATTAATAGTTCAACTCAATACTTTTAAATCAGGTGTGCTAGTCAAAAAACAAAGAATAAACCAGACCGATCAAAATGAACAGAAGCAAGGTCTTTGGAAGCAATTTCATCTTAATAGAAATGTAAAGGTAGAAGGTACTTTTATGAATGATCTGAAAAATGGTTATTGGAAGTTTTTTAAGCCTTCTGGCGATTTAATTCGAGTGGAGAAATGGAGAATGGGTGTATTGGAAGAAGACGCCTCAGAGACTGCTAAAATTGAAATTAGAAGAGTATCAGATCCGATTACAGGTAGATTAAAATATTCAGGTGCTTATAGAAATGGAATTAAAGAAGGGGTTCACAGAGAGTTTGATGCGAACGGAAATGTGATTTCTTCTGAGATTTATAGTGCTGGTCGGCTTTTAAGTAAAGGCATAGTAGATGAGCTAGGTCAAAAGCAAGGTGAATGGGAATACTATTATGCGGATAGTAGCTTAACATTGAAAGCAAAAGGTAAGTATCAAGATGGTTTGAAAGTGAAGAAGTGGGAATACTTTTATCCTAACTCAAATTTAGAACAAGAAGGATCATATTCTATAGGATTGGCTGATGGTGTATGGACCTGGTATTATGAAGACGGTTCTATTTTAAGAGAAGAAGTTTATTTTAAAGGATTAGAGGATGGTTTGAGTACAGAATATTCTGACTCAGGAACTGTAATTTCTAAAGGTCAATATGTTGAGGGCTTAAAAGAAGGTGCCTGGATCTATCATGTTAATGATTACAGAGAAGAAGGAAGTTATTTTGAATCTGAACGAATAGGAACTTGGAAACATTATAATACTGAGACGGATCAATTGATATTTGAAGGTACTTATGAGAATGATATTGAAAACGGTAAGTTCTTTTACTACTATTCTGATGGAAGTATTAAAAGAAGAGGTTCATATAGTGCGGGATTAAGAGATGGTATTTGGGAGTTCTTTGATCAGAATAATGAGTTAATTATTAGTATTGAATACGAAAATGGAGAAGAAATCAAATACAATGGGGAGAAAATAAAGTATGGACGTAAACTTGACAGAGATTTAGAATTAGAAAGGTCAAGAGAATAATAATGAGCAACGAAAAGAAAAGAGGTTCTTGGATTGAATTATCTGAGGATATTAAATATGACAACCCTTGGATAAAAGTAACAGAACATCAAGTTATAAATCCAAGAGGTGGGAAAGGAATTTATGGACAAGTACACTTTAAAAATTTAGCAATTGGAATTATACCAATTGATGAAAATTGGAATACCTGGATTGTAGGTCAAGATCGTTTTCCTTTTGATGGAAAATTTACGTGGGAAATTATTGAAGGCGGTGGACCTTTAGATCATTTAGCTTTAGACTCTGCTAAAAGAGAGCTCAGAGAAGAAGCTGGATTAATTGCTTCTACATGGACAGAAATACAAAGAATGGATCTTTCTAATAGTACCACCACAGAAAGAGCAATTATTTATCTAGCTCAAGGGTTAAAAGAGGTAGAAAAGGATCCTGATGACACAGAAGACTTAGTAATTAAGAAAATTAGTTTTGACAGTTTGTTAGAAATGGTTCTGTCTGGAGAAATTGTAGATAGTCTTAGTGTTGCCGCCGCTTTAAAACTTGATTATCTAAGAAAAAATAAGCCCGAACAAGTCGGGCTTAAAAAGTAGTTTACTTTCCTATTTTAATAGGTACGCTTGTCTTGTCCCAAACAAGATAAATAGAACTATCCATATGCATAAAAGTCATTCTTTCAGTCATCTCAGCAGCTTCAGATTTTACCTTTACTCTTAGAACATCATTCTCTACTTTATAAGAATATGCTCCCCATTGTTTTGCTTCAGAATTTAGAATAATAGTCCATTCTTTTTCGCCAGGAATAGTGAATAAAGAATAGGTTCCAGTCTTCACCATTTTTCCACCAAAGTAAGTATCCGCACTAAAAGAGATGGTAGTGGCTTCATTTGCACCAGTTCTCCAAATCTTATCAAAAGGAACAAGATCTCCATAAATCTCTCTTCCTTTTACTGCTGGTTGACTGTAATTGATAGTAATTGTTGTTCCATCAATTTCTGCTTTCATAGTTGCTGCTGGACTCGCTTTTTTTCCTTTTCCATCCATTTGTGCAAATGCAGTTCCAATACACAATAAGCCAATAAAGGCTGATAAAAATAATTTAGTTCTCATAGTTTAATTTTTTAGTAAGATAAGTTTTAATAGAAACAGTAGTGTGTAAGCTTTATGACATTTGAATTATATTTTTTGTTGGAGCTTGTGAAAAACTTAAAAAGAGAATGAGAAAAATAATATTATTTGGCTTTTTAGCGATTATAAATATCGCGCAAGCGCAGACTGATCCTAAGAAATATGGGATGGAAAAAGATAATTTGCCTATGGGATTAAAAATAGGAGATAAAATTGAGAACTTTACTTCAACCAATCAAAATGGAGAGCCTTTTGATCTTTATATAGCCTTAGAAAATGGTCCTGTTGTTCTAAATTTTTATAGAGGGAATTGGTGCCCTTATTGTTCTAAATATCTGAACAGTTTGAATGATTCGCTCAGTATGATAATAGATGAAGGGGCAATATTTGTTGGTATTTCTCCAGAGAATAAAGAGCATTTAGATGAAAGTGCTGGAATGTTTCCTGGCCTAACTATTATTAGTGATGAAGGTGATAAAATCGGAGAACAATTTGACGGAGTATTTATAGTAAATAAAGCTTATAGGAATAAAATAAAGCTAGCCAAGCAAATTGATTTAGCGGAATATAATGATCAAGAAGAAGCGATGCTTGTAGTTCCTGCTACTTATGTTATTTCAAAAGAGGGGATTATAGTATTTAGACACTTTGATTATAATTATAAAGAAAGAGCGAGTATAAATTCAATTATAGAAGCATTAAAGGATTTAAATGCCCAAGTTGATTAATATTTACTTCATTAATTGCTCCAACCAAAGACCTACATAGAACGCTAAGACAGCAGCGGTTCCTCCTAGAAACAGAGTTTCTATGATGGATCGTACTGCTTTAGTATTATTTACAATAGATTTTAATAGGCCAATAGTGATGAAGACACAAGCAGTTAGAATGCTTGCATATAAAAAGGGTTTATCTACATCAACTAAACTGGAGTAATCAAGAACATAGATTAGCAGAGGAATAAAACCAAAGAATACAAAACTTAAGAAAGTAACAGCTCCCATAGCTAAAGGGGATTTAGTTTCTTCAGTCATTTCCAATTCTTCTTTCATCATTGTGTCTACCCAGCGATCTTTATTTTCAGTTATCTTTTGAACAACTTGTTCTAAAAGTTCACCTTCAAAGCCTTTTGCTTTATAGATATCACGGATTTCTTGCCTTTCAGTTTCAGGAAGATTTTCTACTTCCCAATACTCAATTAGCTTGTGTTTTTGGTAATTTTCTTTTTCGCTTTTTGTAGATAAATAACTACCAATAGACATAGCGAAACCGTCTGCAAAAAGGTTGGCGAATCCAAGAATAATTACAATAGAGCTATCTAATCCACCACCTGCTGAGCCAGCAATAACGGCAAATGTGGTAACACTACCATCAACACCACCATAAACAAATTCACCAAGATAATTTTGGAACTTATTTATAAAAGAGTATTTGGATTTATGTGCTACCTCTTCTTGCATTTACTCTTATAAGTCAAATTTAATTCCTTGAGAAAGGGGAAGATCAATACCATAATTGATAGTATTAGTTTGTCTTCTCATATAAGCTTTCCAAGCATCAGATCCAGATTCACGTCCACCGCCTGTTTCTTTTTCACCACCAAAGGCGCCACCAATTTCAGCACCAGAAGTACCAATATTTACATTTGCGATTCCACAATCAGATCCTGCAGTGCTCAAGAATAATTCTGCTTCTCTCATATCAGTAGTCATAATTGCTGATGATAATCCTTGAGGTACGTCATTTTGCATTGCAATTGCATCATTTAGATCAGTATACTTCATTAGGTATAAGATTGGAGCAAATGTCTCTGACTGTACAATTTTAAAATGATTTTCTACTTCAGCGATACATGGCTTTACATAACAACCACTTTTATACTCTTCTCCCTCTAGCTGACCACCTTCAACTAAGATATTACCACCTTCTTGCTCTATTTTCTTAAGCGCATCAAGGTACATATCAACCGCAAGTGTATCAATTAATGGACCCACATGATTAGAAGTGTCTAAAGGATTTCCGATTTTAAGTTGCTTATAGGCAGAAGTTAGTTTTTCTACCACCTGATCATAAATACTTTCATGAATAATAAGTCTTCTTGTAGAAGTACACCTTTGACCTGCAGTTCCAACGGCACCAAAAATTGCCCCTATGATGCTATTCTCAAGATCCGCATTTTCAGAAACTATAATAGCATTATTTCCACCCAATTCTAATAAGGAGCGTCCTAATCTTTCAGCAACAGCTTGACCAACTTTTTTACCCATTCTAGTGGATCCCGTAGCAGAGATTAAAGGAAGTCTTTTGTCAGCAGTCATAGCTTCTCCAACAGTATAATCACCATTAACTAAGCATGAAAGACCTTCTGGTAAGTCATTTTCTTCAATTACTTCGGCAAATAGCTTTTGACATGCAATGCCACATAAAGGAACTTTTTCTGAAGGCTTCCACACGCAAACATTTCCAGATACCCAAGCTAATGCTGTATTCCAACACCATACAGCTACAGGAAAATTAAAGGCAGAGATAATACCTACAATTCCTAAGGGATGCCATTGCTCGTACATTCTGTGATCAGGTCTTTCAGAATGCATTGTAAGTCCGTAAAGCTGCCTACTCAAACCAACAGCAAAATCACAGATATCAATCATTTCCTGAACTTCACCCCAACCTTCTTGAAGAGATTTTCCCATTTCAAACGAAACGAGCTGCCCTAATGCGTCTTTATTGGTTCTAAGTTTTTCTCCAAATTGTCTAACAATTTCACCTCTTTTTGGTGCAGGAACTTTGCGCCACTCTATAAAAGCCTCTGAGGCTTTTTGGATGATCTGCTCATATTCTTCTGGAGTAGTTGAAGTAACCTTTGCGATTAGCTCACCGTTTACAGGAGAGAAAGAGCTTATATGATCACCAGTACCAAAAAAACTTTGTCCTGTCGAAGAACCTGAATTCACAGATTCAATACCAAGAGATTTTAAAACCTGGTCAATATTTATTGTAGACATTTTACTTTTTTATTTATGATGGCAAGATTGCGATTTTTGTACAATGAACAAAGTAATTGTCAAGCCGATTTATCAATTATCTAAGAAGCCGGATGTATGTACTCATGAAGTATTAACAAGCATAACTAATGGCTTTTTGGTATTAAATAGAAAGTAGGGTAGTATTAGTGGTAATCATTGGCATGAAGGTAAAATAGAATCCAAAAACCCGGAGCGTTTATTTTTGCTTTCAGGAAAAATTAAACTGGAAATAGAGGATATTAGAAGTGGTGAACTAGAGCGTGCTGAGGTAAACGAACCATCGCTTATTAGTATCTACCCTTTTCAAAAACACACTTTAACCGCCTTAGAAGATTCAATATTGATAGAAGCAAATACTTTAGACGAACATAAATCAGATACTTTTTATCCTCAATAATTAGAAAGATTATTAGGGTTTATAAGCTCTATTTGTAGATAACCATTACTTTTGCTCTTATTTATAATAGTTTTAAATAAGTGTAAATTGAAAAAACTTTTCTCACTCTCAATACTTCTAGCTTGTGCTTTCTTTTTTGTGTCATGTTCAGAAACTAAACAGCAAGAAAATGAAAATCTAGCGAAGCTTAAAATTGTGTGTACAACTAGCATAATTGCAGATGTAGTGCAGAATATTTGCCCAGAGGATGTAGAGGTAGTCTCATTAATGGGTTATGGAGTGGATCCCCACATTTATAAGCCAACACAAGGCGATTTAGAGTCCTTACAATCTGCTGATGTTATCATTTATAACGGTGTTCATTTAGAGGGCAGGATGGTCGATATTCTCAATAAAATGAGAAGAACCAAAATCGTTTTAGCAATGGAAGAGGGCTTTGATCCAGCTATGTTGATTAATAATTCTGATTTTATTGATGGGCAAGATCCTCATATTTGGTTTGATATTGAGATGTGGTCTTTATCAATACAATACATCGCCCAAACCTTGGCTCAAATAGATACTGCAAATTCAGAGGAGTATATAAATCGCGCTAAGCCATACCTAGAGTCTTTATTTAAGCTAGACAGTCAAATTGCTTTTAACCTACAGGAAATAGAACCTAAGAACAGGTTTATTGTTACCTCTCATGATGCTCTAAATTATTATGCAAGAAGATATGGCTTTGAGGTTATGAGTCTTCAGGGTAGCAGCACTGCCGCTGAGTTTGGAATTAAAGATGTAAGCAAACTGGTTAATTTCATTGTTCAAAATGAATTGAGAAGCGTCTTTGCTGAAAACGTAGTTTCTCCGCAAGCGCTAGAAGCTGTAATTAGTGGTTGTGAAGAGCAAGGACATACAGTAGCAATAGGAGGAAAATTATATTCTGACGCTCTTGGACCAAAAGGTTCAGCAGGAGATACTTATCTTAAGATGATAGAAGAGAACACCAACGTATTAATAAGTGGCTTGAGGTAGAATGCTTGAGGATTTTCAAAACTTTATTTTTTTAAAAGAGGCCAACCTTAGGTATGTAATACTTAGTATTATACTATTGGGCGCAAGTTCTGGCCTTGTAGGAACTTTTAGTTTCTTGAGAAAAAAGGCATTAGTTGGTGAAACTATCGCACATAGTATGTTGCCTGGAATTGCTCTTGCATTTCTTTTATCCGGTGTAAAGGACCCATTTTATTTATTGATTGGTGCGGTAATATCTGCTTGGCTGAGCATACTGGCATTAGATTATTTAACAAATCACACCAAAGTAAAGCCAGACGCTGCCTTGGCCATAATTCTAACCGTTTTTTTTGGATTAGGAATGATGCTAATGGTTAGTATTCAGCATACAGATATACTGGATAAGTCGGGCTTGGACCATTATATTTTTGGTAAAGCTGCCGCAATGACTAAGGGTGATATCAAGGTTTTTGGCAGCATTGGAATTCTAATTTTAGTGATTGTCCTCATACTCTATAAAGAGTTTAAATTAATGTCGTTTAACCCTGAGTTTGCAAAGGTTATTGGGCTACCAACAAAGACCTTGGAATTTATTTTATCTACTCTTACTATTCTTACTATTGCAACAGGAATAAAGGCTGTGGGTATTATTCTCATGGCGGCACTATTAATTATTCCTCCCGCTGCCGCGCGATATTGGACTGATAAACTAGATAAAATGATTGCTATAGCGGTCATCTTTGGAGTGATCAGTGGAATTTTGGGAGCCTTTGTTTCATATACAGCACCTAGAATGCCAACAGGCCCTTGGACAGTTTTAAGCCTAAGTTTACTAATTGGTCTGAGTATAGTTTTTGCTCCTCATAAAGGAATTATTGCAGAATCTAAGAAAAGAAGATTACAGAGAGACAATATTCTAAGAGAGAACTTTTTAAAGTCAAGTTATCAGCTGATGGAAAAATCAATGGAGCTTGATAAGTTTTACAACCTGAAAAACTTAAACACCCTAAGGTGGTTCAGCCATTATGAAATTAATAAGCTCAAAGGTATGTTTAAGAGATCTGATGAGGTTGAATTTGTCGGCGATAATTTCAGACTCAATGGATCCGGTATAGCTAATGGAAAAAGAATAAATAGACTACATAGATTGTGGGAGATTTATTTGAGCCAAAGGATGAACATAAAGACGGAATTGGTTCATAAAAATGCCGAGACTATTGAGCACTTAATAACTCCGGAAATTGAGAAGCAAATTTTGAAAGAGCTAGAGCTGTGCGAAAACTTTAACCCAACTGCAGAAATTCATAAACCTATTCAAGCGTGAATGCTTTTTGGATCATATTAACCGGTATTTTGGTCTCTTCTGTAACAGGAGTTTTAGGCTGTTTTTTGATATTGCGAAAAATGTCCATGTTAGGAGATGCTATCTCGCACGCTGTTTTACCTGGAATTGTAATTGCTTACTTTATTGCCGGCGAAAGAGCCTCTTTTGCTATTCTTATCGGTGCTTCTGTATTAGGGATGCTCGTTACATTGATGATAGAGGCTTTACAGAAAAAGGCGAAGCTCCAGCTTGATGCAAGCATAGGGGTAAGCTTCACTAGTCTTTTTGCAATCGGAATTATTCTAGTGTCATTATTTGCAGGTCAAATTGATATTGATGCCGACTGTGTTTTGCATGGAGAAATAGCCTATGTCCCATTAGATTTATGGTATGTTGGTGATACTAATTTAGGACCAAGAGCTATTTGGATTCTAGGAGGGAGTTTAATCCTAATTTTCTTGTTTTTATGGAGGGCATTTAAGGGTTTATACATTACCACTTTCGATGCTGCATTTGCCTCCTCGGTTGGGATTTCTTTAGCATTTTGGCATTATGGATTAATGGCTGCAGTTTCTTTAAGCACAGTAGTTTCTTTTGAATCTGTAGGGGCTATTCTGGTTGTTGCCTTTCTGGTTGTTCCTCCGTCTGCTGCTTATTTGATTAGTCAAAACTTAAAGCAAATGATCATTTATACCTTGATTATTGGTGCGCTAAGCTCTGCTGGCGGTTATTTAATAGCAAGCCAAATTGATGGTTCTATTGCTGGAGCAATGAGCGTGGTAGCTGGATTACAATTTATAATTATCTTGGTTTATACCAAGCTCAATAGAGGCATAAGTACCAAAGAACTACGTGCCTACAAATAAAAAAGCCCGCTAATGCGAGCTTTCTTTGAGGTTCCGAGCGGATTCGAACCGCTGTAGATGGTTTTGCAGACCACTGCCTAGCCACTCGGCCACGGAACCATTTGGAGCGTCAAAGATAATCATATTCTTGGCGTCGGCAAGCTATCTTTTCTTCTTCATTATAATACTTACCGCATCCACATCTCCATTTAAAGGTGCTTGCAGTTTGCTGAGCTTAATTTTTGATTTTTTAATCATTTTTATTTCTCTCATCAATCTAGAAAGAATGCGCTCCGCAACTTGTTCAATAAGCTTAGAGCGAATAGCCATTTCCTCTGCAACAATTTTATTTATGGCAACATAGTCAATGGTATCCTTAAGCTCATCGCTTATGGCAGATTTGCCCAAGTTACCCCACACAGTAATTTCTACATTATAATTAGTGCCTATTAGAGATTCCTCATCCAGACAACCGTGGTAGCCAAATAACCGAATACCTTCTAGCTTAATTCGATCCATACTTATGCTATTGTTTCTATTGCCCTGCGAATTCTGGCTACACTTTCTTCTTTACCCAGAACATTCAAAATTTCAAATATAGAGGCACCCATTCCTCTTCCCGTTAAACAAAGCCTATACACAGGACCTATTTTCCCAAAGCCAACAGAATGCTCTACTAAGAAGTCCTTAAACATCGCCTCAGTTCCCTCGGCGGTAAAGTCATCAAGAGCCTCTAAATTATCGGCCATAAGGCCCATATAGCTTGCAACTTCAGGAGACCATTTCTTCATAACTACAGACTCCTCATAAGTACTTGGAGCTTCAAAAAAATAATTGCCTTCAGTAATCATATCAGAAACAAAATAAGCTCTTTCTTTAAGAATAGGTAAGAGGCTTTTTAAGTAATCAAGGCTAAAGTCTTTTCCTTTTTCGCCTAGTCCTTCTTGAAGAAGTTCTGCTAATTCAGGATCCGTTTTACTTCTTAAATATTGTTGATTGAACCACTTAGTCTTTTCAAAGTCAAACTTTGCCCCCGCTTTGTTTACGCGCTCAAGGCTGAAGCTTTGTATAAGTTCATCCATGGAGAAAATCTCTTGTTCTGTTCCAGGGTTCCATCCTAAGAAAGCTAACATATTAGTGAAAGCCTCAGCAAAATAGCCACTCTCCTTATATCCAGAAGAGACGTCTTTTGTTTCAGGGTTTATCCATTCAAGAGGAAACACGGGGAAACCTAAGCGGTCACCATCTCTTTTAGATAGTTTTCCGTTACCATCAGGCTTTAATAAAAGTGGTAAGTGAGCAAACTCAGGCATGCTTTCTTCCCAACCAAAATATCTATAAAGAAGTATGTGCAATGGCGCAGAAGGCAACCACTCTTCTCCTCTTATTACATGACTAATATTCATCAGGTGATCATCCACAATATTTGCTAAATGATATGTAGGCATTCCGTCAGATTTGAACAGAACCTTATCATCCATATTATTGGTGTTCACAGAAACCCAGCCTCTAATTAGATCATGAAATTTAACTTCTTCATTTCTATTCAGCTTAATCCTAATCACATAGGGCTCATTATTAGCTAATCTTTTTTCAACTTCTTGTGTTGAAAGAGTTAGAGAATTCACCATTTGGTTTCTGGAGACATGATTGTACTGCCAATTAGCGGTACCCGCCTTTTTGGCCAAAGATCTCATTTCATCTAGTTGCTCAGCAGTATCAAAGGCAATATATGCGTGTCCTGAATCTAAAAGTTGATCGGCGTAAGCGCGATACATATGCTTGCGCTCAGATTGCTTATATGGACCAAACTCGCCTCCAAAGGCCTGGCCTTCATCTGGTTTGATATTGCACCATTTTAAAGACTCAATGACATAGTCTTCGGCACCTGGAACTAACCTAGTTTGATCAGTATCTTCTATTCTTAAAATAAACGTACCTCCATGCTTCTTTGCAAAGAGATAGTTGTATAATGCAGTTCTTACACCACCCATATGTAAAGGGCCTGTAGGACTTGGTGCAAAGCGCACTCTAACCTTTCGATTACTCATTCGTTAAAGTATTTAAGGCCGCAAAGATAAATATCTTATTAGGCTTTGTAACTTTGATTTCCGTCAAATGCGATTTTTTTAAGCCTTTGACCTTAGTATTAGAATGAATAAAGAATTAATAAATAAAATTCAGGCTTTTAGAAAGAAGTATTATACGAATAAACTTCTAAGAGGACTAATCTATATTATTGGACTAGGCGCCCTGCTATGGCTGGCGATCAGCGGTGTTGAAGCTGTCGGAAATTTGAGCAAGAACTATAGACTAATATTGTTTATGCTAGGAATTGCGGGCTACCTCATTCTGATTTTAAATTTTATTATTGTTCCGCTTTCCTACTTATTAAAAATTTCGAAAGGCTTAAATCTAGAGGAATCTTCCAAGCTAATAGGAAGACATTTTCCGGAGATTGATGATAAACTGCTCAATACAATTCAGTTGAGCCAAAATTCTGAGCATAATGAATTGGCAAAAGCAGCATTAGATCAGCGTACTTTGGAACTTAAAGTTTTTGAGTTTAGGGCTGCAGTAGATTTTAAAGCAAACTTAAAACATTGGCCTCTTATCGCTTTACCTGCGCTAGTAATACTTTTGATTTTTAGCTTTGATAAGGGAGACGACCTTATTCGAGCATCAAAGCGGATTAGCGCATATCAAGAAGAGTTCATACCAAAAGCTCCATTTAGCTTTTTTTTAGAGAACGAAGACTTGATAATTGAAATAGGCGAAGAAATTAATATAGAGCTTGAGCTTAGAGGAAATAAATTGCCTTCTAGCGTGCAAATCGTTTTAAATGAACAGATTGTGGACATGTCTTCAGATGCAACCGGAAGCTTCGATTACTTATTTAAAAACCTACAAAAGGATCAAACCTTTTATTTTTCTGCCGGTCCCTATAAAAGCACAGAGTATAAAATAAGGGTATTACGGACTCCAATTATTGATAGAATGGAGGCGGTAGTAAGCCCACCTTCTTATACAGGTATTTCTGCGTATAAAGCCTTGAATACAAGAAGTTTTGAAGCTCCAGAAGGGAGTCAAATCCATTGGCAATTAGAAGCGAGAGAAACAGATGTTTTAAAGTTTAACACCAATTTAGACACCTTAGAATTTGTAAATACCAAAGCAGGATATCAGCTAAAACAGTATGTATCTAAAAGCTTTGATTATAGTTTGGACCTTTTGAATTCAGATATTCTAAAGAGATCAATGACAATTGGAAGGGTAAATGTGCAAAAGGACTTGAGGCCTAGGGTGAAGGCGGAGTTTGAGAGAGAAAGTAATTTACTTTTCTTCAAGGCGGAAGCCTCCGATGACTACGGACTTTCAAAATGGGACTTAATTATCAAAGTGAATGAGAAAGAAATTCTAATTAGATCTACTATGGCTTCTGATTTGGGAATCTCTGGCTTAATGGATCTTGATAGCCTAAAGATAGAACAGGCAACTTTAGCGGAGGTGTTTATTAGGGTCTTTGATAACGATGGTGTGAATGGATCAAAGTCTACTGATTCCAAATCATATAATATTGAGTTAAAAACCATAGATGAAAGAAGGAGTGATTTGAAAGAGAGTTATGCCCAATCTAGCGAAAGCAGAAAGAGCTTAATAAAAGACATGGAAGAAACAAGCAAGAGCTTGGATGAACTTTCAAAGGAGATTAAAACCAAGGGAGACCTGAGCTGGGAAGATAAAGAGGCTTTAAAAGAACTATTGGAGAAGAAGAAAGATTTGGCCAAAAAGGCGGCGGATTTAAAGAAGCTAGAAGAAGAAATCAAAAAAGAAGAGGAGTTTCTAAATGGCGAAAAGGAGGAGCTTAAAGAGAAAGAGAAGGATGTAGAAGAACTTAATGAGAAATCTAAGGAAGAAGAGGAGCTTCAAAAATTAATGGAAGAGATTGAAGAGTATTTAGATAAGTTAGACACTAAGAAGCTGCTGGAGAAGATGGATGAATTAAAGCAGAACAGCTTAGAAGAAGTCAGGAAGGAGAAAAGAATGGAGAGTTTGTTAGAAGACTTAAAACTGCAAAGAGACGCTTTGAAACTGAGTGATGACCTAGAAAAACTAGCCGAGAAGCAAGAAGAGTTGAGCAAAGAAGAGGGGCTAAATGACAAAGAGGCAGCAGATAAGCAAGAAGAGATTAATAAAGAATTTTCTGAGCTAGAGAAAAAGAGCGAGGAACTAAGAGAGAAGAATAGCAAGCTCGATGAGAAACTAGAAAAGGAGAATTTTGATGAGAGCAAAGAGAATGCAAAATATGAACTAGAGAAGGCGGGTGATAAAAGCAAATCAAAACAAGAAAAGTCCAAGAGTCAAAAATCAGCAGCAGAGGAGATGAGCGAAATGTCCAAGAAAATGTTCTCCAGTATTATGGGCATGTCGTCTGATCAGCAGAAAGAAAACATGGAGAATCTTCAGCAAATTTTGGAGAATTTGGAGAGCTTAAGCTTTGGAATAGAGGGTGTTGCATATAAGGCAAAGGTGTTAAACGGTAATACTCCAGCAGTAAAACCTCTTCTTATTAAGCAAAAGGAACTAGAGTTGGGCACCAAGGTAATTAAGGATAGTTTAATAGCCTTAAGTCAGCGGGCACCTCAAATTGAAGAGAAGGTGTTTGAAGAGTTACGATCTATTGAAACGAGCTTCAAAAACGGGCAAGCGGAGATGGAGGAAATGAGGTCGGCCAAGGCAGCCGAGTATCAGCAAGGGGCGATGACATCTGCCAATGAGTTGGCTCTTATATTAGATGCTGCCTTAAGGCAAATGCAACAGCAAATGGCTCAAGGAATGAAAGGGGATCAATCCTGTGAAAAGCCAGGCCAAGGAAAGCCTTCAATGTCCAATATGCGAAAATTGCAAAGTGAGCTGGCTAAAGAAATGGGTGAGCAAATGAAAGGGAATAAGCCGGGCCAGAAAGAAGGTGAAAAAGGCCAGAAGGGCGAAGGAGGAACGGAAGGTGCCCAGGGCTCTGGTGGAAATAGTAAGGAATTAGCAAAAATGCTCGCTAAGCAAGAGGCTTTAAGAAGAGCCCTGGAGAAAGAGAGCGAAGGAATTGATGGCTCCGGAGATTTGAAGAAGGCTATTGAGGAAATGAAGGAGTTAGAGAGAGATATAATAAATAATAATCTAAGCCAAGAAAGTCTCAACAGGGTGAAGCGTATTGAGTCTAGATTATTGAATAGTGAGAAAGCAGAATTAGAAAGGGAAAAGGACGAAAAGAGAGAGTCCAAAGGAAGTGATCTAGAGCAGTTGTACCAAGAGGCTTTAGAGGAGTATCTGAGCAAAAAGAAAGTGGACAGAGAGGTTTTACGCCGAAGCAGCTATCGTTTGAATGAATTTTATAAAAAACAATCTGCGGAATATTTAAATAGACTGGATGATTCTGATTAATGCACCGGATAGCGTACTAAAGTTTAATGAAGAATTGGCGAAATGGCTAAGGGAATGTGTAGATTCTTATGGTTTTTACTTAGGCCGAATTTCATATGAATTCTTGAATGATCAAGAAATTGAGGCAGCTAATCTGAAGTTTCTTAACCACGCTTATCCAACGGATATTATAAGTTTTGACTATAGTTCAAGTAAGGCGATTAAAGGGGAAATGCTTTTGGGAATTGATACTATTGCGGAGAACGCAAAAGAATTAAAGGTCAATTTAAGCGAGGAATTACATAGGGTCATGGTGCATGGTCTTCTGCATTTTATAGGTTTTAATGATGCCAATGCTGAAGAAAAGGAAAGGATGAGGAAAGAAGAAGATAAATGTTTACTTTTGCGCCCCAAAATATTGAAGAACAGTATATTAGATTAGTTTCACGTGAAACATAGCTTATGATGTATGATGTAATTGTTGTTGGAGGTGGACACGCTGGCTGTGAAGCCGCTACTGCCGCTGCTCGCTTAGGCTCTAAAACCTTGTTGTTGACCATGAATTTGCAGACAATAGCCCAAATGAGCTGTAACCCAGCTATGGGTGGTGTGGCCAAAGGGCAGATAGTTAGAGAAATTGACGCATTAGGCGGAATGTCAGGAATCATTTCGGACAAGACCGCTATACAGTTCAGAATGTTAAATAGAAGTAAAGGACCTGCGATGTGGAGCCCTAGAGTCCAATCTGACAGAATGAGGTTTGCAGAGGAGTGGCGTATGACACTAGAGCAAACAGAAAATGTGGACTTTTATCAAGATATGGCCACCGGACTTATTGTAGAGGAAGGTATTGTGAAAGGTGTAAGAACTGGAATCGGTGCTGAGTTTTTCGCAAAGGCGGTAATCTTAACCAATGGGACTTTTCTTAACGGTTTGATCCACATTGGCGAGAAACAATTTGGGGGAGGAAGAGCTGGTGAGAGACAGTCTGTAGGTATTACAAAAGACCTTGTTGATTTAGGTTTTGAAACAGGTAGAATGAAAACGGGAACTCCACCACGTGTAGACGGAAGGAGCCTCGATTATTCTAAAATGGAAGAGCAGAAGGGTGATGTGAATCCACAGAAGTTCTCTTTCCTGTCTAGCAGCACGGCACTAGAATCACAAAGGTCTTGTTATATCACTTATACCAACCCTGAGGTTCATGATTTATTGAGGTTAGGCTTTGATAAGAGCCCGATGTTTAATGGGAGCATAGAAAGCGTAGGTCCTAGATACTGTCCTAGCATAGAGGACAAGATTAATCGTTTTGCGGATAAGGATCGTCATCAGATATTTGTAGAGCCTGAGGGCTGGAATACAGTGGAGATCTATGTGAATGGATTTAGCACTAGTTTACCGGATGATATTCAGTTGAAGGCGTTGCGAAAAATTGAAGGTTTTGAGAATGCTAAGATTTTCAGACCTGGTTACGCAATTGAGTATGATTATTTTCCGCCAACACAATTAAAATATACTCTTGAAACAAAGCTAGTAGAGGGCTTGTATTTTGCTGGACAAATAAATGGTACAACAGGTTATGAGGAGGCGGCGTGCCAAGGCCTTATGGCAGGTATAAATGCTCATCAAAAGCTCAATGGTTTACCTGATTTTGTTCTTGAAAGGGACGAAGCTTATATCGGAGTTCTTATTGATGATTTGATTACCAAGGGAACGGATGAGCCATATAGGATGTTCACATCTAGAGCGGAATATAGAATGCTTTTACGTCAGGATAATGCAGACCAGCGTTTGACCAAAAGAGGATATGAGTTAGGTTTAGTAGATGAGCTGAGGTGGACGGAGTTTACAGATAAAATGAACAAGATAGAGGCCTTTACAAAGTTTGTCAATGGCTTAAGTATTTCTCCGGATGTGGTAAACCCAATGCTGGATAAAAAAAATAGCGCAAGGACCAATCAGAAGGTAAAGCTTACAAGTATTCTTTCAAGACCTCAAATTGGATTGACGGATTTATTCGTTCATGATGAATTGGCTAATTATGTTGCGGATCATGGTCTAAGTGTTGAACATATAGATCAGGTTGAGATAAGCGTGAAATATCAAGGTTATATCGATAAAGAAAAAGGAAATGCCGATAAGCTGAATCGTCTTGAGGATTTAAAGATACCAGAGAGCTTTGACTATGAAGTTTTGAAAAGTTTGAGTACTGAAGCAAAACAAAAATTAAGTAAAGTAAAACCAGTGAGTATAAAACAAGCGAGAAAAATATCTGGTGTAAGTCCTTCAGATATAAATGTTCTTCTAGTTTTTATGGGTCGCTAATAGTTCCACGTGAAACATTAATAAATGCTTGAAGTAGAAAAATGCCCTATTTGCGGAGATGCTCGCAAAGAAAAAATTGTTAAGGCCCCCTATTTTAGAGGTAAGAAGGAAGAATTTCAAATAGTGGAATGTCAGAATTGTGCATTGCGTTATACGAGTCCAAGGCCAGAGGATGAGGAACTTGGCGCCTATTATGAAGAAGAAAATTACATAAGCCATACAGACTCTAAAGAGTCGCTAATGGACAAGATTTACGCAAAGGTAAAAGCGGTTTCGGCGCAAAAAAAATTAGGACTTATTGAGAGCTATGCTTCAAAAGGAAGCCTGTTTGATTTTGGTGCAGGAACAGGGTATTTTGCTAAGGCTGCCGCCGATCGTGGATGGAGCGCTGGTGGTTTTGAGCCTTCTGAGAAAGCGCGAGAAACGTCCAGGAATAATTATTCAATAGAGTTGTCTGATAGTATAGATTCATTGAAAGAATCATCTGCAGACGCGATTAGCATGTGGCATGTGTTAGAGCACCTACCGGATCTTAAAGGCGACTTAGGAAAGATATCTAAAGGATTGAAGCCGGGGGCTTATTTGTTTATTGCAGTTCCTAATCATGAATCCTGGGATGCTAAGCATTATAAATCTAATTGGGCGGCATATGATGTTCCGCTTCACCTCTACCATTTTAAAAAGAACAATATCAAAGAGCTTGGACGTGAGTTTGGTTTAGATTTAGTTGAGGTTAAGAATATGCCATATGATGCTTTTTATGTTAGCTTATTGAGCGAGAAAAACAGAACTGGTAAGCCAAATCCTTTAAAAGCATTTGCGGTTGGTATTTGGTCTAATTTGAAAGGATCGTCTTCTAAGAATATGAGCAGCCTCATTTATGTCTTGAAAAAGAAATAGAGCCGCTTTAAGCGACTTAGAGGGCTCTGTGGTATAGCGCGTTGCGATCTCTGAGAAAGCTCAGCAAACGACGCCTGGTAGGCTTGTGTTTTTTTATACTGTAAGTTGTTGAAAATCAAGCCTTTCTTTTCAGTATCCCGTTTATTTTCATGCTAAGATCCATTAAAACAATCTTTGGGTTGATATTTCTACCAATATCTCTAATTCCAAGATCAATTTCATGATTAATGGCAGAAGCATTATCAAGTGTTATGAAAGGTGCAAATTTCTCTAAGTCAAATTGTACTTCTTTAAAAGTTCCTTCTGATCTTGCGTGAATTCCATAATTCAGCTTAAAGGCGTCCTGAATGGAGTATTGACAGAAAAGCAGAAAGTCTTTTAAATTATCTCTCTTAAAAGCTGCGTGTTCGTCTACCCATTGACTCATGATTTCAGTTTTCCATTTAAAGGCAGCACGCATCCATTCTCTAAAGTCATGTGCATACTCAAGAAAACTTCCTTCCTGATTTGCAAATTGTCGAGCAGAAATTATGCTGCCTTCACTAAAGCTAGTTGCTATTTGAACTTCTGTTTCGGAAAGTTGAGGGTGATTGCTATTCAAATAATGAACTAAATCTATATCCTGATGGGCAGGAATAAATAGTTTTTGACACCTACTGCTTATGGTTTGAAGTAAGCTTTCAGGATTTTGACTGATTAGAATAAAAACTGTGTTTTTTTCAGGTTCTTCTATTAATTTTAAAAGCTTATTGGCTGCCTGGTTATTTAGCTTTTCTGCTAACCAAAGGATACAAAACTTATTTCGACCATTAAAAGCCTTCATGCTCATCTTATGCAAAAGATCAGTGCTTTCACTCACATTGATCAGGGCTTGTTTGTTTTCAGCACCAATAAAAGAAATCCAATCCATTAAATTAAAATGTGGGCTCTTTTTAAGAAAAAGGTCCCATTCTTTTCTGTAGTCAGCGCTCTTAGGTTTTTCCTTAACCTCTTTAGATGTAGCCACAGGATAGACATAATGTAAATCAGGAAAACTATTTTTACTCATCAAATTACAGCTAGGACAATGCCCGCAACTGTCATTTTCAAGAGGAGATTCGCAACTAATAAATTGCAAATAAGCAATGGCCATAGCAAGAGCACTATTGCCTTCTGGACCAAAGAAAAGTTGTGCGTGCCCCGTTCTGCCTAGACGCACACTTTCTATTAATTTTTGCTTGATATCGGCTTGACCGTAAATATCCTTGAACTGCATGAAGCTTCTTTAATAATTGCTTGTATTTTTGAAAACCAAAATTACACTAAATGAAAACTATAAACGGAATAGATTTTAAAGGTAAGAGAGTTCTTGTAAGAGTGGACTTTAATGTTCCATTAAATGAGAAAAATGAGCCAACCGATTTAAGCAGAATTACTGCGGCAATACCCACAATAAAGATGATACTTTCTCAAGGAGGAAGATTAATTCTCATGTCCCACGTAGGAAGACCTAAGAATGGTCCAGAAGATAAGTTTAGTTTAAAGCACATTTGTAAAAGCATTGAAGAGCTCAGCGGTGCAAAGGTTAATTTTATTAATGATTGCATAGGTGAGGATGTAGAGAAGGCAACAAAAAGCTTAAAGCAAGGAGAGATTCTGCTACTTGAGAATCTTAGGTTTTATACTGAAGAAACGGCTGGAGACATTCCGTTTGCAGAAAAACTCGCTAAGAATGGTGATATATATGTTAATGATGCATTTGGAACAGCTCATAGGGCGCACGCCAGTACAGCGATTATTGCCAGGTATTTTCCTAGTGACAAATATTTTGGCAGTCTAATGTTCAAGGAAATTGAGAATGTAGGTAAGCTTTTAAATGCAAATGAGAAACCAGTATTAGCAATTGTAGGAGGGGCTAAAGTGTCATCAAAAATTAGCATTCTAAAAAACTTAATTCCGACAGTAGATAGAATAATTATTGGTGGCGGAATGGCTTATACTTTTGCAAAAGCGATGGGCGGTAAAGTTGGCTCTAGTTTGGTTGAAGATGATTATTTAGAAACGGCTAAGCAGATTGTTCAAGAGTCTAAAGAGAACAATGTTGAACTTATTATTCCAGTTGATTCTTTGAATGCAGATAGCTTTTCTAATGAGGCAAATATTTCAGAATCTGATATAATGAATGTTCCTGATGGTCTTTTAGGCTTAGATATCGGTCCAAAAAGTTTAAAACTAACGGGAGACGCTATTAGAAGTTCTAAGACAATTTTATGGAATGGGCCTTTGGGTGTATTTGAAATGTCCAATTTTTCAAAAGGAACGATTAATGCCGCTGAAGCGATTAAGGATGCCACAGCTAATGGAGCATTTAGCTTAGTTGGAGGTGGAGATTCCGTGGCGGCTGTGAAGCAGTTTGGTTATGCTAATGATGTTAGCTATGTAAGTACCGGAGGTGGAGCAATGCTGGAATATTTAGAAGGGAAAGTCCTTCCGGGGATTCAAGCTATAATGGATTAATATCATCAAGCTTAGGAAGCTTGTCCAAAACGGGCTGAGCTTCCTCCTTGTTTTCATTTAGAAGGTCTACGATATTATTGAAATTCTGAAATAAGAAGCTTTTTTGCTTTTGTTCTTCTGATGGGATTTCCATTTTAGCAAGAATAGGAAATGTGAAGAAAGCAATTAGCAGCTCAATAATCAGTAATTTTAAGAATCCAAAAACACCTCCTAAAATCCTGTCAAGACTGCCAAGGGCCATCAGTTTGGCCATTTTACTTAAGGCTCTGCCGATAAAAAAGACAAGGGCAGCGCTTAGCCCAAATACGATTAGATAGGATAAAGGGTAGAGCCAGCTGTTGTCTTTGGGCAGGTGTTCAGAGAGAATTGCGTAAGCAATATCAGAAAAAGAATAGGCGATAATAAAGCCAAAAACAATCGCAGCGATGGATGCAATTTCTGCAATTAGACCCTTAAAGATTCCCTTTATGAATCCATAGAGTAATGGGACTCCAATTATCAAGTCTAATGCGTTTATTTGATCCATGGAAGCAAGTTAAAAATAATATAAAGTGGATAGAGAAGTATTAAAGGAAAAGTGGAATTTATTGGTAGAGAAACTATCCAATCAGTTTGCTGATGGCGAAACCATGGATGTTGATGGTTTAGTTTTTCTTGTTGGTGTCCAAGAATTGGGGCAAGGATATAGAAAATTTAAGAAGGATGAGAAGTTAAATCTAATGCATATTGCGATATGTAGACTTCTTGAGCCATATGGCTATTATAATTATTTAGGGAATGATGAGGATGGCTGGCCGCATTATGAAAAAGTAGAGAACCTGCCGTTTTTAAAAGCAGGGGAACAAAGTTTTCTTATGAAAGAGGCTTTAGTACAATACTTTGATGAGCAGTCTTATTGACAAGCTTGGCCTTCATTTATATCGAAAGGCTTTATGTAAACAGTTTTGTATACCCTTTCATTAGGCTCTAACCTCACTTGCGTACATCCAATCCAGCTATAATCTGGACGGGTTCCTCTATAAGCTCTGATTTCAAGAATTGCTTGTGCTGAATATTCAAAGTTTGCCTCACCGTTATTATCTGAAAAACGAAGCTCAAGAACATCGCTATTCTCAATACCACTTGGGATATAGGCTTCAACTTTTGCGTTTTGAACTAAAAGCGAATCTTCAAAGCTTCTAACTACTATGGTAAATTCATAGTCTGGATTAGCATTTTCTTTTTTACAAGAAAGACTCATTATTGTTAGCGCACATAGTGCAAGGGATACTTTAAAAAATTTACTGGCCATCTTTACATCTGTTTTCTTCTCCAAAAGCTTTAAGATCAATTTGGATAAAGTTATCTCCTCTATCTAGGGCAATAAAGCCACAATTTTTAAATGAACTTTTAGAAGCGATTATTTCAACGACTACTTCATTTCCAAACTCAAAAGTGAGCTCACCGTTTTCATCGGTTGTTCCCCAGTAATCAACAAGAGTATTAGCTATTGGAGCATATACTCTGACCAAAGAGTTTTGAACAGAAATATTATCTTCTACAGTCACATGAATTGTTAATTTATAATCTCTTTCATCTTTAGAGCAAGATGTAAAGATAAGCATTGCGAATAACGTAAGTGTCAGAAGCCTTGTAAAAGTAATAAGTAAAGCTCTCATTGTTTATTTAATAATTGTCATCTTTGCATCGGTAAATATAATAAACGCAAACAATAGATTTTTAGCCTTTTATGGATGCTAAAATTAAAGCTTATTTAGATGAGATTGCAAGTTTCAATGATTCTTCTGCAGAATCTTTAGAAAACTTCAGAATCAAGTACTTAGGGAGAAAGGGTCTAATACCCGCTCTGTTTGAGGAGTTCAAGGGTTTGGCACCCGATCAAAAGAGAGTTTTGGGTAAGGTTCTTAATGAGTTGAAGACAGCCGCCAATGATAAAATTGAGGAACTTTCTTCAAATTTATCCTCAGAGACGACTTTTCAAACACAAGAGGACATCAGCAAACCGTATAAAGCTTACTTCAAAGGAGCAAGGCATCCGGTGAATTTGGTGAAAAATGAGATTGTTTCTATCTTTCAAAGAATAGGGTTCAATGTTTCTGAAGGGCCTGAGATTGAAGATGACTGGCACAACTTTACAGCCTTAAACTTTCCAGAGGAACATCCTGCTAGAGATATGCAGGACACTTTTTTTGTGCAACGAAACCCTGATTGGGCTTTAAGAACACACACTTCCAGTGTACAGGTTAGAGCAATGGAGCAAAATGAAGTTCCTATTAGAACTCTTTCTCCAGGAAGAGTATTCAGAAATGAGGCAATTTCCGCCAGATCTCATTGTATTTTTCATCAAGTAGAAGGATTATATATTGATGAGAATGTAAGTTTTGCTGACTTAAAACAAACCCTATTATATTTTGCTCAGGAATTCTTTGGAAAAGACACAAAAATTAGATTGAGACCATCTTATTTTCCGTTTACAGAGCCTAGTGCTGAAATGGATGTTTATTGGGGCTTAGAGAACGAGCGCGATTATAAAATGACCAAGGGAACTGGTTGGCTTGAGGTAATGGGTTGCGGAATGGTAGATCCTAATGTATTAGAAAATTGTGGCATTGATTCAAAGAAGTATAGCGGTTATGCTTTTGGAATAGGTGTAGAAAGAATAGCTATGCACAAATTTCAAATTCCTGATATCAGATTATTATTTGAAAATGACGCTAAGTTTTTGGAGCAATTTGGAACTACGCTTTAAGACTTTTTGAATATATACAAGAAAGGAGCGCTACTGTAACCTACAATAGCTCTCCTTTTTTTACTCAATAATATCGTATTATTACTTAGTCCACTGGCGTGATTTTCATCATATTGGTGGTTCCGCTTTTCTGAATAGGCATACTAGCAATCTTGATTACTAAATCTCCTTGGGATACAATTCCCTTTTCTTTTACAATCACATCAATATCCTCAAAAGTACTATCAGTACTTTCCATTGCATCGTAGAAAAAGCCCCTTACACCCCAGATAAGGCTCAACATATTTAGGATGGAGCGGTTTGCTGTAAATACAATGATGTTAGTTTTTGGTCTATGTGAAGATATTTTAAAGCCGGTATATCCGCTAAAGGTCATTGTTAATATCGCGGAAGCGCCAATCTGATCAGCTACCTTACTAGCATTATAACAAATACTATCGGTAATGAACCTATCGTTTCTATACTTAGGAGGGTTTTCAAACTTGGTTTTAACCTGCCCGCTTTCCTCAATATGAGAAATAATTTTAGACATGGTTTTGATAACTTCTACGGGGAATTTACCTACGCTAGTCTCACCGCTTAACATAACTGCATCTGCACCATCTAAAACACTATTTGCGACGTCATT
>CBFIDE010000003.1:0-24596 GCA_965661265.1 uncultured Schleiferiaceae bacterium | reverse complement strand
GGGAATTTACCTACGCTAGTCTCACCGCTTAACATAACTGCATCTGCACCATCTAAAACACTATTTGCGACGTCATTTACTTCTGCTCTAGTAGGAGTCATCTGCTCAATCATGGTTTCCATCATCTGAGTGGCAATAACCACAGGACGAGCTCTTATATGGCACTTCTCTACAATCATTTTTTGAATCAATGGAACACCCTGCATAGGAACCTCAACTCCAAGGTCACCTCTTGCAACCATAATTGCATCTGTAGCTTCAATAATATTATCAATATCAACTACAGCTTCTGGCTTCTCAATTTTTGAAATAATTTTACTTGGGGCCCGGCTTGCGTTGATTAATGCTCTCAGTTCTTCAACGTCTTCAGCATATCTCACAAATGACAGAGCGATCCATTCTAGTTCGTACTCTAAAGCAACTTCTAAATCTTCTAGATCTTTCTTAGTAAGACAAGGAAGTGAAATTTTAGTGTTAGGTAGGTTTACACCCTTTTTTGACTTTAAGGGTCCGCCTTGGATTACTTTAGTGATTACTTCATCTACTCCGTTGGTCTTTAATACTTCAAACATCAGCTTTCCGTCATCCACAAGGATTCTTTCTCCCACTTGAACGTCTTGAGGGAATTTGGAATAGTTCATATAAACTTCAGAAGCAGATCCTTCTTTATCTACATTTGAGAACTTCAGTTCATCGCCAACCTTGACAACCGTGCCCTCTTTTACAACTCCTATCCTTAGTTTAGGACCTTGTAAATCACCTAAAAGGGCAATATTATAGCCATATTCATCATTGATTCCTCTTACTTGCTTGATTAGCTTAATAGCATCTTCATGACTACTATGGCTAAAGTTTATTCTAAAAACATTAACCCCCTCGTTAATCATTTCTAGCATTACTTCTTTGCTAGAACACGCTGGACCTAATGTAGCTACAATCTTTGCCTTATTTATATTCATCAATCTGGTATAATTAAATTTTTAATATTCTTTGTTCTTTCCGCATTTATCACTTGTAGTGTGCGAACGTAACTCATTTGGTTTAACTTAACGTTAAGCTCTTCTTTCCAAGTATTATAAAAGTTTCCCTCTATCCAAAAAAAGTAGTCTACAAAAGGCAGATTTGGAATGAGCAATTGTTTTGTTTGGGGTAAGTCAAATAAGCCACCATTAGTTTCCTTCTGCTCCACATTCAAATAGCTGTATTTATTAGAAGTGAAATTCCAATAAACATCTTTCATAGGGTCAAAACAGAAATAGTGAGGGTAAAAGTGTGTTTGACCCTTATGGTGAACTTGATAGTCATTTTTTGCTCGCACCATTTCTAAACCTAAAAGGCTATTTAAATGAAAGCAGATTTTGTAATCAGGAGCATCACTAACTAGTCCAAAGATGGTGAACTCTGACCAATCTACAATTTCATCTAACACAATTTTTTTCCCACTCATTTAGCCCACCAATTTGTCATATGCTTTTTTACTAGCTTCTTCTTCTGCTTTTTTCTTGCTCTGTGCAGTATGTTTGCTCACAAATTTGTTATCGCAAAAAAGACTCATTTCATAATATCGATTATGACTTTCGCCCCAACTCCCGCTTAATTTAAATTGAAGACTAAGCTTATGCTTTTGGCCCCATTCTAGTAGACTACTTTTATAGCTGCTAATTCTATTTTCAAGAATATCAAGCTCAATAAATGTATCTAGTATTTTTGAATTGATAAAGTTAGCACATTTATCATAGCCGTGGTCTAAATAAACAGCACCAATAAGAGCCTCAAGAGTATCTCCGAGAAGTGAGCTTGGAATTTTGGAACGTGCATTTCCTTTAATTATTAGAGCGTTTAAACCTAGCCCTAATCCAATTTCATTCAGGCTATTTCTACTCACTATCTTTGAACGCATTCTGCTCAGAAAGCCCTCGTGTTCTGAGGGGAAATTGTGGTAGAGGAAATCGCTAACAACCGCACCAAGGATAGAATCGCCTAGATATTCAAGCCGTTCATTATTTAGCTTTATTCCTTTGATTTTTGTAGTAGCAGAGCTATGTCTAAAGGCAAGCTCATAGGCTTCAGTAGATTTAACTTTTAAGCCTGTTATAGCGGATATTTCAAAAAAAAAGTCCCCAAGCCTTTTAGGCCGGGAACTTATTTTTTTTATCCATTGAAGCATTTAAGCTTTGAACTTCTTGAAAAGAATAGAAGCATTATGCCCACCAAACCCAAAGGTATTGTTGAGTGCAGCATTAACTACTCTTTTCTGAGCTTTACCAAAGGTCAAATTTAGTTTACTATCAATCTCAGGGTCATCTGTAAAATGATTAATCGTTGGAGGCACAATATCATCATGAACAGCCATTACAGCTGCAAAGGACTCAATAGCACCAGCAGCGCCTAATAAGTGACCTGTCATGGACTTAGTAGAACTAATGTTCATGGAGTAAGCGTGTTCACCAAAAACAGCTTTAATCGCTTTTAGTTCGGCAACATCTCCTAAAGGAGTTGAAGTCCCGTGCACATTGATATAGTCGATTTCAGTAAAATCTAGTCCGGAATCTTTAAGAGCTCTTTGCATCACCTTAGTCGCACCTAATCCATCAGGATGTGGAGCAGTTATGTGGTGGGCATCAGCTGATAAGCCAGCTCCTCCAACTTCTGCATAGATTTTGGCACCTCTAGCAATTGCATGCTCATATTCTTCAAGAATAAAACAAGCACTTCCTTCACCCATAACAAAACCATCTCTATCCTTATCAAAAGGACGGCTAGCAGTTAAAGGATCATCATTTCTAGTGCTAAGAGCATGCATAGCATTAAACCCACCAATACCTGCTTCAGTAATACCTGCTTCACTACCTCCACTTACAATAACACTTGCCTGACCCAACCTAATGTAGTTATAGGCATCAATTAATGCGTTAGATGCAGAAGCACATGCTGAAACGGTTGTGAAATTAGGTCCCATAAAACCATACTTGATAGAAATATGTCCAGGAGTAATGTCCGCAATCATTTTTGGAATGAAGAATGGATTGAACCGAGGTACGCGATTATTGTTCGCATAGTCAACACTTTCATTTAAGAAAGTATCCAAGCCACCAATTCCAGATCCCCAAATAACACCGACCTCTTCTAGGTCAATATTGCTATCTGTTATTCCGCTGTCAATGATTGCTTCATCAGCAGCTACCATGGCAAGGTGTGTAAACCTATCCATCTTTCTAGCCTCTTTCCTATTTATGAAGTCAGTTACCTCAAAGTTTTTTACTTCGCAGGCAAACTTGGTTTTAAAATGGGTGCGGTCAAAAAGTGTGATTGGTCCAGCACCACTCTGTCCACTAAGTAAACCTTGCCAGCTTTCGCTAGCAGTATTACCCACAGGAGACAAAGCGCCTAATCCAGTTATAACGACTCTTTTAAGTTCCATAAAGGATTCTTACTTCTTCGCTTCTTCAATATAAGATACAGCATTACCTACTGTAGCAATACCTTCGGCTTGATCATCTGGAATTTGGATATCAAATTCTTTTTCGAATTCCATGATTAACTCCACCGTATCAAGTGAATCAGCACCTAAATCGTTTGTGAAGCTAGCTTCGTTAGTTACTTCATTCTCGTCTACGCCAAGCTTATCAACAATGATAGCTTTAACTTTAGAAGCAATTTCTGACATGTTTGATTTTTTTAAATTATTAAGATGCAAAGAAAGTAAATTTATCAAAAATCAAGGAATAAACTTAATAAGGTCTTCAGCATATATTATATTTACCCCATAATTTATTCGGACTTTTGCCTAAATGAAACACATAGCTATTTTTGCGTCAGGCTCTGGATCTAACGCAGAGAACATTATTCAGTTTTTTGAAGAAAGTGATATTGCTAGAGTACAAGCGGTTTTTAGCAATAATTCTAAAGCTGGAGTTGTTGAAAGATCAAGAAAATTAGGGGTGCCATGCCACCTTTTTAAAGTTGAAGACTTAGAAAATGGAGAGGTCTTGCAAAAACTAAAAAAAAATAAAATTGACCTCATAGTTTTGGCCGGTTTCCTTAAAAAAGTGCCAAATTCTTTACTTTCAGAGTTCCCAGATGCAGTAATTAATATCCATCCTAGCTTATTGCCGGATTATGGTGGTGAAGGAATGTACGGAATGCATGTTCACAATGCGGTAATTGAAAATGAGGAGGAAGAATCAGGAATCACTATTCACTACGTTACTGAAGAATATGATGAAGGTGATATTCTTTTTCAGGAATCAGTAGAAGTGGACTTTGAAGATAGCGCTGAAGATCTTCAGTATAAAATTCAACAATTAGAATATAAGCACTACCCCGAGCTCATTGAGTACCTCTTGATTAACGCTTAGTGAGAGTAAATATCTATACCGATGGTTCCGCCCGTGGCAATCCTGGCCCAGGGGGCTATGGAATTGTTATGGAAAGCGGGTCTAAAAGAAAGGAGCTTTCAAAGGGCTATCGCAGAACAACTAATAATAGAATGGAACTCAAGGCAGTAATTGTTGCCTTAGAACAGCTTAAAAAAATTGGGCTAGACGTTCATGTTTATTCAGACAGCAAATATGTTGTGGATGCTGTCCAGAAAGGATGGCTCTTTAGTTGGGAGAAAAAGGCATTTAAGGATAAAAAGAATCCAGATTTATGGAAGGCTTTTTTACCAATTTACAGAATACATAAGCCAAAGTTACACTGGATCAAAGGACATAATAATCATCCCCAAAATGAGCGTTGTGACACACTTGCAGTTGAGGCATCAAAAGAAATTAATCCGGCAATAGATTCTTTTTTTGAAACAGAAGAAAGAAGAGAAAAGTAGTTTAAAAAGCCAAATAATCTGTTGGGTTTACGGCGTTACCGCGATACCATAACTCAAAGTGCAAATGAGGACCCGTGCTTTGCTCTCCTGAATTTCCTATAATTGCGATCGGCTCCCCAGCCTTGACTAATGAGCCTTGTTGTTTTAACAAGGCAGAATTATGCTTATAAACACTTATGTAGTCAGCAGGATGCTGAATTAACAGTACGTATCCACCCTCAGCTGTCCAATCGGTGAAAACCACAATTCCATCTTGTATGCTCTTTATAATTTCATTGGGTTTGCCAACAATATCAATTCCTAAGTGAGTTTTTTCTAAAGAAAAACTATCGGTTATTAAACCTTTAATGGGATTGAAAAAACTACCACTACCTACAGGAATTTTGTCGCTTTGAGACAGAAGATTAAACTTTTCTTCTTCTTCCACAAGGGCCCGTAACTCAGCATCTCTATGAGAAATTTGCCTATTCAACTCATATTGAATGATTGAGTCTGAAATGGTGGTATCAGAATAATCATGAATAGGATTGCCGTTTATGATATTCTTTAAATTCAATAAATAACGTTGATTATAGGCAAGCTCTGTTTTAACAGAATCAGCAGATAATTGCAACTCTATTGCCTGTCTTCTGAGCTGAGTACTGCTATAGCCTGGAATATACTCTTTTAAGGGAGTTAGCGCGATAAGAAGTACTGTAGAGCTAATGAGAACAATTACTGCCACTCCAAGAACAAAAAATACGTTTAGTCTGCTGAGTTTTAAAGATAGCTTTTCCTCAAAAGTATCATCGTTTAGTATGACTAATCGATACTTACTGCGGAGCTTCTCTGTAAAAGCGTTCTTTTCTTTCTTCTTATTTTTAGCCATACTCAGTCAGAAACTCTATTGTTCAATTATTGATGAAACCTTGGTTATGGATAATAGAAAAACCTCTCCAATTTCAGCAGAATTAGACTTAATCGTTCTGCTCTTTTTAATTTCTATAAGCTCACCAGTCTTAGTTTTAAAGTGTGCGGACCCACTCATAGATAAGTTAAAATCTTCAGAAGATAAATCCAAGCTATCGGTTTGACTAAGATCGTCTTTAGTGGCGCTTAGCTTTAAATCAATTTCTTTCTTTGAGACTTTTTCAGCAGTGTAGTTTACATTTATTTTGAAAGGACTTCCTTGAATCTTTGTTTCTTTCTTCCACGCACTTCCTGTTTTTAATTTATCTTCAGGAAACTCCATAAACAAACTCTCAAGGCTGTTTGATAAATCTAAGGGATTAGCAGAGTCCGCTTCCGGGCGATCAACAACCTGCCCGAGGGCATTAATTTTAAAGCTAATTTTAGAACCAATCAAAGAGTCAAATTGAGCTGCAATCATGGCTCCCATTCCTAATTGCTCCTCTAAATCAGAATCATACTTCACTATCATTCCACTTATTTCCTGCATTAGTGTAACTCGATCAACACTTAAGTCAATATGGTGTACACCTTCTTCTGTTTTTGAGGTTACCTTATAGGTGAAGTAGTTGAATATATTCATACTCATCTTTTGTTCACTCAAACTAGCATCACTAAAGTAGACTACAGAAGATTCTGAAACCAATTTGTACTCCTTACCAACTTCTAAATCTAATCTTAATTCCTTGCCTTTAATGGCAGAAAAGGACTCTAAACTGAAGAGCAAAAGAAGACCTAGAACTAAAGCAAACAGGTGTTTTCTTTTCATAGTTGAATTATAGATTGGCAAGTTATGGAATTAGACATGAAAATGGGCCCAAGAAAAATTCTGAAATTCTTTTCGCTTGCGCGATTTTTATTTGATCAAGTCTCGATATAATCTATATAAAGCGATGAATACAGCAAATAGCGAAAGCACAATAGTAGCCCAAGGCGTTTCCGTTTGGAAGTAATTATCATCTAAATATTGCCCTGCAAAAGCGCCTAAGCCAATTGTTACGCCCATTTGTATCGCAACAGAAGAATACTTTACATATTCGTTAGGCAGTTTCTTCTTTTCTGGAGAGCTTCCTTGAGTCTTCTTGCTCATTGTTTTTGATTTCCCTTACAACCGCACCCATGCTACATTTCCCTGTAAACTCAGCACCAGGTTCAATGGATAGTCTATTGGTAATAATGTCTCCTTCTAGTTTGGCCGATGCCTGCAAACTTAAAAGTTCGCCCACTTCAATTTTCCCAATTATTAGGCCAGAAACCGTTGCGTTAGTGCAAAAAACTTCACCTTTAACTCTGCCTTTTTCTCCAACAACCAATTTTCCTCTGATCCTAACAGTACCCTCGTGAGTTCCATCAATCCTTAAGTCACCTTCGCTATCAATTTCTCCTTTAAAAGTAGTACCTGATAGAATTCTGTTACTAGTTTGCATTCCCTCAGGGGCTGTATTTTTTTTAATCATTTTGATTCTGTTTTATAATAGCTTTCATAAAAGCTTGCGTACTTTTCAATGTCTTGATCTTTGAAAAAACTTTGAAAGTTCTGACGCGAAATTACAAAATGTTGAAAACTTCTGCCTGCTAAAAATTTATTTAGCGCTTTGGCATTCAATATGTTGTTGATATAAGTCAAGCCCTCCGCACTATTCGAAAGCGGGCTAACGATAATCATTTGCGTTTCTGAATTTAAAAATACTGTTTGTAATTGTAGGTTGGAATTAGCATAATACTGCTTATTGAAATTTGAGATGCTGCCTTTTAAGCCAGTCATATCTACTCCTTTATTAGGCACAAATAGAATGAATTTATGCTCCTCAGACATATTAAATTTATATAGTTCTTCTTCTTTCTTATTGTCTGCCGGCTCATCAGGATCATCAAGACTTAACTGAGCCAAAATTTCCTGGGCTTTGGCCGCTTCTGGAGTGCCGGGATAGCGATCTTTTACTGCCTTTAGAGCAACCATAAGCTCACTTTGGTCTTTGAGCTTGGCAATATCATAAGCTCTTAATAGTATGAGCTTGGGTCCATAGGAGGTTTTTCCGTAGTTTTTATACCCGGCTTCTGTTTCCTTGAGAGACAATTGATATTTCTTCTCTAAATAATGCTCATAAGCCTCTGTATAGACCCTAACTACATCACTGGTGTCCGTCAAATCTTCTTCTTTGCCTTCATTCAAGATAAGTCTTGCAAACTCTGTTTTGGGATAATTAGTCAGAATCTCATTTTTATAAGAATCTGCCTTGGCCTGATCCTCAAGGTTTTTATAAATTATGTAAAGCACGTAAATTGCTCGAGCTCTTCTATCAAAATTTAGGTAGCGTTTGGTAAGGGTTTCTAATTCTGTGGCTGCCTGACGTAAATCTTTTAGCTCATCTTTATAAATGTTCCCAAGGTTTAAATAGGCCGTTTGAATTAACCCATCGCTGACGGCAATTGCAGAGTCGGTAAGGGGTATATTAGCAAGCATTGCATCTAAGTCATAGGCAGACCCTTCTTCTTCTGGGCGCCCTTCTATGCCTCCTCCACCAACCGCAACCTCTTCAACAATCATTTTTTTATCTGCCCTTCTCCAATTGTCTTCTAGAGGCCTTGTGCCAAAGGTGTTGCGGAACTCTCTTATTCCATTGGAACGGGAGTTTTGATTGTAAAAATAGAATACCCCACTAGCTGTCTGTTGGCTAAAAATTGAGGAGCTACTATTTTCAACAAATAAGCTATTATCCGCTCTTTCTTTTTCAAGTCTTTTTTGACGATCCTGCTCCTCTAGTTTCAGAATCAGATTTTTGACAAATGATTCTCTAGTTTTTTCTCCAAGGTTGGCCAGTTTCTGAAGACTATCCTGCTCAGTAATTACATTGATGTTTGTAATCAATTTTTGCAAGCTCGTAGCCTTAATTTCTATCTCCGCATATCTATGATGATCTTTAGGTATTGCTGCAAATGCAGAATCGTAATAAGCCGCAGCCAATGGATATAAACGCTCATCAAAATCGTACTGTCCAATTTTTAAATAAGAAAGTGCTTTTTGAGTTTTGTTGACCGTGCTAAGACGAATGCTTTGTTTTAAAAACGTAAGCATTTCTTCATCTTCTCCCATTCTTTCGGCAATTTCAGCCATCACATAATAGATCTGATCTTTAGCATCATAATTCTTCTCATCCTTGAGCATTTTTCTAAGCTCAGAAAAGACAATTCTAGGGTCCTGTAGATCTACATCATAATTTCTAGCTCTATTTAGTTTTGATTGAAACGCCAATTCATAGGATGGCTTATAGTCTAGCACTTTTTTAAACTTCTGGCTTGATTCATAACTATTGCCAAGCTCAGCAAGTAGTTGCCCAGAGATAAATGTCCAACGTGCCTTTTGACTGTTTTTCTTGCTTTTGTCAACGGCCTGATTTAAAAGTTTAGAAGCATTGGAATAATTCCCTCTGATTAACTCCATTTGTGCATAACTAGCCAGGGCATGGACTTTTACATCATCTGAAACATCATTTCCTCTATAAAGCGTTTCTAGCTTTTTTTCAGCTGAGCTATAGTTTTCAAGTGCTATTTGGGTTCTAGCAATCCATAAGGTATTGAGATTGGCTTCCGCCGATTTTGGATAATTAAGGGCGATATAATTAAAAGTTTCGAGTGCTTTTATGAAATCCCTATTATAAAAACGAGCCTTGCCAATTAAAAAGTAGGCGTCATCAATGTATTTGTTTTTCTGCCTATTGGAGATGAGCATAGAGTGATTTCTAATCACTTTAGCTCCTTTTTCCATCACACGCTCCATGTCTGGCTTTACGCTAGTGGCATCTTCAGCTGTTCCTACTTCATAAACACTGAGAATTTCTTCATAATCATCTGTATGCCTCTGACGTAATTTTTCTTCAGCCTCCAGCATAGTCTGTCTAGCATTAAACAGAGGATTGAACCTTGAAACCATTTGATGGTAGGTTCTAGATACAGCTGTGTCCTTAGTGGTCTTGCATGAATTCATACAGAACATGACCATTAAAGCAGCTAATATGTAAACGAGTCTTTTAATAGAAATTTACTTTAGTCAATCAATAACATTGAAAGGCCAAAAATATTATAAAGCAGTACTATAACTCTAATTATTCTTAAAAATTGAGGGATTTCTTTTGAATAGGGAATAAAGTCATTTGCGAATTGCGCAAAAAATAGTTTTTCAATTGGTAACATTCGATTATTTCCTACGACCTAAGTGCCGTAAATTCGGTCTAACCTTTAATACCTATGTTATGAATTATAAATACTTAGAGGCCTATAAAGCTGCGATTTCTTCTGAAGGTGTATATCTAAGCAATACTCAAAATTCTTTTGAAGTTCCAAATGACGCTCTTTTTACAGAGTCCTATGAATTATATGAAACAGCTTATTATAAGCCTAGGGATATTGGGCCAATCATAGAGAACTGGAATTGGTTGGCGATGCAGCCTAAACAGAACAGACTTGTTTTTAAGTCCTTTATTGATAAGGATAACTCTATGTTTAGCAGAACGGAGGTTCTTCCCTATAAGAAA
This sequence comes from uncultured Schleiferiaceae bacterium, assembly GCA_965661265.1. Classification (GTDB taxonomy): domain Bacteria; phylum Bacteroidota; class Bacteroidia; order Flavobacteriales; family Schleiferiaceae; genus CBFIDE01. The sequence goes on along the minus strand of CBFIDE010000003.1, from coordinate 14,291 downwards.
GGTGAGAAATCTGTACCTATAATTCAATTTGAAACTCCAGCGCGCAAGGTCTTCATCAATGAATTCGGTCAGACCTTAGCTGACATTCCGATGAGCTCCATCGGATTGGGTCAGAAAGGTAAGCTTGAAAACCTAGATTCTCTATTACCACTAAAACCTTTTCAGGAGTATTCAGAACTCAATAAGGGTGAGATTATGGCATCAGGATATAATTTAGAAGAGTATGAAAAGGGATATAGGTTTTGGAATGATGAAGAGGAACTAATATTTAATACCAGCAGCTTTACTTTAACACAAAGGAAGCAAGTTGAGAATTTGAATGATACTTTTTACAGCCGGGTTGCCTTTGATTTAAGTCCGCAAGGGTTTATGCAGCCTAGAGCGATTTTTCAGAAAACTAAAGTGCTTTTGGAGGGAGGAATTATTGCGGACTTTATTATTAGAAAGAGCTTTAGAAACTATCAATGCTTTTATTCCAATGACTTTTTCTTGAGAACAAACCTTATAAATGAATCCTTGGAAGAGTTTTTTGAACTTAGCCCAAATCCAACAGACGGCCCAGTTTGCATCAGATATACCGGCTCTGAATTCATAGGCCATTCTTTTAGAGTAATAGTAGTCGATGCTTTGTCGCAACCAGTTATTTATAAAGGAGATTGTATTTTAGGAAAAGATTGCATTATCGATATGTCTAAATTAGAAGTAGGCCCTTATCATGTCCATATAAAGTTTGACAAAGAGTTGGTGGTAAAGACTCTTTACAGAGATAGACTTTCTTAAACAATGTGTAAATTTGGCTCATGAAGAATTTCTTGGGTTTTATTTTATCATCTTTTGCACTTGCTTTGGTTCTTTGGGCCTGTGCCTCGGGTATTGAAGAGTTTAACTGGTCAATAGAAACTAGCCAAACAATTGATTTTTTACTATTCATTGGAGCAATTGGTGCTGCGGCTTATTTTGTGCTCTTTACAATCAATAAAATCTCTTCAGATAAAACAGGATTTGCGTTTATGGGTCTTGTTTTATTAAAAATGGCCTTCAGTATTTATTACCTCTATCCTTTTATATCCGCAAGCCCAAATAATATTGTGAATTTGACCATTTATTTCTTCGTAATTTATTTTTGTTTTTTACTTCTTGAGGTGTGGTTCTTAGCGCGTTTAATCAAAAGCACTCTTGCTGAAAAGGACGCATTAAAAAACAATTAATAATAACACTTCACTATTTCAGATTTATATCTACATTTGCACCGATTTTTGAGAGGGTAAGCAAACTAATGGTAAAATGCGCAAAGTTTTAGATTTCAGTGTTTTAACAATCCTAATACTAGGATTAATAAGTGGCACAAGCTTAGTAGCTCAGGACCATGAGCATCATCAAGAGGAGGCAGTACATCATCAAGAAACTGTTGAAACTATTGAACCAGCCCTCGCTTCAGAGGAAGCAGAGGATGAAAAATACAATCCTACTCCAGTAATTATGGAGCATATCGCGGATTCACATGGATTTCATGTTTATGGTGAGGGACACGACGCTGTAAGCTTTCCACTACCAGTGATCTTATGGACTGAAAATGGATTAGTTGTTTTTTCATCAAGTGAATTTCATCATGACACTCATGGACACCATGCTGTAGAGCGCAAGGGTTTAAGTTTTGTAAACTACCATGAGAAGATCTATCAATTAGATGAAGAGGGTCATTTAAGTATGGACTCAGAAAATCATCCAACCAATATTGCTCCATTAGACTTCAGTATAACTAAGAACGTCTTTACTTTAATCATGTCAGCTTTGTTACTTTGTATCATCTTTATGAGTGTTGCTAAAGGTTATAAGAAAGGGAATAAAGTACCAAAAGGGCTAGCTTCTTTTATGGAGCCGTTAGTAGTATTTGTTAGGGATGATATCGCCAAGCCAAATATTGGGCCTAAGTACCAGAAGTATATGCCATTCTTATTGACTATATTTTTCCTGATTTGGGTGAATAATTTAATTGGTTTGGTTCCTTTCTTCCCTTTTAGCGCTAACCTTTCAGGAAATATTGCATTTACACTAGTAATGTCTGCAATTACAATGATCGTAACCAACGCAAGCGGAAACAAGGCGTACTGGAAGCATATTTTTATGCCACCAGTTCCAATAGCACTTTGGCCCATTATGATTCCTGTTGAAATAATCGGAATATTTACTAAGCCTTTTGCGCTAATGATTCGTTTGTTCGCTAACATTACTGCAGGTCACATTATCATATTGAGTTTAATTAGTTTGATATTCATATTTAAGACTGTAGCTATGTCTGTTGTGGCAGTTCCTTTTGCACTATTTATTAGTGTTTTAGAGCTTTTAGTAGCAGCATTACAGGCTTATATATTCACATTGCTAACCGCCTTATTTATTGGCCAGGCAGTGGCTGAAGATCATCATTAATAAAGATAGTTTTTTTGTTTAATTTAAATCCTAAGTTATGAGTTTTGCTGCAATTGGAGCTGGTTTAGCCGTTATCGGCGCAGGTATTGGTATTGGTCAAATTGGTGGCCGTGCTGTTGAAGGTATCGCACGTCAACCAGAAGCTTCTGGTAAAATCCAGACTGCAATGATTATTGCTGCTGCCCTTGTTGAAGGTGCTGCGCTATTTGGTATTGTAGTTGCGTTAATCGCGTAATTGGTATTGAACTAAATCTGGTAGGGATTGCCTGCCAGATTTAGTTTGTTTTAAAGAAAAAAGGATTAAATTTTAAGAAATGGATTTAGTTACCCCCGGAATTGGATTAGTATTTTGGACAACAGTAGTTTTTGTTATCCTTCTTGTCCTATTAAAGAAATTTGCTTGGAAGCCGATTTTAAGTGCAGTTAAAGAGCGTGAAGAGTCTATTGAGTCTGCTTTATCTTCTGCTGAAAAGGCAAAAGAAGAAATGCAAGCACTTCAAGCTGACAATGAAAGAATCTTGAAAGAAGCAAGAGCAGAAAGAGATGGTATGCTTAAGGATGCTCGTGAAATGAAAGATAAAATCATTGAAGAGGCTAAAGAAAAGGCTAAGACTGAAACTTCTAGACTAATAGCAGATGCTACAAGTCAAATAGAAAATCAAAAAATGGCTGCAATTACTGATATGAAAAATCAGGTTGCTGAGATGTCAATTGAGATTGCAGAATTAGTTTTAGGTGCTGAACTTGCTGACAAAGAAAAGCAGTCTGCACTTGTAAGCAATCAATTGAACGACTTCAAATTAAACTAAGCGAATGGCTTCAGTAAAATTATCAAGAAGATACGCTAAATCACTGCTTGAGCTGGCAGTAGAGACTGATAACTTAGATGCTGTTCATGCAGATATGTTGTTGATCAAGTCTACTACCTCTGCTTCTAAAGAGTTGCAAACTCTTTTAAAAAGTCCAGTGGTAAAAGCAGATAAAAAGATCAATATTCTAGTTGAGATTTTTGGTCAAGATATATGTGAGCTTTCATCAAAGTTTCTTGCCTTGATGACAAACAAAGGCCGCGAGGCTGATTTATTAGTAATCGCTGAAAGTTTTGAAGATTTATATCGCGAAAAGCAGAATATAAAGAAAGCAATAGTTACTACCGCTGAAGAATTGAATGATTCACAAAGGGCAGCAATTAACAGTAAATTAGAGCAAGTTTATACGGGTATGAGTATAGAGATGGAGGAGAAGCTTGACCCAGAAATGATTGGTGGTATCACTTTAAGAGTTGATGATCGTCAGTATAATGGTAGCTTAGCTGCTAAGCTTGATCGTTTAAGAAGAGAGTTCAAAGACAACCAATATACTCCTGAATTTTAAAAAAGAAATAAGTTAATTCAAATAAGATGGCAGAGTTAAAACCAGCTGAGGTATCAGCAATCTTAAAGCAACAACTATCAGGTTTCAATACAGAAGCTCAACTAGAAGAAGTGGGAACAGTACTTCAAGTTGGTGATGGTATAGCACGTGCATACGGACTTAATAAGGCCCAAGCGGGTGAATTAGTTGAGTTCGAGAACGGCCTTAGGGGTATCGTTCTTAACCTTGAAGAAGATAACGTAGGTATAGTACTTTTAGGTTCGTCTGAAGGAATTATGGAAGGTTCTACTGTAAAGAGAACAAGCCAAATTGCTTCTTTAAATGTAGGTGAAGGTTATGTAGGTCGTGTAGTTGATACTCTAGGAAATCCTATTGATGGAAAAGGGCCAATTCAAGGTCAAACTTATGAGATGCCTCTTGAGCGTAAAGCGCCAGGTGTTATCTTCCGCCAACCAGTTACTGAGCCATTACAAACAGGTATCAAGTCAATCGATGCGATGATTCCTGTAGGTAGAGGACAGCGTGAGCTTGTAATTGGTGACCGTCAAACAGGAAAGTCAACTGTTTGTATTGATACAATTTTGAATCAGAAAGAGTTTTACGATAAAGGTGAGCCTGTTTTCTGTATCTACGTTGCTATTGGTCAAAAGGGATCAACAGTAGCTAATATTGCTAAAACTCTAGAGGAGAAAGGCGCAATGGCTTATACAGTAATTGTAGCGGCTAACGCTTCGGATCCTGCTCCAATGCAGTTTTATGCTCCATTTGCAGGTGCTGCAATTGGTGAGTACTTTAGAGATACAGGTCGTCCAGCATTAATTGTATTTGATGACCTTTCTAAGCAAGCGGTAGCTTACCGTGAGGTTTCTCTTCTTTTAAGAAGACCTCCAGGTCGTGAGGCTTACCCAGGTGATGTATTCTACCTTCACTCAAGATTACTTGAGCGTGCAGCTAAAATTATTAATGATGACGAAATTGCTGCTCGTATGAATGATTTACCTGAATCTCTGAAAGGTGTTGTAAAAGGTGGTGGATCATTAACAGCACTTCCAATTATTGAAACTCAAGCGGGTGATGTATCTGCTTATATTCCAACAAACGTGATTTCTATTACGGATGGTCAGATTTTCTTAGAATCAGATTTATTTAACTCTGGAGTTAGACCAGCAATTAACGTAGGTATTTCTGTATCTCGTGTAGGTGGTAATGCACAGGTTAAGTCAATGAAGAAGGTATCTGGTACTTTAAAACTAGATCAAGCACAGTATCGTGAGCTTGAAGCTTTTGCTAAGTTTGGTTCTGACCTTGATGCAGCTACTATGTCTGTAATTAACAAAGGAAAGAGAAACGTTGAGATCTTGAAGCAAGGTGTTAATAGCCCAATGTCTGTAGGAAAGCAAATTGCAATAATCTACTGTGGTACTAAGGGTCTATTAAACGATGTTCCTGTGGATCAAATCAAGAAGTTTGAGGTTGAATTCTTAAGCTTTATGGAAAATAAGCATGCTGATGTAATTGCAGAATTGCAATCTGGTAAGCTTACACCAGAAGGAACAAGCGTACTTGAAAAAGTGGCTAAGGATCTTTCTTCAAATTATTAATCAATTAATTATGCGGACCTTAGGGTCCGCTATATTATAAATGTAAAGCATGGCTAACTTAAAAGAACTTAGAAATAGGATCAGCTCTGTTAGCTCAACGATGCAAATTACAAGCGCCATGAAAATGGTGTCTGCTGCAAAGTTGAAGAGAGCACAAGACGCAATTACTGAAATGAGACCTTATGCTTCAAAGCTTGAGGAAATTTTGGTGAACGTGAGTGCTACGCTAGAAAGTTCTGAAGGTGTTTATGCTCGTAAAGAGGATACTGTTAAAACAGTATTAGTAATTGCAGTAGCTTCTAATAGAGGTTTATGCGGTGCTTTTAACGCTAATATTTTAAAGAAAGTAGTCTCAATAAGAAAGGAGTTCCCTACGGCTGAAGTACATGTTTATTCTATTGGTAAAAAAATTCACGACCTATTAGAAAGAAGAAACTTTAAAATGATTGGTAAGGCTAATGAGCTTTATGATGATTTGACTTTTGATAATGTAGCTGCTTTAGCTGAAGATTTGATGGCTAAGTTTGAAAACTTAGAATATGATCATATCTCTCTTGTTTATAATCAGTTTAAGAATGCAGCTGTTCAGCACGTACAAAATGAGCAGTTCTTACCTGTAAGAGAGGTTGAAGGCGAAACCTCTAATACGGACTATATCTATGAGCCGGATAAAAAGGAAATTTTAGATGATTTAATTCCTAAGTCTCTAAAAACTCAATTATTCAAGGGTATTTTAGATAGCGTTGCATCTGAACACGGGGCTAGAATGACAGCGATGCATAAGGCAACGGATAACGCAACTAATTTGCAAAAAGAATTAAAGCTTGAGTATAATAAAGCTCGTCAAGCTGCTATTACTAATGAGATTCTTGAAATTGTGGGTGGAGCAGAAGCACTCAACGGATAGAAATATTTAGATTTCAATAAAAGCCCACCATAAAGGAGGGCTTTTTTTTTGGTATAGATTTGGCAAGGAGTGAGCTGTTAATTTCTCTTATTTTAGCTTCATGAAGAAAGTTCAAATTACCCTAAGACATAGAATCTTCCTTTCTATGATATTATTAATGCTGCTGGCATTATTAATTACGGGTTTGATTTCATTTTTACACTTTAAGAATGAGAATGAACTCTACCACAGAGAGCGCCTTCAGAGGAAAGAGGTTTCCATAATGGAATCTATAAATTATTTTCTTAGGAATGCTAATGTAGGCGGAAGTCCAGACAGCTTGGTTAGAAAATTTGACACCAAGATTTGTGAAATTGCGGATATTAATAACTTGGATGTAAACATTTTTAGCCTCCAGGGCGATTTGTTAATCACCAGTAACTCAACTCTATTTGAGTCCAGAATTTTAGAAGAAAAACTTGCTACTTCTATCCTGAAGTCAATGGGAGAAGCTGAGGATCAATTAATGGTCATTTCAAGTACTGATACTCTGGAGTACCTTTCTACTTACACTTATATCAATGATGCTGATGATCATCCAATAGCACTTTTGAATCTTCCTTATTTCAATACCAATGAAATACTGAAAGAAGAAGTAAAAGAGTTCCTAGTACAGTTAGCAGAAATCTATCTTATTCTATTCTTATTGACAGGCCTAATTGCCTATTTCTTATCTAACTATATAACAGGATCCTTGCAGAAGATTAGCAATATGTTTGGAACCACAAACATTTCTAACGATCGTCCACCAATTTCTTGGAAGTATAATGACGAGATAGGAGCGCTTATAGAGGCTTATAATCAAATGTTAGGGGAATTGCAAAAGAGCGCTGTGAAGTTGGCGCAAACGGAACGAGAAAGCGCGTGGAGGGAGATGGCGAAGCAAGTGGCACATGAAATAAAAAATCCATTAACACCGATGCGTTTGAACGTACAGTATTTAGAGAAGAGCTTGCCAACAGATAGTCCTCAGAAGCTAAAGGAATTTAGTGATTCAATGATTGCGCAAATAGATACTTTATCAGGAATTGCTGAGGCTTTTTCGCGTTTTGCAAATATGCCCTCACTTAGAAAACAAAAAGTGGATGCTGTGAGCTTGATCCAAAGAAGTATAGACCTTTTTCCAAATCAGGATATAAGCTTTATTAAGAAAGGCGGCCTAGAGGAAATAGATGCTGATAAAGAGCAATTAATAAGAGTCCTAAATAATCTCATTAATAATGCTATTCAATCTGTAGGTTCTGATAAGAGTCCGGTTATAGAAATTGTTCTTGACGAAAATGATGAAAATCTAATTATTGTAGTAAGTGATAATGGAAGCGGAATACCAGAAGAGCAAAAGAATAAAATATTTGAGCCACAGTTTACTACTAAGAACAATGGTATGGGACTAGGTTTAGCTATGGTCAAGAATATTATGAATAGCCATAAGGGCAAGATTTACTTTAAATCGCGCGAAAGCGGAGGAACCAGCTTTTTTATTGAATTACCAAAATAGATAATATGAAAATTAGAAATGCATTTTTAATGATAGCCCTAACAGTGTTTAGCGCATCAGCTTTTTCTCAAATCAATGAGAGATTTACTATTTCTGTAATTGGTCAGGCCGACACTATCCTAGAGCCGGACATGATTGTGATGAGCATTGAGCTTATAGGAGAAAGCCCTAAGGGAGTAAAGGAGGCGATGGAAGACCTTAAATTGGACTCTAGAAATATAATAGAATATCTTCAAAAGGAAAAGGCTGTGAGCAAGGTCGAGACTAATTATATCAGGACCTATGTTCAAAGAGATCAATCCAATAATGTTCAAAAAATAAGAGCATCTCAATCTTTGGTTTTTGTTATTCGTGATATGGATGCCTATGAGAGAATTAGCTCGGAAATATTTGAATTGGGTGCTTATAGTTTTAATAATATTAGGTTTGAATCTTCAATGAGAGAGGAAGTAGAATCTAAAATGAGAACTAAGGCTTTGATGAATGCTGAAGAGAAAGCTAGAAATATGCTGAATGTGTATTATTTGGACCTTATAGTACCATTAATCATTTCAGAAGTATCAGCTAATGGACCGGGGGTATATAGATCAGAACTTGCTAGCTATCGTGATAGCAGAGCAAGTATTGCCCCAGCTGGTCTCAAGGTAAGCTCATCTATTTCTGTAAAATACCTTTATGAGCCTAAGGGAGTTAAATAAACTCATTTTTAGATTTGGTCTCTGAGTTTTGAATTTATAGTATTGTATTCAAATTAAAGAATCATGGACTTTCAGAATATTCTAGTAGCAATACAGGATGCCGTTGCAACGGTAACTATTAATAGACCTAATCAATTGAATGCCTTAAACAAGCTTACAATTGAAGAGTTGTTTGCGGCTTTTGAGTCTCTAAATTCAAATGATGATGTACGCGTTATTATTCTTACAGGCTCAGGTGAAAAAGCTTTTGTAGCTGGCGCCGATATTAAAGAATTTGCAAATTTCAGCATTCAACAAGGAACGGAGCTATCTGCAATAGGTCATGAATCGCTTTTCAACTATATAGAAAACCTTCATAAGCCAGTAATTGCTGCTATCAATGGTTTTGCTTTAGGCGGTGGGTTAGAGTTGGCAATGTCTGCTCATATCAGACTAGCTTCTGAAAATGCCAGAATGGGATTGCCAGAAACAAGCCTTGGTTTAATACCTGGTTATGGAGGTACTCAAAGATTAGCCATTTTAGTAGGCCGAGGTAGGGCCATGGAAATGATGGCTACTGCAGAAATGATAAAAGCAGATAGAGCTTATGAAATGGGCTTGATCAATCATATTTGCGCTCCAGAGGACTTAATGTCTTTGGCTGCTAAGATTGCCGCTAAGATTGTAAAGAATTCTCCTAACGCTATTAAAAGTGCTATTAAATGCTTGAATGCTGCCTATGCGACAGATGTTAATGGCTTTAAGGTAGAGATTGAAGAGTTTGGGAAGTGCTTTGGAACAGAAGATTTTACGGAAGGCACTACTGCATTTCTTGAAAAAAGAAAGCCTAATTTTTGAGTTTAGAATCACATTTCACCATCCCTAAAAGGGTTCGTTTTTACTCGTCCGGACCCTTAGATCAAAGCTATAAACAAGTTTTGTTTGCCTTGCATGGTTATGGACAGCTCCCAAAGTTTTTTATTCGCCACTTTGAGGAAATCGCTGCAAAGCAGAATATTTTAGTGATTGCACCAGAAGGCATGCATCGGTTTTATCTGAAAGACAGCACCGGAAGAGTAGGTGCCTCATGGATGACAAAAGAGGATAGGCTTACGGATATTGATGACTATGTAAACTATTTAGATCTTTTGGAAGAGCATATACAATCATTTCAGAAGAACCCACTTCCTATTTCATTATTGGCTTTTTCGCAAGGCGTAGCTACCGCTTTCAGGTGGATTGCTCTGGGCAAGAGCAAATTTGAATTTTTGATCAGTTGGGCGGGTTCCTTTCCGCCAGATTTGGACTTTTCAAAAGCAATGGATAGAATGGAAAACCTGCCTATTCATTTAGTAATTGGAGACCAAGATGAGTATATTAATGAAGAGCAGTTTAGTACACAGTGTGCCGAATTAAAGGAAAGAGGCTGTAGTTTTGAAACCCATAAGTTTTCAGGAAAACACCAGATGAACCAACAGCTTTTAGAAGAATTATTTGTCCTCTTGATGTAGTTTGTCTATGTCGCGGCGGTCTTTTTTGGTTGGTCGGCCGGCCCCTTTTTCTCTATTAAAGCCTTTCATCAATTTTAGAAACTCCAATTTATCTAATTCCTCTGTTGAGGTAATATCTTTGACATATTCATCCACGAGCTTAGCGCCCACTCTGCTTTTGGGGAATGCGATAACTCTGTATTTATAAACGATATTGTCTTTTTTAAGGCTAATAATATCATTGCCCTTTAGGTCTTTAGATGCTTTAGACTCTTCATCATTGACCATCACCTTATTCTTCCTACAGGCCTCACTGGCAAGACTACGAGTTTTAAACTTGCGCATGCACCATAAATATTTATCTACCCTCATATTCTATAAAGCTCTATAAAAAAGGAAGTTCCTTTGTTATATTCCGACTGGACTCTTATTTTTCCTCCTAAAGTTTCCACCTGGTTTTTAGTAATAAACAATCCGATTCCCTTACTATCTACCCCTTCAATGTCATGGAAGGTCTTATACATTTTAAATATTTGATGTCCGTATTTCTCTAAATCGATACCAATACCATTATCTGTAAATTCAATAATAACGCTGTCATTTTGAAGGTAGCTTCTAATATCAATTACTACATCTCTTCCGTCAGATCTGTATTTTAAGGCATTACTGATCAGGTTTAAAAAGATACTCTCAAGGTAAATCTTGGAATAGATTACTATGGGGTAAGCGCTAAAATCAATATTAATTTGGGCCTTAGCATGGGTAATTTGCCCCTGCAATTGAATTAAAGCGTGATCTCCAATGGTCTTAAGGTCTATGATTTCTTTCTCCTTATTGAGTTCCGTATAATCAAGCATTAAGCGCGCAAGATCATCTACCATTCCAAATAGAAGGCCGATACCCTCTTTTAGGTTTACTATGAGCTCTTTATCTGATATTGGGCTCTCTGGCCGATCATATAGACTGAGCAGCATTTTAATTCCGGCAATGGGTGACCTAAGGTTATGCGAAACCATTCTGGCCAAACTTTCTAAATGCTCATTTCTATTGTGCAGGCTGTGGTTGCTATTATCAATTTGCAGAAACCGCCTTCGCGCGATTTCTCTTTCTTTTTCATAGCCCTTCTTAAAATAGCTCAGAACCAAAGCGATAAGAATGATCATAAAAACCAAGTAAGTATGGCTCTTAGCTTGGTCCCTTGCCAAGGCTGCTGTAAAGCTGCTACCCATTAAGTCCGGTAGTAGAAAAACAATGAGGTCTAGAGCAAAAATGTTCACTATAAGAAGAATGCTAAACTTTAAATGCTCCCTAACAGGGATGATAGAAAGCCCTAATATGAGAATTAAGGGAAATATGTAATTAGTGATATAACTTTCTTCTGCGGTAATATACCAGATGAAATCTGTATAAATGACACTAATATAGATGAAGAATTTACTGGTTTCCTTGAACTTTCCTTTAAATCGCGCAAAGTAAAAATTGCTAAAAAGAATGATGCTAGCAATAAATGCCGCAATAAAAAAATAGTGGTTCTCATCACTTTTTATTGAATTAAAAAGTGCTGGAATGGATAGAAGAAACAAGATGAAGGAAGCCGTATTAAAAATACGGTTCTCTAATAAAGTTTCATCTGGCCCAGAAATGAATCGGCTGATTCTGAATTGTAATAGTTGAAATTGATTCAATATTCAATTATAAGATTGGGATGAAATATAATAAAAAAAGAGGCCTAATACTACGGAAGTGTAGCTTTAAAGTTCGATTACTATGATTTTATCGGAAAGCGATAGAAAACCCTAGCTTGAAAAATGATGCCATCACTGAAGTCAGAATTTAATTGATCTCTATCATCACCAAATCTAAAGGCTGCAAGACCCCACTTTATTTGATCTTTTTGATCATAGACTCTATAGTTTCTTCCGATAGAGTAGCCCACTCTAAATTGAAAAAGAAGATTGCTTTGAGTTTGCCATTGAGCATAGGCAAATAGCTCATTGCATTGTTTTTGAAGATAATTATCAGCATTGCCATTTGAAGGTTCATTGAGATGGAAAGTACGCACGAATCCCTCAAATCGTATTCCCAGCGCCAGCTCTTTATGGACTTTATAATTGACATCGGCAGAGAGCGGAAGACCAATGTTTAGTTCTAGCTTTTTATTCTCACTTAGATGATAGAACCCAAGAATAGGGACAAAGAAAGGCCCAAAGAGCTCATCATTATAATAAAGACCAAATTTCCAAAAGAAGTTCTTGTTTTTCTTTAGTTTAAAAAGAGCGATGGCCCCTAGCTGAAAATCCTCAGGGCCCAAAGATTTAAAATCGCTGGAAAGCTTAGGAAGAAGAATATAAGAAGCACTTAGTCTATTAGAGTGTTTAATGCTGACACCCGCTTTTACTAGGGTAGTATAAACAGAAGTTAAATTAGATTCAATGGGTGCGGTCTTGGTGCTGATCTCCTCAGCATAGAGCCCCGTGATCAGCGTATACTTCTCATTTAATTGGACAGGTAGAGTAAGGTCAATTCCCCATTCCTGGACTCTGGTACCGCTGGTTAAAGTATCAAATGGGTTTACGGGTGTATTGGAATAATGGAGTTTTGCCAGATCTATATAATCCTGAGCTCTAATTGTAAAATTGATGCTTAACAGAAAGAGTAAAAGGCCTAGACGAGCTCTCATTAGTTGAGGTTATTGGAAGCAAAAAAGGCTCAAGGACGCCGTAAAATTTTATAGGCTATTTTAATTGCCTCACATAAAGACTTTGTGAGCCTTGATTTATACTCCTGATTACCGAGTTTCTCTCTAGAATCAGGCGAGGCTAAATTACCAACATTTAGAATAACAGAGGGGCATTTAGAGTTTTTTTAACATTATTTAGACAGATAAGTAGAATGTCAAAAACTGCAATTCCTTTTTTTGCCTTTTAGCCATTTTAGGACTAGCTTTTCTAAAAATATAATATGAGAGCCGTCTTTAGATTGTTTAAGATTCAGGAGTATCAAACTACTTATATAGGAATCGAATTCAAGTTTCGTCAAGATTATATAGAGTTAGTTAAGAGCATAGGGGCAGAATGGTCAAGTGGGAATAAAGTTTGGAAATATCCATTAAGCAGAGAGTGTTTAGATGAATTATTTAAAGAACTAAGCCCTTATGGATACGTTGATTATTCAGATTTAATGAGTATTGGCTGGAAAAGCAGCAGAGCATTACCTAAGAGAGAGCGAAGTAAGATTGAACTAAATGATCAACAGAAAGGATGGCTTCAGAAGTTTATTCTAGTTCTCAGATTAAGGCGTTATAGTGAGAGCACAGTGCAAACTTATGGTTCTATGATCAGTTTATTCCTGTCTTATAATCAAGAAATAGATCCTACAGATTTAACCGATTATGATGTTAACGACTTTATGGAAACAGAGGTATTGGGAAGATCCTACAGTGCCAGTTCTCAAAGACAAATGCACTCTGCTCTAAAACTATTTTTCCATAGAGTTTTATCCAAGCCGATGTTAATGGATACCATTGAAGTGGCAAAAAAACCTAAGAGATTACCAAGGGTTTTTAGCAAAGAAGAAGTTCGGGCGATATTATCCCGGTTACCAAACTTAAAGCACAAAATACTTTTGAGCCTCCAATATGGCTGTGGCTTGAGAGTAGGAGAATTAGTGTTGTTAAGGTTAGAAGACATCCATTTTGACAGAGGAGTATTGATTGTGGTAGCAGGAAAAGGAAATAAAGATAGACGCATAAAGCTACCCACCAAACTCATTCCAAGAATGAAAGAATATATAGAGTCATATGGCATTACAGATCTTTTTTTTGAAGGTCAAAATGGAGGTATATATAGTGCCAAGAGCGTGAACATGGTTTTAAAAAGAGCCGCCGAGCGGGCAGGCATCAAAAGGGTTGTTTACTCACATATGTTGAGACATAGTTTTGCCACACATGCTTTAGAGCGTGGAACAGATTTACGAATTATTCAGGAGTTGCTAGGTCACAGAAGTTCTAAGACAACAGAGATTTACACCTTTGTAAGCAACAAATTATTGGACAGTATAAGTTCTCCTTTAGATGATATTTTATAGATTAGTACAGAATTTAACTTTAACACCTAATCCACAAAACATTCTCTTTTACCAGTGTACATTTAGTTTTTTACGGAAAGTGTTATACTGTTATAAGGGAGTTGTGGTGCATTAAAAAAATGAAATACTTTACTCAAATAATATTCGTCCTTTTGACCTTCACAACTTATGGGCAAAATTGGAAAAAGCATG
>CBFIDE010000002.1:0-162826 GCA_965661265.1 uncultured Schleiferiaceae bacterium | reverse complement strand
GTCTTCGGAAATACAATGTATTAGAGGGAGAGGGGAGTTTGAACAACCCTCTCACCCACTAGAAATTATTCGACGGTAACAGATTTTGCCAAATTTCTTGGCTGATCAACATTACAACCTCTCATTACTGCAATATGGTAACTCAATAACTGCAATGGAATTGTAGTTAATAGAGGAGTAAAGTGCTCCATTGTATCTTCAATTTCAATGGCATGGTCTGCAATCTCTGCAATTTGTGTATCTCCGTGATTAACAATCGCGATAAGCTTACCTTCTCTTGCTTTCACTTCTTGGATATTACTTACGATTTTCTCGTATTGACCATTTTTTGGAGCAATGACTACCACCGGCATATCAGCATCAATTAATGCAATTGGTCCATGCTTCATTTCTGCTGCAGGATAGCCTTCTGCATGAATATAACTAATTTCTTTCAACTTAAGAGCACCTTCTAGTGCCACAGGGAAATTATATCCACGACCTAAGTATAAGAAGTTTTTAGAGTCTTTATAAACCTCTGCAATTTTTCTTGTTTGACCATCACTCTGTAGCATTTTCTCAATCTTAGCTGGAATAGCGTCAAGCTCATTCAACAATTGGTGATAGAGTGTTTGAGTCAATAAGCCTTTCGCTTGGGCAATTCTAATCGCGATAAGCGAAAGAACAGCAAGCTGAGCAGTAAATGCCTTAGTGGAAGCCACTCCAATTTCAGGACCTGCATGAGTATATGCTCCAGCATCAGATTCTCTGGAAATACTAGAACCTACAACATTACATACTCCAAAAATCATTGCGCCTTTTTCCTTAGCCAATTTAATAGCAGCCAGGGTATCCGCCGTTTCTCCTGATTGAGATATAGCAATAACAACATCTCTTTCAGAAATGACAGGATTTCTATATCTAAATTCAGAAGCATATTCAACTTCTACAGGAACTCTTGCTAAATCTTCAAATAAATACTCAGCAACTAATCCGGCGTGCCAACTAGTACCACAACCAATAATTAGAATTCTCTCAGCATTTATAAATTTGTCAATGTATTCAAATACTCCCCCCATTTTAACAACACCTTGATCGGCCAATAATCTACCTCTTAAAGTGTCTTTAATAGATTTAGGTTGTTCAAATATTTCTTTAAGCATAAAATGTTCATATCCACCTTTCTCAATAGATTCTAAATCCATTTGAAGTTGTTGAACATAAGGATCAACTTTCACATTACTTTTAATTGATTTTACCTTCAAGCCCTTTCCGCGCTCAAGAATGGCCATTTCGTCATCTTCTAAATAAACGGCTTTTTTAGTATATTCTAAAAATGGAGATGCATCAGAAGCTAGAAAAAATTCATCCTCACCTATTCCAACTACTAAGGGACTTCCCTTTCTAGCAACAACAATGGTATTTGGATCATCCAAAGAGCTTACGGCAATAGCATAAGCACCAACTACTTGGTTTAAAGCAATTCTCACTGCCCTTGATAAGCTTATATTCTCAGCCTTCTTAATATCTTCAATTAGGTTCACTAATACCTCAGTATCTGTATCACTCTGAAAGCTAAATCCTCTTTTCGTTAAAGCTTCTTTTATTGCGGCATAGTTCTCTATAATACCATTATGAATTAGAACAAGATCTCCGGAATTTGAGGAGTGAGGGTGAGCATTTACATCATTTGGAACACCATGTGTCGCCCAGCGCGTATGTCCAAAACTCATAGTGGCATCAGGAACATTACCACCCATTTTATTCTCTAGGTCAGAAACCTTTCCTTTACATTTAATAATTTCGAAAGCATTTCCGTCATGAATGGTTATTCCCGCACTGTCATAACCTCTATATTCAAGTCTTTTTAATCCCTTTAAGACTACTGATATCGCATTGCGATGTCCCAAATAACCTACGATTCCACACATAATTATGGCTTAGTTAAGTAAAGTGTTAGTGTGCTAGATTCTATTGGATCTACCCCACCCTTTAATATAGTTCTATTTGCTGTTGTGACATTATTTACTGGCACTATTGCTAGTTTGCCATTTTGCCCGTCATTCAATACGCCGAATATATACTTTGTTATATCAAATTCGTAACTATTATCTCTTAATTGACCCAATCTTAACCTTCCATCACCTGAAGCTCCTGTTCCATTAAAATCAATTATTGTTGAACCTACGCCATCTGCATCAGTGTAGGACCTTAGGGTAAACCTATTACTCGGAGCCAAACCAGAATAAATTCCAGTTTGTGTTGGCACAGTTAACCAAGCTCGATTCACCAAATATCCTTTACCAATTAAGGTATCCAATCCAGGGAACTTCAACACACCAACAACTCCTCCCATACTTTGAATATGGATGCTCGACTCTCCGACGGCTGTATCTTGATTATTCAGATTCAAATTGTTCGGATAATTTTCATAATCATGATCATACAGATTAAAGGACACTGGCTTGACACTGTTAGTTTGATCAAAATTTATTTCTAGAGTACTAGTATCTGTATCATTATGATAGAATAAAAGAATTCTAGAGTTTGTATTTGTAAGATCAAAGGAAACAATAGATGCGTCTACAGAAGTGGTGCTAATTAAAAGCCCATTGAAATACTCTACGAAGTCATCATTTGATGCCAACTCCCCTGAAGAACCATCAGCTATGTCAATAATTTTTGACTGGAAATAAGACTGACTTAAGGGAACCCTTAAGCTAGCCGGAATTTCTTCTCCATCTACATCTAAATTAACATTGGGTGTGGGTCTGAAGCTAAGCTGACCTAAGGTTTGGCTAACAGCAGGTACATCATCGGAATAGAATGATGTATCTCTATCAATAGGATCTCTTAATTCTTCAATAATTAAATCAATTGACTTGGAGCTATCACCATAAACATTGGAGTATCTTAAATACAATACCGCGGAATCAAGAACTGCATTTGTACCTAAATCAGGATTTACTTGATCTAATATTCCTTGAGTTACGAATGAAGCTTGAGATCTACCAAAATTATTATCTAAAAGGGAGCCCAATAGTTTATCACCTGTATATCCAATAATTGAAGAAAGGTCATAATTTAGGGCTGTAAGAATACTGTCTTGAGGGACGCTATATCCCACCAAATCAAATTCATACTTTTTTAAACCAGGAACATTTTCAATAACTTGTTCAAAACCAAGATCATCTGTAGACTTCTCACAGGCAATAAAAACCAAAGGAGCCAATATTAGAATGGCTCTTTTTAAAAGTTTTTTAATCATATAGCAGACTTCCTATTTGCTATGCTACAGTTTCTTCTACAAGAATCTGCTCATATAATTCCTTTACTAAATCAGCATGGTTATCAGTAGTAATTCCTTCAACCAGATTAGTAACGTTTGTTCTCAAGTATTCTTGTAGCTTCTCTTCAATATCCTCATCGGCAATTACAACACCATTAACATAGTGTGAGCCTGCTTGATACATTGAATTTACATCTGCATTATTATATCGTTCTAAATCCTCACCTTCTATTCCATCAAATTTTAATGTATTAGAAAGACTTTCAGGCATCTTATGCTGAGTTCCAGAATAAACAGACAATACTTTCTTTGTATCTGCAAACAATGGATCATCCGC
Organism: uncultured Schleiferiaceae bacterium; assembly: GCA_965661265.1. GTDB lineage: Bacteria > Bacteroidota > Bacteroidia > Flavobacteriales > Schleiferiaceae > CBFIDE01. The sequence goes on along the minus strand of CBFIDE010000002.1, from coordinate 159,221 downwards.
ATGGAATTTCTTCAAATAGAGGGGCAAAACACTTGCCATCCAGCCATGACAGTGAATTATATCAGGTGACCAACCTAGTTTCTTTACGGTTTCAACAACACCTCTACAAAAGAAGATAGCTCTTTGATCATTATCATTAAAGAACTTTCCTTTATCATCGGTAAAGATAGCCTTACGCTTAAAATACTCTTCATTATCAATGAAATAAACTTGCATCCTTGCAGAAGGAACAGAGGCAACTTTGATAATAAGCGGCTGATCCATATCATTAACAATAATATTTATTCCACTTAGTCTTATTACCTCATGTAGTTGGTGTCTTCTTTCATTGATCAAACCATATCTAGGCATAAATACCCTCACTTCATGACCCTGCTCATTCATACGCTTAGGTAACTCTAAGCTTGGTTTTGATAAATTATTCTCCGGTAAATAAGGGTGGATCTCTTGACTAACGTATAGAATTCTCTTTCTTTCCATAAACTGCATTAATTCTTCTTAAATAAGCCTGCAAAAATACCAAAAAAATACGAGATATCTCAATCTAGAACAATAGCTTTACCTCTTTGAAAATCTAGCTATGCGCCTAATAACGCGTATTTCAGAACTTCTAGAAATACAATCTAACATAAAACCCGACCAAAGCGTTGGACTTGTGCCTACAATGGGCGCCTTACACTCTGGACATATTGAGCTCATTATGAGGTCGATACGAGAGAATGATATTAGTATATGTAGCATTTTCGTAAATCCAACTCAGTTCAACAACTCCACAGATCTTAAAAACTATCCTAGAACTTTAGAGAGTGACCTAAGACTTTTGGAGGAGGTAAATTGCGATTACGTATTTGCTCCTCCAGTTGAAGAAATGTATCCAAAAGAACTTGTTTCGGAGAAAATAGATTTAGGGAAATTGGATACAAAAATGGAAGGAGAGCATCGTCCTGGTCATTTTCAAGGCATGGCAACTATTGTCAAAAAACTCTTAGAGGTATGCAAGCCTCAGCGTGCATACTTTGGGGAGAAAGACTATCAGCAATATCGGATTATAAAATATTTTTCTGCTAAGCTATTCCCAGGAATAGAAATTTTAGGACATCCAACCCAAAGATCTGAACAAGGATTAGCATTGAGTAGTAGAAATGCATTGTTATCTGAAGAGGGTAAAATTAATGCACTTGGAATTTTTAAAAGTTTAAGTTGGGCGAGGTCTAACTATCAAAACTATACTCCTGCAGAACTTGAGCAGAAATTAGTTTTACTTTTTAAAGACTCTCCTTTAGACTTAGAGTATGTTAAAATATGTGATGAAGATACTTTATCTGATGCTAACAATTGGAATGAAAGTAAACACTGTAGAGTATTTATTGCAGCCTTCTTATCTGGAGTTAGATTAATAGATAACCTTCCATTATTTTAAGTAATTTTGACCCATGCATATTGAAGTATTAAAATCAAAGATTCACCGCGTAAAGGTAACCGGTGCAAATCTAAATTATATAGGAAGCATCACTATTGATGAAAGTTTAATGAAAGCCGCGAACCTTGTTGAAGGGGAAAAGGTTTCTATCGTAAACATTAACAATGGTGAACGTTTAGAGACTTACGTTATTAAAGGTCAGGCAGATTCAGGAGAAATAAATATGAATGGCCCAGCAGCCCGCAAAGTGCAAGAGGGAGACGTTATTATTATAATCTCTTATGCAAGAATTGCTTTCACTGACGCCGCTGACTTCAGACCAAGTATTATCTTCCCGAATGAAAACACCAATAGACTGAGCTAGATTTGAATAAAAAAATTCAAAAAGTCCTAAAATATTTACTCTTTGCAGCTGTAGGTGCGGGTCTCTTTTATCTTGCCTTTAAAGACACTGATATTGAACAATTACAGCATGATTTTGCAGGTGCAAAATATGAATATGTAATCGCCTCAATATTTATGGGGTATCTGGCTTTTATTAGCCGTGCAATTAGATGGAAGTACTTATTAAAACCTTTCGGCTATAAAGTAAAAACTTGGAATAGTATTCATGCAATTGCCTTAGGTTATTTCTCTAATCTTTTAGTCCCTAGAGCGGGTGAGGTTGCGAGATGTACCGCTCTTTATCAAATGGAAAACATTCCTGTAAACAAGCTTTTTGGAACGGTTATCCTTGAGAGAATTATTGATATGTTCATGCTTTTAGGCTTAATTCTTATTACACTAATAACACAGTTTGACAGAATTACAAGCCTGATAAATACTAGTAGAAGCAGTGCAGCTGGAAGTGAAGCTGAAGGCAATGAGACTCTATTTTACCTGAAAATTGGAGCTTTAGTGATCACAATCTTGACTGGCATTACATTCCTTATTTTAAGAAAAAAATTTAGCACTCATCCCTTATATTTAAAAGTACGGGACTTCCTTATTGGTTTAAAAGAAGGGCTTCAAAGTTTTTCTAAAGTTGAAAGAAAGTGGGCGTTTATTGCTCATACTTTTTTCATTTGGCTCATGTATTATCTAATGGTATACGTGGTTGTTTTCTCTTTGGAATCAACAAGTGGAATTGATCCATTGAGCGGGCTTTTTGTAATGATTGCAGGTGGACTTGGCATGATTGTTCCATCACCTGGTGGGATTGGATCTTATCATTATTTGGTAATGTTAGCTTGTGGCGTTTTGGGTATCGCTAATAGCGATGGAGTAAGCTTTGCCACTCTTGTTCATAGCGGCCAAACTATTATGACCATAGTTGGCGGAGGAATTGCTTTTATACATGTTTATAGAGTGCGAAAGAAACTAAAAGCTAAGCTAGCAAATGGCCAAGTCTAAAGTTTCCTTTTTTTGTCAGAATTGCGGCTCCCAGCATTCTAAATGGATGGGCCAATGTGATAAATGTGGAGAGTGGAATACCATAGTTGAGGAAATGGTCAGCATTTCTAAATCTCCATCTTGGCAAAATAGCGCAACCTCAGCCAGCGCCAAGAAAAACAAATCTTCAGCTAAGCCAATTAACACTTTACGAGCTGATGAAAGCATGAGGCTTGCTAGCGGAAACTCAGAATTAGACCGGGTTTTAGGCGGTGGCTTTGTTGAAGGCTCCGTTACACTTATGGGCGGAGAACCGGGTATCGGAAAATCTACTCTAATGCTTCAAGTTGCTTTAAATAGAACAGGAAAGGTATTATACATTTCTGGCGAAGAAAGTGAACAGCAAGTTCAGCTTAGAGCTCAAAGAATTGGGATACATAATAATGATTGTTATTTATTAGCTGAAACCAGAACCCAGCATATATTTAAACAGATTGAGGAGGTTCAACCGCGCCTTGTTATTGTAGATTCTGTGCAAACACTGCACTCTGAATTAATTGATTCCACACCTGGATCTGTCTCTCAAATCAGGCAATGCACCTCTGAATTAATACAGTACGCCAAAGAAACTGATACTCCTATTGTTCTCATAGGACATATCACTAAAGATGGAAATATAGCTGGTCCCAAGATTTTAGAACATATGGTGGATACTGTCCTCCAATTTGAAGGAGATCGCCAACATATCTATAGAATATTAAGGGCACAAAAAAATCGTTTTGGCAGCACTGCAGAAATAGGAATCTATGAAATGCAAGGAGCTGGATTAAAGGAAGTACTTAATCCATCTGAAACTTTAATTTCTAAAAGAGAGGTCGCCTTAAGCGGAAACTCTATAGCCGCAACAATAGAAGGGATAAGACCCATGTTGATTGAAGTTCAAGCTTTGGTTAGCACTGCTGTTTACGGCACACCACAGAGAAGCACCACTGGCTTTGATGCTAGAAGATTAAATATGCTTCTTGCTGTTCTTGAAAAACGTTCAGGCTTTCATTTAGCTTCAAAAGACGTATTCTTGAATATTACAGGTGGAATAAGAGTGGATGATCCAGCTATTGATTTAGCAGTTATTGCTGCCGTACTTTCATCTACAGAAGACATGCCCATTACTGACAAGGCTTGCTTTGCTGCAGAAGTAGGATTAAGTGGTGAGCTTCGACCAGTTTCACGAGCTGAACAAAGAATCATTGAAGCTGAAAAAATGGGATTCGAAAAAATCTACTTAAGCAGCTACAATAAAATAAAAACAGACAAATACACTATTGAAGTAATACTCTGTTCTAAAATTGAAGAAATCTTTAGGGCTCTCTTTGGCTAGTTATTAATACTATCCGCTTCTTCATTTAAAAGCTTCATCAATTCTGAAACATCTGGAGTAATGATGATTTCTGTTCTTCTATTCTTGGCCTTGGACTCGCTATCATCATTAGGAACTAAAGGAACAAACTCACTTTTACCGGCAGCAGTAATTTTTGCGGGGTCAACTCCTTTATTATCAGTTATGATTTTTACGATGGATGTAGCACGCATTACTGATAGATCCCAATTATCCTTTACGGCTGTTCTTCCGTTAAAAGCATCACTATCAGTATGACCTTCAACCACAACATTTAAATCCTTATTCTCAGCTAAAACTTTGGCAACTTCTTTAATAGCAGAGGCTCCTTTAGCATTAACATCCCAACTTCCTGATGGGAATAACAAGCTGTTTTCTAGGGATATATAAACCTTTCCGTTTCTTCTTTCAATACTTAGACCTTTACCTTCAAAGTTTAGAAGAGCATCCGCCATACGTTGTCTTAGGTTTTCAACCGCTGAATCTTTCTTGGCAATTAATTGCTCCAATTCATAAACACGTGATTCTCTTTTCTGAAGTTCTTTACCCAGATATTCAAGTCTGTTTTGCTCAGAGATTAAACTATCTTCTTTAGTTTGAACTTCCATTTGGAGCTTTTGCAATTTCATTAAAAGCTTCTGGTTCTCCTGCTGATTAGTAGCAAGCATATTGTTATTATTTTCAAGGGCAAATTCATAACTCTTGTTTAACTCTCTGTAATTTTTATTCAGAGCTCTATATTTCTTGCCTAATTCTGTAGTGTCTTTTTTCAAAAGATCTACAGTATTCTTAAGTTTCAGTACTTGATTCTCCGCCGACTTTAGATTACCACTCAGCTCATCATTATCTTTTCTAAGAGCAATATTCTGCTCATCTAAGTCTACATATTTTGACTGCAGTTCTTTATAAACCTTAGAGGACACACATGAACTTAGTAGGAATACGCTTCCGATGATAAAGAATAATTTACGCATAGTCTGTTTATTATAATGTAAAAATACTCCGCCGATGACAAGCTTCAAAGGGAAATAAAAGAAGTTAAGAAAAATGAAATGTTGATATCTATTCTAACTCAAGCAAAATTGGGCAGTGATCAGAATGTTTAGCTTCAGATAGGATGGCAGCTCTTTTAAGTCTTGCTTGAAGTGGCTCTGCAACCATATTATAATCAATTCTCCAGCCTTTATTATTATTTCTTGCGTTTGCTCTATAACTCCACCAAGAATAATTATTCGCTTCTTTATTGAAATATCTAAAGGAATCGATAAATCCAGATTTAATAAAGTTCGTCATCCACTCTCTTTCCTCCGGTAAAAAGCCGGAGCTCTTTGCATTCCTAACCGGATCATGAATATCAATGGCTTCATGACAAATATTATAATCTCCGCAAACCACAAGGTTCGGAATCGTCTTTCTTAAATCATTCAAATACTCTTGAATATCTCCAAGAAACTTCATTTTAACTTCTTGCCTTAAATCACCACTACTTCCTGATGGAAAATAAGAGCTTATTATAGAAATAGATTCAAAATCTACTCGAATAAGTCTTCCCTCAAAATCGGCATAATCTATTCCACAACCATACTCTATATGCCTTGGTTTCTCCTTAGAAAAAATGGCTGTACCGCTATATCCCTTCTTTTGAGCGCTATACCAAAAGTGTTGATAACCAGCCTCTTCTATCAAACTTGTGTCAACTTGATCTTCATTTGCCTTGGTCTCCTGTATGCAAATCACATCAGGATCAGCAATCTTTAACCAATCAATGAATCCTTTATTTATGGCTGCTCTGATACCATTTACATTATAAGAGATAATTTTCATCGTATTTTTCGTTTATCTAAGAGTATTTATACTATTCTTGGAACACAGCAAATTACTAAAATCATTAGATCTTCTAAGCTCAAATATTATTACCTTTTTATACTCTGTCTTTTTTGCTTAACGCGATTAAGTGCCCAACAGGATATGACATTATGGGGCCCTGAAAGATCGATTGAAATCAGAGCTAATCAAGACTCTATAATCTTGGGTTCAAAACTAATTCCAGAAGAGAGCATTTCGTTTTACAGTCAAGATGGATCGGCTTTAAGCCCAGGCTATAGCATTATTCAGGATAGTATAAACACATTAATTCTTAATGATGCACATCCTGCATTAACAATTAAATACTCCGAAATTGATTTGGAAATATATCAGCTATTCCAAAGAAAGGACCAGAGTATGATTCTATCTAGCCTTACTTCTACCCCTACAGATGAGGACCTCTATATTAGCTCCACCAAGCAGGAATTCAAACCCTTGAGCGGCCTTTATTCACAAGGATCTATTAGTAGAGGAATACGGGTTGGAAATAATCAAGATGCTGTATTAAACAGCTCTTTGAATTTACAATTGCAAGGTAATTTAGGTAATAATACTCAAATAAGAGCAAGCATTACAGACAATAACATTCCTATTCAAGGAGATGGATATACGCAACAATTAAGCGAATTTGACCGTGTTTATATTGAACTGGAAAATTCAGATTTTGGCCTTTTAAGAGCTGGAGATTTCAATATTACCGATAAGAAAAACTACTTTCTAAACTTTGACAAAAGAATAAGCGGAGCCGGTGTCTACTCTAGAGTGAATAATATTCCCTTTGGTATTCAGGCGGGAATTGCAAGAGGTAAATTTTCAAGAAATAGGTTTAACGGACAAGAAGGAAACCAAGGTCCCTACAAGCTAAAAGGTAATAATGGAGAATTGTTTGTGATTATTATATCGGGATCTGAAAGAGTTTATATAGATGGCGTGCTGCTTACTAGGGGTCAGCAGAATGATTATGTAATTGATTATAATGCTGCAGAAATCAGCTTTACTGCCCTTCAACCTATTACAAAAGAAAGGCGTATTGTAGTAGAGTTTCAGTATACAGAATTGAATTATTTACGCTCTGTTGCACATACTCATTTGGCGGTTGAGGAAACTAATTGGTCTACGAGCATCAGCTATTATACAGAGCAGGACTCTAAAACTCAAAGCATCAGTCAAAACTTGAGCGAGGAAGACAAAGAGCTCCTTGCCAAAGCCGGTGACAATATTTCTCAAGCCGTTGTTAGCACCATTGAGCCTTCTAGTTTTTCGGACCAAGCCGTCCTGTATGAATTAATAGATTCTTTAGGCATGGATAGTGTTCTAGTTTATTCCATTGATAGTACTAAACAATTATATCAAGCTAGCTTTAGTTTCTTAGGTAGCAATGCCGGAAATTACATCCAAGAACAAAGCAGCGCTAACGGAAGAGTATTTCAATGGGTTGCCCCGATTGCAGGAATTCCGCAAGGAGATTACGAACCCATTAGGCAGCTAATAGCACCTGAAAGGTTGCAAGTCCTAAGCTCAGAAACAAATGTTCACATAAATGACAACAATGAGCTGTCTGTTAAGCTCGCTCTGAGCAATAGGGACAATAATCGCTTCTCTAGTTTAGACAAAGAGAATGATGATGGACTGGCTGCAAAGGTGGATTATAATTTTTCAAAGCCACTAGAAAAAGGCAAGCTTGATATCGCGCTAAGCGGAGAATACAATAATGAAACTTTTGAAACGGTAGAAAGAATTAGAGATTTAGAATTTGCCAGAAACTGGAATTTACCCATAGATTATAACGGAGAAATAGGACTTGCTGGCGCCCAAGCTACTTATTCTAAAAATCAATCTAGTCTTAATTATAGAGCTGAACTTTTGAGTATTAATCAGCTATCAGCTTTAAGGAATGAAGTGAATTATTTATTTAGATCTGAAAAGAGTCTATTGCGCTTTCAAGGATCTTGGTTAGAGTCAAGAGACAGCATAAAAGAGACAAGATTTATCAGAGAGAGGCTGAATGCCCGGAGATATATTAGCAAAAACACTTGGGTTGGTGTTAGGTCGGAAGGAGAGTGGAATAGGTCAATTAATGATAGCTTATTGGACAATTCTTACAACTTCATCCAATACGATTTCTTTACAGGTTTTGGTGACACGAACGGCTCATATGTCGAATTTAACTACTTAGAAAGATTTGATGATACGGCCAGGCTAGGAGACTTTGCAAATTTCTCAAAAGTGCAAGCAGTTGGGGCAAAATCTAGATGGAAAAACAATTTTGGAGGACTTTTAAATCTTTCCGTTTTTAGCAGAAGTCTCAAAGTATTTCTACCAACTGAAAAAGAGCTAGAAAGAACGATCAACTCAAGAATCAATTATACTCAGAAGTTCTTTAAAAATGCCATTATTAGCACTAGTTTTTACGAGAGTTCTTCAGGTACAGAGGCTCTTAGAAACTTCAGCTATATAGAAGTTCCAACCGGAACAGGAAACTATATGCATACCGACTATAATGACAATGGGATTAAAGAATTGGATGAGTTTGAAATTGCACCTAGTCCAGAACTTGGCTTATATATTAGAGTCTTTTTACCTTCTAACACCTTTATAAGAGCAAGCTTAAATAAGTTTGGACAGAACCTAAGTATCAATGCTCCACAAAGCTGGAAGAGCAAATCATCTTTTACTAAATCTCTAGCTCGATTCTCAAACTTGAGCAGCTTTCAGATAGACAAAAAAACCTTGTTAGAGGGCAATACTAACAGCCTTAATCCATTTGGGTCTGATATAAGCGATAGCTCAATTATCAATCTTAATCAAAACTTTAGGAGCACCCTTTTCTTTAATAGAAGCAGTCAGAAATTTGGTTTAGACTATACGTATCGTAATAGCGACAACAGAAATCTTTTAAGCTTTGGAATAGAAAGAAATATCGTTTTGGAGAATAGCTTTAAACTTAGGTTTCAATTATTCAAAATCCTTAATTTAAGAAGTTCCCTTAGTTACTTTGAGCGCGAGAATAAATCAGATAATTTTCAAAGTCGGAATTACACCTTAGATGACATTCAATCTGAAAACTCAATAAGTATCCAACCCAATGACAAAATTGTAATTACCGCAATTTATATCAAGGCAAATAAGCAAGGCAGTTCAGACTCGCAAAGTTCATTAAACTCAGATGATTTTGGAATTCAAACCGACTATAAACTAGGTCAGAAATTTTCAGCCCTGGTCAAACTCAATTATGTTATTAATGATTTTGAAGGAGATGCCAACAGTCCTTTAGGATTTGAGATGCTTCAAGCTTTAAGACCTGGAGAAAACACCTTATGGAATATAGGTTTGCAACAAACCATAAGAAAGAATATTGTTCTTACCCTCAGCTATACCGGTAGAATATCGGAGGACAGTCCTGCAATTCAGCTTGGGAACGTCCAAATTAAGGCCTATTTCTAATCAAACTTAACTTGAATGCTTTCCTGTTTGTAGCCATCAATATATACCTCTAAATGATAGCTTCCTTCAGTGATTTGGTTTGTAGGAAAGATTAAGCAAGTATCTAGGCTTTCGCCGATATAATTCCAATCAAAAAAGTGAGTAAAGAACAATCTATCGTCTAGAGTATCTTTCACAAAAACTCCATCAGGTGAGAGAACGGCATCTTCTGCATTTAGGAACCTTAAATGAATTTTCTTATAACCCTTATTAGCCAATTTGTTTTTTACTAAACTGAAGCATGATTCTAATTGATCAACTCTAGACGATTTAGAAGTGGACTTATAATCACCCCAAGATTTTCTCTGCCCTTTTACTCTCAGAGCTGCGGCTGTTAAATTCATTCCAGATTCTAAAGTGCGTTCTAATTCAGCATTTACTTGAAGTAAATTTTGAGTTTTGGACATTTCTCTTTTCAGCTCGATAATTGCCCGATCCCTTTCAACTCTGAGCTTGTCATTTACTTGTCTTAAAGAATCTGATGTTTGCTCTAATGCTTTAGTAATAGCAACATTCTTATCTACCTTCAAAAGTATATCAGGCTGTTGATTAATTTCTTCAGGACTAAGTTCTGCCAATGTATCTAAAAGAAGAAAAAGTTCATCTTGCTGCTCTAGCAAGAGATCGTTCATGCTATCAGTCTCAAACTCCAAAGAATTGTTCTTCTTCATAGTTTTAGTCAAGCGCTCAATCAGAATATTCTTTTGCTCCAGCATTTCATTTGACCGATCTTCATAGACCCATAAAACTACCGCAAAGATCAATAGTACGAATAACAATAAACTAAGAATGCGATAAGTAGACCGACTGTTTTGCTCTTTTTCTTTCATAGCCGTAAATTATAAATTCTTAGTTATTAGAGATGCTAAAAAACATATTAAATTTTTTAATTCCACCATATTGCGCTTCATGTGATGAGCTACTAGATTCAGACAGTTGCCTTTGCGAGTCATGTTTATTATCCCTGCCATGGACAGAGAACCCCAGTTCTAATCAAAATCCCATTTTAGAATTATTTACAGGAAGGGAACGAATAGAAAAGGCAAATGCTTTATTTTACTTTCAGCCAGGAGGTATAATCCAAGATCTCCTTCATCAATTAAAGTATAAAGGGAGATCTGATATTGGAATTAAACTAGGAATGCTAGCTTCCGCTCAATTCAAAGACTCCAGTATTTTTGAAGATATAGATGCAATAGTGCCAATCCCATTGCATCGCAAAAAAGAAAAGAAAAGAGGCTTTAATCAAAGCTCTGTTATTGCCAAAGGCTTATCATTAGGACTACAAATACCAGTAAATGAGACTTTAGTTAGGATTAAAGAGGGACAATCACAAACTAAGAAATCGAGGTTTGAAAGATTTGAAAACACTTTAGATATTTTTATGTGGCTTCCTCAAAATCAATTTCGACATATTCTATTAATTGATGATGTAATTACGACCGGTGGCACAATTATTTCAGCTGTGCATTCTATTCAGAAAACTGATAATTTGAAAATTTCTGTATTTGCCGTTGCTACCGTTTTATAAAAGACTTGAGCATCAATTATATTTTAGATATTTGACCCTTAATTGTGAAGATGTTCAAAAGCCATTTAAATCTTATTAAGTTTTTAATACTCTCTCTTAGCCTTATGGTCGGGTTTGAGATTTTTCTTAGTAGTTGCGCAAGTCAGGTAAGCCCAAATGGTGGACCACGAGATACTACAGCTCCAAAACTAGACACTTCTTTTCCGCCGAACTACTCCATAAATATGAGTAGCAAGGTCATTATTATGAAGTTTAATGAGTACATCAGTTTAAAGTCTGCCCAATCTCAAATACTAATCTCACCTCCCATAGATGAGAAGTTAGAATTTAGGGCAAAGAATAAAGAGCTCCTTATTCAGATCGATGATGAGCTAAAAAAGAATACGACTTATACCATTAGCTTTGGTGAAGCTGTTACCGATTTCACAGAAGGAAATGCAAATGGAAATTTAAAATATGTATTCTCAACGGGATCTTATTTAGATAGTTTAAAACTAGGAGGGACTATTCTAGAAAGTTCCAATTCAACTCCAATTGAAGGACTACTTATTGCCCTTTATAAAAAAGAACAGTGGTTAGAATCCGATAGTTGTGCATTTTTATCTATTCCAGACTACTATACGTTTTCAGATAAAGAAGGCAAATTTACAATTGAGAATATTGCCAAAAATGAATATAAGTTAGTTGCCTTTGAAAATCTCCGTTCAAATTTCAAGTTAACTACATACGCATTGAAATCAGCCTTTCAGGAAGGTTTTATCACACCTACTCCCAAAGGAGAGAATTATGAGCTTAGATCTTTTATGGGTGATCCGGACCTAAGTTTTAAGGGAGCCAAGCAAAAACTAGATGGTTCAATTTTAATCACTTTTAATAAACCCAATAAATCAGCTTATGCAAGAAGAATCTCTTTAGATACGAATAAGAGCTTTAGAGAAATATATCAAGAAAGCAGAGATTTAGACACTATTATTTATTGGTCCAACTCAGGAGTGGATTCAATGGACTTTGAAATTGGGGGTAAGGGAATAATTACAGATACCGTAAGAGTTAGGTTAAACCCGATTAAGAAACAAAAAAGCATTAAGCTTTTATCTGCCACCTCTACTTTACGTAATGGGGATACAATCAGAATTACAAGCCCTATGGAACCTTTAATTGGAATAGACTCTAGTAATATTCTTTTATATACTCTGAAGGACACTTTAAACATCAATCTATCCTTAGATAGTGCTGGGCGATATTGCTATTTCATTCCTGAAGGATTAAGCGGAAAAATCAATATTGTTCTATTGAATGGTGGAGTCAAAGCTATGAATGGAATGCTTAATGATTCTTCTGTATTTGATTATACCATTCTTAAGGGTAATGAACTAGGGCAGTTAGATTATTTAATAAAAACTGAAGCTACAGATCAGCTTATTTTTCTATTAAAAGACCCTAGGGGAAGAGTGATACATAGAGAAAAGTTTAGAAAGGAACTGAAGCTAAACTTTAAAGGGCTAATCCCCGGAAATTATCAATCAGAAGTAATCGTTGATACCAATAATGATTCAGAATGGACCAATGGTTCACTAAAGGAAGAAAGACAGGCAGAGCGAATTATAATTAATCCAGAAAAAGTAGAAATAAGGGCAAATTGGGATCTAGAATATGAATGGTTGATTAAGATTTAAATTGAAAATCATCTCTATCATTAAGGAAGCCAAATTTACTTCTGTAATTCTTCAGCACCTCTTTTTTCACTAAAATAAGCTCTACCTTCTCAATAGAATCAATAGGGTCAATAAGCTCCTCACCAAGTGGGTCTACAGCCATTGTATCACCTGAGTGGAACACATTATTTCCATCTTCACCGACACGATTCACTCCAATACAATAGGCCATATTTTCTATTGCCCTTGCTTTCAACAAAGACTTCCATGCTAAACTTCTTCTATTCGGCCAATTTGCAACATAAATCAAAATGTCATAGTCTTCCGTATTTCTGGACCAAACAGGAAACCTTAAATCATAGCATACTAAGGGCTTTATTCTCCAACCCTTATATTCAACAATAGAAGAGTTCTGACCTGCTGTATAAGTTTCTTCCTCTTTAGCATATGAAAAAAGGTGTCTTTTATCATAGGTATGAATTTTACCATTCTCCTGGGCAAGAATCAACCGATTGAAGTAATTTCCATTTTCTTCAATAATTAAGCTACCAATAATAGCTCCTTCCATTTTTTTAGCCATAGCCTTCATCCAGGTCACAGTTGGACCTTCCATATATTCTGCAAAGGCATTAGCGTTCATGCTAAAACCAGTGCTAAACATTTCTGGCAGCACATACAAATCAGCACCTTTATTTTGTTCAAGCATGCATTGGATCCTATCCAAGTTTGCTGTTTTATTTTCCCAAGCCAAATCAATTTGAAGACAGGCAATTTTTAGTTCTTCTTTCATAGTTATTATCTCCCCAAATATACAAGCTACCAAGATACCACCTCAAAAAGAATCAAATCATACACGCTCTTTTTCTAAGTAATTCATTGATTATCCGAACATTATTACACCTTTCCAAAGCTGATTAAAATAAATTTCCTATATTAGAAAGGCTAAAAAGTATGCACACAATTTTTTGGAAAATAGGGTTAGTAATCAATCAATTCAGCTGTACTTTTTAGAAAACCAATCATTCAAGGGGGTCTTATCCCCCTTGTTTGTTTTAGCCTATTCTTCTGAAACTATCATTCAATCACTTTTACTGCCAATTTTGATTTTCTAGCAGCTGAATTAAGTAACTTATTGGTCTATAATATCGCGATAAGCACTTCTTATTTTAAATAAGAAAATACATGCATCTTATATTAAAAGCTTAAAGTTCAGGGCCTAAATCCCATTCTTTCATTACCTTTGACAACCTTATATTCATCCTAAAAAGAAGAAAAAAAAATGAAAGTAACAGTAGTTGGAGCTGGAGCAGTAGGCGCAAGTTGCGCTGAGTATATCGCGATCAAAGATTTTGCATCTGAAGTAGTATTAGTTGACATCAAAGAAGGTTTTGCTGAAGGCAAGGCAATGGATTTGATGCAAACTGCATCCCTAAATGGGTTTGACACTAAAATTACGGGTAGCACTAGTGATTATTCTAAAACAGCTAATTCTGATGTTGCAGTAATTACTTCTGGTATTCCAAGAAAGCCGGGGATGACAAGAGAAGAACTAATTGGAATTAATGCTGGAATCGTTAAGGATGTTGCTTCTAATTTAATTAAGCACTCTCCAAATGTTATTCTTATTGTGGTTTCCAACCCAATGGATACCATGACATATTTAGCACATAAGGTAACTGGTTTGCCAAAACATAGAATTATCGGAATGGGTGGAGCATTAGACTCTGCACGATTTAAGTATCGCTTAGCGGAAGCCTTAGATTGCCCTATTTCTGATATTGATGGAATGGTAGTCGGTGGACACTCTGATACAGGTATGATTCCATTGACTAGACTTGCCACTAGAAATAGTGTTCCTGTTTCGGAATTTATTTCTGATGATAGAATGGCTGAGCTAAAAGAGGCAACCAAAGTGGGTGGGGCTACTTTAACTAAATTATTAGGAACTTCAGCTTGGTATGCACCAGGTGCAGCAGTTTCTGCAATGGTTCAGGCAATTGCTTGTGACAGTAAGAAAATGTTCCCTTCATCTTGCTTATTAGAAGGAGAGTTTGGTCTTAATGACATTTGCATTGGTGTTCCTGCAATTATCGGAGCTAATGGAATTGAGAGCCTAGTTGAAATAAACTTGAGTGATGCTGAGAAGGAAAATTTAGTTGAAAGCGCTGAAGCGGTAAGAAAGACAAATGCTCTTTTAGACGCGTAATAAGATTTTATTTAATAGTAAAAGCCTCTAAAATTTAGAGGCTTTTTTTTGCTCTATACTTTGGTCAACCTCAAATCATATAAAGAAAATGCAAGTCTCCTATTTGGGCTTATTTATACTTTTGATTACATTGAAGTAGGGCTTGCGGGTAAGGCCCCTGGGGCAATTAAGTTTGATCATTTACCCGCATTAATTATTTCACAAGCCCAGACACATCCCGTAAGCAGTCCTCAACAAATTTCACTAAAGCAAGCACAAGCAGAGCACAAGGCATAAAAAAACACCCTATACTCATATGCAAAGGGTGTTTTATCTTAACTTATATATAAAGGCTACCTAATTATGCCTTTCTTACACTTGCGCTTAAATACTCTCTGTTCAATCTTGCGATATTTTCTAGAGAGATTCCAACAGGACATTCAGCTTCACATGCTCCAGTATTTGTACAAGAACCAAAACCTTCTAAATCCATTTGATCTACCATATTCAACACTCTTTCTTTGGCTTCCACCTTACCTTGAGGTAAAAGAGCAAACTGAGACACCTTTGCAGAAACAAAAAGCATAGCAGAGCTATTTTTACATGCTGCAACACATGCTCCACAACCTATACAAGTTGCAGCATTAAATGCTGCATCCGCATCAGCCTTTGGTACAGCAATAGCATTTGCATCTAAAGTATTTCCTGAAGTATTTACAGAAACATAACCGCCCGACTGAATAATTCTGTCAAAAGAAGATCTATCCACCATTAAGTCCTTAATTACTGGAAAAGCAGATGCTCTCCATGGCTCAATATGAATAGTATCACCATCCTTAAACTTTCTCATATGCAATTGACAAGTTGTAGTTCCTTGCTCAGGACCATGTGGCTCACCATTAATATACATAGAGCAGCTCCCGCATATTCCTTCTCTACAGTCATGATCAAAAGCAATTGGCTCTTCACCTTTTACTATTAGATCTTCATTTAGAATGTCAATCATTTCTAAAAAAGACATATCGCCATCAATATCTTTCACTTGATAAGAGTGCATTTTGCCTTTGGCATCTGCATTACTCTGTCTCCAAATTTTTAATGTAAGATTCATAATTCTACTTTTGTCTTTTTACTTATAACTTCTTGTTTTCAACTCAATATTTTCAAAAACTAACTCCTCCTTATGAAGCACTGATTCAGCAGGTGTACCCTTGGACTCCCAAGCAGAAACAAATGCAAACTCATCATCTCTTCTTAATGCCTCTCCGTCTTCAGTTTGATACTCTTCTCTAAAGTGACCTCCAGCAGATTCTTCTCTAGTAAGGGCATCTAGGCACATCAACTCTCCTAACTCTAGGAAGTCAGCAACTCTCATTGCTTTGTCCAATTCTGGATTAGTTTCGTTAATTTTTCCGGGAACTTTAACCTTATCCCAGAATTCTGCTCTTAATGCTTGTATTTCACTAATTGCCTCTTTAAGACCTTCAGCATTTCTACTCATTCCACATTTCTCCCACATGATTTTACCTAAAATCTTATGGTAGTAATCTACTGTGTTTTCTCCTTTAGCAGTGATTAGCTTCTCCAGTGCAGCCTGAACTGATTTTTCTGCCTCTACAAACTCTGGACTATCTGTTGGGATAGAACCAGTACTGATCTCATCAGCTAAGTAGTCACCAATTGTATAAGGAATAACAAAGTATCCATCAGCTAGACCCTGCATTAGCGCAGATGCTCCTAATCTATTAGCTCCATGATCAGAGAAGTTAGCTTCTCCAAGTGCGTATAGACCAGGAACGGTTGTCATTAAGTTATAATCAACCCAAACACCACCCATAGTATAGTGTACTGCTGGATAAATCATCATCGGTGTTTCATATGGATTATCATCCTGAATTTTCTCATACATCGCAAATAAGTTACCATACTTAGCTTCCACTACTTTGGTACCTAATTCTTTGATTTGAGCATCCGTTGGATTTTCTAAACCTTGTAAAGTTGCCTCTGTACGGCCATATCTCATGATCGCATCAGCAAAATCTAAATATACTGCCTGTCCAGTAGTATTTACTCCAAAGCCAGCATCACATCTTTCTTTTGCAGCTCTAGAAGCTACGTCCCTTGGCACAAGATTTCCAAAAGATGGATACCTTCTTTCTAAGTAATAATCTCTTTTATCTTCACTTAAGGCCGTCGGCTTTAATTTGCCAGCCCTGATTGCTTCAGCATCCTTAATATCTTTAGGCACCCAAATTCTACCATCATTCCTTAAGGACTCAGACATCAAGGTCAACTTAGATTGATGATCTCCAGAAACTGGAATACATGTAGGGTGAATTTGCGTATAACAAGGGTTTGCAAAGAAGGCCCCCTTACGGTGGATTTTCCATGCAGCTGAAACATTAGATCCCATTGCATTAGTTGAGAGGAAGAATACATTTCCGTATCCACCAGAACAAACTACTACTGCATGAGCACTATGTCTTTCTAATTCTCCAGTAATTAAGTTCTTAGCAATAATTCCTCTTGCCTTTCCATTAATTACTACCACATCCATCATTTCATGACGGCTGTACATTTTTACTTTTCCTTTGGCTATTTGCCTAGACAATGCTGAATAAGCACCTAATAACAATTGTTGACCTGTCTGACCTTTAGCATAAAACGTTCTACTAACCTGCACACCACCAAATGATCTATTGTCTAATAAACCACCGTAATCTCTTGCAAATGGAACACCCTGAGCAACAGCTTGGTCAATTATATTTGTTGATACTTCAGCAAGTCTATAAACATTTGCTTCTCGCGATCTATAGTCTCCTCCTTTTACGGTATCATAGAATAATCTGTAAATAGAATCACCATCATTTTGATAATTCTTTGCGGCATTAATACCACCTTGAGCCGCAATTGAGTGGGCTCTTCTTGGACTATCCTGGAAACAGAACGCCTTTACATTATAGCCCATTTCACCAAGAGAAGCTGCAGCAGCACTTCCTGCTAAGCCAGTTCCAATAACTATAACATCAATATGTCTTTTATTAGCTGGGTTGACTAGCTTAATACTACTCTTATGTGAGCGCCATTTACTCTCTACTGGCCCTTCTGGAATTCTAGCATCTAACTTCATATCTCTAATTCTTTTAAGCGTTCATATAAATATATACCGGTATGATGGCGAAAGCCAAAGGCACAATTACTGAAAATGTTTTTCCAACTATACTAATAAGTCCATTGTATCTAGGGTGATTCAGTCCTAATGTTTGAAAACTAGACGCAAAGCCATGCCATAAGTGAAAGCCAACGGCTGCCATTGCGATTACATAAAGCAATACAAATACAATTCCCATAGAAGCATCTTTATATGTTGATATAACAACAGTTGCTAAGTCTTTGTTTCCTAAAGCATCGATTCCTATTTCTCCCCAATGCATAACATACCAGAACTGTCCCATATGCAGAACAATGAAAGCCAATACAATGGTTCCCAATAAGCCCATATTTCTGGAAGCCCAAATACTGTTCTTATCAGGTCTACTGTAGGTATACTTATCAGGCCTTGCCTTTCTGTTTTGGATCGTCAAAACAATTCCGTCAAATGCATGGAAAAGAATACTGAAATACAATAAGTAGGACGTAATTTTTATCAATGGAAAGCTTGTCATAAACTTCGCATAAATATTAAACTGCTCTTGTCCCTCCTTACTTAAATTCAGAAGCTGTAAATTTCCGATCAAGTGAACGATTAAAAAGGAGATTAAAAAGAGTCCTGTCAAAGCCATCCAATACTTCTTAACTATTGATGAACCAAGGATTCCTGTTGAAGCCATATGATTTGTTTTATTTTTTAAGACACCAAAGATAATCCTTGAAGTTCAATACATCAACCATGTATCTTATTTAGAATCATTATTAACAAATCCCTTTTTATTGTTTTTGATTTTTATATATCAGTCCTTATCTCATTGCCTCCTCAAGCATTAATTATAGATTTGTGAAAAGCTTTTTTATGAGATACCCAAGAATAGAAAATGAACTCTTTATTGAGAATAGAGCAAAGTTTGTTAAGGAAATAGACAAAGGAGGTTTAGCTGTTTTTAATAGCAATGATATCATGCCAACTAATGCGGATGGTACCATGAAATTTATTCAAAACAAGGATATATTCTATCTCTCTAGTATCGATCAAGAAGAGTCAATTTTGGTGATCTTCCCCGAAGCGTTTGACCCTGCCCACAGAGAAATCCTTTTCTTGAAAGAAACAAACGACCAAATCGCACGATGGGAAGGCGAAAAACTGAGCAAAAAGCAGGCTGTTCTAAATTCAGGTATCCAAACTGTATATTGGCTTGAGCAGTTTGAATCGATCTTCAAAAACCTCATGAGTCAAGCTCAATCTGTTTACCTCAACACTAACGAACATCTCAGAGCCTCCAACCCAGTTGAGACCAGAGATGCTAGATTTATCAAGTGGTTCAAGAAAAATTATCCTTTGCATGAAACTAAGCGTTCTGAGCCTATAATGCACAAATTACGTGCTGTAAAACATCCCATTGAAGTAAGCCTGATGCAAAAAGCTTCAGACATAAATACTGATGCCTTTCATCGTGTGCTAAAAATGATGAAGCCTGGAATGATGGAATATGAATTAGAGGCTGAGTTTATTCATGAATATACTAGACAAGGCTCTGCAGGCTTCTCCTATGAGCCAATTATTGCTAACGGAGCTAATGCTTGTGTATTGCACTATATCGAGAATAATGACACTTTAAAAGATGGTGACCTTGTTCTGTTTGATTGTGGCTGCTGGCATGCTAACTATGCTTCTGATGTGACTAGAGCTTTTCCTGCTAATGGAAAATTTAGTCAACGTCAAAAAGATGTATACAATGCAGTTTTAAGAGTTCAGAAAGCAAGCCTAGATATGCTGCGCCCAGGAAATCAATTGCATGATTATCATAGAGAAGTTGGAAAGTTGATGGAAGCCGAATTGCTTGGACTGAAATTAATTGATCAAACCGACATAAAAAACCAAGATCCAAATTGGCCTGCCTATAAAAAGTATTTTATGCATGGAACAAGTCATTACTTAGGATTAGACGTGCATGATGTAGGTCTTTGGACTGCAAAAATGGAGGTGGGAAATGCCTTTACTTGTGAGCCTGGTATTTATATTCCTGAAGAAGGAATTGGTATAAGAATAGAAGACGACATTGTAATTGGCACTCATGAAAACTTGAATATGACAAGTCGTATTCCGAAAGAAGTGGATGAAATTGAAGACTTTATGAATGGCTAAGTTCCAATTTAAAGGAGCCGATTTCTCATATATAGATCAAGGCAAAGGTCAAGCAGTTGTGCTTCTGCATGGATTTCTTGAGAACAAAAAAATGTGGAATGAGCTTGTAGATTTTCTTCCAAAAAAATTCAGAACCATTCAAATTGACCTCCCTGGCCATGGCTCTTCTGATTGCCTAGCATATGTGCACTCAATGGAGGAAATGTCTAAGATGGTATTGGAACTTTTGAAACACCTTAAAATAAAAAAGGCACACTTTATTGGCCATAGCATGGGTGGCTATGTAGCATTGGCAGCAGCTGAGGTGGTCCCTGATTCTTTTAGAAGTCTTATTCTAATGAATAGCACGGCAAAAGCGGATAGTCCGGAAAAACAAAAAGATAGGAATAGAGCTATTGCTTTAGTAAAGCGCTCAGCCTCCACTTTTGTAAGCGCCGGTATCACCAACCTATTCCGCGCAAAGAATAGAAAAATCTATCGCGAGAAGCTCCAAGAAGTCAAAAAAGAAGCATTAAAAACTCCAACTCAAGGAATTATCGCTGCACTAGAAGGGATGAAAAACAGAATGGACAGAGAAGTGATTCTGCACTTTGCGCCTTTCCCTATTCTAATGATAGCAGCTAAAAACGATCCTATTCTGGCATTCTCAAGTTTAAAGGAACAGCTTGAAGCCACTGCTGTTCAAGCTCTAATTCTAAACGATGGTCATATGAGCCATATTGAAGAGCAAGATGTATGCTTTGCTGAAATTAGAAATTTCCTAAACAAGGCTTCTTAAGAATTACTGTTTAATAAAGGGTTCCAACCTTGAGCAGTAAGAGGAATTGCTCTATTATCTCTTGTGATTAAATTAGCTCCCTCATCTTCATGAGTGACATAACCTATAACCGTCATATTTGGGTTTGCCTTGATTTTATCATGATCTTCAAGTCTAATAGTGAACAAAAGTTCGTAATCTTCACCCCCACTTAAAGCTACCGTGGTGGTATTTAAATTGAACTCTTCACATATTCTGTAAATAGAAGGATCCAATGGAATTTTATCCTCCATTAAACGCATTCCAACCTTTGATTTTTCACATAAAT
The DNA here is from genome assembly GCA_965661265.1 of uncultured Schleiferiaceae bacterium. Lineage (GTDB taxonomy): Bacteria > Bacteroidota > Bacteroidia > Flavobacteriales > Schleiferiaceae > CBFIDE01. The sequence continues at coordinate 137,930 of CBFIDE010000002.1, read as the reverse complement.
GTAAAATCTCAGAGCTCAGTCCGTCAGAAATATCAATCATTGATGTAGGCTTCACATCAAGCGCCTTTAATGTATCAATGATATCCTTTCTTGCTTCAGGCTTAAGTTGTCTTTGAAGAACGTACTCATTGCCCGTTAAGTCAGGCTGCATGGAGCGATCATCCATATAAACTTGCTTCTCTCTCTCTAAAAGCTGAAGACCCAAATAAGCGCCACCTATATCTCCACTCATTACAAGTAAATCAGTATCCTTGGCACCCTTTCTGTAAACGATATCCTTTTCATCTGCAACACCCATGGCCGTGACAGAAATAGTCATACCAGAAAAAGAAGTACTTGTATCTCCACCCACTAAATCGACACCATAATTCTCACAAGCCAAATGCATTCCCTCGTAAATTTCCTGCATAAATTCCAAACCAAATCTATTAGATATGGCAATACTAACCACTACTTGAGTAGGCTTAGCATTCATGGCATAGATATCTGATAAATTGACAACGATTGCCTTATATCCAAGGTGCTTTGGAGGCACATAAGTAAAGTCAAAATGAACACCTTCTACCAACAAATCTGTACTTACAACGGTCTGTTGATTTTCAAAATCTAATACCGCAGCGTCATCACCAATACCTTCAAGGGTAGATGCATTTTTAATATTTAGATTCTTTGTAAGCTCCTTTATAAGTCCAAACTCGCCCAATTTATCTAGGGGAGTAAATTTCTCTTCTTGATTTTCTGCCATGAGGCAAAGGTATGAAGAAGATTAAATTTTAGAATTAATAATGCCGGAAGATTCTCTATCGTATAAGAGTGAGTGTCCCTGTGTGTTTGGATTTACGCACTAGGTTATGGTCTTTATAATCAAAGTTTATCTCAAAGTAATAAACACCTAATGGAACATCCTCCCCGTTTCTGGTGCCATCCCAAGGGTCATTTACATCATTGGAGTTAAAAATCATTTGACCCCATCTATCAAAAATTCGTATTGAATAATTGAATAGGTCGCAGTCATAGCCTACATCAAAGAAATCATTTAGATTGTCGCCATTTGGAGTAAAAGCGTCTGCCACAAAGAAAGGGCACTCGCAATTGATATATTCAACTGAAAATAACTTCTCATACTCACCGCACTTATTTGTAATATTCAGCACATAATCCCCCTCTTGCCAAAAGGCTTTTACCTTTTCTGTTGAGCCGTCAAACCACTCATAAGAATACGGGAACCGGGATAGGTTGATATAAGCGGTGTCACCATCACAAACGGTAGTGTCAAAATCCGGAGGATTTATATCTAGATGGAATTGCACTTCAATCGTATCAGAGAATATTCCACAACTATTTTGTGCCCAAGCTACATAAGTGCCGGATTTATCTACTGTCCTGCCCTGACCTATAGTGGCATTAGACCAATGAACATCATAATCAGTCACATTAGATTGAATAGTAAAAGATCCTCCTGAACAAAAACTCGTGTCTGGCCCTAGATCAATATCAATTGGATATTCATTATTAACATAGAATGTGTCGGTATAGCTAAAGCATTGATTAGTTACTTTTAACCAGTACTTTCCAGCTTGGTTTATTGTGGCTTCCGCCGATCCTTGCCCGCTACTCCACAAATAAGAGGTCATAGCATCCGGCCCACTCAAGAACACCGAGCCTCCTAAAGCACATAAAACAGTATCTCTAATATCAAAAACAGGAATCTCCTCAACTATTATATCTATGGTGTCACTCCAAACTCCACATGTATTTTCTAACCTTAACCAATAGCGCCCTGATTCTGTTACAACTATATAATCTCCATTAAAGCCATTCTGCCATTGAGCTGTGGCCAAAGGAAAAGGATTACGCAATGTTAGGCTTTGCCCTCTGCAGATTAAGGTGTCAACTCCTAAATCTAAAGAGTCCATTCTTTCATCAACAATCACCTCAACAGAATCTATTAAAAATCCACAATCATTTTCTATTGTAACTACGTAGGTCCCGCTGGTATCAATAAGTATTGATTGGGTTGAATCTCCGGTATTCCATTTATAAGTACTTCCAGGATTTTTGGCATCAAGGTTAAATCCGATACCCTCACAAAATCGCACTTGAGTGCCTAAAACCACTTTAGGAGGACCAGTAATTAGCACTTCAATAGTATCCGAGAACTTTCCACAAGCATTGGTTACATCCAGATAATAGGTGCCGGATTGAGTAATAAGCTGAGTTTGAGCACGGCTATTATTAAACCATCGATAAGAAACACCTGGCATATATCCAGGATCTAATAGAATATTACCCCGGCAAAAGACGGTATCATTCCCTAAATCTAGATTGACCAAGGGATTATCTTCTGTAACATACACAGAATCTCTAATTGTTCCACAAGAATTTGTTAGATCTACCCAGTACCATCCTGGGCTTGAGACGATAATTGAAGTATCTGTACTATTAGTACTCCATAAATAGGTCGTTTGAGGAATCTTCTGCTTAACATTGAGCACCACGCTAGAGCCGATACAATAATTAGTGTCGTTAAGTTTTCTATCAGGGAGTTCGTTAATTACAATTATCACTGTATCTCTAAAGGTTCCACAAGAATTCCATGCCTCAACCCAATACATTCCAGTTTTAGTTACTGGCAATACTGCATTTCTACTTCCATTAGACCACCGCAAACTATCCAGCAATAAACTTTCGGACGCTAGGCTCAACAGCTCTACATGTGGCTCGCAATAGACTCTATCTACCCCTAAGTCTATATTTACAGGGCGATCCATCTTTACAGTTACACTATCCCTTATAGTATCACACGCATTTAAGGCAATCACAGAATAGACCCCCGCTGTATTGACAGTGATACTATTAGAAGTATCCCCAGTACTCCATAAATAACTAGTATATGACTGAAAAAGCATGCTCAAGTTTATGGGCGTTCCTTGACAAAAGGAAATTTGATCCACTTCAATTTCCCTTGGAGGATTTAAGAACTCCACCATTATTGATCTAGAAACACTTCCACAGGCATTAGTTGCAACAACATTATAAGCTCCAGAGCCGGTTACTAAGATCGATGGTTCAGTTTCATTTGTACTCCAAGAAATATCTATTAAATCGCTTTTAATTAATCCTGTTGAAAGTCGTAATGAATCTGCACAAAGAATAGTGTCAGTCCCGATATCAAAAACTAGAGGATCAACAAACACTAGTTTAAACTTTTTAAGAACAGAGGCACATCTATTTGTTACTAACACCCAGGCAGAATCGGGTACTGTATAGTCAGAATACCTTGTTGTATCTCCGTTATTCCAGAGATACTTTGTCTCGGGACCCCAATCACCAGCGTCCATTTGGCGCACCCCATTTCTACAAATTCCTTCTAAATCCTTTATACCTGGTTTTGGATAGCTAATCGTATCCAATACAATTGTATCCGTAACTACTCCACATCCATTATCAACTCTAACCCAATAAGTTCCGGGTTGATTGGTGACTAATGTTTGTTTTATATCTCCTGTATTCCATAAATAAGTGCTGTATTTATTTTGAGCATCTAATAGTACAGAACTACCCTTGCAGAATGAAGTATCATTACCTAAGTCTACAGTTAAATTTCCTGTTGGAACTACTTCTACAGTATCACTCCACACACCACAATTATCAGTATATCTTACCCAATATTTTCCAGTCTGACTTATTTGTATCGTCCTACTTACAGCTCCAGTACTCCAGAGTATTGCACCTCCAAAAGCATTAGCATCTAAAACAATTGTTCCTCCAGGACATAAACCTAGAGTGTCACCTAAATCCAAGGAAACTCCATCAGAATATTTAATATTTATGGTATCAGAATATACCCCACAAGCATTCGTCAATCTAACCCAATACTTTCCTGAACTTGTAACATCTGTATTATTACCCTGTGCCCCAGTACTCCAACTAATGCTTGACCCTGGAGCATTAACACTCAAGCTTACAGGACTGGCATCGCATTTTATTATATCTGGCCCTAAGTATGGATTAGGCGGATTTACAGAAGTTAATACCACACTGTCCTTGAAAGTGCCACAGGAATTTATTACTGTGACATTATAATTACCTGCCTGATTGATAAATATGCTTGAAGTAGTATCACCCGTACTCCATAAATATGTCATTCCTGGAATGTCAGGAGCACTTAGAGTGTCTCCTGAAGAACAGATTGGCCTTGGATTTCCTAAGTTTAAATTAAGGGGTTGATCAACAACAATGAGTACAGTATCTCTATCCGTACCGCAGCTATTAGCTACATTTACCCAATAAACCCCTGACTGTGAAACAGTGATGGTAGGTGTAGTTGCACCCGTACTCCAATAATAACTACTGTTTGCATTAGTGGCATTTAAAATAATTGAATTCCCTTGGCAAAAGCTAATCTGACCACCCAGCTTTACAACTGGAACGCAGCTAGCTTGCATTTCAACTATGGAAATCAAGCAAAAAACTAATATGGAAATGTGCTTTTTCAGCTTCAGTTCTTTATAACCTATAAATATACAATGCTTCTTTAATTTCCATTGAGGGAATTATTTAAAGAGAAAATCCTAGGGGGCTTATTTATTCTACCTATCAGCTCATATGATAGGGCTAAATCATTAGTTTAGAATAATTCTATTTAGTATTTTTGCTGAGACAATTATTTAATTAATTTCATAGCTATGATAAAGGTTTCAGACACGGCTAGAACAAAAATTCATAGCCTTTTGAGCGAAGAAGGAAAGCGTCTAGAAGAGAGCTACATCAGAGTAGGTGTGGATAGCGGCGGATGCAGCGGCTTATCTTATAAGCTGGATTTTGTAGGCGACCTCAAAGAAGATGACAAACTATTTGAAGATGGTGATGTTAGGATTTTAGTAGATAAAAGAAGTTTCCTCTATCTGATCGGTACTACTTTGGAGTATGAAGGCGGCCTGAATGGTAAGGGATTTAGTTTTAATAATCCTAATGCTTCTAGAACTTGCGGATGTGGCGAAAGCTTTGCCGTTTAAAAACAGGACATGAATCAAGAAGATCAATTATTAGATGATATTACCAAATCAGATTATAAATATGGGTTCTATACCGATATTGAAGCTGATAAGGTACCAGCTGGTTTAAATGAAGAGGTGATTAGAATCATTTCTGCTAAGAAAAATGAGCCAGAATGGATGTTAGATTGGAGACTAGACGCTTTTGAGCAATGGAAAAAAATGGACGAGCCTGAATGGGCTAACGTAACCTATGAAAAACCTGACTTTCAAGCGATCAGTTATTATTCTGCACCAAAGCAAAAGAAAACTTTAGATAGTCTTGATGAAGTGGACCCTGAGTTACTCAAGACTTTCACAAAGCTTGGGATTTCTATCGACGAGCAAAAAAGATTGAGCGGTGTAGCAATGGATGTTGTGGTTGACTCTATCTCTGTGAAGACTACATTTAAAGAAACTCTCAACGAAAAAGGAATTATTTTCTGCTCTATATCTGATGCAATTCAGGAACATCCTGAATTAATCAAGAAGTATATGGGTAGCGTAGTTCCTAAAAGCGATAACTTTTATGCAGCCCTGAACTCTGCAGTTTTTACTGATGGTTCCTTCTGTTATATTCCAAAAGGAGTAAAATGTCCAATGGAGTTGTCTACTTACTTTAGAATTAATGAAGCCGGAACAGGTCAGTTTGAAAGAACTTTACTGATCGCTGATAAAGATAGTTACGTAAGTTACCTTGAAGGTTGTACCGCTCCTATGAGAGATGAAAATCAATTGCATGCTGCAGTTGTAGAATTAATCGCTTTAGACGGTTCCGAGATTAAATACTCTACTGTTCAAAATTGGTATCCTGGAAATCAAGACGGTGTTGGAGGAGTTTTCAATTTTGTTACTAAAAGAGGAATTTGCAATAAAAACGCAAAAATCAGCTGGACTCAAGTGGAAACAGGAAGTGCGGTAACATGGAAGTATCCTAGCTGTATTCTAAAAGGAGAGAATTCTATCGGTGAATTCTATTCTGTTGCAGTCACCAATAATTACCAGCAAGCTGATACTGGCACTAAAATGATCCACCTTGGCAAAAACACTAAGAGTACTATCATATCGAAAGGTATTTGTGCCGGAAAAAGTAATGGTAGCTATAGAGGTTTAGTAAAAATCGGCCCACGAGCCCAAAACGCTAGAAACTTCTCACAATGCGACTCCCTTTTAATGGGATCTAGTTGCGGATCGCACACATTCCCTTATATAGAAGTTAAAAATAAATCTGCCAAAATTGAGCATGAGGCTACAACCTCCAAAATTGGTGAAGACCAGATTTTTTATTGTAATCAAAGAGGAATTGGTGAAGAGGAAGCAATCGCTTTAATTGTAAATGGTTATTGTAAAGATGTTTTAAACCAATTACCAATGGAATTTGCGGTAGAGGCACAGAAGCTTCTCGCGATTTCTTTAGAAGGATCAGTAGGATAATCAATATTAGATTAAAAAATATATCATGTTAAAGATTAATAATCTACATGCATCTGTAGAAGATGTAGAAATTTTAAAAGGTGTTTTTCTAGAAGTTAAGCCAGGTGAAGTCCATGCTATTATGGGGCCCAATGGTTCAGGGAAAAGTACACTTTCTTCTGTAATCGCCGGAAGAGAAGAATATGAAGTAACTGAAGGCGGAATTAGATTTGAAAATGAAGATTTATTGGAGCTTTCAGCAGAAGAAAGAGCCCATAAAGGAATTTTCTTAAGCTTCCAGTATCCTGTTGAAATACCTGGTGTTACTGTCACTAATTTCTTAAAAACAGCCATCAATGAATCTCGTAAAGGAAGAGGCTTGGAGCCGATGCCAGCTAATGAGATGCTGAAGAAGATGAGAGAGAAAATGGCCCTTCTTGAAATGGATAAAGGCTTTTTAAGCAGATCTTTAAACGAGGGTTTTTCAGGTGGTGAGAAGAAAAGAAATGAAATTTTTCAAATGGCAATGTTGGAACCAAAATTGGCCATTTTAGATGAAACTGATTCTGGTTTAGATATTGACGCTCTTAGAATTGTTGCTAATGGTGTGAATAAGCTTAGAACTAAAGACAATGCTACTATTGTAATTACTCACTACCAAAGATTATTAGACCATATCGTTCCAGACTTTGTGCATGTGCTTCACAAAGGAAAGATCATTAAAAGTGGTACTAAAGAATTGGCTCTTGAATTAGAAGATAGAGGATATGATTGGTTGATCAAGGAATCTGCTGCAGTTTAATTTAATTAAGACCTCTTAGAGTGGAAGATTTAAAAGAAAAACTAGAGTCCTCTTTTATTGTATTTGAAAACCAAATGCAAGGTGGTGCTAAAGGTGTAATTCATAAAAAACGTCAAGAAGCTTTTGAACGTTTTGAAGCACTTGGTTTCCCAACTAAAAGAGACGAAGAATATAAGTATACTAATGTGAAGGCTCACTTAAAAGGAGATTTTAGAATCTTCCCAAACACTGAGACAAACTTAGAGTATAAAGACCTTAAGGAATACTTTGTATCAGATATTGATAGCTATAAAGTTGTTTTTATTGATGGAGTTTACAGCAGCTGGCTGAGCGAAACTACTCATGACAAATTTGACATCTGTACTTTTCAAGCGATGGTCCAAAAGGAGCCTGCTCTAGTCAATAAATACTTTGATACTGTACTTCCTAAAAAAGAGTCTTTCTCTTCATTGAACACTGCCTTTGCAAATGAAGGTGCTTTTATCAGAGTAAAGAAAAACCAAACGGTTGATAAGCCGATTCAAATTTTATTTTTCTCTACAAATCATGATAAGGAGCTAATGCTTCAGCCAAGAAACTTAATTATTGTTGAGGAGAATGCTGAAGTTGAGATCATTGAAAGACATCAATCCTTGAGTGATCATGCGGTATTTACTAATAGTGCTACTGAAATCTTTGCGGAAAGAAGCTCTAGGATTAATTATTATAAAATCCAGAATGATAATAATGAAGCGTCCATAGTAGACAATACTTCTATTGCTCAATATGCCCACTCTAATGTAAGAATTGGTACTTTTAGTTTTGGAAATAAGTTTATCAGGAACAACCTCAACTTCTTTATAAAAGAAGAACATACTGAAAGCCATATGGATGGTATTTCTATTGCAGGTGATAATCAGTTTATTGACCATCATACTCTTGCAGATCATAAGTTTGCAAATTGCTATAGCGATGAGCTTTATAAAGGCATTTATGACGGTAAAGGGAAAGGTGTCTTTAACGGCAAAGTAATGGTGCATCCAGATGCTCAAAAAACCAATGCTTTCCAGCAGAACAACAACATCTTACTTACAGACACAGCCAGTATTGACACAAAACCTCAGCTTGAGATTTATGCAGACGATGTAAAGTGTAGCCACGGCTGTACTATCGGGCAATTGGATGAAGATGCTCTTTTCTATTTGAGATCAAGAGGTATTGGTCAAAAAGAAGCTAAAGCTTTAATGCTCTTTGCTTTTGCAAATGATAGCCTTAGAAACGTTAGAATTCCAGCTCTTAGAAAAAGACTTAATGCAGCTATTGCATTAAAACTTGGAGTGAACATAAATTTTGAACTGTAATGAACCAGGCCAAGGCAATGCAAATAGATCCCATTAAAATTAGAAAGGACTTTCCAATTTTAAATCAAAAGGTAAATAACTATCCTTTGGTCTATTTTGACAATGCTGCCACAACGCAAAAACCTCAGATTGTAATTAATGCAATTAATGATTATTACTCTACTATCAATAGTAATGTTCATAGAGGAGTGCATCATCTTTCTCAATTAGCTACAGATGCTTTTGAAGAAGGAAGAACTAAGGTTGCAGATCATATTAATGCTGCTCATTCACATGAAGTTATCTTTACAAAAGGAGTAAGTGAGAGTATGAATTTATTGGCTTTTTGTATTGGCCAAAAACATATTCAAGAAGGAGATGAAATTCTTATCTCAGACTTAGAACACCATAGTAATATTGTTCCTTGGCAAATGCTTTGTGAGCGCAATGGCGCAATATTAAAGCATATTCCATTTAATGATAAAGGCGAATTAGACCTTAAGGCATTTAAAGAATTACTGAGCTCTAAAACAAAAGTTTTAAGCATCAATCATATAAGCAATGCTCTTGGCACTGTAAATCCTATTAAAAGCATGATTGCAAAGGCCCATGAATATGGTGCCTTATGTATCATCGATGGAGCACAATCTGGAGCACATATGAAAGTGGATGTTCAAGATTTAGATGCAGACTTTTATGCTTTGAGTGGACATAAAATGTTTGGCCCTACGGGCTTTGGTATGCTTTATGGCAAAGAGGCATTATGGAATAATTTACCTCCTTATCAAGGTGGTGGAGAAATGATTGCTTCAGTGAGTTTTGAAAAAACTACTTATGCTGGATTGCCTCATAAATTTGAAGCAGGAACTCCAAATATTGCAGGTGGTGTGGCCATTGGAAAAGCTATCGATTATATCAATTCTATTGGATTAGAGGCAATTGGTGATTATGAGAATGAATTGCTAGAATATGGGCATAAAAGACTTTCTGAAATTGAGGGTATTCGATTTATAGGTGAAGCGACAGAAAAAGCCAGTGTGATCTCTTTCTTGGTTGGCGACATACACCCTTATGATATTGGAGTCATATTAGATAAGTTGGGCGTAGCAGTAAGAACAGGGCATCATTGCACCCAACCAATCATGGATATTCTGAATATTCCGGGAACAATTAGAGCTTCTTTCTCTTTTTACAATACTTTTGACGAAATTGACAGAATGATTGAGGCTATAAAGAAGGCTCAACAAATGCTCTCTTAGCATATGAAAAAGTGGATTCTTAAGGCTGTGATTCAGAAGTCAATCTCATGGCTTCCAAATAGTCATTCCATAAATTTTTGGTTTCAAAAGAATGTAACTAAAGGGGTTCAGCTCAATGATCAATACTTTGGTGATAAAATGAATCATGCCTTTGACCATCTCTCACTTTCTAGAGAAGTAGGTTTAAAAGCGCCGTTCAAATCTTTAGAATTAGGTACGGGGTGGTATCCTGTAGTTCCAGTTTGTATGTTTTTAGCAGGTGCAGAAAGTGTTCATAGTATAGACTTGAATGACTTAATGAGTACTGAAGCTTTGCGCGATACTGTATATCGGTTTCAAACCGAATTAAAAAAAGATAAACTTTTAAGGTTTGAGCCCTTCTTTATTGGCTCTAGAATAAGCCTATTACAAGAACTGTTTCCTTATGAAATGAGCAAGGATCAGCTTTGCAAAGCCTTGCATTTTACAACTAAAGTTGGCGATGCCAGGAATTTAGACTTTTCAGATGGTTACTTTGATTTAATCCATAGCAATAACGTCTTTGAGCATATCTACCCAAATGTTTTAAAACCAATTTTGAGAGAGTTCAAAAGATGTACGGTTAAAAACGGAGTAAACAGTCACTTTATAGATATGTCTGATCATTTTGCGCATCTAGATAAAACAATAGACATCTATAATTTCCTGAGATTCAGTGATGCCTCTTGGAAGATGATTGATAATGATGTGCAACCGCAAAACAGAATGCGCTTGAAAGATTACTATGAGCTGTATAAAGAGGCTGATTTTAAAATTGATAATGAGGTCATAAGGCCAGGCAGTCCAGAAACTATTGATAAAGCTAAGTTAGATTCAGGTTTTCAGAAATATACAGTAGAAGAGCTTGCCATTAGTCATGCCCACCTAATAAGTATAAATAATTAAGATGAGTAGCATACAAGAAATACAAAATGAGATTGTTGAAGAGTTTGAAATGTTTGATGACTGGATGCAACGCTATGAGTATCTTATTGAGCTAGGAAAGTCTCTTCCACTCATTAAAGAGGAGTTAAAAACTGAGGACAATATTATTAAAGGATGCCAGAGTAGAGTTTGGCTGAACGCCGAACAAAAAGAAGGCAAGATTCTATTTACTGCAGATAGTGATGCCATTTTAACTAAAGGCTTAATCGCCTTAATGGTAAGGTCCCTTTCCGAGCAATCGGCAGAAGAAGTTCTAAATGCAGATATGAGTTTTATTGATGACATTGGATTAAAGGAACATCTATCACCTACAAGGGCCAATGGTTTATTAAGTATGATTAAACAAATGAAGTTTTACGCACTAGCCATGCAAGCTAAATAAAAGGAAGAATGAAAACAGCTGGAGAATTACAAGCATTAGGCGAGCAAGTTATAGATATGCTCAGAACAATCTATGATCCTGAAATACCAGTAGATATCTACCAATTAGGATTGATCTATGATGTAAAAGTCAGTGACGACTGTGATATTCATATTTTAATGACTTTGACCTCACCAAACTGCCCAGTTGCTGAAAGTATGCCTGAGGAGGTAAAGCAAAAGACTAAATCAATTGATGATGTAAATGAAGTGGAGGTTGAATTAACTTTTGATCCACCATGGACTAAGGATATGATGAGCGAAGAAGCCATGCTAGAATTAGGTTTTTTATAAATGGATGAGATTGTTAACAGAGTAGCTAATAGCGGTCTTATTACCATAGACCCTGCAGACTTTTATCAGCGCTTGCCTAGATATACTTTGGATATAAGTCAATGGTTAGTGGAAGGGATTCTTTTAAAGGAGAAGGACTTTAGAGCCTCAGTTGCTGAATATGACTGGAGTCAATATTCTAATGGTGCTTTAAGAGTGTTTTGCAGTACAGATGCTATTATTCCTCAATGGACTTATATGTTACTTTCCTCTGCAGCGGAAGCTGTGAATTGCAAAATGGCTTATGGCAGCTCAGAAAATTTAGAAACTCTTTTATTTGAGCAGCGCTTAATGGAAGAGGATTTTTCTATTTATGAAGACCAAAGAATTATCCTAAAGGGTTGTGGTGATTATCCAATTCCCCCTCAAGCTTATATCAGTCTTGTTCAATACATTCAAAAGTATTCTAAATCCATCATGTACGGAGAGGCCTGCTCTACGGTGCCTGTGTACAAAAAGCCCAAATAAGATCTTAGCTTAATGAAAATTCAGAGTGACATCTAAAGCCACTATGTCCTCTTTATTGAGTAAGCTTATGAACAACTTCCTTCCCTTTTTCTGGAACCCGCATTGCATAAAACAAATCATCAAAGGTTTGTCTCTAAAGTTTGATAACATTATTGTTAAGAGTATCATCTCTTTTCTGCTCCGTCTTATATTTCAGCCATAACTCTAATGTAATTTCACAGATTTTAGCCGAGTTCTCATTAAGAGGTCTAATCTTATTCTTACTTAATAAGGAGTTTAGTTCTACCTCAATATTCATGTATCCTTTAAGAAATTGCTGTACGCTCTATCTCTATCTTTTCCTTCAGTGGTTTCCAACATAAACAAATAAAAGCGATCTACAGCTTTGGAAGTCATCTCAATTTGTTCTGAAATATCAATAAATCGGCTACTTTGTTTTTTTAGCTTTAATATCATTTGTATAAAGTCTTGCCTTATTCATCGCATCATCTGTGAAGTCCTTTATTTCTTGGATTTTATTTCGCTGAGCCCTAAGATAGTCATGCTTTTCGCCATAACTAGCATCAACCAATTCGGCATATTTAAAATTGTGCATCCAATCAAACATTAAATCCTGAGCTGTATTAAGATCTGAAATCCCATCTCTTACTTTAATACTATCATTCTTTGTGGTTGGTGCAGAATTCTTTAAATCTTGTCTTAATTCTGCAAGGGTATTTAAGTCTGCCATGGTAATATCATGGATCTTAATTACCTCACCTTTGAGAGAATCTAACTGAAACTCCAAGCGTGAAACGATAGCATCACCCTGCTCCTTTGCTGTAGGTTCAGCATTCTGATTACAAGCGATTAAAAGTGATAATAAACTTAATGAAAGAATGAATTTGCGCATTTTTAAATTTTTTATAAAGGTATGATAGTCTACTAAAAATGAAGAAAAAGATGGATAATTAATTCTTCTAACCGACCTTTGTAGAATGAAAATCAATAAGTACGATATACTAAAAGTAGTTTTGGTCCTTTTGGTCTTTGGATCTGGACTTACATGGGCTTACCATATTTTAAAGCCTCAAAAACGATTGCCTTACTATAACCCATCACAGCTGGACAAAAGACTTGTTGACGAAAGCGTACAAGGGATAGGCAGAGGTCACAAAACATTAAATTTTAAGCTTATAAATCAAGATGGTGATTCTATAAGCCAAGAAATAATTGAGAATAAAATATTTGTAGCAGATTTTTTCTTCACTACTTGCCCATCCATCTGTAAGGATATGGCAGTGCAAAAAAGAAGACTGCAGGATACTTTAATGCATGAAAACTTCATGATTCTCTCTCATAGTGTTACTCCAGAAATGGACTCTGTTCCAGTTCTTAAAGCTTATGCCGATTTACAAGGCGCCAATGCCGAGCATTGGCAAATTTTTACGGGAGATAAAAAACAGATTTATAAACTAGCACGCCAATCCTACTTTGCGGTTTTAGACGAAGGTGGGAACGGAGATGAATATGACTTTATTCATACAGAAAACTTTGTGTTAGTAGATAAAAATAGAAAGATTAGAGGTTTCTATGACGGTACTAAAGAAGAAGAAGTGAATCGGTTGATTGAAGATTTTTATATTCTAAAAGAAGAGCAAAGTGCGAAATAGAACCATCAGTTTTTTTGTGCTTTTCTTTCTAGTCTTTCCACTAATGGCGGAAAACTTTTTTAACTGGGAGATCAAAACTCTAGGCCTAAAAAATATCGCGCTAAGCGCACTTTCTGCCATACTTTATTACTTTTTAAATAGCTGGGCCATCAAAAAAAGAAAAGAGCAGTAATTCTTTCATTTCACAATAAAGTATTATTTAAATATATTTAAGAAGCTCAAGGCCGATTTTTATTTGCCTTTTATATCTTCGAATAAAGTTCAGAACTTATGAGTATTACAAAAGCATTCAACTTACATCAATGGATTAAGGATAATAGAGATTTATTGAAGCCACCGGTGGGAAATAAGAATCTTTATCCTGAAGGAACTGATTATATTGTCATGATCGTTGGAGGGCCAAATGCTCGTAAAGACTATCATTATAATAATACTGAAGAACTGTTTTACCAACTAGAAGGCCAAATAACCGTTCGGATTCAAGAGGATGGTAAGGCTAGAGATATTGATTTAGGGCCGGGTGATATGTTCCTTTTACCCCCCAACGTTCCGCATTCTCCGATTAGATCTGAGGGAAGTATTGGTTTGGTAATAGAGAGAGTTCGTAAAGAAGAGCATACTGATGGGCTTATGTGGTTTTGCGACAATTGCAATACGAAGCTACACGAAACCTATTTCAAGCTGAATAATATAGAGAATGACTTCATTCCAAGGTTCAAAGAATTCTATGATTCAGAAGCCCTAAGAACTTGTAAGTCTTGTGGGCAAACTATGGAAACCGACCCTAGATTTTCTAGTAAATCTTAACCTATTGTTAGCGTTAAATTCTCTGGATTAGCTATTCTAAAGAAGACTGCACTTAAAAGACAAATAAGAACAGGCAAAAAGTGTTGTCAAAAATATAATCCAAAACAGAATCTGTGCTTGAACATTAACACTACTACTGAGCCCTATTAAGGTATCGCCTACATAAGTTAAACTTCAGGCAGCCACAGCCAAAGCATAAAACATAAACTTTGCAGGACTAGACCAATAATTCCTATACATTAATAAGTAGGCATTGACCAAAAAAAGGGATTCTTAAGAAATGTGAGAAGGCTTAAAAGAATAGATTTCTGTACAGAAAATACATGATCAGCAAAGTCCTTGATAATAGAAATCAAGCTAGTTTTCTTTACCTCTATCAATTGCCCACATTTGGCGCAATATTTGTCAGGTGGGTTTAGCTTGCAAATTGGACAATGGTTAGGAGCCATATTTTTAATTTTAAACAATACCCGAAAAACAAAAGATATAGGATTTACCTATTTCCAGCTTAAAGGCGAAAAAAAAATATATTATCATTACTAATTAAATTATCTCTACTTTTATTTACTAATTAAACACTATGAGAAAAATACTATTCTTGAGCCTAGCAATGGGCCTTTTATCTTTCGGTGCATTCTCTCAAAGGTATAGCTTTACACAAAGAACTGGAGCATACGCTGATTTATCAAATGATACTGAACTTACCGGTGGTCTTACTTGGGATGATCCAAATTTGACAATTCCAATGGGCTTTAATTTTAATATGGCCGGTCAATCAATTAATACTCTATTTCTTTATGATGGTTTAGGTGGTTTTTTAGATACTGATACTAATTTTACAGGCGTTCAGTCTATTATCATTCCTTACGGACCTGATATTATAGATAGAGCTTATGACTTTAATATGGGTGGTGGTCAGTCTGGAGGATTATCTCCTATTTCTTATGTTATAGAAGGTGCCGCTGGAAATATGATTTGTAAGATTCAATGGAAAAACGCTGGTTTCTACGGAGAAATTGACTCTTTAGGAACATCTTCTGATTTTGTAAATTTCCAAGCTTGGTTCTATGAGGCTACAAATACTATTGAATTCCATTATGGACCTAATACTATCGCTAGCCCAGGTATAAGCTTTGAAGGAGATCAAGGTCCATTTGTTGGCTTGATTCCTCAATATGATACTGATAATGACTCTCTTTTAGCACCTGCACCTTTTTTGACTGGAACCCCAACAGCAGCCGCGGTAACATTCTTTACAGATCTTGATGCCAATATTCCTACTTTAATAGGTTCTATTCCTAATTCAACTATCTATTCTTTTGGACCGCAAATTGGTTTAGACGAGAATCATAAATCTATTCAATTAGATATTTATCCTAACCCAAGTAGTAATTTTATCAGACTTACTAATAAGAGCGATGAAACTTTTGAAACTATTGAGATTACAAATATCAATGGTCAGGTAATCAGAGCTTTTGATTATGCAGATAGGATTGACATCTCAACTTTATCTAATGGACTTTATACTTTAACTTTAAGAGGGAACGCTAGTCAGCATTCTCAGAAATTCTTGAAGAAGTAATAATAATATCTACTTTTAAAAGCCGCTTTAGAGCGGCTTTTTTTATTTTAGAGCTTTCCATTATTAATCCCTCATCTTTTTGCTATGCTTAAAATAGACATGCACACCCACATCTTGCCTGAAAAGCTGCCTAACTTTGCAGATAAATTTGGCTATGGTGAATTCATTCATCTGATTCATAATAACGATAATACGGCCAATATGATGCAGGGAGAAAAGTTCTTCAGAAAGATTGAATCCAATTGTTGGGATCCCAAAACAAGAATTGATGACTATGCCAAATTTGATACTCAAGTGCAAGTATTATGTACTATTCCTGTTATGTTTTCATATTGGGCAAAAGGAAGAGATACCCTAGCACTAAGTCAGTATTTGAATGATCATATTATTGAGATTTGCCAACAATACCCCAAGAATTATTTAGGTCTTGGAACGGTTCCTATGCAGGATGCTGATCTTGCCATTCAGGAATTACAAAGAATTAAAGAATTGGGTATGTTAGGCATCCAAATTGGGTCTAATATCAATGATAAAAATCTAAGTGAGCCAGAGTTCTTTCCAATTTTTGAAGCTTGCCAAGAATTAGACTTGGCTATTATGGTTCATCCATGGAATATGATGGGTATGGAAAGTATGCGTAAATATTGGTTGCCATGGCTCGTAGGAATGCCGGCTGAAACATCCAGAGCTGCTTGCTCTATGATCTTTGGTGGTGTTTTTGAAAAACTACCTAAACTAAGAGTTAATTTCTCTCATGCCGGAGGATCTTTTTTACCAACAATTGGAAGAATAGAGCACGGTTTTAATTGCAGGCCAGATTTAGTAGCCATCCATAATAACATTAACCCTAGAACTTATATAGGTGATTTTTGGGTAGACTGTATTACTCATGATCCTATGCTATTGCAGTATATTCTGGAAATGCAAGGCTCCAAAAGAGTGTGTTTAGGTTCAGATTATCCTTTCCCTCTAGGCGATTTGGAGATAGGTAAGTTTATTACTGAAATGGATTTACCTACTAATGTAGTTGAAGACATTTTCTGCAATTCAACCTTAGAGTGGTTAAATATTGACAAATCGAGATTTGATATCGATGAAAGCAATGAAGAGGCTCTTCTGATAAACAAAAAGAAGTAAATTTGCACTAGAATTCTGAAGGGATTATAACATATGAGTGACGCTATAAAACACGAGTGCGGGATTGCAGTCGTAAGACTTAAGAAGCCTCTTGACTACTATCACAAAAAATATGGGACGGCACTATATGGCCTAAACAAGATGTACCTCCTTATGGAGAAGCAGCATAATAGAGGACAGGATGGAGCTGGATTAGCAAACATCAAATTAGACGTCCCTCCAGGTCAGAGATATATCTCAAGATATAGATCTAATGATAAAACTCCTATTCAGGATCTTTTTCAAAGAGTAAACACTAGAATTTCTGACGCACTTAAGGCCAATGATAACGCCTTAAATGATCCAGAATGGCTAAAAGCAAATGTTCCTTTTATTGGCGAACTTTATCTAGGTCATTTAAGATACGCTACCTATGGAGGTAACAATATTGAACAGTGCCACCCTTTCTTAAGACAGAGTAATTGGGTAAGTAGAAATTTAATCCTTGCCGGAAACTTCAACATGACTAATGTTGATGATCTTTTTGACGATTTAGTAGAGCTAGGTCAACAACCAAAAGAAAAGGCCGATACTGTGACCATTCTAGAGAAAATCGGTCACTTTCTTGATGAAGAAAATGAAAATATTTACAGAAAATACAAAGAAAAAGGTCTAAGCAAGAAAGAGATTTCACCCTTCATTAATGAAGAGATTAACATAGGAAATATTCTTAGAAACTCCGCTAAAAGATGGGATGGTGGCTATGCCATGGCTGGATTATTAGGTCATGGAGATGCCTTTGTTCTCAGAGATCCAAATGGTATTAGACCCGCTTATTATTATGAAGACGATGAAGTTTGCGTTGCAGCTTCTGAAAGACCTGTGATTCAAACGGCATTTAACGTTCCCTTTGAGGAAATTAAAGAAGTAGATCCTGGTCATGCCCTGATTATTAAGAAGGACGGCAGCTCAAGACTGGAGCTTATTAAAGAACCCTTAGAAAGAAAGGCTTGCTCTTTTGAAAGAATATATTTTTCAAGAGGAAATGATGCAGACATTTATAGAGAACGTATTGAGCTTGGAAAAAGAGTTTGCCCTCAAATTCTTGAAGAAGTTGATAAAGACTTAAAGCATACTGTCTTTAGCTTTATTCCAAATACCGCAGAAATCAGTTTCTATGGTATGGTAAAGGGAATGGAGCAATACCTTAATGATGTTAAGAGAGACAAGATCCTTAAGTTTGAAGGTGATTTAGATGGCGAAAAGCTTACAGAATTGCTTTCTATAAGACCAAGAGTTGAAAAGATTGCTTGGAAAGATGCTAAGATGAGAACTTTTATAGCTGAAGATAGCACGAGAGATGATTTAGTAAGTCATATCTATGATATCACCTATGAAACTGTTAATCCTGGAGACAACCTAGTTGTAATTGATGACAGTATTGTTAGAGGCACAACCTTGAAGCAAAGCATTCTGAGAATATTAGATCGTCTAGAGCCTAAAAAGATCATAGTAGTTAGTTCTGCGCCTCAAATTAGATATCCAGATTGCTACGGAATTAATATGTCTCTTCTTTCAGAGTTTGTAGCTTTCAGAGCGGCAATTGCTCTGCTTAAAGACACCAATCAAGAACATATTATTGAAGATGTTTATCAGAAGTGTTTAAAGCAAGCAAGTCTTCCTGATGATCAAGTAGAAAACTTTGTTAAAGAAATATACGCACCATTTAGTGCGCAGCAAATCAGTGATAAAATAGCTGAATTATTAGCTCCTAAAAACATCAATGCGGATGTAAAGATTATTTATCAGACTATTGAGAATCTTCATGAATCTTGCCCTAATCACTTAGGAGATTGGTATTTTACAGGAAACTTCCCAACACCGGGTGGGATGAGAGTTGTAAATAAGGCCTATTTAAATTTCTACGAAGGGAAGAATGTAAGGGCTTATTAATTATGCTTCAATTATTTATCATATTCAAAGGGAATCTACTCATTTAGGTTCCCTTTTTTTTGCTCAATACACTAAACTATCTTCTAAATCGCGAAAGCGAGATCCTACAAAAGCCTTTCTACTTCATATCCTACTAAAATTAAGGCAGATTACTTAACTTGCTGTCCACAAAAAATTATGATCGAATGAAAAAAATAAGTTTGTTTTTATTAGCCCTAGCTATTAGCCTTCCGGCGATTGCAAATGAGGGAATGTGGTTGCCGATTTTATTAAATCGTAACTATGAAGATATGCAAAAGTACGGTCTGCAGCTATCTGCTGAAGAATTATATAGTGTAAACAATTCTAGCCTTAAGGATGCCATCGTATCTTTTGGAGGTTTCTGTACTGGTGAAGTTATTTCTAGCCAAGGTCTAGTTCTTACTAATCACCATTGTGGTTTTGGAGCTATTCAATCACACAGTTCTGTAGAGAATGACTATTTAACCGATGGCTTCTGGGCAATGAGCTTGGATGAAGAAAAGCCAACTCCAGATTTATTTGTTCGCTTTTTAGTAAGAATGGAAGACGTAAGTGCAAAAGTAAATGCTAGTCTTAATGATGATATGAGTGAAGACGAAAGAACTGCTGCTATTAAGGCAACAGCCAAAACAATCACTGATCAAGCTGTTGCTGGTAGTTCATATTCTGCAGACGTAAAAAGTTTCTTTCACGGAAATGAATTTTATCTCTTTGTTTATGAAACGTATACAGACATAAGATTGGTAGGTGCGCCTCCTTCTTCTGTAGGAAAGTTTGGTGGAGATACAGACAATTGGATGTGGCCAAGACAAACAGGTGACTTTTCAATGTTCAGAATTTATTCTGCTCCAGACGGATCTCCAGCTGATTATTCAGAAGAGAACATTCCTTTAAAGCCTAAGCATCACCTTCCTGTTTCTTTAGACGGAGTAAAAGAAGGTGACTTTGCCATGATTTTTGGCTACCCAGGAAGTACAGATCGTTATTTATCCAGCCATGGAGTAAAGCAAGCTATCGATTTATATAACCCTTCTGTAGTTGAAGTTAGAGATATAAAGCTAAAAGTTATGAAATCCTTTATGGATGCTGATGTTGCTACAAGAATTGCTTACGCAAGTAAATATGCACAAGTAGCCAACTATTGGAAGTATTATATCGGTCAGACAGAGCAGCTTAAAAACAATCATGTATATGAGGATAAAAAAGCGATTGAAGATCAATTTACTGCTTGGGTTAATAAAGATCCTAAAAGAGTGGCTAAATATGGCACAACCATTCAAATGCTTGAGGAAGCTTATACTTCTACAGATGCAGGTATTAAATCTAGTGTATATGTAATTGAAGCTGGTTTAAGAGGAGCAGATATTTCTTTATTCGGATTCAGAGTAGGCAGCTATGTAAGCGCCATGGAAACTACTGAGGATGAAATGGAAGAAGCTCTTAAAAAGGCAGAAACAGATGAAGAAAAGGCAGCGATAAAAGCAGCGGCTGAAGAAAAGCTAAAAAGATATACTGAAGCACTTCAAGCACTAGGTGATGCTCACTTTAAAGATTACAATGCAGAAGTTGATCAGGCACTATTGGCCAGTACCTTGGAAATTTATAATATGAATATTTCTGATGACCAAAAGCCTGAGTTCTTTGCTAAAGTAAACAAGAAATTTAAAGGTGATTACGATAAGTTTGCTGCAAAAGTTTTTGAAAGTTCACTTGCTGGAAGTCAAGAGAATTTCAATAAGTTCATGGAAGATATTGACGATGATGTTCTTGAAGATGATTGGGCTGTAGTAATGGGAAATCAGTTTATTAAGATTTATAGAGGAGCTGAATCAGACGCTTCATCAGCTGATAAAAAAGATAAAGCTTAC
Source organism: uncultured Schleiferiaceae bacterium (assembly GCA_965661265.1). Lineage (GTDB taxonomy): Bacteria > Bacteroidota > Bacteroidia > Flavobacteriales > Schleiferiaceae > CBFIDE01. Next base: position 116,918 of record CBFIDE010000002.1, on the reverse strand, counting down.
AGATTATTTACTGCCGGCCTAAGGGAAATGAATTCAGATAAAAATTATGCCCCAGATGCCAACAGTACGATGAGGGTAACTTATGGGACTGTAGGTGCATATTCGCCAAAAGATGGAGTTCAGTATAATTACTCTACAACTGCTAAAGGAATCCTACAGAAGGAGGATCCTAATGATATGGAGTTTATTGTTCCTGAGCAATTGATAAGTCTAATTGAAAAAGAAGATTATGGCCAATATGCCAATGAAGAGGGCGAACTTCCTGTTTGTTTTATTTCAAACAATGACATTACTGGTGGTAACTCTGGTTCACCTGTAATCAATGGAAAAGGAGAGTTAATTGGTTGTGCATTTGATGGAAATTGGGAAGCAATGAGTGGAGATATCTTCTTTGAGGATCAACTACAGCGTACAATTTCTGTAGATATCAGATATGTTCTATTTATAGTAGATAAATATGCTGGTGCAAGAAATCTAATTAATGAAATGACATTAGTGAAGACTGAAATCCCGGCGGAAACAACTGAGAATGTTGATATGCCAACAAAGGAAAACATGGAGAGCGCTAATTAATATCTCGCTTTCGCGATATTTAAAAAGCAGCCTTTGGGCTGCTTTTTTTATTTCCAGCCTAATCTAAGTCCTGCATGAGTTACCCATATGAACCACCAATTAATTCATTCTTGGCTTCAGCTTAATCACCTTTTAAGCGAGCCTCCAATATGGTTTACTTTCTGCTCTATTTCTTCCTAAAATACCATTACCCTCAAATCCTTCGCCATTCACATAAATGTCATAGGCACTATAAACTTCAGGAAGATAAACAGAAAGAGAAGGAATCTATTGATCTTCTCCAAGATTGATTAGTAGTCTATAGGTCGCGTATCCAAACTGACCTCTAGTCTCTTCAACAGCAGGAAGATCTCTCCCTTGAGATGTATAATCTATAAAAATTGGTTTTGACTTAAGGCTGCTAGCCTCAAAGTCTACCGGATGAATGAGTTCTTTCCAATAGAACTCCCATTGGCCTTGCAATGGAATTATTTCTCCATTATCAAAATTCTGCCTACATAAATCTAAGACACCTTTCGTAGAGGTAATCTGAGATACTTGGGCGCTTAACTGAAAGCTAAGCCCAAAAAGCAAACTTCGTATAAAGGGAAGTTTCTTCAACATTAGTACATTCTATCAAAACCCCTCCTTTGACTTATATCATTTAATATCAGAATGTTAACTTAAAATTAACGTTGCATTTCTTCCCAATTTTGGATTTATTTTCCCCAATAATTTTAATATGTACCTCCTACTTGACGATTTTTGAAATTATTCTCCAAAATCTCAGGCAGTCTATCCGGTCTTTTATTCAATCCTGAAGTGTCCGTAAGAGCCGTTAAAAATGCAATTATTGATTCGATTTCTTCATTATTCAAACCTAGGCTATCTGGTGCTAAAGTTTGATTCTCAATTTTTAGGCCATGACCTACTCCTCCGCCATTATTATAAAAATCAAGAACTTCCTGAAGGCTTGAAAATGCCCCATTATGAAAATAAGGAGCTGTTAACTCTGAGTTTCTGACTGTTGTAGTTTTAAAACTGTTTTTATAAATACCTACTTCCTCAGTTAGAATTTTACTGCCAAATCTTCCCAAATCAGGATCAATTCTAATTTCAGTAGAATTAGGGTCCTCCAATACTCCTAAAACTTCAGACTCATTTTCTGTGAAATAGGGCGGCACTAAACCTGAAAAACTTGGTGCAAAATGGCAAGTTCCACAATTGGCCTTTCCCATAAACAAGTTCATTCCTTTTTTTACGGACTCATCAAGACTCGTAGTTTCCATTCTTAAATATTTATCTACCTCAGAATTAAAAGAGCTAAGGCTAATAATATAAGAGCTAATTGCCAAGCTTATTGTATTCTCACTTACAATATTTGCTGACTTATGACTAGGAAAGGCTTTAGTAAAAAGCGAGTCATACTCTTGACTGGAGGCGACTCTCTTAATAGCACTTAAATAATCAAAGTTAAACTCATCATGACTAAAAACAACATGTTCTAATTGCTCTTCTAATCGATAAGATCTGAGGTCATAAAAAAATCGATCTGAATAAACAGTATTGATCAAGCTAGGGCTATTGCGTTTTAAATTTGAATTTCTGTCATAGCTCAAAGCGCTTTTCTTACCATCAGCAAATGCCTTTTCAGGCTTATGACAACTTGCACAAGAACGTTGGGCATTTTTGCTAAACACAGGCTCAAAAAACAAATACTCACCAAGTTTATTCAAGGCTTTACTATCCTCATGCTTTTGAAGCCCTGTATAGTAGTAAGGGTTATAAAAATCATCGCTAAAGATACTTCTTGATAGATAATTGATTGGCTGTTCTACACTTGTGGTTTGGTAAATAGTTTCAATAGAAAGTGCTTTTTGCACATCAGCATATAGGCCATAAATTGGATTTAAGTACTCTCTAATAAACACCACTCGATCAAAAGTGTCGAAGTCATTATTTTTTTCAATAAAAGCGATTGCATTGTCTAGCTTTGATTTTAACTTATTGATTGTTTTCTGTTCTTCTTTAGAACAATCTTTAGATAAAACGTCTAAATAATCAGACAGACTTTGCAGCACTACAGCACTTTCTTCAATGCCCCCTAATGAACCAGGAGTATCAAAACCAGTGATCCCCATGCTCAGAATTCTCAGAACTTCAAATCTAGATGCTTCTATAATCTCGCGATCTTCAAAGAATCTATTTTTAACAAAAGAGTTCAACTCTTTAATATTTTTTTCAAAAGACTTAGATAATTTTATAATCTCTGTACTTTCTTCTTCATTCAATCCAGAATTAGCCAACTCATCCAGTCTTTGAAGACCCTCAGGAAATTCAATATATGGTTTTGAAGAATATGGATTTAAATGATTTAATGGTGGTCCATTTATTTTGGACTTGCTAAATTTTGGATAGTAATAATCACTTATAAACTCTATTTTTTTATACGCGGACCTTAGATTAATAACATCATTTTGGATTTTAGCCTTCTCTGATTTTATATCGCGAGAAGCGGCTAGAAAGGAATAAAAAGAAGAGGATAATAACTCCAATTGATCTGAATCTTGAAGATATTTATATCGATACAAATCTGCTCTAGTCTGCCCGGTAAATGATAAATAAAGGGTAGAACTTATGAGACTAAGAAATAAAACACTAAAAAGAACAATGATTTTTTTCATAGACCTATGTCAATAGAAAAGTGCCCGACCAAAAATTTGGTCGGGCACTTTAATTAATCTATTATTCTACTATAAACTTTATCGCTTCACCCAAATCATTCTTAAGGATATAAGATCCTTTTGAGAATTCAGATACATCAATAGCCGTTTGGTTGCGGTAAACTTTGATTAGTTTTCCTTGGATATCGTATATAGCGACATCAGAAACTCTATTAAATTTAAGTAATCTAGAGGTAGGGTTTGGATAAACAGAAAAACCACTTTCTAGCTTTGTTTCTTTTAGGCCGATAGTACTAGCATCAAATCCAGTTATTGCTAGCGTAAGGGAGTTATTATAAGGAAAAGGATTGCTTGAACTAGGATGCTGAACATTCACTAAGATTGTCTTTCCGTCAGGTGTTCCAATTGCTCCAGTCACCTCAGCTCCCATAGGTACTACTGCAATTCTTACTAAATCATCAAGACGAGGAGTTGTGATGCTCATATCTAAAAGATACATCTCACATGTACGTCCAATTCCTGCAGGAGAAGAACCAAAATCAGATTGATTTAAATCCTCACAAATAATCATATAATCCTGACCATGTATATTAATTTTACTTAAACCATCAGGATTAGATAGGTGAACTGCAGGGTAAGCATTGATAGCAGGACTAGTGGCTAGGTCTGGACCACCTTCTAAGAATACAGTCATATTATCTGTTGATGGATCAAATTTTAAAACCCTACCATAGTAATCAACGTAATCTGAGCTGTCTGGATGTGTTAATTGCAAAGCCGCTCTAGCAATGTGATGAGGCGCTAAAACAGCTCCTGCCGCATGCTCATCTCTCCAACGGCTTGCCGGGTTGGCACGACCTGTTTCAGTCATATAAACTACGCCATCTATTTCTGTTACCCATTCCAGTCTATTGTACATCGTAGCATTAGAATTCACTGCCTCATTTTTATAGTTTAGCATTTTGTTTAAATCGCTATTATCAATTTCGACCCACTTAACTGTTGAATCATGCTTATAAACATATGTTTTTCCAATAGTAAAATCTCCTGCAGTTGTTGCAACAAATTTGGTGAAAAAGCCTGGAGTATCATCTACTCCTAAATAAACCGTTTTATTATCTGGCATTATTACTCCACCCTCAAAAGCTTGTCTACCCCAATTGTATTGTTTTCTAATAGCTACCGCCTCTTTAGGGTCAATTTCTACCATATAGTTATAGTTCTGATACTTCTTGATTTGCTGACCATTGAAACCAACAAAACCATTAGGCGCCAGCTGTCCATCAAGGGTTCCTGTTCCGATAATGAAATCAGAAGTATCTCTATCTGCTATTGAGGAATTATCTGATCTAAACCACTCTTCTGCAGTCCATATTCTACCAGTAGGTGAAGAAATTCCACCACAATTCATTCCGGTCTCTCCTGTTGTGTGAGCAAAATCTACCGCAAAGAATTTTCCCATTCTTCCATCAGTAAGTGTTTGATCAACAATAATTAATGAATCTGTGTTGGGATCTCTTTTGATCTTAAACACAGTCATTCCTCCACCATCTCCGATACTGTCATTAGCAATAATCATTTCATGATTTACCGATACCCATCCAAGATCATTTGAAGCTGGGTCAGGAGTGAAACCTATGAAATCATGCCATTGTTTTGCCAATGCTTCTCCGGCTGAGTTACCATAAGTTGCAGGAGTTTGAACTTTATCATGACCACCTATAAAAAGTATTTGAGTCTTTAAAGGTGATTTTGGAAGAATAGCTACTGCTGGATCCCATGCAGTATCTATGGAAGGATCAAATTTAATTTGAGCATTTAAGCTTAATAAACCAACTGCCATTGAAACAGTAAGTACTAGTTTTTTCATGTTTGCTGTTTTTAGTTAACAAGTCAAAAATGAGCCTGACAGGTTAACTTAATACTAAGATGAATTTATCAAAAGATTGTGCTTATGTAAACTATATTAATCTTTTTAACGTTTCTAGATAATCGCATAAAACCCCATTAAATAAGGCTTTAGCAGATAATTTTAAATAAAACTTTAACATCTCTTTAACTAGATTTTAAGATTAATCGGAGCATTTTTGCAACCTAATTAGTTAAGGATAGAAGAACTAGAATGGAAACAAATCAAGAAAACTTTGATATTCAGGAAATTAATGAATTAGTGCATAAAGAAAGTGCATTTGTTGATTTACTGATTATGGAAATTAACAAAACAATTGTCGGTCAAAAAAAGATGATTGAGAGCCTTTTGCTAGCCCTTTTAGGAAATGGTCACATTCTTTTAGAAGGTGTCCCAGGTCTTGCAAAGACTTTGGCAATAAACTCTTTGGCTAAAGCCATTGATGCTGATTTCAGCAGAGTGCAATTTACTCCAGATTTACTTCCTTCAGATGTCGTGGGAACACAAATCTATAATATACAAGAGAATAAATTTGCCATTAAGAAAGGGCCAATTTTTGCCAACTTTGTTTTAGCAGATGAGATTAACAGAGCTCCAGCAAAAGTTCAGTCTGCACTTCTTGAAGCAATGCAAGAAAGACAAGTAACTATTGGCGAAACAACCTTTAAATTGCCAAATCCATTTTTGGTGCTTGCCACCCAAAACCCTGTTGAGCAGGAAGGCACTTATCCTCTGCCTGAAGCGCAAAGTGATAGATTCATGATTAAGACAGTGATAGATTATCCTAAACTAGAGGATGAGCGTCTAATTATGAGGCAGAATCTAAACGGGCAGAAATCTGAAATTAAGGCTGTTGTTACTTTAGAAACTATTCTTAAGGCTAGAGAAAGTATTAAGAAAGTCTATATGGATGAGAAAATCGAAAACTATATTCTTGACATTGTATTTGCCACCAGAAGGCCAGAGGATTACAGACTTGCAAGCTTAAGGCCATTGATCAATTTTGGTGCTTCACCAAGGGGAAGTATCAGTCTTGCAAATGCGGCAAGAGTGCATGCTTTTATTAGAAGAAGAGGATACGTAATTCCAGAAGATGTTAGAGCCGTTGCAGAAGATGTCCTAAGACATAGAATTGGGGTAACCTATGAAGCTGAAGCTGAAAACATAAAATCTGAAGACATTATCAAGAGTATTCTTGACGAAATAATTGTCCCATAAATTGAATACACAAGAGCTTTTAAAAAAGGTCAGAAGGATAGAAATAAAAACAAAACGTCTATCCAATCAGCTATTCTCAGGTGAATACCATAGTAGCTTTAAAGGGCGCGGTATGGCTTTTTCTGAGGTGCGCAAATATAGCGTAGGTGATGACATCAGAGCTATTGACTGGAACGTAACAGCTAGACTGAACGAGCCATATATTAAAGTTTTTGAAGAGGAAAGAGAACTCAGCTTTATGCTCATAGTGGACCTTAGTGCTAGTGAAAGCTTTGGATCTCAAACTCAAACCAAAAGAGAGTACATTACTGAAATCTGTGCTACTCTGGCTTTTAGCGCAATCCAAAATAATGACAAAGTTGGCTTAATGCTCTTTTCTGATGAAGTGGAATTATTCATTCCTCCAAAAAAAGGAAAGTCGCATATTCTCAGAATCATCAGAGAATTACTAGAGTTTGAGCCCAAGTCAAAGGGAACGGATATCAATAAGGCCCTAAGATATTTCAGTGGTGTTCATAAGAAGAAAGCTATTGCATTTATTATTTCTGATTTTCAGGATAAGGATTATCTAAAATCCCTTCAGCTTTTAGCAAAAAAGCATGATGTAACCGGAATAATGGTCAATGACCTTATGGAAGAAGAACTTCCTAATCTAGGGCTCATTCAAGTGCTTGATCCTGAGACTCAAAAGATCAAGTGGATCGACACCAATTCAAGCCAAATACGAAACCAGCATAAAGCTGAATTTTTAAGAAAAAGCAGATATTTTCAAGAGAGTTTTAGAAGATCTGGTTCCGGAAGTATCAAAATGAATTTGCAGGACAACTACGCTTTTAAACTACTTTCCTATTTCAAACAAAAGGCATCACACTCATGAGGATACTAATAGCTTTTGGTCTTTTACTACTCTCCCTTTCGGGACTTCAGGCACAAATTCTATCTCAAGGATTGAGTTCTGATAGAGTTAAGATTGGAGAGGAATTTTTTCTTGAGATCAGTGTGGACGCACCAAAAGAAGATCTCAACTTTACTGAGTTTAAAGACAGTTCAGGAATAGAGCTAAGGAATATTATTATTGATAGCACAAAAATCGGACAAACCGGAATAAAATATAGCCTCATTAGTTTTGATACAGGTTATATTTATGTGCTTCCACAAGAAATTTTCATTGGTAACAAAAGCTATAGTACCGATGCAATGGCCCTGAAAATAGACGCCTTGAAAATCAAAGAAGACTCTGATTACCAAGATATTAAAAAAAATCTTGACGCTCCATTTGATTGGGAACGCTTCCTAATTATTCTTGCTATTGTACTATTAGTAGTTGGATTAATTTTCCTTCTTTCTAAATGGCTGAAAGGCAGAAAACGCATAGAGAAATTTGTTGAAGAGGTGGTGATTGAAATTAGCCCTATTGACAAGGCTAAAGAAGAATTGCGCTCATTGCAGCAATCTAAGCTTTGGAATAAAGAAGAGCCTAAAGAATATTATTCTGAATTGATTGATATTTATAGAAGATATCTTGAAGGCATTGGCGAGATAAAAGCTTTGGAAATGACTATGAATGAGCTCCTTGACAATCTATCGAATGACTATATAGATAATGACGAAAAGGGAGAGCTCTCAAGAATCTTAAATGCCACGAGCTTAATAAAATATGCTAAGGGTAAAACACATGCTGATCAGCATCTATTGGACACAGATGTTATAGAAAAATTGATCCTAAAGCATCACTCAATATTTTCTAAAACTCAAAGCCTAGAAAATGAGTAACTATCAATTTGAAGATCCAGCTTTTCTGTGGTTATTGCTTCTTTTACCGCTAGTAATATTCTATTTGTGGTATAGTAGAAATAAGCAACGCGCTAGCTTAACCCATTCTACGGTCTCAGTCTTGGCAGACAATAAAGCTAATTGGAAATCCTATTTGGTATACCTTCCAAATATTCTGCGAGTTTTAAGCTTGGCTCTAATTATCATTGCTTTAGGAAAGCCAAGAACGGCAGAAGAAAATACTAAAACCAAGTCTGAAGAAGGGATTGACATTATTTTAGCCTTAGATTTAAGTAGTTCAATGCTTGCGCGCGATTTGCAACCAAATCGGCTTCAAGCCACAAAAGAAGTAGCTGCTGATTTTGTTCAAAACAGAAAAACAGACCGAATTGGATTAGTTGTTTATGCAGCAGAAAGCTTCACTCAAGCGCCACTTACAAGCGATCATAGAATTATATTAAACAGCTTAAAAGACCTCAGACAAGGAACCCTAGAAGACGGAACGGCTATAGGAATGGGTCTAGCCAGCAGTGTGAATCGATTAAAGGATAGTAAAGCCAAAAGCAAGGTGATAATCCTACTGTCTGATGGGGAAAATAATAGTGGAGAGATTGATCCAATAACTGCAGCCAACTTAGCTGATGACTTTGGAATAAGAGTTTACACTATAGGAGTTGGGACCAAAGGAACGGCTTTGCAACCTGTTGGTCGTGATATGAGAGGTCGAATTCAATTTGGGAAAGGCCCCGTAAATATTGATGAAACACTATTAAAAGCTATCGCCGAAAAAACCAATGGACAGTACTTTAGAGCTACTGATAATAAGAGTTTAGAAACCATCTATTCAGAAATTGACAAACTAGAAAAAACTAAAATTAAAGAAATAAAGTACTATACCTATGATGAGAAATTTAGCGTTTTCCTTTTCTGGGCATTAGGGCTTTTCCTTTTTGAAATCCTACTAAAACTTACTTACTTAAGATCCTTTATATAATGTACGAATTAGAACATCCTGAATACTTCTGGTTCTTGCTAAGCATCCCCTTAGTAGTAGCATTATATGCTCTATGGCGATTACAAAAATCGAAGGCATTAAAAAAGTTTGGTTCAAGCAGAATATTAGAACTCATGGCGCCTCAAATGAGCAGCAATAAGATGGGTTTAAAAATAGTTCTTTGGCTTATTTGCCTTGCGGCGATTTCCCTAGCCCTTGTCAACCCAAAAGTGGGAAGCAGACTAGAAAATGTAAAAAGGAAAGGGGTTGATATCGTATTTGCCATCGATGTGAGTAAAAGTATGCTTACAGAAGATGTAAAGCCAAATAGGTTAGAAAAGGCGAAACTGTTTATCTCTAAAAGCTTAGATGAATTAGTTTCAGACAGAGTCGGCATTATAATATATGCAGGAGAAGCATATCCGCAGCTTCCAATTACGACAGACTATGGTGCTGCCAGAATGTTTTTAAACTCCATAAGCACAGATCTGGTTCCTACTCAAGGAACTGCCCTCGCTGAAGCTCTTGAATTATCTAATTCCTTTTTTGATGATGAAGATCAAAAAAACAGAATGATAGTGGTTCTTTCTGACGGTGAAGACCACGAAGCCTCTTACCAAGGAATCGCGCAAAGCTTGAACGAAAAAGGAACTAAAATATATACTGTGGGATTTGGTACGGAAAGAGGTGGACCAATTCCTGTATATAGCGCAAGATCAATTGTTGATTATAAAAAAGACAAATCAGGGAGCATTGTTTTAAGTAAAAAGAACGAGGCCAGCTTGAAAGAAATTGCTTCCATTAGCAATGCTAAATATATCTCTGGCAAAGACGTGAGCAGTGCCGCCAAAAAATTCAATGACGAATTATCCAAAATGGAAAAAACAGAGTTTGAAACTCAGGTGTTTTCAGACTATGAAGATCAGTTTCAGTGGTTTTTAGGATTAGTACTAATTATCTTTTTAATTGATATTTTTATCTCAGAGCGCAAAACTGTTTGGTTAGAAAAACTGAAGAATAATGAAGACTAAGTTTTTAATCATAGGTGTACTACTGCTTTCTGCTTTATTTACTAAGGGGCAAGAATACAATAGAACTATATCTAAAGCCAATAAGCTTTTTGAAGAAAGTAAATTTGGAGAATCAGAGATAGCATTGCGTTCTGCCCTAGAAAAAACAGAAGAAGAAAAGGCCATTGAAGCTCAATTCAATCTAGGAAATGCCCTGTATAGACAAGAGCGTTACGAGGAAGCTGCGGAGGCCTTTGAGCTGGCAGCAAAAATGACAAAACAAGAAGAAATTAAATCTCAAGCCTTTTATAACCAAGGTAATGCTTTCGCTTCTAGCGAGAAATTTAAAGAGGCTGTAGAATCCTATAAAAACTCTTTGCGCTTAAATCCTAAAGATGAAGAGGCCCGTTATAATTTGCAGAAAAGTATGAGGGCAGCTGAACAACAACAGCAGCAACAGCAGCAACAAGATCAAAACAAGGATCAAGAAAATAAAGACGATAAAAAGGACCAAGATCAAAATCAGGACCAGAAAAATAATCAAGATCAAAAAGATCAAGAGAAAGATGAAAATTCTGATGACCAAAAAGATCAAAAAAACAAAGATCAACAAGATAAAAAGGATCAAAAAAATCAAGAAGGAAAACCAAGGGAAATTTCTAAGGAAGATGCGGAGCGATTAATGAAAATGTTAGACAGAAAGGAAGAAGAATTAGCTAAAAAGATGCAAAAGAAAAAAAGCAACTCTAGCTCCAAAAAAGAAAAGGATTGGTAATGAGAATATACCTCATCACATTTTTAAGCATAATTGGCTTGGCTTCTTTTGGTCAAGTTAAATTTACAGCTAGCGTAGAAAAAACCTTTGTGGGTATCAATGAGCGTTTTGTAATTGAGTTTGCCCTCAATGATAGAGGCAGGGATTTTACCCCTCCAAGTTTTGAGGGTTTCAGAATTGTTGGAGGTCCAAGTAGAGGGGAAAGCACTGTCATGAGAAATAGAGACATTCAGTTTACACAAACTGTCTCCTTTATGATTCAAGCTACAAGAACAGGCAAGCTAAATATAGGACCTGCAACGGTAAGTGTTGATGGCCAAGTCTACGAAAGTAATAGTTTGGTTATGACGGTTAGCGAGGAAGCACCAGGATCAAAAGATCCAAATGATCCTACGTCGATTGCAGCCAGAGAAGCTTTTCTTAAAGTTAAGCTGAATAAGAGTTCTATTTATCAAGGGGAACCAGTTGTTGCGGAATATATTCTTTATTTCAAGTCCAATAATCAAAACTTACCTAGGATTATTAAGGATGCAGACTTTTCCGGTTTCTACAAAAAAAGAATTGATATCAAAGCCTATAAAACGGAAACTGAATATGTGAATGGCATAAAGTATAGTAAATCCACCGTTTTTAAGCAGCTTTTAATTCCTCAGAAAGCAAGGAGCCTCAAAGGCGAAAAAGTAGAAGTGAGTATCCCTACCTATGTGAGCACCAACCAAAAGGACTTTTTTGGAAGAAGAATGAAACAAATGGTAGAGCAGCAAGTATCTATACCTTTTCCCAATCTGAAGGTTAAAGCACTGCCTTCTAACAATAAGCCTAGCTACTTTGGAGGTGCTGTTGGCAAGTATAAACTAGAAGTGAGTGTTGATAATAAAGAGATTACTCCAGATCAATCTATTAGCTTAAAAATTAAGCTAAGCGGAAATGGAAACATCAGTTTAGCAGATCTGCCTGAGCCCCAGTTCCCATCTGCATTTGAAGTCTATGAACCTAAATTTAGAGAGAGTATTAGCAGTGATGTAAGTGGCATGAAGGGCTATAAGCAGCTAGAGTACCTTTTAGTACCAAGATTTGGTGGAGAGTATAAAATCCCACCAATTAAGTACGCTTATTTTGATCCTAAGAAGGGGAAATATATTGATCTAGAAACTGAGGAAATAATTATTCAAATAGCTGGAGACCCTGCTCCTGGAGGACAAAGACAAGAGACTGGCGGAGCTGTTCTCAAAGAGTCTGTTGAATACATTAATGAAGATATACTGTTTGTAAAAAGAGAAATTGGAGAACCTTATAAAGGAGAAGGCAAAGCATTCATTGATAGTATCTTCTATTATCTTTTGCTTGCCTTGTTAATCCTACTTCCTTTTTTAATCTTCCTTCTATCTAGAAGACAAAAAGAACTTTTAAAAGATAAAAAAGGGCAAAAGAAAAAGCGCGCTTCTAAATTAGCATTGAAGCATTTAAAGAGAGCAAAAGAATTACAATCCTCTAATAAGGATGAGTTTTACGAAGCCTTATCTCAAGCATTATGGGGATACTTTTCTGATAAACTAAGTATTAATCAAAGTGCGTTGAGTAAAGAGAAAATTGCGGAAAGTCTTGAAGAGCATAAGGTAAGCCAAGAGTTAATAAACTCATTAATGGATCTATTAGCTCGTGCAGAAATGGCAAGATATTCATCCCACTCAAAAACGAGTCAAGAAAAAGATTTTGAAGATAGCTCAACATTGATCATGAAAATAGAAAGCGAATTATGAAAAAGCTCTTCCTACTACTTTTAAGCTTTCAATTATTCTCACTTTCAGCAAGTGATACAGAGCCATTAATGGATTCAGCAGTAAATGCTTATTCGGAATCTAATTATGCAAAAGCTATTGAACTATTTGACAGACTACTTGAAGAGGGTCATTCTTCTGCGGCTCTATTTTACAACCTTGGAAACTCTTATTTCAAGGAAGGAAACCTAGGACAAGCCATTCTTCATTATGAAAAAGCCTTAATCATCAACCCGGAAGATGAGGAGCTAATTCACAATCTTGAAATTGCAAATAAAAGTAGGATAGATAAATTTGAAGTGCTTCCGGAACCACTATTTAGGTCTGCATATAAAAGCTTCGTGAGCTTGTTAAGCAGTAATCTTTGGGCGATTATAAGCTTAGTTTTGTTATTACTGTTGAGTTTGTTTTCCTATTTGTTTTTCATCAGAAAGAGCTCAAAGAAGATTGTCAATGTTATGATTTTAACTTCTTGTTTAGCATTATTTAGTATCCTTTTATCATTTCAAGCCAGAGGATATGAAAAGCTTAATAAGTATGCGATTATTACCTCCGAAAGCTCCTATGCAAAAAGCGGCCCTGGAATAAAGGCAGAAGACACTTTCATTTTACATGAAGGCAGTAAAGTCTTGATAATAGAAGAGTATCAGAATTGGGCAAAAGTTAAGTTAGTAGATGGTAAGATTGGCTGGCTAAATAGCCAAACGCTTGAAACTATACTACCTATTTAACCTAATAATAGCAATTTCCATAATTAGTATAAAAGAAAGCTTTGATCATCGCATTAATAATAAAGTGATTGAAAACTATAGAAAAAATCAATTTATAGATTAGATCGATTAAATGAACCTACCTTTGCGGCTTATAATTTTATATGTCATTTAAAAAACTTGGTCTTTCAAAGACCATACTCCAAGCTATTGAGGAGAAGGGTTATACAGAACCATCTCCGATTCAAGAAAAAGCTATTCCCCACGTATTAGACAGGAAAGATCTACTAGCATCGGCGCAGACCGGAACTGGTAAAACAGCGGCCTTTTGTCTTCCTCTTTTACAATTATTAGGAACTCCAGACCGCAGTAGAAAAAGACGCATCAAGGCCCTTATTCTAACCCCAACAAGGGAGTTAGCGGCACAAGTATTTCAAGAAGTAAAAGATTATAGTAAGTATACAGGCCACAAATCCGCAGTTATTTTTGGGGGTGTGAACCAAAACCCACAAGTTCAGACCTTAAACCAAGGTGTAGATATTTTAATTGCAACTCCGGGCCGATTATTAGACTTAGTCAATCAAGGTTATTGCTCTCTAAGCAGTGTTGAAGTTTTGATTTTAGATGAAGCTGACCGCATGTTAGATATGGGATTCTTAAGAGATATTAAGAAGGTTTTAAGCTTAGTTCCTGAGAAAAAGCAAAGTCTTTTATTCTCTGCTACCTTTTCTGCACAGATTAAGGGCTTAGCATCTCAATTCTTAAACAATCCTGTGAGAGTAGAAGCTACTCCTGAGAATACGACCGTTGAGAAAATTGAGCAGTATGCTCACTTTGTAGATAAAGCTAAAAAACCCATTTTCATCACTAAGCTAATCAGCGAGGGTGAATGGAGTCAGGTTTTGATTTTTACAAGAACAAAACATGGTGCTGACAAACTAACCAAAAAGCTTATGCAAGCGGATATTAGCGCAGCGGCTATTCACGGAAATAAGAGTCAAGGTGCTAGAACTAGAGCATTGGCTAATTTTAAAAGTGGTGATATTAGAGTTTTGGTTGCCACCGATATTGCGGCCAGAGGTCTGGACATTCCTCTTTTACCTCATGTTGTGAACTTTGAGCTTCCAAACCAAGCGGAGGACTATGTTCATAGAATCGGGAGAACCGGAAGAGCTGGAGCAAAAGGAGAAGCAATTTCTTTGGTTAGCCCAGACGAAACCTCTTACCTTAGAGATATAGAAAAGCTTACCAAGTCTCCATTAAAAATGAGAGATGCCATAGGTTTTGAGCCAGATCCAAATGCTTCTACTGAAAAGCCAAAGCAAGGAGGTGGTAGAGGAAGAAGACCTCAACAAAATTCAAGGAATAAAGGCTCCAAAAAGCCCTCTTCAAAATCATCAAGACCACGTAGATATTAAAATCAAAAAGCCTCAACGAAAGTTGAGGCTTTTTTTGTGGAGAATACCGGAGTCGAACCGGTGACCTTTTGACTGCCAGTCAAACGCTCTAGCCAGCTGAGCTAATCCCCCAGATTAGTGCAGCAAATATAAGGCTTGCATACAAATACACAAGCTATAAATAAGCCCTCTTATTTATTCTTTTTAATTTGATCTCGCATTTGTTTTGAGGTCTTTCTACTTCCATCGTGACTCCAGCCAGGTGGCTTAAAAATATATCCTAATGCATACTGGGGGTATTTTCGAACATCCTTAATCATAGACCACCATTCGTGTGTGGCAATAATAAAAGGATTATGTGAATGAATATTCTCAGTCAATCCGTAAGTTGGTTTATGTTTTTCTTCTACAAAAGTGCCAAACATTCTATCCCAAATCACCAATACACCTGCATGGTTTCTATCCAGATACTCTGTATCTGAACCATGGTGGACCCTGTGATGGGAAGGAGTATTAAAGATATACTCAAACCAAGCTGGCATTTTTTTTATAAGCTCTGTATGAATCCAAAATTGGTAGAGTAAGCTTATGCTTTGAAGAAAGAAGATCATTATCGGGTGGAAACCCAAAAGCGGCATCCACATCCAGAATAAAAAAGCGCCAGTAGTTTTCCCAGTCCATGTTTGCCTCAAGGCTGTTGCGAGTGTATAATTTTGTGATGAATGATGGATTACGTGGCTCGCCCAGAAAAAACGGATGCTATGACTTGCTCTATGAAACCAATAATAGCTAAAATCTTCAGCAAAGAAACAGAAGATCCATGCCAATATTCCAAAGCCAAACTCAAAGAAATGAAATTGATATACCCAATAATAAGCTCCAAAAATCAAGGCCTTATTCAGTAGATCAATCAATACATTTCCAAGCCCCATGGCAATACTGCTTAAAGCATCCTTTGCCTCATATGCTTTAGACTTAGCCCTAGCTGATAAAATCACTTCAACTAAAACAGCAAGTGCAAAAAAGGGAATGGCCCAATGAATTAAATTAGGCAAATTGGGGAAATCAGTCATAAATAGAGATAATGTTAAAAATACCAATTTTATTCTATCCATTCAAGAGCTTTAGAATTCTATATTTGCTTAATGATAGAATTTCTAAGATCTGTCCTCAATGACTCGGTAACAATATTTACGATAATGAATCCATTATCTGCAGGAGTTATTATGCTAAGTCTTTTAGATGAAGATGTAGACAAGAAAACTATACAAGAAACAGCCTTTAAGAATTCTAAGGCTGTATTTATTGCTATGATAGTGACCTTCTTACTGGGAACGTATATTTTTAGTTTTTTTGGTATTAGCCCTAATTCACTTCAAGTTTTTGGTGGGCTCATTCTTCTTTTTATGGGCTTTAATATGGTTCAAGGATTTGACAAAAAAGTGAACCATACTTCTAAAGAACATTCAGCCGCTAATAAGGTAGAAGATATCAGTATAGTTCCCTTGGCTATTCCAATCATTGTTGGTCCAGGTTTGGCCTCAACTTTAATTTCTATTAGAGGGGAACAAACTGAGATATTGTCTTATGTTGCAACTGGAATTGCAATATTAATCTGTTCACTGGCTAATTTCTTTATCCTCAGAAGGATGCCTTATATCAAAAGAAAATTAGGTATTAATGGGCTTAAAGTGATGAACAGATTAATGGGCCTTGTGGTTGGAGCCCTTGCTGCTCAAATGATAATGAGTGGGATTTCTGAATTATACAAGATTTACTTCTAATGGAAATACTTCAAATTATATTAGGTTTAATAGTAGGCTTACTCATAGGTTGGCTATTGGCTAAAAGCAAAGGTCAATCAGCACTATCAGAAAGTAATAATGAGATTATTAAATTAAAATCTCAACAGCAAGCTGCCGAAAGTAACTTAAGTTCAAAATCTGAAGAGCTACAAAAAAAGGAAAATACGATTCAAGAGTATATCAATGAATTGAGCAAATTGAAATCTCAAATTGCAAGCCTTGAAGCATTCAAAACTACTCTTGAGGAAAAATTAAAAGAGCAAAAAGACAATCAAGAAAAAAATAATGAAGAGCTTCTATTAAAATTTAAGGCGCTTAGTCAAAATATTCTAGATGAGAACTCTCAGAAAATAGCTGATAAGAATAAAGATCATTTAGAGGTGATTCTGAATCCACTTCAGCTCAAAATAAAAGAGTTTCAAGAGAAAGTTGAAACTACAAACCTTCAGGACGAAAAGAGAAATGCAACCTTAGTTCAAGAAATTTTGCAGCTGAAGCATCTTAATAAAGAGATCACTGAAGACGCCAAGAGTTTAACTAAAGCACTTAGAGGCGATTCTAAAACTCAAGGTAATTGGGGCGAATTTCAACTAGAGAAAATATTAGAATCAGCAGGCCTAATAAAGGATACGCATTATAGGAAAGAGGAAAACTTTAAAAATGAAGAAGGCAAAAATCAGCGCTTAGATTATATCATTGATCTACCTGATGGAAAGAATATCATCATTGATTCAAAAGTTTCTTTAACGGCCTATACAAACTTTGTACAAACAGAAGATGAAGCTGAAGGCAAGCGTTATATTAAGGAACATTTAGACAGCCTTAGGCTTCATATAAAAGGCTTGAGTGCTAAGAAATATCATGAGCTTTACGGTATAACTACTCCTTCTTATGTACTTATGTTTGTAGCCAATGAGCCTGCTTTAACCTTAGCATTAAGAGAAGATCCAAGTCTTTTTGAAGAAGCCTTAAAAAGCAATTTGGTATTGGTAGGAACCTCTACTCTTTTAGCAACATTAAGAACCATTTCTTACATCTGGAAACAGGACGCTCAAAGTAAAAACGCAGACGAAATAGCAAGACAGGCCGGAGATCTCTATGATAAATTTGTTGGGTTTACCACCGACCTTCTAAAACTAGGCAGTCAATTAAAGACCGTAAAAGGAACTTATGATGATGCGATGAATAAGCTTACAGAAGGCTCTGGTAATCTAGTAAGAAGAACCGAAAGATTGAGAACTTTAGGTGCTTCTCCAAACAAACAAATTGAACCTAAGCTATTAGACAGAAGTGATGATGAATAAGCAGACCTAAAAGGTCATGCAAACGTTCTTGGGTTCAGTAAAAAAGTCTAAAGCTTCAAAGCCCCCTTCTCTACCAACTCCACTTTCTTTTACTCCACCAAAAGGAGTTCTAAGATCTCTAACTAGCCAGCAGTTCACCCATACAATTCCGGCATCGATTTGCTCAGCTACACGATGTGCCTTTTTCAAATTCTCCGTCCAAACCATCGATGCCAATCCATACTTTGTTGAGTTCGCCATTTCAATAGCCTCGGCCTCATTTTTAAAGGATCCAATGGTAACAACTGGCCCAAAGATTTCTTCTTGATTTGTTCTACAGCTTTGAGCAAGCCCTTCAATTACAGTTGGCTCTAGGTAATATCCACCAGCAGAATCACCCTCTAAAATTTTTCTTTTTCCACCACATAAAACTGTTCCTCCCTCTGTTTTAGCAAGCTCTACATAAGATAAAACCTTATTCATATGATCCTCAGAAACTACGGCACCAAGATTTGAATCTGCATTATTTGGATGACCAACTTTCAATTTCTTCACCTTTTCTACAAATGCATTTTTGAACTTTTCATAGATAGATTCTTCCACCATTATTCTACTACCACAAAGGCAAATCTGTCCTTGATTGGTAAATGAAGCCCTTGCTGCAGTGCTCACGGCAGCGTCAAAATCACAGTCAGCAAAAATTACATTTGGATTCTTTCCGCCCAACTCAAGACTCAGTTTCTTGAATTTTGGAGCGGCTTCTCTAGCGATATGCTCACCTGTTTTTGTGCCACCAGTAAAACTAATAGCAGAAATTCCTGGATGTTCAACGATAGCCTGTCCCGCCTCGCCACCTAGTCCATGAACAATATTTAAAACTCCAGCCGGCAAACCAGCTTCAATGCAAATTTTACTCAACAGATAAGCTGTAAAGGGAGTAACCTCTGATGGTTTAGCAACAACGCAATTACCAGAAGCTAAAGCCGGTGCAATTTTCCAGCTAAAAAGATATAGAGGTAAATTCCATGGAGAAATACAGCCAACAACACCTAGAGGTCTTCTTAGAGTATAGTTAAATCCTTTGGTTCCCATATCATGAAACTGCCCCTCTTGATGCAAGATAGCCGTGGCATAAAAGGAAAAATTATCTCTAGCCCTAGGAATATCTACAGAGCGCGCAAGCTTTAATGGCTTCCCATTATCTCTACTTTCAGCACTTGCTAATTCCTCTAAATTAGCATCAATAAGCGCACTGATTTTCAATATATAATTTGATCTTTCTTTTGTACTCAAATCGCGCCAAGCGGGAAAAGCATTCCTAGCAGCTTCATAAGCTTCAGTAACCTCATTCTTTCCAGACTTTGGAATTAAACTATAAACTTTACCCGTAGCGGGCTCAATATTATCAAGATATTCAGCAGTCGGTTTCAATTGACCGTTTATATAATTGCTTAATTTCTCCATCAGTAAAGATTTTATCTGAATTATTTTTTGCCTCAAGGGCGATTTAATTTCTTAAAGAGGGAACACTATACTTAAAGCTGGCAATCCGCCAAACTCTGACTCTACAGTTCCCATATAAGCTCCAAGCTTCAATCCAAATTTATCATTTGGTTTATAATAGTATCCCGCATAAGCGAGTAATCCTAACTTCCCGTCTCCTCCTGTATTAGGAAACGCTATATCTGAACCTTTAGATGCATAAAGCAGTATTCCTAAAGAGGTTTGCAAATAATGTTTCCCATTTCCTTTATAAGCGTTTAGCATTAAGGGTGCATTAAAGTATGAAGGCATCCAGCCGAATCCAAGGCTATAACTAAAATTAAAGTCATTCTTCTCTGCAAACCAGCGCTCATACTGAATACTATACAGTCCCGTTCCACCCAATTCTACATTGAGTGAGCGCTCTTTCTGCCCAAGCATTATACTAGACAAAAAGCAAAAAACACTTATAATCAGTAATCTCATTATAAATTAGGGGTTCTTCCTCCGTCTACTGGGATATTAATTCCATTGATGTATGAGGCCCAAGAACTGCACAGAAAGACTACTGCTGAAGCTACTTCTTGTGGTTTAGCAAACCTTGCCATTGGAACTTCAGACAACATTTCCTTTTCTACCTCTTCAAAGGCGATGTTCAATTTCTTGGATTTATTCTCAATTATACTCTTTAGTCGATCTGTTTGTGTAGCTCCTGGAAGAACATTATTCACGGTGATATTGAATTTACCCAGCTCATTAGCAAGAGTCTTGCTCCAATTTCCTACGGCACCTCTAATAGTATTACTTACACCTAAATTTGGTAAAGGAACTTTCACAGAAGTAGAAATCACATTTACAATTCTTCCAAACTTTCTTTCTTTCATTCCGCCAACTACAGCTTGCGTAATAATCTGATTGCAAATTAAGTGTTGAGTAAAGGCGCTTATATACTCCTCTACACTTGCTAAATGCGCAGGTCCAGCGGGTGGTCCTCCGGTATTATTTACTAATAAATCAACTGTATTATTCTTAGCAAATTCCTCAATACTAATTCTCAAAGTTTCTACATTGGAATAGTCCGCAATCAAATATCCGTGCTTTTGGCCTTCAGCCTTAGGCAAGCTAGAAACAGCTGTCTTCAGGCGCTCTTCGTTTCTTGCGATTAGTGTAACATTGGCTCCTTGTTCTGCCAATAATTGTGCTGTAGCCAAACCAATTCCGGCGCTACTTCCGCCCACTAATGCTGACTTTCCTTTCATTTCAAATGTTGTACTCATATATCTTTATCGCTATCTATTTCTCCGTCTTTTAACCTAATAATTCTTTTTGCCCTTGAGGCGATATCTTCTTCGTGGGTCACCAATATAACAGTATTACCTGCGTCATGAATCTCTTGAAAAAGCGCCATGATCTCAGCACTGGTGGTACTATCTAAATTTCCGGTAGGTTCATCTGCAAGAATAATACTTGGCTTATTTGCTAGCGCCCTTGCTACAGCAACCCTCTGTCTTTGCCCACCTGAAAGTTGATTTGGTCTGTGATCCATTCTATCATCTAGTCCTACTTGGGTTAGAACTTCTTCAGCACGTGCAATTCTTTCAGACTTACTATAGCCTGCATATATCAAAGGCAGCATAACATTTTCTAAAGCGGTAGATCTAGGTAATAAATTAAAGGTTTGAAAAACAAATCCAATTTCTGAATTTCTGATTTCAGCCAATTGATCATCCACTAAAGAGCTAACATCCTTACCATTCAAGTTATACTTTCCTGCCGTAGGGGTATCCAAACAACCAAGGATATTCATGAGTGTAGACTTTCCTGATCCAGAAGGTCCCATTAGAGCCACATACTCATTGGATAAGATTTTAAGGTCTATGCTCTTCAAAACTTTAACGGTTTGACTGCCCAGTTTAAAGTTTCTAATGATTCCCTCTAATTCTATGATTGCTTTTCTATCCACTATAATGGCAATTTATAAATTAAGTATTGTATTCGCTTAACTCTAGCCATCTTAATTCTGAGCTATCTAATTCTTCTTGAATCTTCTTGGATTCTTTAGAAAGCTTTTCCAAAGCCTCGGCGTCAGAAGTTGCATCTTGAAATTCCAAAGTAATTGCAGCTAGTCTTTTTTCAAGTTCCTCTATTTTACCTCCCAATTCTTCAAATTCAATCTTTTCAGCATAGGTAAGCTTTGTTTTCTTTTCAGAACTTTGAGCCTCTTTCTTTTTAACTGTCGGCTTCACTAAGCTTTTGGACCTAAGTTTTTCTGTTTCCGCGATACTTGCTTCTTTGTCTCTATAGTCCGTATAATTCCCTGGAAAAACCTCAACGTCTCCTTCGCCTTTAAATACAAACAGCTGGTCACAAAGTTTATCCATAAAGAATCTATCATGGGTAACAATAATCAAACAGCCATTAAATTCAACCAAGAACTCCTCTAGAACATTTAGAGTTAGAATATCTAAATCGTTAGTAGGCTCATCTAAGATTAAGAAGTTCGGATTAGCCATTAAAACCGTAAGTAGGTATAGTCTTCTTTTCTCACCTCCAGATAATTTCTCTACTTGACTATACTGCTGATCTCCTGAAAACAAGAAGCGATCTAACATCATACTTGCACTTATCTCTCTACCTTTCTTTCCGATTGGTAAAAATTCAGCTATGTCCTTTATAATATCAATAACCCTTTTTCCGGGCTTAAAACTGATTCCTTTCTGAGTATAATAACCATACTTTACGGTATCCCCTTTTACTATTTTTCCTCCATCAATTTCCTCTCTAGAAGAGATAAGGTTTAGGAAGGTTGTTTTTCCAGAGCCATTAGATCCAATAATACCAATTCTCTCTCCTTTCTTGAAATTATAACTAAAGCCATCTAAAATCTTCTTAGGACCAAAGTTCTTCTTCAGTTTATGAAGCTCTAATATTTTAGAGCCTAATCTTGTCATTTGGACCTCCATCTGTACTTGCCCTAAGTCAGGTCCAGCTTTAGCCTTGTCTTTTAGACCAAAAAAGGCGTCTATTCTGGCCTTTGATTTAGTACCTCTTGCTTTTGGTTGTCGGCGCATCCACTCAAGCTCCTTTCTTAAAAGGTTACTTGCCTTGTCTTTTTGCACAGATTCCACACTTCTTCTTTCGCTTTGTCTTATCAAAAACTCCGAATAACTTCCAGGATGTTGAAATAACTTCTCTTGGTCAAGCTCAAGAATCTGATCACAGATATTCTCTAAGAAGTATCTATCATGCGTTACCATTAACAAGCTTAGTGATTGTTGGCTTAAATACTCCTCAAGCCATTCTATCATAGATAAATCCAAGTGGTTAGTTGGCTCATCCAGAATTAATAAGTCTGGTTTAGCGATAAGAACTTTAGCTAAGGCTAGTCTTTTTCTTTGACCTCCAGACATTTTAGCAACTCCCAATTCCAGATCATGCAATCCTAATTTACCCAGGACTTGCTTTACCTGATTTTCAAAATCCCAGGCATCATTTCTATCCATGGCATCAAAAGCTTTTTGGTAAGCCTCTTCATTCTCCGGATTACTTAAAGCCTTCTCATAGTTCTTTATGGCATCTGTTGCTGGATGGCCCTCGGCAAGTACATTATCAATTAAATTTTTTGATTCATCAAGCTCAGGTTCCTGAGGAAGGTAAGATACTTTCACTCCCTTTCTATAACTTACTATACCGCTATCTGCTTGATCTTTTCCTGCAAGTATTTTCAGAATGGTGGTTTTCCCCGATCCGTTTTTTGCAACAATTGCAGACTTTTGTCCCTCTTGCAAACCAAAACTCAAATCCTGAAAAAGGACTCTGGCTCCGTATGCTTTTGTAATATTTTCTACCGAAAGTAAGTTCACTTCTTTTGTTGGTGAAATTACGAACTACTTTCTATTGAATCCATTATTGGGCACAAAGAGTTCTTAGTCTTTTAATATTTCTTTTGGTAAAAGAAATTTAGTCATGTCTAAAACAATTTTGAGGCAATGTTAGTTTCAACTAGCTTATATTTGATCTTCAAGCTCCTCCCCTTGCAAAT
Source organism: uncultured Schleiferiaceae bacterium (assembly GCA_965661265.1). Classification (GTDB taxonomy): domain Bacteria; phylum Bacteroidota; class Bacteroidia; order Flavobacteriales; family Schleiferiaceae; genus CBFIDE01. Next base: position 93,506 of record CBFIDE010000002.1, on the reverse strand, counting down.
TATTCCAGAAACGTGGGTTAGCAAGCAAACATGATGAAAGCACTTAGCACAATAAAATCCAAATTACCCAGTCTTAAAAACAGCATTTTCTCAGAAACTATTCCGCTTAGCTCATTTTACCATCAGAATGTCAATAATAAAGTATTGAGATTCTGCTTTGCAAAAAATGACAGCACATTAGAAGAAGCAGCTTTGAGGCTTCATAAGATCTAATTCAGCTTAAGTTGTAAATTCACATTCAAGCTTACAACAGAGATTTGGAGCTTGATTAATCGATTAAAATCCATTGTTGAGAAGCCACTAAAGCTTCCGCTTTTTTATACTTCATTTCTTGAACTTCACCTGTTCCAAGCTTCTTCAATTTAACAAGGTCATTTCTTCCATATCTCTTCTCTGAAACCATTGGTTGAGCCTTAGGTCTTTGAGGCTTGGCCTGAGCTTGTCCCGCGCTACCTGAAGGAGATGAAGCTTCATTAGCATCAGGATGAGATGTTTGTAGATTATCATAAGAGACCTTTTTTCTTTCCGGAGCCTTTTGCAATTGAGTTCCTTCAGAATTTGGCAATTGAGCTTTAAATAAGAAAGAAACAACTTCTTTGTTACTTTTATCTCTCATTGATTTAAATAGATTGAAGGCCTCAAACTTATAGATTAACAGAGGATCCTTCTGCTCATACACGGCACCTTGAACGGTTTGTCTAAGATCATCCATATCCCTTAAATGCTCTTTCCAACTATCATCAATAAACGAAAGAACTATAGACTTTTCAAGATCTCTTAATAGCTGCTTTCCTTCAGAGCTTGAAGCTTTCTTTAGGTTTGTTACAACCTGAATAGCCTTTTGTCCATCAGTTAGAGGAACTACTATGTTTTCAAATTTATCGGCTTGTTTATCAAATACGTCCTTAATAACGGGAATTGCCATTTGGGCGATACGATCATTCTTAAGTTCATACTCCTTCATTACATTTTGGTAAAGAGAAGCTTGTAAATCCTCAGCTTTAGATTTATTAAACTCCTCTTCAGCCAAACTAAGTTCTAAAGCAAAAGTCCTCATCCACTCTAGTTGGAATCCTCCAAAATCCTTGGCCGTATGGTATTCTTCTAAAAGACTTTCAATAGTCTCATAGAACATATTTGCGATATCTAATTGAAGACGATCTCCATAAAGAGCGTGTTTTCTTGCTTTGTAAATAACCTCTCTTTGAGAGCTCATTACATCATCGTATTCCAATAATTTCTTTCTTACACCGAAGTTGTTTTCCTCTACTTTCTTTTGAGCTCTTTCAATAGATTTAGAAACCATTCCGTGTTGAATAACCTCACCTTCTTTAAGACCCATTCTGTCCATTAAGCTAGCCACTCTCTCCGATCCAAATAATCTCATCAGATTATCTTCTAATGAAACAAAGAATTGAGAGCTACCGACATCTCCTTGTCTACCGGCTCTACCTCTTAACTGACGGTCAACACGTCTTGAGTCATGTCTTTCTGTACCAATAATAGCAAGACCACCCGCTGCTTTTGCTTCAGGGCTCAACTTAATATCGGTACCACGACCAGCCATATTGGTAGCTATGGTTACTGTTCCAGGACGACCTGCTTCAGCTACTATATCAGCTTCTTTTTGATGTAGTTTTGCATTCAGAACATTATGCTTAATCTTTCTAAGCTTTAATGCACGACCAAGTAATTCAGAAATCTCAACACTTGTGGTACCTACAAGAACAGGTCTAGAAGCATCGACTAATGATTGAATTTCTTCAATTACTGCATTATATTTTTCTCTTTTAGTTTTATAAACTAAGTCTTGTCTATCATCTCTAGCAATAGGTCTGTTGGTCGGGATAACAGTTACTTCTAGCTCATAGATATCAAAGAATTCACCCGCTTCAGTTTCAGCGGTACCAGTCATACCACTAAGCTTATTATACATTCTGAAATAATTCTGAAGTGTAATCGTAGCATAGGTTTGCGTTGCCGCTTCAATCTTTACATTTTCTTTTGCTTCAATGGCTTGGTGAAGACCATCAGAGTATCTTCTACCGTCCATGATACGGCCAGTTTGCTCATCAACAATTTTAACAGAGTTATCCATTAAAACATACTCTACATCCTTTTCAAAAAGAGAATACGCCTTTAACAATTGATTCATAGTGTGAATACGCTCACTTTTGATAGAGAAATCTCTCATGATTTCTTCTTTCTTCTTGGCGCGATCAAGGCTATCTAGCTCTTCTGCTTCTAAATCTCCTAATAGCTTAGAGATATCTGGCATTAAGAAGAAATCTCTATCTGTATTCTCAGATAAAAGATCAACTCCCTTATCAGTTAAATCAATTTGATTTTGCTTTTCATCAATCGTAAAGTAAAGCTCATCATCAATGATGTGCATATCCTTACTTTGCTGCTCCATAAACTTATTCTCTGTTTTCTGAAGCAAAGCTCTCATACCATCAGAGCTTAAGAATTTAATAATTGCCTTACTCTTAGGGAATCCTCTATGCGCCCTAAGTAATCTTTCTCCACCTAGCTTAGTATCACCAGCCTTTATAAGCTCCTTGGCCTCTTTCAACTCCTTGATAACAATCGTTTTTTGAGCGTCAACAAGTTTTACGATATGAGGTTTTAGCTCATTAAACTCATGGCGATCTCCTGAAGGTGTAGGGCCAGAGATAATCAATGGAGTTCTAGCATCATCAATTAATACCGAATCCACCTCATCAACAATTGCAAAGTTATGTGGGCGTTGCACTAAGTCCTCAGGACTATGCGCCATATTGTCTCTTAAATAGTCAAAACCAAATTCATTATTAGTTCCAAAAGTGATGTCTGCTTGATACGCTTTCCTTCTTTCGTCTGAACTTGGCTTATGCTTGTCTATACAGTCAACACTTAGACCGTGGAATTGATAAAGAGGCCCCATCCACTCAGAGTCACGTCGTGCTAAGTAATCATTTACAGTTACTAAGTGTACTCCTCTTCCGGGTAGAGCATTTAAATAAACAGGCAAGGTTGCAACTAATGTTTTTCCCTCTCCTGTTGCCATTTCTGCGATACTTCCAGAGTGAATTACACCACCTCCAATGAGCTGCACATCATAATGTACCATGTCCCAAGTGATGGAAATATTAGCTGCAGACCAATTATTTTTCCAAATTGCAGTATCACCATCTATTTCAACCGCATCTGTAATTTCAGCAAACTCTCTATCCTTATCGCTAACTTTTACTTTTAAAGAACCATTTTCTGCTAACCTTCTAGCAGTCTCCTTAACAACAGCAAAAGCTTCTCCTTTTATTAGATTAAGAACCTCTTCTTCTTTTTTATAGGCTTCTACCTTTAAGCTGTCAATTTCTTCATACTTCTGCTCTTTCTCTTCTATGCTTAGGTCCGCAGTTAGTTCTTCTTCTAGAGTTTTAATTCTATCGTTCTCCGTTTTTGCCGCTTCCGCGATTCTTTCTTTGAACTCTAAAGTTTTCCCTCTCAGCTCATCATCATTCAGAGCTTTAATAGCTGGTTCAGCAGCTTTTACCTCATCAACAAGAGGCATTAATTTTTTTATATCTCTATCGCTCTTTGAGCCAAATAGCTTCTGTAATATATTTCCAATCATTATATCGGGTTCTGATCTTTAAAAAAAGAGATGCGAAGTTAATCAATATGCTTGTAAAAGAAGCTTACAAACATCTGTCCATTGCGTTGAATGTGACATAGTGTCAAAAAAAATAAGTCCCGCTCAAGGGCGGGACTTATAAAATCTTTAATATTCTTCCTCGTTCCAGAGAAAATCTTCTTCTGAAGGATAGTCTGGCCAAATATCTTCTATGGTCTCATATACCTCGTCCTCATCAAATTCAATTGCTTGAAGATTCTCTACAACCTCTAAAGGTGCGCCAGTACGAATGGCAAAATCAATAAGCTCATCCTTGGTAGCTGGCCAAGGGGCATCACTTAGGTAACTAGCTAATTCAAGAGTCCAGTACATTATTATTCTTAATTATAATTTTTGCAAAAGTAAATTTTTGATTTACTTATCCTAATATATTATTATTTTTTTCTGCATCAATCTAAGCCTTTGACCTCCAAGGCGTTTCTACACCTTGATTTTTTGAAGTAAAAAATCTACCTAGAGTAAAAAGATAATCGCTTAACCTATTCAAATACTCAGCTATATGTTCTATTTCTTCTTCTTCCAGAAACAAGGAAACTACCCTTCGCTCGGCACGTCGGCAAATAGCTCTTGCTGCATGAGTGTATGACGAACATAAATCGCCACCAGGCAAAATAAAATTCGATAAAGGCTCTAGCTCATAATCCATTTGATCAATTGCCTTTTCCAAAAAATCAATATCCTCTTGCTGCACTTTAGGCAAGTTTTCTCTAGACTTAGAAGAATTAGAGGCCAAGTTAGAACCTAAATTAAAGAGCATATTCTGTATTTGAACAATCTCTTGGTTTACATACTCATGCTGCGAATGGTCCCTAATAATACCCAAGAATGCATTGAGTTCATCAACGGTACCATAAGACTCAATTCTCAAATCAGCCTTAGAGACCCTTTGGCCACCGATTAAACCTGTGGTGCCATCATCTCCTGTTTTGGTATATATCTTCATAGTTGCAAATTTATTGTAAACGCTATAATCATCATTATGTTTGTATAGATTATTATTGTGTCCACTTTATTTTGATAGCTGAAATGCTTTTAGGAAATTACCGAGGTAAGATAAAGAACTATGAAGCCCGTTTGTATAGAAAAAATTAATGTCCATGATCCTCAACTAAAAGAGTTTCTTCAGCAATCTAATTTAGTAGCGGAGGGTTTGGACAATCTGAATGCTCGTTATTACGGGATTCATGAAGACAATAAAATTGTAGGAACTATTGGCTTAGAGTTTTACTTTAACACAGCTCTATTGCGATCTTTAGCTATTGATAAAGATTGGCAAGGAAATAATTACTCTAAAGTATTGGTTCAATACGCTATTGATATGACACAGTATTTTCAAAAAGAGCATATATATCTCTTGAATGATGGTATGGAAAACTTCTTTGAAGATTTTGGGTTTAAGTATGTCCCAATGGAAAGTGCACCACCATCAATTTTGTATTCTAGTCAATTTAAGCGCTTTAAAACAGAAAGTGCAAGGTTAATGTACTATAAAGTTTAATTTAGAATGATAGAATTAGCGAGCATACTAGTTTTGAGCGTTCTTGCTCAATGGTTGGCCTGGAGAATCAAAGTTCCGGCCATTCTTCCTTTGATATTAATTGGCCTAGCCTTTGGGCCTCTTTCGACTTTTTTCACCGCTGATGGCGCTCCTGTATTCTCTGGAGACTCTATATTTAGCGGAGATTTCCTTTTTAGTTTTGTTTCGATTTCTGTTGGTGTGATTCTATTTGAGGGAGGGCTGACACTTAAGTTTTCAGAAATAAAACACCAAGCAGGAACCGTTAGAAACCTATTGATCTTAGGGCCTATTATAACTTTAGTAGGAGGTGGGTTTGCCGCTCATTACTTCTTAGACATGGATATACGATTAGCATTTCTTTTAGGAGCTCTTATCATTGTATCCGGTCCAACCGTTGTCATTCCGATTTTAAGAAATGTCAGAGCAAAAGAAAAAATTAATTCTGTGCTTAAATGGGAAGGGATTCTTATTGATCCTTTTGGAGCTCTGATTGCTGTATTGGCTTATGAATTTGTGCAATCTGGACATTATGAAACTAGATCTACAGTAGAGGTTTTTCAAGAGTTCATTATAACCATAGCCACTGGTGTCCTAATTGGTACTTTATCCGCCTTATTCTTAAGGTGGGTATTATTAAAAAACAGATTACCTGTTTATCTTCATAATGTATTTACGCTGGGTCTTGTGATTTTTGCCTTTACTTTCAGTGAGCTTATCCACCCAGAGGCAGGCTTAATGGCCGCAACTATAATGGGAATTGTATTGGCAAATTCTAAAATTGAGGAAATGCGAAAAATCCTCAGCTTTAAAGAAGATGTAAGTATTATTCTAATCTCAGTATTGTTTATTCTGCTTTCTAGTAGAATAGAAATGGCGCAGGTTTTAAAGCTAGGATGGCCAAGCATCTACCTTTTTCTAGTAGTTATTCTTGTTATCAGACCCATAATAGTATTCTTAAGCACCATAAAAAAAGGCTTTAGTTTTAAAGAAAAGTTATTCATGTCTTGGGTTGGTCCTAAAGGAATTGTTGCAGCGGCCGTTGCCTCTCTATTTAGTTTGCAGCTAACTCAAAATCCTCCTGCCGGCATTAGTGTTGAACAGGCAGAAATGATTTTACCTCTAACCTTCCTAATGATTGTAGGAACGGTAGTTCTGCAAGGAGGAACAGCAAAACCTATTGCTAAATTATTAGGAGTAGAAAGAGAAGAACCCAGAGGGGTTTTGTTTGCCGGTGCTAATGAAAACAGTCGGTTCCTTGCTTCTTTTTTAAAAGATTATAATGTTCCTGTAGTATTAGCCGATAGCTCCAGAGCTAATATAAAAGAAGCTCGAGATCTTGGTTTTGAAGTATATGAAGGAAATATCCTTTCCGATTCTATTATGGATGAATTAGACTTAAATATTTTAGGTAGCCTAGTTTCATTAACTTCCAGCCACGAAATAAACAATCTAGCTGGAAAGCTTTTCAGAACAGAGTTTGAAGAGCATAATGTCTTCAGAATCAGCAGTAAGAAGGAAATAGAATCTAAGGCATTGGAGGTTCCTAAGTTTGTGCTATTTGAGGGTAAAGTGGATTACCTCAGGCTAACTCAAGCAACTAGATCCAATAAAGAAATAATAGTTGAAGACTGTTCTGATGAAATCATGAAGTCTGCAATCTTGAAAAAGAATTACAATAGAATTCTTCCCTTATTCTTGCTCAGAAAAGACGAAGACCCTAAATTTATTTTAAGAGATTGGCCTAACCTTCAAAAAGGTGATAAATTGGCCTATCTTCCATTAGAAGCACCTAAATCTCAGTTAGAAGAATAAAATTTCAATAAACTATGTCAAAAGCACCCAAGCCAGTTGGTTTATATCCATTAGCAAGAAGAGTTGGAGAAATACTTTTTTTAAGCGGCGTTGGCCCAAGAATCGCAGGCTCTGACGCCAATGATTCTGGAGTACCCGGTTTAGAATTAGATCATAATGGTAATTTTATTCAGTTTGACTTTGAGGCTCAAGTGCATTCGGTTTTTGCCAATGTTAAGGCTATTCTAGAAGAGAATAATAGTAGTTGGGATAAGCTAGTGGACATTCAGGTTTTCTTAGTAGATATGAAAAGAGATTTTCAAGCATTTAATAAAATCTATGCTGAATACTTTAAGGATATGGATCCTAAACCTTGCAGAACAACTATAGCTATCAATGCGCTTCCTACACCTATAGCCATTGAACTTAAATGTATTGCTACCGTTTAGTTCTTATTATTTAGCAAAGCTCTTTGCCAGTCATTAGATCTGCACTTTTCTAAGATGAGGGGATTAATGGTGTCCGCAAATGAACTTGATTTTGGAAGGCTAAATCCAAAATAGTCCGTTTTTAAATCTTGCGGAAGAACCGTGAGATTGTTCATTTCAAATCTTTTGACAAAATGCTCAATAATCAGGCGATCGTAGACAAACACATCTATCTGTTTAGACTGAACTGCCTTTAAGGCATCAAAAGGCTTTGCATATTCTACCGCCTCTATTCCAAATAAATTTAGATAATCTTCAGCACTGCTTCCTTTAATAGTCGCCACTTTAAGTCTTGATAGATCATGAACACTGACTACTGCAGAGTTTATATTTGTGACTGTTAAAGAACTAGCAATACCTGCGGTTAAACCCGATATTAAAACGATAGCGGTAAACATCCATATAATTGCAAGCACCCTGCCTGTCTTTGTTTTAGGAGCTTTATCTCCATATCCTACAGTGGTCATGGTTACTGCAGACCACCAAAATCCATCCCATAAACCTTTATGACCTTTTCTAAAGTGAACAGGATTCTTCTTTCTTTCTGCTAACCAAACCAAAAAACCAAAGATCCAAATAATTACAGCCAAACCACTGACTGCAGAAATGAACTGCCATGTAAATATATTGCGCACTACTTGAGTCCAACTATTAACCTTTCTCATGGCAAATGAAGTGCCCGAGATAAAATAAGGTTGACTGAAATTCATCACTTTCAATCTTTCAGGCGTAATGGTAAGAGGGTTAATGGAAAGATCTACTTCTTCATTCTCAATACCTGAGATCAAACTTTCAAGGTCTGGATATATTTTATACTTCACTTTATAATCCAAATCAGCACTAATCATCTTCCAAAAATCAATGCTCAATCCTCTCGGAATGCTATCTGGACTGATTCTTACGAATGGACTAACGTGATGTACGCCTACCGTAAGTGTATCGGCTTTAAGGCCAAACAAAGAAAAGAAGAACAAGAAAAATAGGCTTAAATAGAGTCTCATTTCTTTAAAATCTCAATTGATACTGCGAACTTAAGATAATCTTTATATCTAATTGCCCTCTTCCTTAATTCAACAGCCTCAAAGCCAAGCATTATTCTTAAATTTGCAATTCTTAAAAACAAGGAGCTTAGATGGCATCAAAATATCCTGAATTCAAGCAGCTAGATTTAGCTGATATACATAAAGAAGTTTTAAATCGCTGGAAAGCGGATAACACCTTTGAAAAAAGCATTAGTGAGCGTGAAGGTAAGCCTACGTTTACTTTTTATGAAGGGCCACCTTCTGCCAATGGATTACCTGGAATACACCACGTAATGGGTAGAGCTATAAAAGATATTTTCTGCAGATTCAAAACCTTGGAAGGCTTTCAGGTAAAAAGAAAAGCTGGCTGGGATACTCATGGCTTGCCTGTTGAGCTAGGTGTTGAAAAAGAGCTAGGAATTACAAAAGAAGATATCGGTAAAAAAATCAGTGTCACAGACTATAATGATGCTTGCCGAAAAGCAGTAATGCGTTATACCGATATATGGAATAAGCTGACTGAAGATATGGGTTATTGGGTAGATATGAACGACCCATATGTTACCTATAAAACTAAGTATATTGAGTCTGTATGGTGGGTCCTTAAGCAACTTTGGAATAAAGAGTTAATCTATAAAGGCTACTCTGTACAGCCTTATTCGCCAAAAGCAGGTACCGGTTTGAGTACTCATGAACTGAATCAACCAGGTACTTATAGAGAAGTGAAAGATACTTCTATGATTGCTCAGTTTAAGGCCATCAGAAATGATAAATTTGAACAAGTTCTAGGCTCTAGCCTTAGCGCATCGGATGAGTGTTTCTTTATTGCATGGACTACAACACCTTGGACACTTCCTTCTAACACAGCTTTAACAGTAGGCCCTAAGATTGATTATGTATTGGTTAAAACCTTTAATCAATATACTGGAGATCCAATAAATGTAGTTTTGGCTAAGCCATTAATGGCCAAGTACTTTAAGGCTGAGGCTGAGAATTTGCCTTTCGGCGATTATAAGCTAGGCGATAAAATGATTCCTTGGTCTTTACTTTGGAAAGGAGTCGGCACTGATTTAGTAGATATGAAGTATGAGCAATTATTGCAATATGCTCAACCATTTGAAGATGCCGATCAAGCTTTTAGAATCATCTCTGGAGATTTTGTAACCACAGAAGACGGGACAGGTATCGTGCATACCGCACCTACTTTTGGAGCCGATGATGCCAAGGTTGCTAAAGATGCTGGAGTTCCGCCTATGCTAGTTTTAGACGAGAATGACAATCCAGTTCCTTTGGTTGACTTGCAAGGTAGGTTTACCTCACATATGGGAGAGTTTGCTCATAAATATGTGAAGAGCGAATACTATAATGATGGTGAGGCTCCTGAAAAGTCAATAGACGTTGAAATAGCCATTAAACTAAAAGAAGAGAATCGCGCTTTTAAAGTAGAAAAGTATGTGCACTCTTATCCACATTGCTGGAGAACAGATAAACCAATTTTATACTATCCTCTTGACTCATGGTTTGTACAAGTGAGCGCCAAAAGAGATAGGATGGTAGAATTAAATAAAGAAATACTTTGGAAGCCAAAGGCAACAGGCGAGGGAAGATTTGGGAATTGGTTAGAAAACGCCAATGATTGGAATCTTTCTAGATCTCGTTTTTGGGGCATTCCACTACCAATATGGAGCACAGAAGATGGAACAGAGAAAGTTATGTATGGCTCTGTTCAGGAACTTAAAGAGGCTTGTGACAATGCGGTAGAAAAGGGAATAATGAAAAATCACCCACTAGTTAATTTTGAAGTGGGTAATATGGGGGAAGAGAATTATGATGCCATAGACCTTCACAGACATATTGTCGATGACATTATTCTGGAGTCTCCAAAAGGTCAATTAATGAAAAGAGAATCAGACTTGATTGATGTTTGGTTTGATTCCGGCTCTATGCCATATGCCCAATGGCACTATCCATTTGAGAATCAAGAAATATTTGATGCTAGTTATCCTGCAGATTTTATAGCTGAAGGAGTAGATCAAACAAGAGGCTGGTTCTACACTATGCACGCTATTGCCTCTATGGCATTTGATAAAGTAGCCTATAAAGCAGTAGTCTCTAATGGTCTTGTATTGGATAAAACCGGTCAAAAAATGTCCAAGCGTTTGGGCAATGCAGTTGATCCATTTACCACATTAGATACCTATGGAGCGGATGCTGTAAGGTGGTATATGATTTCTAATGCCCAGCCTTGGGATAACCTTAAGTTTGATCTTGACGGCATTGCAGAGATCCAAAGAAAATTCTTTGGCACCTTGTATAATACCTATGGTTTCTTTGCTCTTTACGCTAATATTGATGGGTTTACACCCGATTTAAGCAAGGCAAGCCCATTAGCGGATCGCCCTGAATTAGATCGTTGGATACTATCCAGGCTAGAAGTACTTAAAGCTAGTGTAAAAGAAAGTTTCAACTCTTATGAGCCTACTAAAGCAGCAAGGTCTATTATGGAGTTTGTAAATGAGGAATTGAGTAATTGGTATGTACGTTTGTGTAGAAGACGATTCTGGAAAGGTGAAATGAACTTAGACAAGCAAATGGCCTATGAAAGTCTATTTGAATGTTTAGAAAGCCTATCACAACTGATTAGCCCAATCGCACCATTTTTTGCGGATTGGTTGTATCAAAACATAGGAAATGATGAATCTGTGCACCTAAGTTATTATCCCGAATTAAAGCCTGAACGAATTGATATCAGCTTAAATAACAGGATGCAATTGGCTCAGAAGATAAGCTCATTAGGCTTAGCTCTAAGGAAGAAAGAGGGCATTAAAGTAAGACAGCCACTTCAGAAAATAATGATTCCTGTTCTCAGAGCAGAAACAGAGGAGTATATTAAAGAAGTAGAAGAGATCATTAAGAGCGAATTAAACATCAAAGAGCTACAACTGCTCAAAGATGTTTCTGGAATCCTTGTTAAAAAGATCAAGCCAGACTTTAAAAAACTTGGACCTAAGTTCGGTCCTAAGATGAAACTAATAGCGGCTAGCTTGTCTAAATTAAACCAAGAGGAAATTAGCCAATTTGAGGCTGAAATGAAATGGACTATTGACTTAGAAGGCAATCCTGCAGAAGTTCTTCTTGAAGAAGTAGAGATCCTAACAGAAGATATTCCAGGTTGGTTAGTAGCCACAGAAGGTGGCATTACTGTTGCTATGGATGTAAACATCAGTGAAGATCTTCAGAAAGAAGGAATTGCTAGAGAGTTAATCAATAGGATTCAGAATTTAAGAAAGGATAGCGGATTAGAAGTAACCGATAAAATTAGTGTTGAGATTCAAGCTCAAGCTGATTTAACTGAAGCAGTAGAAAGCTTTAAAGATTATATCTGTGACGAAACCCTTTGTTTGAATTTAGAATTGAAAGAAGACGTAGTGGATGGTCAAACTATAGAATTTGATCATATAATGAGTCAGATAAAATTAAGTAAAATCAATTCATAGAAATATTTATATTTGGAGAAACAGCAATATTACATTGCTTTAAGACAAGAAATAAAAGACCAAACTAATGTATAATAATATAAGATACTCAGACGAGGACCTTCAAGAATTTAAAGATCTAATTCTTGCAAAAATCAAGGTAGCAGAAGGTGATTTAGCTTTATTGATTGAGAATTTTGCAAATGATAAAAGCAATGGTACTGAAGACACCTCTCCAACCTTTAAAGCATTTGAAGAAGGGTCTGACACTATGAATAAAGAGGCAAACAGTCAACTCGCTGCTCGTCAAGAGAAGTTTATTAGAGATTTAAAGAATGCACTTCTTAGAATTGAGAACAAGACTTACGGAGTATGTAGAGAAACTGGAAAGCTTATTTCTAAAGAAAGACTAAAGTTAGTGCCTCATGCAACACTTAGCATAGAAGCTAAGAACAAGCAATAAAGATTTGAAAAAAGCAGCACTAATTGTCTTATTGGTTTTACTAGCCGATCAATGTTTAAAGATTTGGATTAAGACCAATATGGCTTTAGGAGATGAGTTTAGAATCGCAGATTGGTTCATTATTCACTTCACAGAAAACCCAGGAATGGCCTTTGGATTTGAATTTGGTGGTAGCTATGGAAAGCTAGCCTTAACCTTTTTCAGAGTATTTACAGTAGGTCTCATTGCCTTTTGGTTAAAGAAAGTTATCCAAGAAAAACTGAGCAAAGGTGGAGAAGTTGCCATTGCTTTAATTCTAGCTGGAGCAATCGGGAACATATTAGACTCTTTATTTTATGGAGTCATATTTGGAGATAGCCTAGGTCAAATTGCAAGTTTTATGCCTGCTGAGGGAGGCTATGCAGGATGGTTTTATGGTGAGGTAGTGGACATGTTTTACTTTCCTTTAGTAAAAGGTTATCTACCTGAATGGCTTCCGTTTTGGGGAGGTGATTATTTTGTCTTCTTTAGACCTATTTTCAATCTTGCAGATGTATCAATTAGCACAGGTGTAGGCCTTCTTTTAATCTATCAAAAGCAAGTGTTTAAAAGCAAATAGGTTCTTATTTTAGCAGAATAAACAGAATATAAAAAAGCCCAATGAATTGAATTCATTGGGCTTTTTTATCATTAATAGAACTTAGACTTAGGCCTTTTTTCTATTCTTTCTATAGTGTCTTACTCCCATAGCTGCACCACCCGCCATTAAAGCCTCTAAGAAGCCAAAAGGAGCTGGAGTATTTGGGTTTCCTGGCTGTGCCATTGCAGTACTAGAGGCTAAAATTACTAATGCTAGTACTAAGCCAATTCCTAAAATATTTTTCATTTTCATATCTCTGGTCTTAAAAATTATTATTGAATGGTCTTAACAACCTGAGTTCCTGCTTTAAGGTGACTCACTTTAATAAAAGTGATACCATCAAATTTACTTAAAGTTTGACTAAAATCCTTGCTTTCAACAGTAGAATTAAATGATTCCAATAATTTACCACTGATATCAAACACCTCAATTGTTATATTTTCTCCCAAATACTCATCTGCTAAAACAACCCTAAGTTGATTAGAAGCAACCCAAGTTTGCATTTGAATATTTTCTGCTTTCAGCTCGTCAATACTAATAGTAGAAGGAGAAAGGTGTAATTTAAATCTTGCTCCGGGATAGGCAATGTCATGAGTAAAGCTATAGCTAGCATTCTCCATATTAGTCATAGCTCCTGTTTTAACATCCTCTAGAATAACATCCATTGTATAGTCATATGCTCTCGGATCTAAACTAATAGAATATACTTCTTGATCTACACCTTGTGTAAAGGCCATTGGAATAACATTTAAAGAGTTGAGAGGTCTTGAATCAATTGCCAATCTCTCTCCATCTGTTATAAAATGCATGTTTGGGATACCAGCTGCGGCAGCTCTATCAAAAGCATCCTTATCATTCTCAAGAGAAGCATTTGCCATTGGGTTTATAACCACCAAAGCTTGATCCCAAGCAGAGTCTGTTTGAGCGAAAGTATTTAATCTTATTTTTGATGTTGCTGAAGTTTTAAAATAACTTGGCACTGCTACTCCAGGTATTAGCTGTCTGTAAGACTCATTTATAGTTAGCGTTTTGCTAGCTCCTTCAGAAGTAGCCATTTTTACCCAAAATGCTTGGAAAGGTCTAATATATCTATCTGTAACAGTAGTTACAGCAGCTCCGGTATTATCATGGCCATTATCGATAGACGCTCCGCTAACAAGATAAGCTCTATACTGTCCCGTAGTAGCATTCCATATATGGGCTCCCTGATAAGAAGAAGCCATTCCAGTTGTTAATACGTCCTGTAAATCTAACCAAGCCGGATAGGGATTAGGAATTAAGTTCCAGCCTTGTTCCCCTTCTTCATCTCCATTAGTACCTGGGTCTTTTGTATTGTAAATAGTAAAGTCATAAGAATCAGCATAAGACGCAGCTTTTTCAATACTACTTACTCCGCTATTGGCAAAAGGATAATTAGCATCACCACAATAAATAGCGAAAGCTCTTGCATCATTTCCAGCCGCAAAAGCCTCAGTTTGTGCGCTTACAGGCTGCCAACCTGGGGCATTCGCGCCTTTAGCTCCACTTGCATCCCAATAGTAAACATTTTCTTGTCCACTCGTGACATTTGCTTTCATGTCTGTGGCACTGTAATCATTCCAAGTAGTTCCTGTAAGCAATGGAGATCCTATATGTCTCCAACCTGCACTATTACTGAAGGCTACTTGCCATTGTGGTCTTCCCGCTCCTTGAAAATCAATATCTTTCTTTCCTTGCATTCTATAGTAGGTACTTCCATATTCGAAAATAATACTACCACTACCGTTTATTGTTACCTTATTATTATTGCTTGTGTTATTTACAATAGAACCTCTCTCTTTAACTAATATTGGCGCGTTAATAACGGCATTCAAATTATTACTTTCAAAGTACATTGCTCCTTGAGCAGTGATAGTGATGCTACCGGATCCATTAACAGTAAGTATATTATTACTATTTCCTTGAAGGGCGAATATTCCGTTTGAAATACTTAGAGCACTATTAATAGTAAGCTCCGTTGAGCCCTTATCCTCTACTCTAAAAATACTTGTTTGATCAGTCATGGTTATGGTACCACCTGAATTTAAGTTAACATCTCCTCCTACCAACATAACAGTATTAGAGCCAAGAGTGATTGGAAAGTTTACGCTTATTTGAGAAGTTACCTCTAGAACTGCGTTTGCAGTATTCAAATCAAGACTACCACTACCATTTAAAGTAAGACTGTTATAAGCTACCTGCCCAGTAACATTATAAGTAATATGGTGTCCATTGATGGTTACCCCATCTCCTGCTCCAGGATAATCAGTACCGGCAACACCAAGTGATTGGTTTCCCCAGGTTGCGCCATCTGCCCAATCTCCGTTCTGAGTAGAAATAAAATTAGCTGACTGAGCATTAAGACTTAATACAATGAACGCTAAGAATAAACATTTTTTCATATTTAGACTTTATGTGAAGATCATCAAAAATATGCAAAATGTTCATCCCTTAAAATTTTTTATCTTAAGTGTTTGCTAATCGGAGCTAAAGTATGGGGCTTAATATTGCTTAGTGGCCCCACTGAATTTGGAATATTTGAGCAAAGTACTTTTTGGCTTTTAACTTAATTTCCTCCATAGAAACTTCATGTCCTAACTCTCGAGATAAGCTTGTTACAGCCTTATCTTCTATTCCGCAGGGGACAATATGATTGAACATTTCCATATCTGGATTAACATTAAAAGCCCAACCATGCATGGTGACCCATCTGCTTGCCCTTACTCCTAAAGCCAAGATTTTTCTTGCTCTTGAGGTTCCTACCTCAAACCAAACACCAGTTTCGCCCGGAGATCTTTCTCCTTTAAGGCCATAATCTGCCAAGACCTTAATAAATACTTCTTCTAAGAATCTTAAGTATTTGTGGATATCAGGAAAGAAATGGTCTAGATCTAAAATAGGATAGCCCACCAATTGGCCGGGGCCATGGTATGTAATATCCCCACCTCTATTGATAGGATAAAAACTAGCCCCAATTTTTTCTAATTGTTCAGCATTAATTAAAAGGTGCTCTTTCTTTCCACTTTTACCCAGTGTATATACATTTGGATGCTCACAAAAGAGCAAGTAATTTTGTGTTTGGATTTGATCTTCAGGACTCCGTTTTCTATTCAGAAACTTTGTGTCTATTGTTCCTTGAAATAGTTTTTCTTGGTAGTCCCAAGCTTCTTGATAATCAATAATTCCCAGATCCTGAAAATGGACTTCTATCATTTCACGGGGATTTTCCCAAGCTCGGATTTTAAAAGGTCAATAGACTTAATATCTATGACATCTACATCACGAATCTCTGATAGATAAAAGCTGATCCAATCTCCAAAATGCACCATATAAAGTGCTTTTTGAATTTCACTTTTACCCTTACTCCAGATCTCTATTTGAGTATCTGTTTTGGTATCAATTATTTCCTTGATTATTTCAATACGCTTTTGATTTCTTTCAAAATCTTGTGAATCTCTCAGGTAGATTACAGCAAAATCTGATGTACCACCTTCCCAGCCTACCAACTCATTATGGTTCATTTCTGGAATAGCTGCCTGCCATGCAAGCATTTTAGCGTTTTCGTTGAATTGCTGTCTCCACCTTTCTGCAATACCCAGCCCCCCAATGCTTAAAATAACTGGAGTTTTATCTGCTAGCTTTTCAGCGATTTGTTTTGCCTCAAGCATCATATTTTCTTCTTCCGAGTCCAACAAATCGGCGGAAGCCAAAAGCTCAGCTTCAATATTATTAATACCTAATTCATAGCGCTCTGCGTAAAACAGTAGGAAAGAAATGGCATAGGCAAACATAGATCTTGGCGGATTACCTCCTTCCATGCTTAACAATTCAAACTTATTCCCCTTGGCAATTTCAGTCAGTTCTCCGCCGCTACTGATACAAATGATATGAGCACCAGCTGACATGGCCAACTTTGTAGCGCTTAGGGTTTCTTCAGTATTTCCGCTATAAGAGCAAGCAATAAAAAGTGTATGAGGGCCAACAAAAGCTGGAATATGATAATCTTTATTTACGGTTACCGGAATACTAGACTTAGAGCTTAACAAATCTGCCAGCACACTTCCTCCAATTCCTGAGCCTCCAAGACCACTAATCACAACATTAGTAAAATCTTTAGTCGTCTTGCTCTCTACAAGGGCCTTTTGTTTAATTGCAACCGCCTCTTTAATATGGTTGCTAAATCCTGCAATTAAGTCTCTCAAATCTTTGTAAATCTTTGCGCAAAAATAGTATAAATTAAATCTATCAAATAGGCTTATTGAATTAATGCCAATCCATCTCTCTTATCAACTGTCTTAGTAGCACCTCAAACTCCCAGGGGTGCACTTTTGGATTTTGATAAATTCTTCTCTTTCCTAGTTTAACCATGATCAAATCTAAGTCGGGCACCATGGCAACATATTGACCTAAAATGCCTCTCATATAATATATCTCATACCCTGCAATCTTGTCTAACCAAAATCCATAGCTATAATAAGAACCTACGGCTGGCTTCTGAACTAAATGAACAAATGAAGAGTCAATTAATTGCTTGCCTTTCCAATTTCCTTGATTTAAAAATAACAATCCAAAGCGAGCAAAGTTTTGTGCATTTGTGTTTAGGCAACAATAAGCTATTTCCATTCCATCTTGCTTATCTGTATGCCATTCCGCAACATCATTTGCTTGAAAAGGAATCCATAATTTTTTAGATAGATTCTCTGATAGATTGCTGTTAGAGGCTTTCATTAGGCACATTGCCAAGAGTTGAGTGGCACCAGATTGATAGTGATATTTTTCTCCAACTTTTTGATTCACTGTGACCTCATTTAGCATTAGTTCTTCTAGTTGATCACCATAATATGCTTTTGCGGTTATATCAAATGGAGAATGATAGTCTTCTTTCCAGTCTAAGCCAGCGCTCATAGTACTCAGATCTTTGAGTCTCAAATCAGAAGCAAACTCTCCCTTTAATTCAGGGAGGTAATCTTGAACTTTTGCATCCCATGAAGGGATTTCTCCATTTTGAATGGCAATTTGCACGAGCATGCTTACTACACTTTTAGCCATAGAAAAAGAGTTTGTTCTTGACCTTTCTCCGAATCCTTGAAAATAATGTTCTTGAACTATGCTATCCTTATGAAGAACCATATAAGCTATTGCCAAAGAGCTATCTAGGGCTAGCTGAGTACTATCGTTCAATTCTTTTAAATTATAATCCTTGGATTTTGGAATGGTAAAAAGACTGTTTTTGGCTTCTACTATTCTAGTATCAAAAAAGCGCTTATCATCTATGGTTGCAGACACTTCACCTTGAAGATAGGTAGAGCTTACCCCTTTTAACAAATAGGCATTTCCACTAAAGTCAACATAGACTAAAAGCAGTCCTATGAATACTAATGCAATTGCAGTTGCCTTTCCTAAAAGTTTCATTTTTATTTATTTAATTCTCCTTGCCCTAATTTACTAAAAGTCTTTGGTCTATCCTGACTTCTGAAAAGAAGTTCTTAAAGAAGAAAAAATGAGGATGTTTAGCAGGCTTTGATTTGAGATTCCCAGACAATTTCCTGAAAAGAGCTCTCATTATCTTTCCTATTAAGCTATAGGTAAGCTTTAATCAAAAGTCCATAGCTTTGAGGTCTTGAAAAAACATCGCCGGAAGGCAAAAGAAAGAAATATGAACAAGGCAAATTGGACTACAGTAAAGGAGTTTGAAGACATTACTTATAAAAAATGTGGAGGCGTTGCGCGAATCGCATTCAACCGACCAAACGTAAGAAATGCTTTTAGGCCAAAAACGGTATCAGAACTTTATCAAGCATTTTTAGACGCTAGAGAAGACACTTCAATAGGTGTAGTATTGTTTTCGGCAGAAGGGCCTTCTACTAAAGATGGGGTTTATTCTTTCTGCAGTGGAGGAGACCAAAATGCCAGAGGACATCAAGGCTATGTTGGTGAAGATGGCATGCCAAGATTGAATATTTTAGAAGTTCAAAGACTTATTAGATTTATGCCTAAGGTTGTTATCGCCGTGGTACCAGGATGGGCTGTAGGCGGAGGCCATAGTTTACATGTTGTATGTGACCTTACTTTAGCATCAAAAGAGCACGCTATTTTTAAGCAAACAGATGCCGATGTTACCAGTTTTGACGGTGGTTATGGATCCGCTTATTTAGCTAAAATGGTTGGTCAAAAGAAAGCCAGAGAAATATTCTTTTTAGGCAGAAACTACTCGGCGCAAGAAGCGGTAGATATGGGCATGGCAAATGCATCTATTCCTCATGCTGAATTAGAAGATACTGCTTTTGAATGGGCTCAAGAAATTTTAGCCAAATCTCCAACTTCAATTAAGATGTTAAAATTTGCCTTTAACCTAACTGACGATGGAATGGTAGGTCAACAAGTATTTGCCGGTGAGGCAACTAGGTTAACCTATATGACTGAAGAAGCTAAGGAAGGTAGGAATGCCTTTTTAGAAAAAAGAAAGCCTGATTTTTCAGATATAAAATGGATTCCATAGCAGCCACTTAAGCATTGATAATTGCTTTCAAGCTTATCCAATTATAGCCTTAAACCTTCTGCAATATTAAATGTCTTAGTTTAGGTTCTTTCAATTTTATGGAAAGCAACTCTAATATCAAATAATTATTCATTTACAGCTTAACTAAAATAACAAGCGTGTTTCTTAATTTCAAAAGGCTTTTTGTTTTTCTATTCCTTTTTATAAGTACTCACCAATCTTTAGGCCAGGCTTCTGATCAGGCCTTTTTAATTAAGGGGACGGTTTTAGATTCCGATAGTCAAGAAGGTGTTCCGTTCTCATCAATATCCATAATTAATCAGGCTAGCGATTCTATAGTAGGAGGAACTAGCGCCAATATTGATGGTTATTTTGAGCTTAGAATTAATAGTGAGAATATAAGGATAGAGATTAGCTCAATTGGTTATGATCCTTTAATTCTAGAGAGCTTCTCTTTTACCAAGCAAGAACTTAATTTAGGCAGTATTTCAATGAGCAAGTCATCATTTGCTCTTGACGAGGCAGTCATTCAGGCGGAAAAATCTAATGTAGAATTCAAGTTAGATAAGCGTTTTTTTAATGTAGGTGCCGATATCAGCAGCACAGGAATGGGTGCTTTAGAAGTTTTAAATAATGTTCCCTCTGTTAATGTTGACATTGAGGGCCAAGTGACTTTGAGAGGAAATGCAGGAGTCCAGATTTTAATTGATGGTAAGCCTTCTGTTCTAACAGATGAAGCTTCTAATGCTTTAGGAAGCCTTACAGCTGATATGATTGAGCGTATAGAGGTGATCACAAATCCCTCAGCCAAATATGAAGCCGAGGGAAGTTCTGGGATCATAAATATTGTTCTGAAGAAAGAAGAAAAAAGAGGGTTCAACGGTTCAATTTCTTTGAATACCGGTATTCCTGATAATCATAGTATCGGCGCAAGCCTAAACTATAGAACAGAAAAGTTCAATTTCTTTAATCAAATAGGAGCTGGCTATAGAAGCTTGCCTACAAAAAGTGAAAACAGAAATGATAATTTAATTGATACTACAGAGATCTATAGCGAGGGTATAGAATTTAGAAATGAGTATTTCTATACTTTCCGATTAGGAGCGGATTACTATTTAAACAAATACAATACAATCACGCTCTCAGGAAATTATGCTTACGAGGTAGAAGACCAGCCCTCAGAGACAGATTTCTTCTTGTACAATAGTTCAGGCGAATTGGTCAGTCAATACCAGCGTACAGAAGTCACTTCAGCAACTAATCCTAAATGGCAATATGACCTTCAGTATGCCAAGGAATTCAAAAACAATAAAGAGCATCAATTGCTTTTCAGCACATTAGGAGCTTTTTTTGGAAAAGACCTTAATTCTCTTTTCACCAATGAATATTTGATAGGTCCAGACTCTACAATTAATCAAAAAACCGCTACTAATTTTTATAGATCAGATTATACATTCAAATTAGATTATACTAATCCTATTACCAAAGCTTTCACTCTAGAAACCGGAGCTTTGTATGAAATTAATGATGTAGGGAATGACTATCAAGTTTCTGATTTAGTGGGTTCAGACTTTGTAATTGATAGCAGCTTAACTAACAATTTTGAGTTTGATCAGAAAGTATTCGGAGCCTATGGTACTGCAGCCTATGAGAAAGGTGTTTGGGGTTTGAAATTAGGCTTAAGATTTGAGAATACTGATCTTGCTACTTATTTGGTGAACACAGACGAATCTAATATTCAGAATTACACCAACTTCTTTCCGTCCTTTCATAGTTCTTATAAAGCTTCTGAAACCATTTCAATTCAAGCGGGCTATTCTAGACGAATTTTCAGGCCCAGATTATGGGATTTAAATCCCTTTTTTAACATCCGTAATAACTTTAATATTAGAACTGGGAATCCTAATTTAATGCCTGAGTATGCTGACTCTTATGAATTGACTGCTATCTTTTTATTTGAGAAGGCCTCAATAAATACTAGCATTTACAATCTCTATACTACTGATGTCGTTGAAAGAGTCTCTACCCTTATTGATAATGTTAATTATACCTTACCAATTAATGTTGGAACCAATAATAAAACAGGCTTTGAGCTGAACGGAAAGTACACACCCATTGATTGGTTTAGCCTTAATGGCGATTTTAATTATGGTGTTTTTGTGCGGAAAGGTTCTTATAAAGATCAGAGTTTTGACTTTATTGGGCAGCAATGGTCCTTAAAATTCACCACAAAATTCAAGCTACCAAAGGAGGTTGATTTAGAGCTCACTCCTAATTATCAATCCGCTTTTAAAACAGTTCAGGGAAATGTTTCAGGCTTTGCCTTTGTAGACATAGGTCTTAGAAAAAAGCTGTGGAAAGGAAAGGCTGTTATCAACTTAGCGGTAAGAGATGTTTTTGCGTCACGTATCAGAGAAAACTTTGTTATTCAAGAAGGTTTCACCAGCTATAATTTCTCACAGCGCGGAAGATTTATTACCCTTGGCTTTAGTTATAGTTTTGGCAAGGGAGAAGCAATGACCTATAGCGGAAGCCGCAGATGAGTTTACTTTTAGAAAGTTTGAAAGGATCAATTTGAGATTATTTAGAGGCCTTTCAGATAATAAATAATTTGTCTAGCTCAAGCTAATTAGAGCCGATTTCTGTCCGTCGAATCGCGCAAATATGCAATCGTTATAATTGGAGTTTAACTAAATCATTGATAGCTTTGAGTAGGGCTTGAGGGTTCCAGCCCCTGGGCAAAATAAATTTTACCTTTTCATAGAACCTGGCCTTTATTTCTCAGTAAACAAATCCCGTCTTGACTTAAGTTTAAGCTTTGCCAATATACTGCTCACATGAGATTTGACTGTATTAATTCCTATGCTATGCTCTTCAGAAATTTCTTTATTAAACTTTCCTAATTGAAGGCTTTTGTAGATTTTCAATTCTTGCACACTGAGTAGCTTCACGCGATTTTGAGCCTTAGGAATGAAACGCCTCCAATTTGAAAAAGCTAAACCTAGAAGCATTCCTAAAGGAATAAGTAACCATTGGTACGAATACTCTTCATAATCTCCAATTCTTATTTGAGCTCTAAAACTTTTAAGGTAAGGTGAGTTTATGCCCTCCCACCTTGAAAGAAAGTTTTTATAATAAGCAGAGTTTTGTTCACGGTGTGTAAAAAAGTCTGTTTGATACAGAGCGTACAAAGCCAGAATTTGATCTGATGAGCTATCTGCTATTTGTCTGAGCTTTTAATCCGAAAACAAAAATCATTGACCATAAAGTGGCTAATACTTTCAATTTGCTTTTCATAATATTTGATTTAAATGAATAAGACCAAACATAAGTTAGGTTCATCCATCGACCGCTTTTCAGCAGAACGAAAAAGTTCTAAAAAAGGATGAATTAAGATCTAAAGCTGAAGATATTAATGTTTTATTCCAAAAAAGAAGGTGAGAAAAGTAAAATCATGTTTCCAAATTTGACTTTTTGTAATACCTTTTTCTGAGCCAGAAAGAAACTTTTACCAAAACAATGAGGGCAGGCACTTCAACCAAAGGCCCAATTACTCCGGCAAAAGCTTGCCCAGAATTAAGACCAAAAACAGCAATAGCAACAGCAATAGCTAATTCAAAATTATTGCCAGCCGCAGTAAAAGCCACAGAAGCTGTCTTATCATACTCTGCTCCAGTAGCTTTAGTAACAAAGAATCCAATAATGAACATAAGAGTAAAATAAATAAGAAGAGGTATCGCTATGATCAATACATCTAATGGTATTTTAACAATAAGCTCTCCTTTTAGGGAGAACATCAGGACAATTGTAAATAGCAAAGAGATAAGCGTGATCGGAGATATCCTTGGAATAAAGACTTTAGAATACCATTCTTCTCCTTTTAGTTTTACAAGAATCACTCTACTTAAGATTCCTAATAGAAATGGTATACCCAAATAAATGGCTACACTTTCAGCAATTGTTGCTATAGAAATATCTACAATCGTACCTTCAAAGCCAAAGTAGGGAGGCAATACAGTTATAAAAAACCATGCATAAAAGCTATATGCGAAAACCTGAAATATGCTATTAAGAGCAACAAGGGCTGCCCCATACTCGCTGCTGCCTTCAGCTAAATCGTTCCAAACTAACACCATTGCAATGCATCTTGCTAAGCCAATTAGTATTAAGCCAACCATATACTCAGGGTAATCTCCTAAAAAAAAGATTGCTAAAAAAAACATCAAGAAAGGCCCTAATAACCAATTTAATAATAGAGAAACCGATAAGATTTTTGTGTTCTTTAAAACCTTTGGCAAAAGGGAATAGTTCACTTTAGCAAGTGGAGGATACATCATTAATATCAGCCCAATTGCAATGGGAATATTGGTAGTGCCGGTATTAAATGTATTAATTACTTCAGGAAAATTTGGAAATAAATAACCAATTCCAACTCCAATAGCCATGGCTACAAATATCCAGAGCGTCAGGTTTTTATCTAGGTAACTTAATTTTTTTGGCTTAGACATCTTTAGGGCTTTATTTGAGAAAATGCATAATAAAACTCAGTTGCAATTTGCAGACTTCTTTCTTTGTATTTTTCCGCTTGTTGCGAGCTATTGTCAAATTCTTTTGGGTCATTAAAAGTTATAGGAATACGTTTTTCAGCCCCGGCTATAAAAGGACATCCCTCATCCGCATGCGAGCAAGTTAAAATTGCAGCAAATTTTGATCTTGGATTAAAATCATCATCATGCTTTTTAGAAAATCCTATAATGGGATGCTCATTTTCAGCATACTTGATGGAGTAGATTGGGTTCTTTTCTTTTGAAATAATTTGAATCTGAAAACCAGAGTCATTCAAAGTTTCGGCCACCATCGGAAAAAGTGCAGTTGCTTCTGTACCGCCCGAATAACAATACACATTTTGGATATTAAAATATGCTGCTAGTACTTGTGCCCAAACTTGTGATAAATGACTTCTACGTGAATTATGAGTACAAATAAAGTTGAGGCGAATTTCTTGATTACTTGAAACTTTTAGCTGAATAAAGTCCCTTAATTGATTTAATAAGACCTTTCTTTCTTCAGGAATAGTTTGTGGTTTTAGTTCTTTAATTACGTGCGCTAGTTCCGGAAATAGCATGTGCTCTGACATATTCACTTTTTTAATATTTTTTAACAGCAACCTCCATCTGGAGAACAACAAGACTCAGCATTCAAATTAGATATTCGTATCCTTGGTTTTTTAATAGGGATACCACATTGATCCTTTGCCAAACAGTCTGTTTCCTTAGTGGTAAGCAAGAAATTACTTCCGTCAAACTCAAGACCAAATTTTCCAATTGTATCGGCTTGATATTCTACCTCAATTTCTAGATTCTCAATATTTAAAACCTGTTCAGAAAGCTCTATAATACTGAGCAACTTTTCTGGATGTAATCTATGATCGTAATCATTTGCATTCCAGAGTTGAAAGTTGACTACTTCCTCATTTCTTTCAGTTCCACCGCAATCAATAAAGTGCTTGGAGATTTTACCAACTTCTGTTACATGAAAATGACTTGGAACCAATTCTCCATTTGGCAATTGAAACCCTAAGTTCTGTATTTCCTTTAAGACTGTTTTTACTTCTGATAATTTCATGATTCAATGTTTTTAACAGCAATCCTGTCTTTTAGCAAGGTCTTGATTAACAAAGTCCATTAGCACTTCTTTCATGGCTGACCAATTTTCCGCATGTATACAATAACAAACACTTGTACCCTCTACATTCCCTTTGATCAAACCAAGTTGTTTTAACTCCTTTAAATGCTGTGATATTGTTGGCTGAGCTAATCCTATTTCATCCACTAAATCTCCACAAACACAAGAATTGATTTTAAACAAATGTTGCAAAATCGCTACCCTTGCCGGATGTCCTAAGACTTTGGCAAAAAGAGAAATTTCATTCTGCTGATCCGTAAATATTTCTGTTTTTGATAATCCCACCTTTTCTTTAATCGTATCATTGCAATATTACGATTAATATATGTACGCCAAAAGTTATTTTTCTCTTAATGGACATAATATTTATTAGTGCAGAGAATTATTGAAAATGATCGCACCCTATGATTATTGTAAAACAAGCTCTGCAATATGCCAAAAACCTCAACTGTCATGTAGTTGGGGTTGATACCGGTAAAAAACTTCAAAAGATGAGAGCCCTTGGCTTTAACTCAGTTCTGGACTATAAACAGTATAATTTTTGTGATATACTAGAGCGATATGACATTATCTTAGACTGCAAATCCAACCAAAGCCCTTTGAGCTATCGAAAAGTTTTAGAGCCCTTTGGCACCTATGTCAGTATTGGAGGTCAGCCCGGAACTTTAATAAAAATTCTTCTAGGAGGCTCCTTCTTAAATCTGTTTGGGACTAAAAAAATAAAAATATTAGGACTCAAATCTAATGAAGGTTTAGATTATGTGAACGAGCTGTTTATTAAGGGCGTTTTGAAACCACAAATTGATGGACCTTATAAAATGGAGGAAATTCCAAGGCTCACAGAATACTTTGGAAAAGGCTTACATTATGGAAAAGTAGTAATAGAAATATAATGATCACCTTTCCTTAATCATAGCCAAATGTCTCAAAAAAATACTCCCACTTCTATTGATGTTGCTGCTGCCGTAATTATTAGTGGTGATAAATATTTATGTGTACAAAGAGGAAAGCATAAATATGAATACTTGGCTAACAAATGGGAATTTCCTGGAGGCAAAATTGAAATCGGCGAAAGCCCTTTTCAAGCATTAGAAAGAGAAATAAAGGAAGAACTAGCTACCTCCATAAAACTACTACGACCTTTAATAGTAAATACTTACTCATACGCGGATTTTAATATTAGACTCCATTCTTTTTTATGCGAAGCAGAGAATTTAGATTTTGATTTAACAGAGCATATCGATTCTATATGGCTCCCTTTAAGCAAACTTTCCAATCTTACCTGGGCTGCTGCGGATATAGAAATTGTTAATTACCTAAAGAAGAATTTCCCCTCATAATTCCTTGAAATGCTTGTCCCAATAGTTGATGCTTGAGCCCTTTATTTTCTACCTTTGATTAATGGCCTCAGAAAAGATACAGAACATCCTAAAAAGCTTACCCAATAAGCCAGGGATTTATCAGCACCTTGATAAAGAGGGTAAAATCATTTATATCGGAAAGGCCAAAGACCTCAGAAAAAGGGTTTCGAGCTATTTTACTAAGAACCATGAGAATGCTAAAACGGCAATATTGGTTCGTAAAATTGTGGATATAAAAACTATCATTACCGAAACTGAAATTGATGCTTTACTCCTAGAAAACAATCTGATTAAGGAGTATCAACCAAAATACAATATTAACCTTAAAGATGACAAAACCTACCCATGGATTGTCATTAAGAAAGAACCCTTTCCAAGGATATTTTCTACGAGGCAGCTTATAAAAGATGGATCTGAATATTATGGCCCTTATGCATCTATTAAGGTAATGAAGGCTGTCTTAGATTTAATTAGGAAGCTTTATCATATCAGAACATGCAAGCTTAAATTAAGTCAAGAGAATATTGAAGCAGATAAATTTAGAGTTTGTTTAGAGTACCATATGGGAAATTGTTTAGGCCCTTGTGAGGCTAAGCAAAGTCCAGAAGAGTATCAATTAGATGTTGATGCGGCGAGAGATCTCATTAAAGGAAACTTAAAAACCGTTCGTAAAAAATTAGAAGACGAAATGAATTCTTGTGCGGAGGCACTTCAATTTGAAGAGGCCCAAGCTTTAAAGGAAAAAGTAGAGGCAATTGAACAATACCAATTTAAATCTACCGTGGTACATCCTAAAATCACAAATGTAGATGTCTTCTCAGTAATTTCTGACGCAGAGTACGCCTATGTTAATTACCTCATGATTATAGATGGAGCCGTTCTACGTTCTCATACCATGGAGTTCAAGAAAAAGTTAAATGAAGAAGAGTCTGAACTTTTAGAAATGGCTATTCCAGAAATTAGGAGCCTTTTTAATTCTCAAAGTAAGGAACTCTTTTTATCTCATGAAATAGAATTTGAGCTGCCTAACCTTAAAGTATCGGTGCCTCAAATCGGAGATAAAAGACATCTAGTAGAGCTCAGCCGAAAAAACGCTCGCTATTACAGACTTGAGAAATTAAAAAATATGCAAATCGTAGATCCTGACAGACATACTAATAGGATCATGCAACAAATGAAAACAGATTTAAGGATGTCTGTTGAGCCAAGACATATAGAATGCTTTGATAATTCAAACATCCAAGGAACTAATCCAGTTGCTGCTTGTGTTGTTTTTAAAGATGGCAAACCCTCTAAAAAAGATTATCGTCACTTCAATATTAAAACTGTTGAAGGCCCTGATGATTATGCAAGTATGACTGAGGTCGTTTATAGGAGGTATAAAAGACTGCAAGAGGAAAAGCAAGACTTACCGCAATTGATAATTATTGATGGAGGAAAGGGACAATTAAGCGCTGCGCTTAAAAGTCTTGATGACCTTGGACTGAGAGGAGAAATTGCGATTATTGGAATTGCAAAAAGATTAGAAGAATTGTATTTCCCAGGGGATAAATACCCTTTATATCTAGACAAGAGATCTGAAAGCTTAAAAATAATTCAGCGATTAAGAGATGAGGCGCATAGATTTGGAATTACTCATCATAGAAATCGAAGGAGTAAGGCTACCTTTACATCTGAATTAGATAATATAGAGGGCATTGGGCCGGCTAGCATTCTGGAATTAATGAAAACCTTTAAATCCGTAACAGGAGTTAAAAAGGCTAGTCAGGGTAGCATTGAAGCAGTTGTAGGAAAGAGTAAAGCACAAAAAATAGTTGATTATTTTACTAGCAAAGTTGAAAAATAGAATCCTTCAAATAAGCTTTTTCGCTTTCGCGATTTTATGCACATTTTCCTCTTTAGGGCAAGAATTTGACAATAGCCAAACAGTAGGTTTAGTTTTAAGCGGCGGTGGTGCAAAATCAATTGCTCAAATTGGGGCTATTGAAGCTCTTGAAGAGGCAGGAATTGAAATAGATTATATCGGTGGCACGTCGATGGGTTCCATAATTGCCGCAATGTATTCCTTAGGCTATAGCAGCCAAGAAATTAAGTTCTATCTCTCAAAAGTAGATTGGGAGGCCCTTTTAGAAAACAAGGTCCCAAGAAATAGGCTTAGCTATATTGACAGATCAACAGAGAATAGATATCTAGTAAGTTTTAATGTGGAGCACAAAAAGGTGAAACTACCTGAAGCCTTTAACTACGCTCAATATATTTTAAAAGAACTCTCCTATTTATTCCAACAAGCTTATCAATATCCAAATTTTAAATCTTATCCCATCCCTTTCTTTTGTGTTGCTACTAATATTGAAAGTGGTTCTTTAAAAGTATTTGAAGAAGGCTCAATTATAGACGCCCTTAGAGCAAGTACTGCATTTCCATCACTATTTACTCCGCATAGAATTGGAGACTCCGTATATGTTGATGGTGGGGTTATCAATAACTTTCCTACGGACATCATGAAGACTAAAGGAGTAGATATTATCATTGGCATCGATGTTAACGGTGAGCCCAATAAAATTGAGGATATAAACACTATTGTAAGCGTTCTTGAGCAAACGAGCACATTCGTAAAAAAAGACTCTTACAAAGAACAATTAGGCCTTACGGATATACTGGTTCAGCCCAATTTGCCAAATGTTAGAATTACTGATTATGATCAATTTGCAACTATCTTCTCCGAAGGAAAAAGAGCAACTATTGAGCAGCTAAAAAAACATATCAGACAAAAACCTGATGGCGACCAAAGCACAAGTTTAGTTAAAATCGATTCAGAGCCAGAAAAAATTAAAGCCACACCATTTTCAGAGTTCTTTGTTGAGGATATTGAACTAAAAGGTTTGGATAAGGTTTCGGAAAATTATGTTCTGAGCAAACTTAGAATAAAACAAGGAGAGATTGTTTCAGCTAAAGAACTAGACCGTGGAATGGATCAACTTTATGGAAGTCAATACTTTAAAAGTATTAGCTATCATTTAGAACCGGTAGACACTTCATTTAAAATAATTTTTAAGCTTGTAGAAAACCCGAGCATGACCCAATTAAGATTAGGGTTGCATTATGATGATGATTTCAAAACTGCCCTTTTACTCAACTTTACACAACGTAATTTTCTAATCAAAAACTCCAAATTAAGTGCTGATTTTGCTGTTTCTGATAATCCACGTTTTTTAGTCAGCTATCTTTTGGATTTTGGGTTAATTCCTACTGTAGGACTCAAATTTCGTGGAAATAGATTTGAGACCCGACTTTATGAAAACTTAGTTCCTAATGATCAATTGGATTACAGAGACTATTCATTAGACATATTCATTCAATCCACCTTGAGAGATGCCCTAGCGGTTGGGGGTGGCTTACAGCTTGAAAACATAGATGTTTCCCGAAGTCTCAATTTTCAAGATTTGGAGAATTTCAACAAAAACTATATTAACTATTATGGATTCATAAACCTTGACACCTATAATGATGCAAACTATCCAAGCTCAGGTGTTCAATTTAATTCTAGCTTTAGACTAATCTCTGAACAACGAGCCTTTGATGAATTTTACGAACCTTCATCGGTCATTGAGCTTGGCTTTAATCAAGCCATCGGGCTTACTAACAAGATCAATTTGCAATATGGATTCTATGGTGCCGCAACCATTGGACCTGATTTAGACTATCCTTACCAAATATTCTTAGGAAGCATGGGAAGGAATTATATCAATTATATTAAGCCTTTCATTGGTTATCGATATATGGAACTCTTTGGCAGGAATACTCTTATTGGACGATTAGACTTTGACTATAATATTTCCGGAAAACATCATCTTATTTTTAGAGCAAATGCCGGAAAGCTTGAGAGCAATTTTGATGGGCTTTTTGACGAAAGTATTATCCTTGATGGCTATGCCTTTTCTTACTCATTTGACAGCAGACTTGGACCTATAGAATTTAGTGTGGCCGGTAGCTCAAACCACTCTAATGTTTATACTTATGTTAATTTGGGTTTTTGGTTTTAATGGATACCGAAAATGAGTAAATTGCTCTTTATAATACAACTTATTTAAGCTTATCATGTGGTATTTTAATGACGTAAACTTATTCAACATTATGTGCCCGCACAAAACCAAAGATTATGGTGATGATGGGCATTTTAAGGATTATAAAAAAGGAGAAACTATCTACTTTACAGATGATCCTGCTAAAAGTATGTTTCTTATTGCTCAAGGAAAAGTAAAAATCACAAATTATTCTGAAGATGGAGTAGAGGTTGTAAGAGCGATTCTAGGCAGAGGAGAAATGTTTGGAGAACTTGCTTTACTTGGTGAGGATAAAAGATCTGAAATTGCTGTTTCTCTAGAAAATGAGACGATTCTTTGTCCTGTGCATATAGATCTAATGAAGGATCTAATGAAGGATAATAAAGAATTTAGTTTTAGCATCTATAAGTGGATCGGTGGCAGAATGAGAAAACTTGAACGCCGGGTAGACAATCTCGTTTTTAAAGATGTAAGAGGCAGACTCATGGATTTTATCAGGGAAATGGCCATTGAGAAAGGTGAAAAGAAAGGAGATGAGGTACATATTGAACAAATGTATACTCATAAAAATATCGGAAATCTTATTGGTACAAGCAGACAAACGGTTACTACGACCTTAAATGAATTAAGGGATGAAGGCCTGATAGAATTTGATCGTAAGCGCCTTGTTGTCAGAAATTTAAAAGCATTTTAATTATTTAAATACCGATATTTCACCCAAATCTTTTCTTTCCAAATTTGGTACCTCCGCATTCTCATCGGGGTAACCCACAGGGAGTAACAAAAAAGGCTTTTCATTTTCAGGCCGATCTAAAATATTGCTTAAGAAACCCATGGGGCTGGGGGTATGAGTCAAGGTTACCAGACCCGCCTGATGAATAGCTGTAATTAAAAATCCACAGGCAATGCCGATGGATTCCTGAACATAGTAATTTTTCTTTCTCCCTTCAGGACTGTTTTCATAAGACTTTCTAAAAGCAATAATAAGCCAAGGGGCTTTCTCTAAAAATTCTTTATTCCAATCGGTTCCTAAAGGAGCTAAATCCTTTAACCACTCTTCTGTGGCCCTTTCTGAGTAAAATGCTTTTTCCTCTTCTTCTGCGGCCATCCTTATTTTAGATTTTATAGCAGGATCAGAAACTGCAACAAAAGTCCAAGGTTGTTTGTGGGCTCCTGAGGGTGCGCTTCCCGCGATTTTTATTAAACCTTCTATGGATTCTTTGCTTATACTCTTGGAACTGAAATGCCTTATTGACCTTCTTAGCTGAATTTTCTTATTTAATTCCGATATTCGGATTTCCAAAGAATCCTCATCTACTTGAATGGGTTTATAAGGTATGAAGGATGGGCTTTTTGAGCTCATGATTTTTTTTAATATTGACCTAATTTATAAAAACCTTAGCAATGAAAAGACTTTTTATTTCTCTTGTCTGCTCCATCTTAGCCTTATCTATTAACGCTCAAGATAGTATTCCTCATTCTTTTACTAAAGGTCTTAACTTTAGAAATATTGGACCGGCAGGAATGTCCGGGAGAATTACAGCTATAAAAATAGACCCTAGAAATGAAAATCTCATTTATGTTGGGTCTGCATCTGGTGGCCTATGGAAAAGCACTAATGGTGGGCAAACTTGGAAGGCCCTATTCCAGAATGAAAAAGTTAGCTCTATTGGATCAATTGCTTTGGATCCTCAAAATCCAGATAAGGTTTGGGTAGGTACTGGTGAAGGAAATCCAAGAAATTCTTTAACAAGCGGGTACGGAATTTATAAAAGTCTAGATGGTGGTGAAACCTGGGAATCAGCCGGATTAGAAGAAACTAGAAATATCCACAGAATAATAATTCATCCTTTTAATCCAGAGACTATATACGTGGCCGCAATTGGAACTCCCTGGGGTGACTCTGAGCATAGAGGTGTTTATAAGAGCATTGATGGCGGCCTAAGTTGGAATAAAATACTATATACGGACCAAAAGACTGGAGCGGCAGAGTTGGTCATGGATCCGAATAACCCGGATAAATTAATGGTCAGTATGTGGGAGCACAGAAGGGAGCCTTGGTTCTTTACCTCTGGAGGAAGTTCTTCTGGCTTGCATATAACTAATGATGGTGGTAAGAATTGGGAGAAAAGAGGAGAAAAAAATGGTTTACCCTCCGGCGATTTCGGCCGCATTGGACTTGCTATAGCTGCTTCAAACTCTAATATCTGCTATGCCCTTGTAGAACATAAAGGAGACAATGCCTTCTATCAATCTAAGGATGGCGGCAATGAATGGAAAAAAATGTCTAGCGCCGACAATATCGGAAACAGGCCATTTTACTACTCTGAAATTTACGTTGATCCCAAAAATGAAAGTAGAGTCTTTAGCCTTTGGAGCATACTGACTAAAACTGAAAATGGAGGAAAAGATTGGGAAGTAGTTTCCAGCTATAATCAGCTGCATCCAGATCATCAGAGCTTCTATATTCACCCAGAAAAAACTAATTATATCCTAGAAGGTAATGATGGTGGATTAAACATTTCAAGAGACGGAGGTAAAACTTGGCGCTTTGTCAACAACCTCCCTATTGCGCAATACTACCATATTAATTATGATTTAGAAACACCTTACAATGTGTATGGCGGCATGCAA
Organism: uncultured Schleiferiaceae bacterium; assembly: GCA_965661265.1. Lineage (GTDB taxonomy): Bacteria > Bacteroidota > Bacteroidia > Flavobacteriales > Schleiferiaceae > CBFIDE01. The sequence goes on along the minus strand of CBFIDE010000002.1, from coordinate 60,191 downwards.
GACAATGGCAGCTGGAAGGGCCCTGCTTATATATGGGAGAATGACAACATCAGAAATAGGCACTTTCAAGAGCTTTATTTTGGAGATGGCTTTGATGTAATGCCTGATCCAAGTGATGCTGATTATGCCTATGCTATGGCTCAAGAAGGTTATGTAGCTCATATTAATACTAAAACAGGCGAAACAAGAAATATAAGACCTGTTCACCCGGAAGGAAAGAGATTACGATTCAACTGGAACGCTCCTATAGCTTATGACCCGTTTGGAGATGCTATATTTTTTGGAGCTCAATATGTTTTCAAGTCTTTAGACAAAGGCAAAACTTGGATACCAATTTCAGACGATTTAACAACCAATGATACTAATTTCCAAAAGTTTGATCAAACCGGGGGACTCACTTTTGATGTGACAGGCGCGGAAAACTTTACAACCCTACTTTGTATAGCTCCTGATTTAAAAGCCAAGGATATTATTTGGGCCAGTTCAGACGATGGACTATTACATCTAACTAAAGATGGAGGAGAAAATTGGCAGGAGCTTTCTTCTAATTTAAAAGGCGCTCCAAAAGGCGCTTGGATTCCACAGGTTGTACCCTCACCTCACAAGAAAGGGGCGGCATTTGTAGTAGTTAATGATTATAGAAGAAACCATTGGGACTCTTATTTATACTATACTAATAACTACGGTAAAAGCTTCAAGCGTCTTGTAAATCCAGAAAAAATTTGGGGATATAGCATCAGCATTGTTCAAGATCCTATACAAGAGAACCTACTTTTTCTAGGAACTAATAATGGCCTTTATTTCAGTTGGAATTTTGGAGAAAACTGGCAAAAATTTGACAAGCAATTTCCAACGGTCCCTGTGAGTGATTTAAAAATTCACCCTAGAGAAGGAGATTTAATAGTCGGGACTTTTGGACGATCAGCTTGGATTCTTGATAATATTGAACCTTTAAGACAATTAGCTTCCAAAGCTGATTTACTAGAAGAAAAACTGCTGCTTTTTAAGCCAAATCCGGCTGTAATGGCAAACTATAAAGCAGTGAACGGAATGAGATTTCCGGCAAATGCAGAATTTAGTGGTCAGAATAGATCCAGATATCCAGAGCTTAAATATTGGGTCAACTTTAGCAAAGATGATTCAATAAAAACTAAAAAAGCTGTAGTTCATATTATCGATGAGGAGGGAGATACAATTAAAACTTTACGTCCCAAGTTTGAAAATGGGATGAACAGCTTCTCTTGGTATTTATCAAGTAAGGGAAAAGGTTTTCCTTCTAAAAACTCTAGCATCAATGACACTACAGAAGGCAATAGCAGCAGAATACTTAGTGGCAACTATCAAATTGAATTACAAATCGCCAATGAGAAAGTAAGCACAATGCTAGAAGTGCAATCTGATCCAAGAAGCCCATACAATCGCGAGAAGCGAAAAGAAAAAATACAATTTATGGACTCTGTGAATGCCAGCTTAGAAGGCCTTAGACAACAAGTAAATGAAATCAAACTTATTGAGGCTAAAATAGGCTTGATGAAAAAAATGATAGGTATCGCCAATCAGCCGAAAGATTTTAAAAGCTTGAGTGATAGCATTGTGGCCGTTCAAAAATCGATCATCCATATTTACGAGACTCTTTATGGAAAAGAAGTAGAAGGCTATTATAATAATGATGCCTGTTTATCCAATCGCTTTTACGCTGCCATGAGATACTCTAATGCCAATGATGAAAGCATCAGTGAGTCAGAGCTTATTCTACTAAAAAAGTATAATGAGTCCTATGAAGATTTCTTAAAACAATATAATAAGCTTATCGACAAGGACTGGAACAGTCTAAATGCGAGCTATAAGGAAAGTGGTTTAGGTGAGTTTTAAAATATACTTTAGATTTAGATAAGTTCTGATGAATCTAACAGTCTAACTATTCTGCCAAGAGAAAATTCCCGCGAAGGAATGAAAGGAAAAAACCTAGATATATTCAACATTGGCTGGATACTAGTTTGCTTAGTAATTGCTTTTAAAATTCCTTTTGAATTATTCTTCTTTGCCTTTGCCTACACCTATCACTATCTAAATTGGTTCAGCAAAACAAATTTGATAGGTTGAGCTAAAAGCATAAAGGGGAACAGAGCCTACTTAATATTAGGTCTTTGGTTAGCATCTATCGGTCTTTACTTTTATGACTATAGGATCGGATTTTGAGCACTTTTCTTTTTGAGTTATGCCCATATTGCTTTAGAATTTCCTTTGAATGCAATTACCATTAAAGCACTATTTAAAAAAGAAGCTTAGTCTAACTTATTAGCCAACTTTTCCATTACCTTTTTAGGTGATTTTCCTTCGTAAAGAATCTTATAGACAGCAGTAGCAATAGGCATCCTAACATCCTGAGCCTTCTCCACATGCTTTATAAGATTTGCAGCATAGTATCCTTCAGCAACCATTTTCATTTCTAACATTGCTGATCTGATTGTATATCCCTTACCTATCATATTTCCAAAAGTCCTGTTGCGGCTAAACTGCGAATAAGCAGTTACCATTAAATCGCCCAAATAGGCAGAACCACTTATATCCCTTTTAATAGGGCTTACAGCTTTAATAAACCTTTTAATCTCTCTAATACCATTGCTTACTAGAACGGCTTGGAAATTATCGCCATAGCCCAGCCCATGGCATATTCCGGCTGCAAGAGCATAGATATTCTTTAGAACTGCAGCATACTCAGTACCGTAGATATCATCAGAGATAGTAGTTTTAATAAACTTACCTTCAAGTCTTACAGCGATGGCTTCAGCATTCTCTTTATTCTGGGAAGATATTGTTAAGTAGGATAAACGCTCTAGAGCAACTTCTTCTGCGTGACATGGACCAGAGATTACACCAATATTCCCTATTGGCACATTATAGGACTTATTAAAAAACTCTCCTACAATCTGATTTTCATCTGGTACAATTCCTTTAATGGCACTAACTACCACCTTATCTTCTAAGCTTACTTTAAGATTGGTCAAGGCCGATTTTAAAAATGCTGATGGAATAGCAAAAATTATATAATCTGCCTCTGTAACGATATGGTTTAAATCTGTGGAAACATCAATATGCTCTGTCAATAAATCAACGGAGCTGAGGTAGTCCGGGTTATTATGAAACTCCTTAATGTGGTTCACTGAATCTTGATTCCTGAGCCACCAGCCTACATAATCATTATTCTCAGTTAGAATCTTAACTATGGCTGTGGCCCAAGAGCCTCCACCAATTACAGCAATTTTCTTTGAACATTTCTCCATTAAAACTGAATTTCAGCAACCATCTTTTTAGAACCACGCATAAAACTAACTTGAGTCTTATCTCCTTTTTTAAACTTAGACAGAGCAATCATATACGTATTCATATCACTCACCACATAGTCTCCCAATTGAACAACAATATCTCCGGCAAGCATTTCAGCATTTGCTGCTGGCTTACCTTCACTAACACCATCAATCTTCATTCCATTTCCAGAGTACAAATAATCAGGCATCACTCCCAATGTAACACTAAAATTAGGAGTAACACTTTTAGATACTGCAGTCTTTTGAAATTGAAGATGCTCTCCTTTCATAAAACTTGCATCTATAAGCTCAAGTATCATGTTCAAGACCATCATCTCTCCTTCTACATTAATTTTTTCAAAATCATCTGATGGCTTGTGATAATCCACATGAGTTCCGGTAAAGAAATGGAGCACAGGTACATTTTTATAATAAAAGCTTGTATGATCAGAAGGGCCTACGCCGCTTTCGCTGGTTTTAGCATTTATCTTAGTACAATATTTAGAACTAAAGAACTCTTTAAAAAATTCAGAAGTACCAACCCCACTCACCGCAATAAGGTTGTCTTCCATTCTTCCAATCATGTCTAGATTGATCATATAGTTGCACTCAATTTCTTTAAAGAAGTCACTTTTAACAAAGAAATTAGAACCTAACAAACCTTTTTCCTCACCTGAAAAAGCTAGAAATAAGAAATTATAGTCCTTATACAATGTTCTATTAGCAGTGATATAACGAGCCAATTCCAACATTCCAGAAACACCTGATGCATTATCATCTGCACCATTGTGAATGGCGGGCTCTTTTGAAGCATCTAAAGAAGATTCACCTCCCATTCCTAAATGGTCATAGTGTGCTCCTACAACAATGGTGTAGGCTCTCTGGTTATCCATAAAACCTACAATATTGCTAGTATTGATAAAATTCTCCTTTATATCTGTAGAAATGCTTATTTCCTTATTCTTCTTAATTTTCTTAGCAATAGCCTTATTCTTTAAGAACATAACAGGAATCTTTCTTCCCTTCATTTCAGAGAATACAGGACTTAAGTCATTAGTTTCTGAATTGATGTTCACAAACACAACGCCAACTGCTCCTTTAGAAATAGCTAAGTCTACTCGGCCTTCTAAATCATGATACTTCAAATATTCAGAATGGGGGTGAATTCCATCAGGACTGCCAATATCCATGACAAATATCTTTCCCTTTAGCTTTTTTTCTGAAAGCTTTTTATAATCATTATAGTCTAACTCCTTTGCTGTGATACCGTACTTAACAAATACTGTCTTAGCAGTAACATTTGCAGAGCTGGAATATCTTGTTGGATAAAAATCATCCAAAAGAACCAGCTGCTTTCCTTTGTATTCAAAACTATTATTGGTTCCTATTGTCGCTTTTTCAGCGATATCAAAAGGTTGTTCAAAACCCTCTTCAGAAATGCTTTCTAGCCCGTAAGCTTTAAACTGAGCAGATATATAATCCGCTGCTTGCTCTATACCTTCAGTTCCAGGAGCACGACCGGCTAATTCATCTGAAGATAAAAACTGTAAGTGTGTCTCTACTCTCTGGCGAGCATCATTATCTAATAATTCGCAATTTTCTTCCTGAGCAAAGGAGAAAAGGCCTGCTAAAACAAAAACTAGACTAATATAAAATTTCATTCTTCAATATTTTGTGCCAAATATACTTTTAATTTCTCCGTTAAGAACTCTTGAAATAAGCCTTTAATAGTATCCTTAGGCTTAGTACCTTAGCCAAAAGATGATTTTTTGTCTGCACTAAAAAAACTAGCTGGCCAAACAGCAATTTATGGACTTAGTAGCATTTTAGGAAGGTTCCTAAATGTGATACTCACACCTATGCATACATCTGCTCTTGCGCAAGATGCATATGGGCAGAATAATGATATCTACTCTATTATAGCTTTTCTAATGGTCATTCTAACTTTCGGAATGGAAACGGCTTATTTCAGATATTTTAGAGAAGCCAAAGAAGCTCGAGAGAAATCGGCAACTTTTAATCATAGCTTATTTCCGGTCATAAGCATTAGCACCGTATTTGTTATTCTTCTTTTTCTTTTCTTATCGCCCATTGCTGGATTCTTAAAGTATGCAGACCATCCTGAGTATATCGCATTTATGGGAGCCATTGTCTTTATTGATGCTATTGCAGCCGTACCTTTTGCAAGGCTAAGAGCAGAAAACAAGGCCTATACTTTTGTAGGTATTCGTCTCACTCAAATTATTGGATTTGTACTTCTGAATACTTTTTTCTTCATGCTTTGCCCTTGGATGCTGGAAAATGAAATTACGCCTGACTTTATAAATAAGGTCTATAATCCTGAACTAGGTGTAGCCTATATTTTTATTTCCAACTTGATTGCAAATGTGATCATGCTTCTCTTTTTGCTTCCGCAAATTTTAAAATTCAGATTTAAAATTAGCTGGAAACGAGAGAAAGTGTACATTCTTTATGCTCTTCCATTGGTTATAGCAGGACTGGCCGGAATATCAAATGAAATGATTGATAGGCAGTTTATAAAGTATCTTTTACCCCCAGAAATAAGCTTTGCGCGATTAGGAGTATATGGGGCAAATTATAAAATTGCCACCCTAATGATGATGTTCATTCAGGCCTTTAGATTTGCGGCAGAACCCTTCTTTTTTAGTCAGAGCACTGCCCTTGATAAAAGAGAAATTTACGCAAAGGTTCTAAAGTTCTTTAGCCTCTTTCAAGTTCTCATGTTTGTAGGCCTCGTTGGATTTATTGATATCGTTAAAATTTTCATTGACGAGAAATTCTGGGAAGGGCTCTACCTTGCTCCCATTCTTCTTTTCGCAAACCTTTTAATCGGTGTAAACCTAAACCTTAACTTCTGGTATAAAATTACTGACCAAACTAAATATGGTGCTTACATCACCTTTGTAGGCTTTGGGTTGACCATTGCTGCAAACCTTATATTGATTCCTATTTATGGCATTCTAGGCGCAGCGATTGCAACTATTATATCTTATGCAGGAATGACTAGTTATAGCTATTACCTAAATCAAAAGCATTTTAGGACACCCTATGAATCAGGTAAAATATTGTTCTATTTACTATCTGCCTTTTTATTGGGTTGGGTTCTTTTTGCCTTTATGAGAGAAGAATATATTTGGAATAGTCTTATTTTTATATCCTACGGAGCGCTATTGGTATTTATAGACAGAAAAGAATTTAAAAAATTGCTCAAGCTTAAGAATACATGAAAATAAATATCCTGAATACAGGGCCTCACGACTTGCCTGAATACAAAACTGAAGAATCTGCTGGCCTAGATCTGCAAGCAGTTTTAGAAGAAAACATTAGTCTTGATTCTTTAGAAAGAAAGCTTGTAAAAACTGGTCTTCATATTGAACTGCCTAAAGGCTATGAGGCTCAAGTAAGACCAAGAAGCGGCATGGCTCTTAAACAAGGAATCGGTGTCCTTAATAGCCCAGGGACGATTGACTCCGATTATAGAGGGGAGATAGGTGTTATTCTAGTGAACTTAAGTAAGGATAAGGTCGAGATAAAAAACGGAGACCGCATCGCTCAATTGGTAATTTGCGCGCACGAAAGAGCAGAGTGGATAGAAGCTCAAGACCTCAATGAAACTCAAAGAGGTCAAGGCGGATTTGGCTCCACAGGAAAAGATTAAGAACAAAACAATTAATATTTCAATGAGCATCTTATTTTTGTGCTCGCTCATCAAAATAGAATCTAATGAGAATCATAGTTCCAATGGCGGGAAGAGGTAGTAGATTAAGACCTCACACACTTACCATTCCTAAGCCACTAATTCCTATTGCAGGTAAGCCTATTGTACAAAGATTAGTAGAAGATATCGTAAAGGTTTGCAAAGAGGAAGTTGAGGAAATTGCCTTCATTATAGGTGACTTCGGAAAGGAAACTGAAGAAAACCTTATAAAAATTGCGGAAGGCCTTGGTGCCAAAGGAAGTATCTATCATCAAGATGAACCTTTAGGAACAGCGCATGCAATCTACTGTGCGGAGAAATCTCTAAGCGGCAATGTAGTTGTGGCTTTCGCCGATACTTTATTTAGAGCTGATTTTGTTTTAGACAGCGAAAATGACGGTGTAGTTTGGACAAAAAGAGTAGAAAACCCAGCAGCTTTTGGAGTGGTTAAAAAGAATGATAAAGGTATCATCACCGACTTCATTGAGAAACCTCAAGAGTTTGTATCTGATGAAGCAATTATCGGAATATATTACTTTAAAGATGGTGAACTTTTGAGAAACGAAATCAAGCACCTTTTGGATCATAAAATCATGGAAGGTGGGGAATATCAGATTACCAATGCTCTTGACAATTTGAAAAACAAAGGCAAGAATTTTGTCTCTGGTACCGTTAATGAGTGGATGGATTGCGGAAATAAAAACGTAACGGTAGAAACTAACGGAAGAATCCTTGGTTTTGTGTCTGATGAAGAGGAACTGATCTCACCTAAAGCTGATATTCAAAATTCTGAAATTATTGAGCCTTGCTTTATCGCTGAAGGTGCGGTAATTAGAAATTCTAAAATTGGTCCTTTAGTTTCAGTTGGTGCTGGAACTATTATTGATAATAGCACTATTAAAAATACAATCATTCAAGAAAATAGTGAAGTTCTAAATGCTACACTAGACAATTCAATGATTGGAAACAAAGCATATTTTGATGGTAAATTTACCACCGTTAGTATTGGGGATTTCAGCAGAATGGAATAAGCTTTTTAAAAGCTTTTTAATACTAATTCTTTCTTTCTTCTCTATCACCGGACTAGCTCAAGAAGTTGAGCAATCTAACCTAAGTGGTAAAGAACTGCGTAAATTCAACGAGCTTTTTTTTCAGGCACAAATTCTGAAAAATAAAGGTGACTATGTCATTGCAGAAGAAATCTTCTTGGAGCTTCATAAAATGGATGAGCAAAACGCTACCGTTAATTATGAGCTTTCAGATATTTATGCCCGTGGTAAAGACTTTGATCAGGCTGAAGAATATGCTGCCCTAGCTTTAAAGAAAGACCCAAGTAACAAATGGTTCTACATTCAACTTGCTGCAATATATAAGGAACAAGGACTATACTCTGAGGAGATTAGGATCTATAAAGATTTGAAAGACCAATTTCCTCAGGAAATAGATGTTTACTATGATTTAGCTGATGCCTATTTAAGAAATCTTGAGCTTGAGAAAGCCGTTGATGTACTTAACGATCTTGAGACAAAAGTTGGAATCTTAGAATTAGTTGTTCAATCTAAGCGTCAAATCTATCTTCGTTTAGGAAACTTTGATGCTGCAGTGGGAGAAATGAAAAAGCTGATTGAAGCTTATCCTAATAAATTAGAATACTATGGAAGCTTGGCGCAATTGTATTCTGCAAATGGCTATCAGGATGAGGCATTTCTTCTCTATAAACAAATGCTCATTTTAGCACCTGAAGATCCACGGCCTCATTTAGATTTAGCCAAATATTTCCAAGAAAAAGGCGATCAAGACAGTTCGCTTTTTCATCTTAAAATAGCGCTCAAAGATCCAAATCTTGAATTAGACACTAAAATTTCTGTAATAATCACTTTGCTAGAAGCATCAGAACACGATACTATGCTGAGAGCAGAAGTGGGTGCCATAATTGAAAACTTAATTGTTTCAGATTCTACTGATTCCAAGGTTTATCTTATTTATGGAGATTTCCTAATAGCTAGTTCTAAAAAAATTGAAGCAAGAAACGCTTATAAAAAGGCAATGCTGTTATCTGAGGAGCAGTCCTATAAGCTTTGGGAACAAATACTATTACTAGATAGTGAATTAGGTCTGCAAGACTCCGTTTATAGAGATGCAGAGCTTGCTCTTGAGTATTTTCCAAACCAAGCATTACCCTATTTTTTTCTGGGACTTGCCTATTACGACAAGCAAGAATATGACGAAGGAATTATCTATCTAGAAAGCGGATTAAAGCTATGCCTTGGAAATCTGAGGTTAAAAGAACAATTTTATATACAACTAGCGGATATCAATCATCGATTGGAAAATCATGAAAAGAGTGATGAGTATTTTGAAAGTGCATTGAGACTAAATAATAGAAATCCAAATGCTCTAAATAACTATGCCTATTATTTATCTTTGAGAAAGGAAAAGCTAGAAAGAGCATTAGAGCTAAGTGCCAAAAGCAATAGTCTGAGTCCTAGCAATCCAACTTTTCTAGATACTTGGGCATGGGTGTACTATCAGAAAGAGGATTATTCCAATGCCTTAATAAAAATTGAGGCCGCCATTAATGCCGGTGGAAAAACAAATGCCGAAATTCTAGAGCATTACGGTGATATATTAATGAAGCTAGAAAGAAAATCAGAGGCTTTAGCACAATGGAAAAAAGCTCTTGAACTCAATAGTGGGTCTGAAAGTCTAAAGAAAAAAATAAGTACCTAAAGTGAAAAAGATTGCAGCCTTACTCAGCATAATGGTGCTTGCATCATGCGGAATTTTCAGAAAACCTCTGCCTGAAGGCGCTCCAGAAAGAATATCAGAAAAAAATCTTGTAAAAGAGGTTTTAAAGGCTGAAAACGACTTTGAAACTCTATCCTTTAAGGCTAATTGTAAGTTCAAATTCCCTGATGGAAACACACAATCTTTTAAGCTCACCGTTAGGATGATTAAAGATTCACTAGTTTGGATTAGCATCGGAGATCCATTTATTGGAATTAGCCTAGCAAAGGCGGTTATCTACGAAGACTCCGCTGTTTTTACCAATAAAATTGAAAGAAACTATTATAACGGTGACCTAAAGAGTTTACAAGAAGAATTTAAAATTAATTTAGGCTTTAATGAGCTTTGCGCGATTTTAAGTGGCAACTTAATTCAAAATAATCTTGAGGACTTTAAACTATCTTATATTCCAAATTTCTATCTCCTAGCTAATAATAATAATGGAAGCATTCCAGATGAAGCTGGAGAAGCTATAGAGTCAGAATATTATTCCTATAAAATCAATCCCGAAACCAAGAAAGCAGAATATCAAGAATATGCGAGCATTCTAAACAATCAAGGGTTAAGCTTTGAAACCTCAGATTGGGTACTTGGTGATTTCAAACATCCCAATAAGGTTACAGTATATTTTCAAAACGGAACCGAAAGGTCTGTTCTAACTATGGACGTCAGGAGCTTAGATGTAGATCTAAAGCTATCCTATCCAATAAGCATACCTTCTTCATATGCCCCAATTAAGTAAAATACTTCTTATTTTCTTTCTTGCCTTATGTGGTTTTGCTCATGGCCAAACTGAAAAAAGACAAAAATTAGAAAAACAAAAAATTAAGCTCCTGGATGAAATCCAGCTGGCCAATAAAATTCTGTCTGAAACTCTAAAAGACAAGGAAACTACCTTTGCAGAAGTACAAACTGCAGGGCAAAAGCTAAAGCTCAGAAAAAGTTTAATTAAAACAATTGCCAGAGAACAAGAGCTTCTAGAAGAAGATATTAAAGAGCTTAATGATGAAATTGACAGCCTAAAGGTGAAGATTAAAAAAGCTCAAGATGACTATGCTAGAATGATTCAGCAAGCTAGAAAGAGCAGCAATCAATACAGCAGATTAATGTTTATTCTTTCTGCAAGAGATTTTAATCAAGCGCTGCGTAGGTTAGAATATATGAAGCAATATGCAGATTTTAGAGAGCGCCAAGTTGTAGAGATTAAGGAGAAACAAGATAAACTAAGAAATAAGAGCATTGAGCTTAGCGAACAGTTAAAGCGAAAAACAAATCTGTTGAAACAATATCAGCAAGAGACAGAACAACTAGAAAAAGAGCAGGAAAGTCAAAAAGAAGCTATTGCCGAACTTCAGACTAGGGAAAAGGAGATAGAAGGAGATCTGAAACAAAAACAACTTGAGGCGGCTAAGGTTGAAAATGAGATCAAAAAGGTTATTGCCCTTGAAATCAAGAAAGCAAAAGAAAGGGCGATAAGAAGAAGAATTGAAGAAGAAGCAGAAAGGCTAGGTCTAGTAGCAGGTTCTGACTTTACAAACAGAACTTCTAACAGTGATCTAAAGAATAAAATCGAGGCTAAGAAAAGGGAATTGATTGCTGCTAAAAAGTCCATAGATACTAAAGAAACGCCCAATTATGAGCTTACTCCCGAGGCCACTAAACTATCTAGCAACTTTACCGCTAATAAAAAGAGATTACCTTGGCCAGTAGATAGGGGTTTGGTAATTGTAAAGTTTGGCCCACAACGTCACCCAATCGCGAAAAGCGTAATAATTAACAATACCGGTATTGATATAGCTACAGAAAAAGGAAGTGATGCAAGGGTTGTTTTTGATGGTGAAGTGAGTGGTATTATGAAAATCAAAGGAGAAGGTTTTGCGGTATTTGTAATGCACGGAGACTATTTTACAATTTACAGAAGAATTGGAGAGCTGTCTGTTAAGAAAGGTGATGTACTAAAAAGAGGTGACAAAATTGGGGAGATCGTGGACATGCCATCAGAGGGAACAAGGTTGCATTTTGAAATCTGGAAAGGCACGCAAGTTTTAGATCCTCTTCCTTGGTTGCTAAGCAAGTGATATCCTTTTAATTCATACATTTGCAGAATAAATAAATCCATTGTTTTATGACTATAGCAGCCGTTATGTTGGGTATGATAGGTCCATGGCAAATTGCTCTTATTGTAGGAGCTTTGCTTCTACTTTTTGGAGGAAGAAAAATTCCGGAATTAATGCGCGGCTTAGGCTCTGGCGTTAAGGAATTTAAAGACGCCGTTAAGGAAGACGAAAACGAAGATCCAAAAAAGAGCGAGAAGTAAAAAACGCTTGTACAAAACCTTTTTCCTATGAATTTTAATACTCTCAAAGAGTATCAAGACAAACTTCAAAAGGCAGAATTTACTTGTCTTGATTTAGTTGAAGATTATCTTGAAAGAATCAATAACCATAAGCACCTTAATGCTTTTGTTGAAGTATATTCTAGTGATGCTAGATCACGCGCAACAGTTATTGACGAAAAAATCAAAAGAGGAAAAGGCGGGAAATTAGCAGGTCTTATTCTAGGCATTAAAGATAATATCTGTTTTGAAGGACATGGTGTTACAGCCGCTTCTAAAATATTAAACAACTTTGAATCTCTTTATAGTTCTACAGTAGTTGAAAGACTGTTGGCAGAAGATGCCATTATTATTGGCCGCCTCAACTGTGATGAGTTTGCTATGGGTTCTGCCAATGAGTATAGTACTTACGGCCCCGTAAAAAATCCAATAGATAATACTAGAGTTACTGGCGGATCCTCTGGAGGAAGCGCAGCAGCAGTTGCTGCAAATCTTTGCCATGCAACCTTAGGATCAGACACTGGTGGTAGCATCAGGCAGCCAGCAAGTTTCTGTGGGATTATCGGCTTTAAGCCAACTTACGGAAGAATTTCTAGGCACGGTCTAGTTGCATATTCTTCTTCTTTTGATCAAATCGGTCCTTTTACCAAAAGTGTAGAGGATGCTGCCTTGCTTTATGAAATCATGGCCGGATCTGATGAGTATGACAATACATTAACACAGAAAGAAGTAGTAAAATCAAGTTTCGAAAAACCTACTAGCACTAAGAAAATTGCCTACTTAAAAGAAACTTTAGAAAATGATCACATTGACCCTGAAGTAAAAGCAAGAACTTTGGAGTTGATAGAAAAACTGAAGGCAGAAGGTCACCAAGTTGAAGCCATTGACTTTAATTGGTTGGATTATATGGTGCCTATATACTACATTCTAACCACAGCAGAAGCTAGCTCTAACCTTGCTAGATATGATGGCATCCATTTTGGACATAGATCAGAGAAAGCAACGGACTTAGAAAGTGCCTATAAGCTTTCAAGAACTGAGGGATTTGGAGCTGAAGTTAAAAGGAGAATCTTATTAGGAACCTTTGTTCTAAGTTCAGGCTACTACGATGCTTACTATGGTAAAGCTCAGAAAGCCCGTGGAATGGTAAAAAGACAAACAGATGCTATTTTCAAAGATTTTGACTTTATTATTTCTCCAACTACCCCGCATACAGCCTTTAAATCGGGTGTAAAACCAGAAGACCCTACAAGCTTATACCTTGAGGATATTTTTACGGTACATGCAAATATTGGTGGTTATCCTGCCATTTCTTTGCCAAAAGGAGAGCATTCTAATGGCATGCCGTTTGGCTTACAGCTTATGTCTGCTTCATTTAATGAGGCCAGCTTATTAGAATTTTCAGATTACGTAATGAACATCAAGTAGTTAAAAACCCAAAGTATTAGGGTGGAATAGCTTCTTCATTTTTTTGACCTTGAGCGCTCAAGCATTGTTATGAAACACTTTTTCTTTTCCATCTTTATCAGTGTTCTTTTCCTATCTCCCGCTTTGGCTTCCGCCGATCCATACTCGGACCCTAAAAAGGATACAACCAAGCCATTAAGTCCGCTAGAACTAGAGGATATAGTTTTGACCGATGACCCTTTTGTTGCCGAGTTGGATAGTTTAATGAGTGTTGCGCTTTTTAATTCTGTAGGATTAGATAGTAACGACTTTGCTAGTGTTTCAGAAGACAGTATTCTATTGACTAGTGACCTTCATGACACCATTTTTAGAGATCGCTTAGAACTACTGAACCAACAGAGTCCTTTTGACCTTTCGTACAATCCTTATGTTAAAAGATATATCGACACCTACATTAATAGAAGGCAAAATCAAGTAAGTAGGATGATGGGCATGGCCAATTATTATTTTCCAATGTTTGAAGAGGCCTTAGATCAATACAGTCTTCCATTAGAGCTAAAGTATTTAGCAGTTGTAGAATCAGCATTAAATCCTAGCGCCCGCTCTAGAGTTGGTGCACAAGGCCTATGGCAATTCATGTATGCAACTGGCAGAATGAATGGATTGAAGGTATCCTCTTATGTAGATGAAAGAAATGACCCTATTAAAGCAACACATGCTGCATGTAGATACCTTGAAACACTTTATGGCATTTTTGGAAATTGGGAGTTAGCATTGGCCGCTTATAATTCAGGCCCAGGGAATGTAAACAAGGCAATAAGAAGGTCTGGCGGTAAAAGAAATTATTGGGAGATTAGAGCCTTTCTTCCAAGAGAAACTCAAGGATATGTGCCCGCATTTATTGCTGTTAATTATGTGATGACTTATGCCCCTGAACATAACATTTACCCTAAGGAGATAAAGGAATCCTATTGGAAAATGGATACCATAGCCATCAAAGAAAAAATAAGTTTTGAGCAAATAACAAGCCTTACTGACATCAGTATGGAGGAGCTTGTTTTTTTGAACCCCGCTTACCGACTGAAAATAGTTCCAAAGGTACCAGGGGACTATTGTCAACTTATAGTTCCATCTAGTAAGCTGGGAGTTTTTATAGCAAATGAAGACTCTATTTATAAAATCGCAACTCAGGATTTTAAAGAGAAAAAAGTTTCAAGTCCTGCTTATGTAGAAATGAATCAAAGGATGTATCATAAGGTACGATCTGGAGAAGTATTAGGTACTATTGCAGAAAAATATGGTATTTCTGTTTCTAGTCTTAAAAGATGGAATGGCCTTAAATCAAATAATATTAGAGTCGGTCAAAAGTTAGCGGTTTACCCAAATAAATTGCCAAAAAATAATGTTGCTAGCAATAGCAAACCTATAAAACCACAAGCGCCAAAAACACCAGCTAAGCCTGGACAAGGGCCCTACCAAATCTATCAAGTAAAAAATGGCGATAGCTTCTATTCTATTGCTAAAAACTACCCTGGCGTTAGCGCCGATAATATTATGAGTTGGAATGGCATAGATAATGCAAGGAAGTTAAAGATTGGAATGACTCTTAAAATCTATCAAAGCTCTTAGCATGAAAAAATTACTTCTTATTTGTTTCGCCTTCTTTAATATACTTGCTTGCCAAAACTCTGACTCAAACAATATTCCTGAATCTAAAAACACATCCTTATTGCCTACTAGTAATGGCGGAAGGTTAGATCTGATAGTAGTTTGTAAAGAAAGTCTGTGGAAGTCTGAAGCAGGTGATGCGCTAAAATCTATCCTGTTGGATGTGCAATATGGCCTACCTCAACCCGAATCAAAATTCAGCGTCAAGCAGATCTCACCTAAAGATTTTAATAGCCTTTTACAGCGATCTAGAAATCTTATCGTACTTGAAGAATCTTCTACAGATAGCTCTGAAATGATAAAGAATAAATGGGCAAAACCTCAACTTGTATTCTCATATATTGGAAGCCCGGCTAAAATAGCTAATCGTATTAAAGCGGATAGAAAGAAGCTTTTATCAAACATCTATACCTTAGAAAGAAAAACTGTTTTAGATAGAATAAAGAAGGCGCCTCTTCAAAAGGTGAGCTTCTTAAAAAAGAATAATCTTCAAATGGTTTTACCTCAAAGTTTTAGCACAGAGGTGGAAGAAGGTAATAGCATCCTGCTTTGGAACAGGACTTTAAAGTCAGATCAAGGAATTATCATTAATATCTCTCCTTTAAACACCAGCCTTAATGGCCTAGAAAGCTCCATTATTCCGTTAAGGGATAGCCTTACTTCTCGCTTTGTTCAATCAGAAGTGAAAGGGAGTCATATGATTACAGAATCCCTTATTGCTCCACAAATAAAACCCATTGATATCGACGGAATGCTAGCCTTTGAAACAAGAGGTCTTTGGAAAACTGAAGGAGGAGATTTTAAGGGAGGGCCTTTTATAAACTACACCATCTATGATGAAGATAATAATAGATTAATCACTTTAGATGGTTGGGTTTACGCTCCAGAGCTTCAGAAAAGAAATGTAATTTTTGAATTAGAATCTATACTCAGAAGTATAAAACGAACACACTAGCGCAACACACTCTGAATAACCTCTAAAGATTTTAAGCTTCCAAAATCTACGGAATGAAGCCTATAAAAATCAAGTAATGATTGCAATAGGTAAGACCTACTTTTAGAAGACATCTTTAGTGTTGAGGCAAAATTTTCTTTGGCCTGGCTCAATTGGAAAAAAATGGCCAATTCTTCTTTTTTAATATAGTGTTCATGAATGGGCAACGTTCTTCTGAAACCACCATCATTTAGGTCAAAGCACTCATCATCCGGATGAAAGTTTAAGTCCGGATAAAAACCAAGGAAATAAGTCATTTGAAGCAGAAACGACAGGTGGAAATTAGCAATGCTACTTTCAGTCTCATCAAGAAAATCTAGTGCTTTTGAAACAAATTCAAATAAACCCTCTTGCACCTCTTCTTCGTGTAAACTTTTATTTAAAAATTCCGCTAGAAAAAGCACTAGACAATTCTTTATTGGATCAAACAGAATGCTCTGATAAATCTTACTTGCCTTAGATTCCTTAATACGGCCTAATTTGGACCTAGGACTTGTCTGATAAACTATTTCTATTTGAGAGAGGGCTTGGCTCAAGGCCGATCTAAAAGGGCCCTTCTTTGATCTCATCCCTCCACTAATGAAACTTTGAATTCCAAAGTCAGAGGTTAAAGCTCTAATTATTAAACTACTGTCTCCGTACTTCGTAGTCCTTAATATTATTGCTTTCGTTTTTTCAATCAATTCACTATCAGTATTTTGGTAACTGCAGTTACTTGACCTAAGTCATCAGTCACATAGGCAATATAAACTCCACTACTGGCTCTTCTACCCTCAAAATTGGTGGCATTCCATATGGCTTGACCACCTTCTGCGGTAGTTTGAAAAATCAGATTTCCTTCAATGTCCGTAATTTTAACCTGAGCATTAGTTACCAATCCTCTAATCAGTATTGGCCCTGTATAACCTGGCTCAACTGGATTTGGGTAGGCAAATACATCTTCATGCAACTCCACGCCCTCTGTTGCCACACCTTGGAAGCTCACAATTCCTTGATCCGTTCCAAAGTATACCATACCCGTAACATTATCTATTTCTATATCAATTATATTATTGCTTATGAGAGGACTATTGTCCTTATTGAATTGGTAAATCTGTTCGGTCCCGTCTTCAGAGGTATAAAAAACACCTGAGGTTGCTGTGGCAAACCATTTTTTATTGGAGCCATCAATCTCAATATCATTGATAGTCTCTGAGCCCAATAATCTTTGAACAACACCGTCTTCTTCAAAGAGTACAAATTGAGCGTCAAAACTTCTATTTGGCTCAAAAATATTTTCAGGAGAATATAAAACACCTACTCCTTCATCTGTTCCTATCCAAATCTCTCCATCGCTATCTTCGGCAAAACTTAAAACTCTGTTGGTCGGTAGATTTCCCTCACCTTCTACAGACTTTAAACTTTTAGATTCAACGGGTACCCCTTGATCATTTATTTGAACTACCACGATACCATTGGTTCTAGTCTGTATCCACACTTGATCTTCATCAGTATACATAATGCCTTGTATAGCAGTACCCGAGCCTAGAACTGAACCTAAACTATAGCAGACAACATCACCATCCTTAGTAAGCTTACAAAGTGGTTGGTCTGTTAATGAATTAGTAAACCACATATTGCCTTCTAAATCAAAAGTCATTGCACCTACCCTATGCTCATCATCAGAATTAATGGATACCATAGATCCACCGGTATTAGTTTTATTATATAATTGAACCAATTGGTTATCCTGGAATTCTAATATTCCAGATCCATAAGCTGAGGCAAAATATCTAGAGGGGTCCATCGGGTCCGACACAAAGTAGATGATATCGCGATAAGCGCCAAAACCAGATGACGGATAGTTACGCCATGTAAACTCTGTTTGGGTATAATAACCTTCATTATTAAATAGTGGTGAATAAACATCATTAAGGGCTCCTGGAGCTACAAAGAGCCTTTCGCCATTATGAAACATTTTAAAGACACTATTATAAGCAGGCCCATTGGGGACAAAGTTTTGATTGGAGAAGGTTTGAAAATTTAAATATAGTCCTTGTGAATTATCTGCAATCCAAAAGGAATTTGGGTCCGAATCAAGTTCTGCCGATCTTGGACTAAAGTTAGGATCTGAGATAGAAGAACCTTGGATATTAAACTTGAGCTGATCCTGTAAATTATAGGCCTGAACGCTAAATACATTGGCCACAATCAAATGAGATCTACTCTCCTTTAACTTTGTGAGATCTGTTAAAAACGGATCTGATGGTAAATAGTATTTCCATTCGCCTCCTTCCTTATAAAAAATGCTATCGGCGGCCTTATAGTCCTTAGAGATAAAAACTTTTCCATCTACACTACATATTCTGTTCACATTATTTCCTAGACTTGGATCTCTACTCCAATTTCCAAAGAAAAAAAGTGGATTGGATCTATTGGCAGAAAATAAGCCCTTATCTGTAGCCGCATAAATACTGTCTTCTGTTATGGCTAACTGCGAAACTTTTAAGGTAGTTCCATCTGGCCCTAAAATTATAGTTTCAAGTGTAATCCTTCGGCGAATATCAAAAGTCACTATTCCAAAATTAGTAGCGATATAAGCAGTGTCATTTGCGAATTGAATATCATTTACTCTTTTTTGACCGGAAAAATTGGCCGCTCTTAGAATGTCTGGAGCGTTGGTGATCGTTGACCCCTCAATAATATCAAGATTTCCATTTTCATAGCCCAATAAATAACTATCTGAAGCTTTAGACTGGCCAAAGGCCGAAACAGTTAAGTCACTAAGTCCATTCAGCTTAGAATAGCGCGTTACCTCTTTAGTCGTTTTATCAAGCGTGTATAGGCCTTGTCTACAAGCCACATACACTAGCTCACCATTATCATAAGTTTCAATAGCTTGATTATAAGGAAGGTGGTCCAACCATAGGCCAATTGATGATGTAGTTTGAGCAAAACTAGCCAAGCAAAAAATGCTCATAATTAAAGAGAAAATCGACTTCTTCATAGGGGCAAAAATACATTGAGTATTTAAGGAACGCTAAAGGAAGTGAAAAATGATTTTAAAATGGAATTTAATGCTGTCCTTGATTTGATATATTTGCTAGAACAGAATAAGAAAACTCATTTTGAGTTATAACAAAAACAAATAGAATGGGATGTACTAGTTGCAGTAGTGGTGACGGTATTCCTAAAGGGTGCAAGAGCAACGGTTCCTGTAGTACAGGGGGTTGTGAGAAGCTTACTGTTTTTGATTGGCTTTCTGATATGGAGCTACCTTCTGGGCAAGAAGCTTTTTCTTGTGTAGAAGTACGCTTTAAGAATGGTAGAAAAGAATATTTCTCAAATACGGATCAGCTAAAAGTTCACATGGGGGACACCGTAGCTGTTGAAGGAATCTCTGGACATGACATAGGAATTGTCAGTTTAAGCGGAGAATTAGTAAGAATACAAATGAGAAATAAGGGCATTAAGGAAGATTCCGAAGAAGTCCGCAAACTCTACCGTAAGGCCAATCAAAATGATATAGACACCTGGCAGGACTATCGCTCTAGAGAAGATAAGACAATGTTCAAAGCAAGAAAAATTGCTGATGAACTAAAACTACAAATGAAGATCAGCGATGTAGAATACCAAGGAGATGGCTCAAAGGCTATTTTCTATTATACCGCTGAAGATAGAGTGGATTTTAGAATGTTAATTAAACAATTAGCGTCTGAGTTTAGAATTAGAGTTGAAATGAAGCAAATTGGTAGCCGTCAAGAGGCCGGCCGATTAGGAGGAATTGGTAGTTGCGGCCGCGAATTATGCTGCTCTACATGGCTTACTGACTTTAGATCTGTAAGCACCTCAGCGGCAAGGTATCAACAACTTTCTTTAAACCCACAAAAGCTAGCCGGACAATGCGGAAAGCTTAAGTGCTGTTTAAATTATGAGCTTGATTCATATCTAGAAGCGGTTAAAGAATTCCCTGCTAATAACTCTAAGATAAAATCTAAAAAAGGAGAAGCAAGCCTCCAGAAAATCGACATTTTTAAAAGAAAGCTATGGTATTCTTATGTTTCAAATCACTCTGAATGGGTTGAACTAGATTTAGATAAGGTGAAAGAAATTATCGCCATGAATAAGAAATCTGAGCTTCCAGAGAAGTTTGAAGATTTCCAAGTAATTGAAAAAACAACAATTGATTTTACTAATGTTGTAGGTCAAGAAGATTTGACAAGGTTTGATAATAGGCAGAATAGGTCATCTAAAAATAAAAGACGTAAAAAACCATTTCGTAAACCCATTGGAAACAGGAATCAGAAAAAACCTAATTAGGATTAGTATTGTCGCTCTTGTTTTTATGCAAAGCTGCACTAATCCTGCATTTTATGATGAGTTTGTTAGCATTCCAGCCAATGGTTGGAGTGCTGACAGCATCCTAGAGTTTAATATAGAACTTGAAGATACCTCAAGCTTTTATTGGGTAGAATTTAGTGTGCGAAACAATTCAGACTACCCATTCAGTAACCTATTTCTTTTTAGAGAAGTATTATCAGATAAAGGATTGGAATATAGAGATACCGCAGAGTATTTTTTAGCTGATCAATATGGAAAGTGGTTAGGTACTGGAGCAGGAGAACTAAAAACCTCTGACTTTTCATATCGCAGGCAGGGGCTAAAATTTAAACGAGCAGGAATTTATACCTTTAGATTTCAACATGCTATGCGAGTTGACGTACTAGAAGGAATTGAGGATTTCGGTTTACGTGTTTATCAAAAAACTAAGGATGAGCAGGAATAAAAATGAATCTAATTTTTCCAAACTGCTTAAGTGGTTTTGGATTTTTATATTTGGAGGGCTCCTTTCATTAGCTTTATGTGTTGGACTTGCCGCCCTTGGAGCTTTTGGAACCTTACCGAGCTTTGATGAGATAGAAAATCCAAAGAGCAATTTGGCGAGCCAAATCATAACTTCTGATGGAGAAATTTTAGGCAAATTCTATCTTCAAAACAGAACTCATACGGATTATGATCATATCTCACCTCTACTAATTAATGCATTAATAGCTACTGAGGATGAACGCTATTATGATCATTCAGGAATTGATTTTAAAGCCCTACTTAGAGCAGTCGTGAGGCTAGGTAAAGATGGAGGTGGTTCTACCTTGACCCAACAATTGGCCAAGCAATTATTCCATGAGCCAGCTAGATCTGTGCCCGAAAGGATCATGCAAAAGTTTAAAGAATGGGTGATCGCCGCAAGGCTAGAAAGACAATACACTAAAGAAGAAATTCTGGCCATGTATTTAAATCAGTATGATTTTCTTTATCAGGCAGTCGGCATTAATTCCGCTAGTCAAATCTATTTTGGAGTAAGCCCTGATAGTCTCTCCATTGATCAAGCAGCTATTCTTGTTGGAATGGCTAAGAATCCGATCATATACAATCCGATAAGGAATCCAGAGAATGCTTTTAACCGTAGAAATACAGTTTATTTTCAGATGCTCAGAAATGGAGTTTTGGATAGAGAAGCTTATGATACTCTGATTACTAAAGAGATCAAAACTAACTTCAATAAACAAGGCCATTTAGATGGACTTGCTCCCTATTTCAGAGAAAATCTAAGAGCTTATTTAAAAAACTGGGTGGATGAAAATCCCAAAGCGGATGGTAGTAAATACAATATTTATACTGATGGCTTAAAGATTTATACGACTATTGATAGTAGGATGCAAGCCTATGCCGAACAAGCTGTTACTGAGCATCTATCTAATCTTCAGGGCATTTTCTTTGATAAAGAAAAAGGAAGAAGTGCGGCTCCCTTTCATAATGTGACCAAGCAAGAAATAAATACCATACTTGAGAGAGCAAAAAGACGTACACCTAGATATCGTTATCTAAAGGCCAAAGGAACACCTAAGGATAGTATTGACCTTATCTTTAATACTCCTATTAAAATGAGTGTTTTTGATTGGAATGGCGAAATTGATACTATTTTAAGCCCACTGGATTCTATTAGATATTATAAATACTTCTACCAAACCGGTATGCTGAGCGTTGAGCCACAAACTGGCTTCGTTAAAGCATGGGTGGGCGGAATTAATTTTAAACACTTTAAATATGATCATGTAAAACAAGGAAAGAGACAAGCAGGTTCAACTTTTAAGCCTTTTGTATACGCTTCCGCGATTAAGCAAAAACATTATTCTCCTTGTTTTGAAGTGCCTAATGTTCCGACATGTATTGAAAAAGGAAAGTTTAATCTTTTAAAAGATTGGTGTCCTGAGAACTCAGACAGCAAGTATGGAGGTGTTTATACCCTAAAGTCTGGACTAGCCAACTCTATGAATACTATTACTACTTTCTTAATGAAACAAGTAGGCCCTGAAGCAGTAGTAAGATTGGCTCAGGAAATGGGAATAGAGTCTGAAATTGAAGTTCAGCCAGCTATAGCCTTAGGAACGGTGGATTTATCTGTGTATGAAATAGTGGGTTCTTATACCACATTTGCCAATAAAGGTGTGTACACACAACCTATTACGGTAAGTAGGATAGAAGACAAGAATGGAGTAATTCTTCAAGAATTTAGCCCAAAAACTAATGAAGTAATGAATGAAGAAGATGCCTACGTACTACTAGATCTTCTAAAAGGTGTTACACAAGGAGGTACAGGAACTAGGTTGAGAACTAAGGGGAGCAAGGATAATTATAAATTCCTTGGAAATCCTATTACTGGATATCCTTATGGATTTGACAACCCAATTGCAGGAAAAACAGGCACCACCCAAAACAATTCTGATGGCTGGTTTATGGGTGTAGTTCCTAATTTAATCACTGGAATTTGGACAGGTTGTGAGGATAGAGCGGTGCATTTTGGAGGAACCGCTTGGGGCCAAGGTGCTACTACCGCATTGCCAATTTGGGCTCTTTATATGAGAAAGTGTTATGAAAACCCTGATTTAGGAATTAGCAAAGCTGACTTTGAGAAACCAGACCAAAAGCTCAACATTGAGATTAATTGTGACCGATACAAAAGACAAGAGAAAAGTGGAGAGATAGATGGCGGCTTTTCTGAATTTGACTAATACGAAGCATTATGATAAACAAATTAATTAGCAATAAAGAAGAAGCTTTTAAAGGCCTTAAGGACGGAATGACTTTTATGCTTGGAGGCTTTGGTCTTTCTGGAATTCCAGAAAACTCTATTCAAATTATAAGAAAAAGTGGTGTTAAGAATTTAACCTGCATCAGCAATAATGCTGGTGTTGATGACTTTGGCCTAGGCCTCTTGCTTCAAACTAAGCAAATAAAAAAGATGATTAGCTCTTATGTTGGCGAGAATGATCTTTTTGAAAAGCAAATGCTCAACGGGGAACTTGAAGTGGATCTAATTCCTCAAGGAACATTGGCTGAGAGATGTAGAGCTGCAGGCGCGGGCATACCGGCCTTCTTTACGCCAGCTGGATATGGAACGGAGGTAGCTGAAGGAAAAGAAGTGAGGATATTTAATGATAAGCCTCATATTTTAGAACATGCTTTTGAAGCTGATTACGCTTTTGTAAAAGCTTGGAAAGGCGATGCTGCGGGAAATTTAATCTTTAAAGGAACTGCTAGAAACTTTAATCCAATGATGGCAATGGCCGGTAAAATAACCATTGCTGAGGTTGAAGAACTTGTTCCTGTTGGAGATTTAGATCCTAATCAAATTCATACTCCAGGAATCTATGTCCAGCATATTTTTCAAGGAGATAATTACGAGAAGAGAATTGAGCAAAGAACAGTAAGCAAATAAATGAGCCTTAAGACTTTCAATAGTGCATTTTGGGTCAGTGCAATTTTGTTCTGGGTATATCTATTCTTGAAAGCAGTTTATATGCCTTTGGTTAATGATGAGGCAGGAAGCTTTTTGACCTTTGTTCACATCAATGACTTATGGCCAGGGCAAGGTCAAATTTCGGCCAACAATCATTTTCTGAACACTCTTTCAATGTACCTAGGCTACCATCTCTGGGGTGCTCAAGAATGGGCTTTACGATTAGGAAGTGTGCTTTCATTTGGAATTTTTGCAGCCTACAATTTTAAAATGATCAGAGCTTTTAAATCACTTGAGAAAGCGCTTGCCTTTTGGATTCTGCTTTTATTAAGTCACTATTTCATTGAGTTCTTTTCATTTGCAAGAGGATATGGAATGGGCTTGGCCTTTCTTTCTGCTGGTCTTTATTATGGACTCTTTAACTCAAATAATGCAATTTCATATCTCCTGTCTGCACTTTGTTTTACACTAGCATCTTATGCTAATTTAAACCTAATAGTTCCAGCCATTGCTCTTGCAATTCTTTCGGCATATCAGATTATATCGAATAAAAAATACGTTTTTGGGTTGATCTACATAGCTCTATGTTCAGGTATATTCTATTTTTTTTACGGCATAGCTCATACACTCAATGAAGCAAATGAACTCTATATAGGCAGTCATAGCTTTTGGTATTCAAGTAAAATATTTTTTGAGCAAATCAGCCTTTACGGCGCCTCTGTATTGGCTCCTATATTTGCAATATTTCTCTGTATAATATGCCTTTCGGCAATTATAACCTTCATTAAATCTAAAGGAATATTAACTAGTGAGGCTCAAAAGCTAAGCTTGATACTTTTGTTGAGCATCATAGGAATATATCTGCTACATCATTTTAATGAAACTGCCTTCCCGGTAATGAGAACAGGCTTACATTTTTACTATTTAGCTGTTCTGGCTCTGTTCTTTTATTTAGATAAAATCCTCGCCAAGTACTCTGTGTATTTATTGATATTCTTTGTTCCTATTGGCGCTAAAGGTCTAACTGACTTTAAGCTTTACGTCTCATCTGACCAAGCATGGGCCCAAGAACAAATACCCTCTGAATTCTATTTTCATCTAAAGAAAAAGCTGTTTCAAGGAGAAAGCTTAAGCTCCGATAATGGAAACTACACCCATGTATGGGCCTTTTATAACCAGAAGTACGGGCCTTTAGTGAATTGCCAGAATTATTTAGAAAGTAAAAAAGAATACAACTCTACTTATCAAATTGCACCTTTAAAACGCAGGCCAGACTTGAATGCATCCTACGAAACAGTTCTTTATGATGCGCACTCAGGACTAAGCTTACTTAAGAAAAAAATACGCTTCACCCCTAAACAAATAGATGAGAACATTCTTCAAAGTCAGATTCATGATTTAGAGTTTTACAAGCTCGTAGAATATACATTTAATGAGTTGCAATCAGATTTAAGAATTACTTCTGATTTAATAATAGAAGCAGATCAGGTTTTTGAGTTATTACTAACTATTGAAATTAAGGATGAATTCCAAAACCCAGTCCTGTATAAGCAGATAAGAGTGGATAAATTAAGTTCTGAGTTCATCTTAGAGAATCGCTTAAATATATCTCAAGACATTTCAGATATTCCAAAGAGCGGACGCTCATTAAAGGTTTACCTTTGGAATCCACAGAAGAAATCTTACCAAGTAAACTTCTCAAAAGTAAATTTGTATCAAATCATAAATCCATAAGATATGCCACTAGATAAGACCGGAATAGCGCAAAGAATAGCCCAGGAAATGCAAGATGGTTATTATGTTAATCTTGGAATTGGTATTCCTACACTGGTTGCTAATTATATTCCAGAAGGTATTGAAGTAGAATTCCAATCTGAAAATGGTATTTTAGGAATGGGTCCTTTCCCAACAGAAGAGAATGTGGATGCTGATTTAATTAATGCTGGTAAGCAAACCATTACGGCAATGCCGGGTGCTGCTTTTTTTGACTCCGCAATGAGTTTCGCAATGATTAGAGGTCAGCATGTTCATATGACTGTCCTGGGTGCTATGGAAGTGTCTGAAACAGGTGATATCGCAAATTGGAAGATACCTGGCAAAATGGTAAAAGGTATGGGAGGTGCTATGGATTTAGTGGCTTCCGCCGATAACATCATCGTGGCGATGATGCACACTAACAGAGCAGGTGAATCCAAACTTTTAAAAAAATGTAGTCTTCCCTTAACAGGAGTTGCTTGTGTAAAAAAGATAGTGACTGATCTAGCTCTCTTAGAAATTGACGAACGTGGGTTTGTACTAAAAGAACTTGCACCTGGCGTGAGTGTTGATGATGTTCAAAAAGCTACAGAAGGCACTCTAATAATTGAAGGTGATATTCCTACCATGAGCCTCTAGTAATTTGAAAAAACTCTTTAAATCTAAGAATGCAATTCTCCTTAATGCATTGCTTTGTGCCCTTGTAATTTTTATTATGAAGCCGCATGAAAGGAAGGTCATTGATTGGGATATAGCTCTCTATTATTACTATCTCCCTGCCGCTATAATTGAAGGAGATTTAAAACTTGAAGAGCCAATTTTAAATTGGCAAGACCGAAAAGTCCGCTTAGGAGAGTATAAGAATGCTTATGTGGCTAAAATGCCTTTGGGAACTGCTGTTTTTTATTCGCCTTTTTTTTTGCTTGCCCATTGGTTGAGCCCTTTATTAGGTTATCCTCAAGATGGGTTCAATAATTTATACCCATTAGCTCTAATTCTAAGTGCTGTATTTTTTGGATTATTAGGTCTCTTCTATTTACGGAAAGTTCTCTTGACCTTTACAACAGAGTTTATTTCGTTCTGGGTACTTCTTTTTATTTGGTGGGGCACCAATATCCCTAATTATACACTCTTTGAGCCAATGAGTCATATCTATGGCTTCTTCCTTTTTAATATTATTCTTTGGTTTAGTTTACAGCTTAAAAACTCCCTCTCTCATAAGAATTTTATTATCCTAGGCATAAGCTTGGGTTTAGCTATTTTAGTTAGGCCAACAAATGCACTATTTGGCATAATCCCATTGATTTCATTTCTCCAATTAGGTTTTAAAGCCATTCCTATCAACTTTTCCAAAATTATGTTCGGAATCGCGGGAATAATTATTTGCCTTATACCTCAATTTACCTATTGGCATTATATGACAGGAGATTTTATCCTTTACTCTTATAATAATGAAACCTTTGATTTTCTCAACCCAGAAATCTATAAGGCTTTATTTTCTTATCGGAAAGGATGGTTCCTTTATACGCCTTTAGCTTTATTTGGCCTCATTGGCTTCCTGCATTATACACCAAGATTAAAGGCGCTTAAATGGCCCCTTTTAAGTCTGATTTGCCTAGTAATATATATTAGTTTTAGTTGGTGGTGTTGGTGGTATGGAGGTTCTTTCAGTAGTAGAGTTATGATTGAATATCTAGCAATTATCGCTATCGGCCTAGCCTCAATTCTTAATAAATTCTCCACTAGATCAAAGCTCTTTTTTAGACTTTCATTTGGCCTCTTTTTTATTCTAAGTCTTCAATCTAGCTTCAGCATTTGGCAATATAGAAAAGGTCTTATTCATCATGATTCAATGAGTAAGGAACTCTATTGGAAAAGTTTTGGTAGAACTATTTACTCAAAGGATTTTAATGAACTTTTGGATCCTCCTGATTATGCGAAGGCTCTGAAGCATGATGATTAATTTCTTCTTTCAATCTCTTAACAAAACCAAAAGGAAAAAGATGAAGATTTGCTTCTGTTGAAATTAATAATAAGTGTTCCGCAGCCTCAATAGTCTTAATAGGAGATAACTGCCAAACACTTATGCTAGACTGCCAGATATCCTTCTGAGTACTATTATAATACCAATATTTTAAGTCAGGATGGTAAAGCTGAAAAAACTCATTTAAACCATATAAATTCCAGAAGAAACTATCGCCCATCACTAATAAAGGCTTTGCCTCTCCAGAAAGTCTGAGGTTTGTTGGGAACAGTGTGGGCTTCCTTTTCATTGGAAACATCAAATTCATATCATTAATTAAATCTAGGTCTGACGGAAGTAAATCAGGCCTAGGCTCCCAGCCATCATAATCTAATTGAATTACTGTACTGTCATACTTTCCCCATATCGCCTGTAAAGTATCCGCAAGAGAGTACATCCCAAAGCTTGACCAATGTGTTCCTGTATTGGGATATAAACCGGTTTTGCCTTTTGCTAATTCCTCAGAGTAATAAGCATTAAAGTCTACCCAATTCAATGAAGTACTTTGGAGGTTGTTCTTCCAATAAATATAGTTGTTGGGTCTTTGAAAGTTTTCTAAATCATCAGGTAAGTAATCACTGAAGTGTCTCACTTTATTGGGCGCAATGACAATAGTCATGTGCTTTCCTCTTTCTGCTAAATATGAATTAAGGAATTCTAAATCTGCAATCCTCTTCTTTATTGTATCCTCTGATACTCTATTGTCCCCGATATAAGCTGTCCAGTAATCATAAGCAAAAAGCTGATCTCCTTTACCTACAACTACATAATTAGTAGACTTATTATAAAGCCTAAAATAAAGCTCATTTCGAAGCCTAACAAAGAAGGGGCGGTAACCAATTTGATACTCATAAAAAGGACTATACTTTTCCTGAAACTCTCCAGAAAACCAGTTCTTTCTATTGAATGAAACTGTATCAGGCAATTCATAAGCACCGCTTAATGGCCTTACATAAGCATGCTCAAATGTCTGTTGTATCAAAGGTGCGCTCAGAATTACTAAAAGTAAGGCATATAATATGTTCTTAAACGCCCTCAAAATCTGAAGTATATAAAAGGGTTGAAATCAGTTGATGCTATTTGACTTACGCACAATAAGAAGGATAAGACGGAAATCGCGAAAAGCCCAAGAGAGCCTAAAGCTCTTTTTGGCAAACTATAGAAATTCATTTGAATCCTTTCAGCTCTTGGCCATATTGCCCAAAAGGAAAAAATTATTGCCGCAATTAAGGCTAGTTTAAAGCTCCATTCTAAATTCACATTACCACCTTCAAAGGCAAACATTTTTTGCAAAAAGAAAATTGCTTGATTCATGCTTTCGGCTCTGAAAATTACCCAACCAACAATGACCAAAATAAAGGTGATTGCGATTCTCAAAATATTGGGCAGGCGCTTCAACAATTTATTTAAAAATAGCCTCTCCGCAACTAACCAAAAGCCATGATACACTCCCCAAATAACAAATGTCCATGCCGCTCCATGCCAGAAGCCTGAAATAATAAATACGGTCCAAAGGTTCGAATAGGTTCTGAGCTCACCTTTTCTATTTCCTCCTAAAGGAATGTATAAATAATCTCTCATCCAGCTGCTGAGGCTTATATGCCATCTACGCCAGAAATCTGTGATGCTATTAGCAACATAGGGATTATTAAAATTCTCAGGAAAATGAAAGCCCATTATTCTTCCAAGCCCTATGGCCATATCTGAATAGGCAGAAAAATCAAAATATATTTGAAAAGTATAGGCAAAAGCCCCAACCCAAGCTTGATCGCTTGTCAGTTGCCAGTTTTCCATGCCAAATGTTTCATCGGCTACTGAGCCAAAAACATTAGCGAGAAATACTTTTTTAGCTAAGCCAATGGCAAAGCGGCTCATCCCTAATAATCTATTATCAGCATTTAAATTTTTCCGTCGATTCGTTAATTCTTGTGCAATATCATGATACCTAACAATTGGTCCTGCTATAAGCTGAGGGAAGAGAACAACAAAAAGTAAGTGATCAAAATAAGAACTCAGGGCTTTATTAGTTCCTCTATAAACATCCACCAAATAACTAATCTTCTGAAAGGTGAAAAAGCTTATTCCAATGGGTAAAATCACCTTGGTCCAATGAAAGCCATTCATGCCTATTAGCTCTAAACTGTCATTAAAATTATCAATGAAGAAGTTAGCGTATTTGAAGTATAGGAGCAGCCCAACATTACCTATTAAACCAAGAGAAATTCCTAATTTTCTATGCTTAGCCTCAAAAAGATATTTGACCAAAAGAAAGTCAAACAGGCTGCTCGCCATTAATACAAATACAAAAAGTGGAGCACCCCAAGAGTAAAATGCCAAACTGGCCGCTAAGGCCCAAGCATTCTTTGCTTTGTAAGGTAATAGCCAATAAATAATCAAAAAGATCGGAAGAAAAACTAATAGAAATAAATTTGATGAAAATACCACAGATTAAAGCTTTGGAATTGAATCAATCAGTTTCTTAGTATACTCATCTTTTGGCTCAAAATAGACCTCTTCAGCCAAGCCTTTCTCTACTATTTCACCGGCTTTCATAACCGCAATTCTATCACTGATATACTTAACTACAGACATATCATGACTAATAAATAGGTAGGTGAAGCCAAAGCTTTCTTTTAAGCTATTCAGCAAATTAATGATCTGTGCTTGAACACTTACATCCAATGCGGATACGGATTCATCACAGATTATAAACTTAGGGTCCAAGGCTAAAGCTCTTGCAATTCCTATTCGCTGTCTTTGACCTCCACTGAACTCATGCGGATATCTATTATAATACAAAGGATCCAGACCAACACGTTCTAGAAGCTCCTCAACATCCCCACGTTTTGCCTTCTTTCTCTTTATTTTCATAGCCTCTAAAATGGCCTTTCCAATTTTTATTCTTGGATTTAAAGCAGAGTATGGGTCCTGAAAAACAATTTGAATCTCTGCATGTAAGGCTCTCCATTCCTTTGCATTCAAAGAGCTAATATCCTTGGATCTATACTCGATTTGACCGAGATCCGCGCGTTCTAATCCACTCAGAATTCTACCCAAAGTACTTTTTCCGCATCCTGATTCACCCACTAAACCTAGGGTTTCTCCTTCAAAAATTTCAAGACTCAAATCATTTATAGCGTGCACTTTCCTCTCCTCTTTTGAGAAAAGCCCTGTGCTTGACTTATAAATCTTATCTAATTTACTAATCTTTAAAAGTGGCTCTTTCTTTTGCCTTTCGGCCGATTCTTTGGCCTTTTCGTCAGCGCTCCATTCAGATAAATCGGATGGATTAGCATACTTAAAATCTGAAATCAGAGGAAGTTTTTTATATCGAGTATTTGGGCCTGGTCTGCAGGCGATTAATCCTTTTGTATAATGGGATTTAGGCTTAGTAAAAATTTCATTTACAGATGCCATTTCCATTTTCTCACCTTTAAAAATAACCAAAACGTCATCAGCAATGTCTCTAACAACTCCTAAGTCATGACTTATAAAAACCATGCTCATTCCAATTTCCTTCTTCAGTTTTTTCAGAAGTTCTAAAATAGATTTTTGAACGCTGACATCTAAAGCTGTAGTTGGTTCATCTGCTATTAATAGACTTGGATTCTTGCTTAAGGCCATAGCAATCATTACTCTTTGCTTTTGACCACCACTCAATTGATGTGGATAAGCTTCTAGTGCTTTTTTAGCTTGAGGAATCTCAACTTGCTCAAAGAGCTCCAGCATTCTATCATCAATATTGCCTTTGAAATCTGCCATTTCAAGACATTCTCTCAATTGATTCCCGCATCGCATGCTTGGGTTTAGAGCGCTCATTGGTTCTTGAAAAATCATTGCTAATTCAGACCTTCTTAATTCCAAATGATCCGATGCCGATAAACCAATAAGCTCTTTATCTTTAAAGCTTATACTTCCTGCAGTCAAAAGATTTTTAGGCAAGAGCCCCATAATAGCCAGACTGCTTAAAGATTTTCCAGAGCCACTTTCTCCAACTACTGCTAGGCATTTGCCTGCCTCTAGTTTAAAGCTCAATTCTTTTACAAGAACTTGATCTTCATGAATAATATTAAGCTTTTCTATTTGCAGAATTGGCATATGCAATTTTAGTGTTTTTTGCTTGATGCTCTTTAAGTAGAGAAGAGAATATCCTTTTCTTCTATTGTATTATGTCCTTCTATCTTTAAAAAGAGTTGAGTCAAGGCCACAACATCCTTTTCGCAATATTTAGTAATGCGTTCTAAATCATTTTCAAGCCAGTAAACATTTCCTACTTGACTTCCGTCGATATCATCTTTTGGTGATGGAATTCCAAAAAGCTGTGTTAATAGCTTAAGACCGGTATAATTTTTATAGTCGCCAAACTTCCACATTTCCATAGTATCTATATGTGGAATCTCCCATGGCTTAGCTCCAGAAGTATTCAGTTGACTTGGCAGCTTAATTCCATTCACTAGCATTCTCCTTGACATATAAGGAAAGTCAAATTCCTTTCCGTTATGAGCGCATAATAAGTGCGAACTAAGACTATGGTGATTCAATAGTTTCGCAAAAGCCTCTAAAACCTCTTTTTCATTGTCTGATGAAAAACTCTTTACCCTCAGTATGGACCTCCCTTCTTCCTGAACAAGGTATCCGCAAGAAATGCAAATTACTTTTCCAAACTCAGCCATTACCGCCGCTCTTTTTTCATAGAAATCTGAGGCACTCACTTCCTCATCGCGATAAGCAGTTTTTAAATTCCAAAGGTTTTGCCATTCTGGGCTCAATTCATCAAATTTATGAACGGCCGAAACAGTTTCTATGTCCAGAAATAAAATTTTTCTTGGGTCTTGTGTATAAAGAGGCATGAATTATTTCTTATGATTTCTACTAAAGATATTGGCCATTTTATATAATAAACGGGCACCTACGCTCGCGTCCCATTCATCTTGACCTGGACTTACTTCATTGAGGTCCATTCCTATTATTTTCTTTCCGCTAATAGCCAGCTGTTCGAATAAATAAACGATCTGTTCGAGTTCAAAACCGCCGGCAACCGGTGTTCCTGTATTTGGGCATAACTTAGGGTCTAGTCCATCAATATCGAAACTTATATATACTCTTTCTGGAAGTTCATTAATAATCTCTTCACATAAATCAGCCCAGTGAGCGCCATTATAGGCAGCCTTCTTTAAGTCTCTATCATAAAATGTTGTGATTCTATCATCATCTTTAGCAAGATGAAATTCATCTTCACAATAATCTCTAATACCAATCTGTACGAGCTTTTTCACTGAAGGAAGCTTCAAAGCGTTATACATAATAGACGCATGAGAATACTCTAAATCTTCATAGGCCTTGCGCAAATCTGCATGGGCATCAATCTGCAAAATTCCAAAGTCTAATCCTTGATTATTTAGTGCTTTTAGGTAACCTAAGGGAGTGCTATGATCACCACCTAAAAGAATCAACCTTTTGTTTTCCTTCAGTATTTGAGTGCATTTTTCCTCAACTAGGTGTACCATATCAGTGCAAGCTTGGTTAATACTATCGCGCAGTACTATTCTTTTTTTAGCTTCTATATCCCTTTCCAAAAGGTCCAAATACTTCTCAACATCTTGCCTAGTTCTTTCAGAAGCTACCTGTAGATCCTCCAACTTTTGATAATAAATACCGGCTTTCCATGCATCCTTTAAAAAGGCGTCAAATAGGTCAATCTGCTTAGATGCTTCTAATATAGCATCCGGACCATTAGAAGTTCCAGTTCTATAGCTCACTGTTGCTTCCCATTCAACGCCAAGAACTATTGTTTCGCTTTCCTCAAAATTAAATGGCAGTCCAAATATTTCATTGCCTTGAGCAAAACCATTTGGATCAAAAGCATCTATTTTATCTTTTTTAGTCATTCTAATCTTCTAAAATTACACTCTTTCGTATCAATTTTCTATTGGCATTAACATCCACAATCTCCGCAATTGCAATGTATATTCCTGAAGGGCATTTAGCTCCATCATTTTTAGTTCCATCCCAAAAATAATTTAAACCTCCTCTTTGGAATTCGCTGTCTACCAAATCTCGAACAATTTCTCCATTTATTGAGTAAATTTTTAAACGCAATTGAACCTCATCTTCTAACTTCATCCTAAAGATTAATTCATCTCTATAAAGATCATTGTTGGGGCTAAATACATCATAGTCTAATGACAGTTCTGAAGAAGAATAAAACGAAAAGCTATTCTCAAAACCAGGGCTTGCTCCATTGCAGACTAAGCTTGAGCTTTGCCATTTTTTACTTTGATTATATCCTTGCGGAATCCTCTCTAAACTTACTCCTCGGACATCTTGAATAAGCCCAGAATGCAAATTCTTGTGATAAGTTACACTATCAATTATTGTCATATCTGAATGCATCAGGCTTAAACTTAAACTCGTATTATCCATATTCAGAAAATCCTGATTTATCAAGTTAGCCCTTTTGTCACAATAGTTTTTTTTAAGACTTAAGGCGTCCTCACAAAGAGCTACGAGCTCACCCGGAGCAAGTAAAAGCTGCTCTTCTGACAAATAGCTTTCATAAAACAAACTGCCAGTTCCTGGTTCCGAATATCCCAGTTTTAGTAACGATAAATCGATCCAACCATTTCCAAAATTCCCAAATTCAATAAATTCTGATACTCCTGGATTTGGATCAAACAAAAGCTCATTAATTTTTAATTCATTAGCCGCACTTTTTGTTGGTCTTCCTATTTTGATAGAATAGTTTTCAAAGCTGTTACCTGAGCAATCTTTGAGCATTGAATGGAGATCAATCTCCAGAGTAATATTAGAATCAAGTTCTTTTGTTAGATGGAAGTTTATTCTCTCTCTCAATACAGAAACAGAGCTTATGTACTGCGATTGGGCAACAATTGTATCGACGGAAGTCTTGTCTATAAAAATCTCCTCAGAGAATTCAAGCTTGAACTCAGCATAGCCATTAATCCAATTCTTTGAGACTAAAACTGGCGCAATGCTATCTATAAATTCTTGAGTTTGCGAATTTTCTTTTCCTGGGCTTCCCCCGATTTCATTTTCAGAGTACGCCCAATTTAATGGAGATTCACAATCTGCACTTAAGTCCAATTTTTCTAAAGACCACCCTCCTAAATGCTTATTCGCTGATTTAAAATTATCTAGGTCAAAATTCATGCGATCCACGACCTTCAGATTGGGACCTAAAAGCTGAGCGGTAAAGGATTGATTATGTAGCTGGCTAGAGCTTAGGTCGATAAACTCCTGCCTAATGTTTTCAGCTGATTTCAGAACACTATCTTTAGAGAATAGTAAATAATCAAAAGCCTTAATTACCCCTTCTAAAGGAATACTATCCTCATTAATAATTAACTGCCAAAAGCTTAAGTCTATATCGTAAGCTCTTCTATTAAACACCTCGATATACTCCCTTCCTAATAATTCATTTCCAGATGTTCTCACAATTGGACTAGGGTCAATCATCAGTTCCGAAAAGATCACATCATTATTCTGAGCATTATAGTAATCCCAATAAATAATAGTGTCCATATAATTTCCTGAGGTATCTGCCAAGTCTTGAATGGAAAGAAAATAAGAGACTCCTGAGCGCATTGCTTGTTTAAATCTTAAGCGAACTTTATTGGAGCCTACAAATAGACTATCAATTTCTAAAGAGGAATGAAGTTGATTTTTATGGATTGAATCCGATTCTTCTGACCAAAAAAGAGTGAGTTCCCTTTCGGACCATACTCTCATTGAATCCAATCTTGGAGCTATCTTATCTTTCCAAGGAGAGCCCTTAAAGTAAAGGCTATCCATCTCCATTTTATCAGAGCGTGTCTTTGTGTATGTACAGGTCCAAGATAAATAATTAGATTGAAAATCTAAATGATCAATAGCATTAAAGAGCAAGCTATCGTTTAGTAAGACTTGCCAAAGTGAATTTGAATCACGCTGCACTTTTAAAGAATATTCATTAAAACTAGAATTGAGAATTCCAGTAGATTGACCAAGGAGTGTAAGATTCATATTTTCTTTATGCCAAAGGGCTATTTCATCTTGCCCTGAGCAACCCAAGCATAGGTAAAATGCATATTTAGAAGAGTCTAGACTCATCTGATCCGAGGCTAGAATCAACTTCGCATTATTAGATGAGCTAGGGTTAAAGTTCATTTTAAAATAAAAAGACAATTCAAAGTTTTCCGAAATCCTTGAGGGTAAACTTAGGCTTGAGCTAGAGGCAACGCTATCGCAAAGAAGAAGCGCATTATTGGGACAAAAAGAAGCGGTATCACCGAACCAATTTGATTGACTGAAATATTGAAAGTTAAACTCTTCAATAATGCTTATTTGAGAGAAGGTGAGACAAGGCAAAAGGCATGTCAGGATTAAAAGTTGTTTCATTGGAATAAGTATTAAATTTGGTAGCCTTATTAAGTTACTTAAAACATAAATCAACAGAAAAAATGAAGCTTGCAGTTATTGGAGCCACAGGAATGGTAGGAACAGAAATGTTAAGTGTAATAGCAGAAAGAAAACTTTCATACTCTAAACTAATTCTTGCGGCCTCTGAAAAATCTAAAGGCAAGAAAATTCAATTTAATGGTGAGGAAATAGAGGTGTGCACAATCGCGGAAGCGCTAGAAGCTAAGCCTGATATCGCTCTCTTTTCTGCCGGCGGAACTACTTCTTTGGAGTGGGCGCCAAAATTTGCTGCTCAAAAAACAAGGGTGATTGATAATAGCAGCGCTTGGAGGATGGATCCAAATAAAAAGTTAGTGGTTCCAGAGATCAATGCGTCGGCATTAACGGATTCAGACTACATAATTGCCAATCCAAATTGCTCTACCATACAATTGGTAATGGTTTTAAAGCCATTGCATGATGCTTATAAAATCAAGCGTGTTATTGTTAGTACTTACCAAAGCATTACAGGCACAGGTATGAAAGCTATGGAGCAATTAGAAAATGAACGCTCAGGGAAAAATGGTCCAATGGCCTATCCTTATAAAATTGATCAGAATTGCATACCACATTGTGATGACTTCCTTGACAATGGTTATACCAAAGAGGAAATGAAATTGACCAATGAGACAAAGAAAATACTGGATGATGCTAGTGTCCATGTTACAGCAACTGCGGTAAGAGTTCCTGTACTAGGTGGACATTCTGAAAGTGTAAATATTGAATTTGAAAAAGAGTTCAACACTACAGAAATTAAAAAATTATTGAGCCAACAGTCTGGGATCTCTGTTCAGGATAATACAGATGTAAACCAATATCCAATGCCCTTATATTCTAGAGGTAAGGATGATGTTTTTGTAGGCAGAATTAGACGAGATTTGAGTCAAGCCAATAGCCTGAATCTTTGGATTGTATCAGACAACTTAAGAAAAGGAGCCGCCACTAATGCTGTTCAAATAGCTGAGGCAATACTTTCTAAGTAAGTTCTATACCATCATAAAAGACATCCCTTTGAGAATGCTCTGGTATTTTTAAAGTTATGTTAAAGTTTATATTAGTCTACTAGATGACCTAAACCTTTTGGTAGGCTTCTTACGTTAGTAGAATAAATCATACGTTATGAAAAAATATATTCTTATTATCGCAATGTTCTTTGGTAGTTTTATTCATGCCCAAGATAAAAATGAAAAATCAATGGAAAAAGCACTTTTTGCATCAGGGTGTTATTGGGGGACGGAATATTTTATGCAGAAAGCTGATGGTGTAATCTCAACTACCGTTGGCTATACAGGTGGCCATGTTGCCAACCCTTCTTATAGAGCTGTTTGTACAGGAACGACAGGACATGCAGAAACTGTGGAGGTAATATTTGATCCTAGCAAAACGAGCTATGAAACCTTAGCAAGACTTTTCTTTGAAACACATGATCCAACTCAAGTAAACCGCCAAGGTCCTGATATTGGAGAACAATATCGCTCGGCTATATTTTATTTGAATGACGAGCAAAAAGAAATCGCTGAAAAGCTAGTCCAAGAGCTTGAAGATAAAGGCTATAAAGTAGCCACAGAAATTACAAAAGCTACTGTTTTCTACAGTGAGCTGAAGGATTACCACCAAGATTATTATGATAAAAACGGAGGCACTCCCTATTGTCATTCTTATACTGAAAGATTTTAACTACTTCCATCAATTAGAGCCTTAACCATGTCCGATTCAAAAGTACGAAACAAAAGTGCCGCTGAGAATTCTATTCTAGCCGCTCTTTTACTTTCAATTACTGTTTTCCTTTTCTACTTCTCTGACAGTTGGATTTCCTATTTAGCAGCTACTTTGACAACGCTCTTTACAGCGGCGGTACTGCTAAAGAAGTATAAGTATTATAGTTGGATTAGTATGTATTCCTTTGCTATTATACTCGTTAATATAGCCATGATTATTTATGGTGAATTTGAACTTTATCTAACTATTCCATCCACAATAATTGGAGCTGTTAGCGGAGGATTAGCTTTTAGACTTTCACGTTATTAATAATTCAACAACCAAGCAAAGATTAAAGGTGCCACAATAGTAGCGTCTGACTCAATGATGTACTTAGGCGTATCCTCATCTAATTTACCCCATGTAATCTTTTCGTTTGGAACGGCCCCTGAATAGGAACCATAGCTTGTGGTTGAATCTGATATTTGACAGAAATAAGCCCAGAAAGGAATCTTATCCATTTCCATATCTTGATACAACATTGGAACTACGCAAATTGGGAAGTCTCCTGCTATACCACCACCAATCTGAAAGAATCCTACTCCTCTTCCTCCTGAGTTAGCTACATACCAATCAGCTAAATAAGTCATATACTCTATACCACTCTTAACTGTTCTTGGGTTTAACTCTCCCTTCATGCAATAGCTCGCAAATATATTTCCCATGGTAGAGTCTTCCCATCCTGGACAAACAATAGGCAGATTTTTCTCAGCCGCCGCTAGCATCCAGCTATCCTTTGGGTCTATCTCATAATATTGCTCTAAGTCACCACTTAAAAGCATCTTATACATATACTCATGGGGTAGGAATCTTTCTTCTGCAGCTTCGGCATCCTTCCAGATTTTCTCAATATGCTTTTGTAATCTTCTGAAAGCTTCTTCTTCTGGAATACATGTATCTGTGACTCTATTAAAGCCTTGATCCAAAAGTTCTCTTTCTTCTTTTGGACTTAGGTCTCTATAATTAGGAACTCTTTTATAGCTATTATGAGCTACAAGATTCATAATATCCTCTTCTAGATTAGCACCAGTACAGCTTATAAATTGAACCTTATCTTGCCTAATCATTTCAGCCAAGGTTTTTCCTAATTCAGCTGTACTCATTGCACCCGCAAGAGTTATCATCATCTTTCCTCCCTCAGTAAGGTGTTTCTCATAAGCCTTTGCAGCATCAACAACGCTTGCTGCGTTAAAGTGAAGAAAGTTGGATTCTATAAAACTTGATATTGTATTTCTTTTAACTTCCATATTGCGACGTTCTAGTAGCCTAATATTTTTAACATTGATTTATAGCTTTGCTCTTTAGCAAATAGCTTTGTTCTGACAGTTCCATCTTCATCTCTATCAATAACAATATGCTTAGGAGCAGGTTGCAGGCAATGCTGAATGCCGCCATAACCACCCAAACTTTCTTGATAAGCACCTGTACTAAAGAAGCCAATATATTGCGGTTCGTCTTTCTGATAAGTAGGTAAATATATAGCATTTGCATGCTGCTCACTATTGTAATAGTCATCACTATCACAGGTCAGACCTCCTAATAAAACTCTTTCATAAGCTTTTTGCCAATTATTGATTGCTAATAAAACAAAACGCTTATTAATTGCCCAACTATCCGGAAGACTCGTCATGAATGAACCATCTACCATATTCCAGTTTTCTCTATCATTCTGCTTTTTTTGATCTAAAACTGAAAAAAGAATAGCACCACTTTCACCTACTGTATAAGATCCAAATTCTGTAAAAATATGCGGCTCCTCCACTCCTTTAGCATTGCACATAGATTTAATCTGGGAGATAATCTCTTCAGCCATATACTCATAATCATAGTCAAAGGCCAAACTGTTCTTGATTGGAAAACCTCCTCCAATATTCAGAGAATCCAAACTAGGGCAAACTTTCTTGAGATCACTATATACATTCACACATTTCATTAACTCACTCCAATAATAAGCATTGTCTTTTATGCCTGTATTTATAAAGAAGTGTAGCATCTTTAGCTCAAACTTGGGATTATCCTTTATCTTCTCAGTGTAAAAAGAAAGGATATCTCTATAGCCGATGCCCAGTCTGCTTGTATAAAATTCAAACTTAGGTTCCTCCTCAGAGGCAATTCTTACACCAATTTTTGTCTTTTCTCTTATTCGCTGATCTAGCTCATCTACCTCGGCAATGTTATCGATAACAGGAATGATTTTCTCAAAACCATTATTTCGCATTCGCGCGATATTATTCAAATACTGTGGTCTTTTAAACCCATTACACACAATGAACTGATCCTTATTTACCTTGCCCTCTTTTACTAGAGCTTCGATTAAATTGATATCAAAAGCACTGCTCGTTTCAATATGGATATCATTCTTTAGAGCCTCATCCAGAACAAATGAAAAGTGAGAGCTTTTAGTACAGTAGCAATAACTATAAGATCCTTTATAATCAACCTTGGCCATTGCTACTTGGAACATTCTTTTAGCCCTTTGAATTTGACTAGAAATTTTTGGCAGGTAACTTATTTTTAATGGAGTGCCATATTGTTTAATTACATCCATTAAGTCAACATCATTCCAAAGTAAGCTTTGGTCCTCTGATAAGTCAAAACCCTGCTGCGGCCAATCGAACGTTTGGTCTATTAAGTCAAAATATTTATTTTTCATCTGCCCTAAATTATGCCGCAAATGTAAATTTAAATCACTTAGTTAGTTAATTTATTTTTAATCTAACAAATGTGGATTTATAATATTCTGATATTGAATACTTTAAGACCTAAAAAACGCTCAAACCAAACAAAAAACTGTTCGCAGAGCGCTTTTTCAATAACTTTTAAGGGTTAATTTGGCTAGATAACTCCTAGTTCTTTTCCAACTTTAGTAAAGGCTGCTATTGCTTTATCTAAATGCTCTATTTCATGCGCAGCAGAAAGCTGAACTCTTATTCGAGCTTGCTCCTTTGGAACAACTGGATAGAAGAAGCCGATCACATAAATACCTTCCTTTAAGAGTCTGTCAGCAAAGTCCTGAGAAAGAGCTGCATCATAAAGCATGATAGGCACTATAGCGCTGTCGCCATCCTTATAATCAAAACCTGCTGCTTTGATGCCTTGCTTAAAATGCTTCACATTCTCCTCTAATTTATCGCGCAAAGCGGTACTTTCAGAGAGCAAGTCAAAAACTGCATTGGACGCTCCAACTATAGATGGAGCCAAACTATTTGAGAATAAATAGGGTCTAGACCTCTGTCTTAAAAGCTCAATAATTTCTTTTCTACCGCTTGTAAAACCACCCATAGCACCACCTAGAGCTTTTCCTAAGGTTCCTGTAATAATATCTATTCTTCCTAAAACATTATTGAGTTCATGTGTACCCTTACCCGTTTTACCGATAAATCCAGTAGCGTGGCATTCATCAACCATAACAAGAGCATCATACTTATCTGCTAAGTCACATATCTTATCCAACTGAGCTACATAGCCATCCATTGAGAAGACTCCATCAGTTACAATGATCTTAAACCTGGCTGTTTCTTGGGCTTCAATAAGCTTGGCCTCAAGATCTGCCATATCATTGTTCTGATATCTAAAACGTTTTGCTTTACACAATCTTACTCCATCAATGATAGAAGCGTGATTTAAACTATCAGAAATAATTGCGTCTTCAGGCCCTAATAAGGGTTCAAAAACGCCCCCATTTGCATCAAATGCTGCAGCATATAATATAGTATCCTCCGTTCCTAAAAAGTCAGCAATCTTTTGCTCTAATTCTTTGTGAATATCTTGGGTTCCACAGATAAAACGAACAGAGGACATTCCAAAACCTCGGCTATCAAGGGCTTCTTTAGCCGCCTCAATAACCCTTGGGTGCGAGGATAATCCTAAGTAATTATTAGAACAGAAGTTCAAGACTTTAGAACCATCACTTACTTGAATTTCAGCATCCTGTACACTAGTAATTATTCTTTCTTTTTTATAAAGTCCCGCCTTCTCTATTTCTTGTAATTCGTTCTTTAATTGATCTTGAATCTTTCCGTACATCTTTTATAATTTTTTACAAATATAAATTACCAGCGCTCAAGCTCAAGCTTTTCGCCTAAGTAAAGTAAGCACCTATCTCCAACTTTATAACCCATTTGTTCTAAAATAGTCGCGTATTCATTTACTTGTTTCTTATACCGTTCATGAGGACTGCCTGTTTTATAATCTAGAATATGGCATTCTCCATTTTTAAAAACCACTCTATCCGGAATATATGAACTACTGCCTGGGCTAATTATTTCTCTTTCATTGAGCAAATCATCAAAATTATCAAAGTACTTTTTGACCTCTTCATTTTTTGAGATCTGTATTAATACATTTTCAAGCCTGGTCATGTCCTCTTCAATAAAAGCTCCTGAATTAAGCTGCTTCTTCAGCACTTTATCAATTTCATCCACATTCCTGATTTCGGAAAGAACTGAGTGTACTTTTTTACCCCAATTTTGAGCAGAACTAGTCTCTGAAGTCCAATTGTTTGGAGCACTAAAACTCATGCTTAACCTTTCATTCCAATCTATAGTTTCATAAGGCTCTAGGCCGATTTCAACTTTATTTGCACTTACATTTTCCTTTGGCTCAAAGCTGCCATATTCCAAATAATCACTAGCCCCTTCAAAAGCTAAAAAATCCTGATAGAATTTGCTCACATAAAGATTTGCCCTTTCCTTTTTCATCGCCCCAAGGATAAACAAACAATCAACCGCCCTGGTCATTGAAACATAAAGAATATTGGCATCATCAAAAGCCTCCAAGCTCCTTTCCTCTTCCATTAATTGGGCATAATCTGCTCTTAATAAATCTTGGTTTTTACCTTTTCGTAAAGGAAATAATATACTTTTCAAGCCGCCAAATTCATCTGGATTTACCTTCATCCATTTATTGGTATTTGTGGAATTAGCCGTTTTCCAGTTTGAGTAAGCCTGAATTACTATTGGAAATTCTAGGCCTTTGGAAGCGTGAATGGTCATTAACTGTATAGCATTAACCCCTTCACTAAGATTTATATTCTTTTTATGTCCTTTGTCATCCCACCAATGCAAGAATCCAATGTCGCCATCTATTGAGGAATTCATATAGGCAGACATTTGATCAATAAAGAGGTTTAAGAATGCGTCCATTTTAGAACGATAGCCAAACAAATCAATTAGATAATATACTTTTTCTAATAGGCTTCTTTTAAAGAATTCTGATCGCTGAAAAGAAATAAAATGACTCTCCATAAAATTCAGGAGATCATCTAGCTTCATTTTATAAAGCTCGGTATAGAAAATGTAGCTTTCCTTATAATGTCTAGATACTTCTGCATGCTTATAAATTTCCTCAAGAAAATATTGCCTAGACTGATAATCCTCTGGATATACAAACAGCCTTAAGAAAGAAACTATGGCTTGGACTTTTTTGCTATAGCCTAAACTAAGACTATCTGGGCTAATAACTGTATATCCTTTTTCTAATAGATATGCAGATGTATTTGCCAATTGCTGCTTGTTTCTGCTTAGTATACAAATATCACTTAAGGAATAATTTGCCTCTAGCGCTTCAGCAATAATGGCCTCAATTTTT
The DNA here is from genome assembly GCA_965661265.1 of uncultured Schleiferiaceae bacterium. Taxonomy (GTDB): domain Bacteria; phylum Bacteroidota; class Bacteroidia; order Flavobacteriales; family Schleiferiaceae; genus CBFIDE01. Next base: position 16,615 of record CBFIDE010000002.1, on the reverse strand, counting down.
TGACCCATTAATTCTACTTGCTCATCCCCTTCAGCTGAGAATAGATCCATGCGCACATACCCGCCTTCTTTTCCCATTGGCTGCTGTGAGGCTTTCTGATAAATCTCTTTTAACTCAGGATCTATCTGTTGGTCTGCTATCCAATTAAAAAACTTATTGTTGAATTCCACAACCTCAACTCTTGATCTATAATTTTCAAGTAGTTGTATTGTTTCCCTTTTATACAGCTCCAAGTTTGCAAGTTCAGACTTATTACTGCTGTCGCTATTATTCTTTATTCCTATAAACTGTCTTACATCTCCTCCTCGCCACCTATAAATACTCTGCTTTGCATCACCAACAATAAGTGCCGATCCATTTACATCTGCTAGGCTATTATTGATTAATGGAAGAAGATTATTCCATTGCAAATTGCTGGTATCTTGAAATTCATCTATAAAGAAATGTTGGTATCGATTTCCTAGTTTTTCATATAAATAGGGTGCAGGCTCATTTCTTAATTTCTCGCTCACCAACTTATTAAACTCACCTATTGGCAGCTTATTAGTTTCTTGCTTAATCTCTGATAACTTTCTGTCTATCTCAGACAATAAGGCCATAGAGTGAATATTTGAAAGAGCATGGTAGCCTTCATGATAAAGCCCATACTGATCATTTATAAAATTATAAACAGATAAAACCTTTTCATGAACAAGTGGCATAACTAAAGAGTCCTGCTCTTTTCTTTTGCTTGTTGTTTTAAAATAGGTTCCCTTTTCTACAGCTTTATGTATTGTAGCTGTGATGTCCTGATCAATCAAACCTTTTTTTAATTTATTCAGGAATGATGGAAGTGCATATTGAGATAATTCCTCCTTACCTATATCTTCCTGCCCAAGAAGCTCTTCGATTTTGTTGGCTTCAGAGCTTAGGTGGTTTTCAAACTCTTGAACCGTTTTTTTAAGCGAATTCTTAGCGTTTATAAAATCCTGAAGTTCTAAGCTTTTCAGTTCATCGATAAAGTAAAAAGCACTCTCATCAAAGAGCTGCTTTGCCATTTTTTTCAATCCGTTCTCAATATGATGAGACTTCTCGTCCTCTAACTTAGAGGCTATATAATCCAACAGAAAATATCCGTTTTCACTATCTTTTTGGAGCTCCATCAACATTCTATCAACTGCTTCAGAAAGAATTTCTTCAGAGTCTAATTCTACCTCATAATTGCTACTCAGTTTTAAATCAGAAGAGAAGCTTCTGATTAACTTATTGGTAAATTTATCAATAGTTGAAACGCCAAAATTTGAGTATTGATGAAGTATTGAGCTTAAACAGTCCTTAGATCGATAAGCAATACTTTGAGCATCCAGGTTCATCTCCAATTGTAATCGCTTGGACATAGGATCGTCCTGATACAAAGGATATTGTGCAAACTTGCTGAGTGAAGAAATTATTCTTTCCTTCATCTCAGAAGAAGCCTTATTTGTGAATGTAATTGCCAAAATATTCCTAAACCCATGGTCAGGGTATTTAAGTGCCAATTTTAAGTATTCGGCAACAAGAGTAAAAGTCTTACCAGCGCCCGCAGAGGCATCGTATGTTTTAAAAGGAATATTGCTTATGCTCATTAAATTATCAATTTGATATGTAAAAACTATGAGGACAATTAAAGATTTCTCTGTAATTTAAACCTAAATCTCATAGCTTTGTTAAAGATATTAAACGAATTGATTAATACTTAAAATAAGACTTATGGCTTTTCAACTACCTGCACTACCTTACTCAAACGATGCACTTGAACCTCATATCGATGCTCAAACAATGGGCATCCACCATGGTAAGCACCATGCAGGATATACCAATAATTTAAACGCAGCCATTGAAGGAACTAACTTGGCTGATGCTAGCATAGAAGATATTCTTGCCAATGTTTCTCAAGAAAGCGCTGCTGTTAGAAATAATGGAGGTGGTTTTTATAATCATGGCCTTTTTTGGACTGTAATGGGACCAAATGGTGGCGGACTTCCTAGTGGAGATTTAGCGGAAGCAATCAACTCTAACTTTGGTTCTTTTGAAGCAATGAAAGAGCAGTTTGCTAAAGCAGCAGCAACAAGATTTGGAAGTGGCTGGGCATGGCTAACTGTAACTGCTGATGGCAAATTAGTAGTGAGCAGCACACCTAATCAAGATAATCCTTTAATGGATGTTGCTGAGGTAAAAGGAACTCCTATTCTTGGATTAGATGTTTGGGAACATGCATATTATTTGAAATATCAGAATCGTAGACCTGACTACGTTAATGCATTTTTTGAAGTAATTAATTGGGATGAAGTAAGCAGAAGGTATTCCGCTTGTAAATAATTATACCCTTTTTCAGAATATTAAAAGCTCGCAAATGCGGGCTTTTATTTTTTATATCCTCTCAATACCTATCTTTGACCCATGCAGTTGAATGAGGGTAAAAAAATATATTTCGCTTCGGATGTACACCTGGGTGCTCCTAATTACAAGGAGAGCTTAAAGAGAGAAAAACATTTTGTTTCATGGTTAAATGAAATTCAAAAAGATGCCCAAACATTAATCATTCTGGGTGATCTATTTGACTTTTGGTTCGAATATAAAACTGCTGTTCCTAAAGGATTTGTAAGAGTACTCGGTAAGCTTGCGGAGCTATCTGATCAGGGAGTAGAAATCATGCTTTTTACTGGTAACCACGATATGTGGATTTTTGATTACCTACCTGAAGAAATTGGAGCCCAACTTTATAGGAAACCCATTATAAGAGAAATTAATGGAAAGTCCTTCTTTATAGGACATGGAGATGGATTAGGCCCTGGAGATCATGGCTATAAATTCATTAAAAAAGTGTTTTCTAATAGATTCTTACAATGGTGTTTTGCACGACTTCATCCAAACTTTGGAATCGGTTTAGCTAATTATTTTAGCAGGTCTAGCCGAGCTAAAACGGGAGGAGAAGATTCCGTTTATTTAGGAGAAGAGAATGAATGGCTAGCGATTTATTCAAAAGAAATTTTGGAAAAACAAGATATAGACTACTTCATTTTTGGCCATCGACATCTGCCTCTAGAAATAAAATTATCTGAGAAATCAACCTACTTCAATTTAGGCGATTGGATACAATACTTCACCTTTGGGGAATTTGATGGATCTGATTTTCATTTAAGAGAATTTCCTTTGAACTAGCTCTCTTCATTCTTAAGCATTATCCCTTTGAGGTTTTTCTAAAACTAAATAAAAATTATTTTCATGTTTTTTCTATTCGAAGTCTTATAATTTAGTTTGAATTAGTAATTTTAAACAACAAACTAAATAAATTATGAAAAAAGTAGTACTTATTGCATTTGCATTTTTTGCAATTGGCACCTTGAGTGCACAAGAAGTTGGTCTTAGATTTGGTGGAACTAACGGTGGTAATGGAGCTGCTATTGACGCGGTATTCGGAACAGGCGCTGGTAGAATTCATGCTGATTTAGCCTTTTACAATGGAGGAATTGGTGTTGACGCACTTTATGATTTCATTCATAAGCCATTAGGTGGCGAAGCTTTTAGCTGGTACGCCGGAGTCGGTGCATCTGCCTTAATCGGCGATTTCTTTTTGTTAGGAGCAACTGCTGAAATTGGTTTAGAATATTCTTTCAATACAGTGCCTATCGTTATTGGCCTTGATTGGAGACCTACTTTTTGGATCATTGAAGAAACTCAATTTGGTGCAGAAGGTTTTGGTTTAAACGCCAGATGGAATTTTGGAGGTTAGTCTCTAAGACAATAGAATTAAATCCTGCTTCGGCGGGATTTTTTTTGCTTTTCATACTGTATTTAGGCAAGCCTAAATATTTATTTAGAATCACAATAATTATGTAAATTTGTACCCTATGGAAGAGCACTATTCTTTTACTGAAGAGAATTACCTCAAGGCAATTTTCTTTATATCAAAGGACAATCCTAAAGGAGCAAGCACAACAGCTATCGCCGCAAGGCTAGATACAAAGGCTTCTACAGTAACGGATATGATTAAAAAGTTAAGTGAGAAAGGCCTGCTGACCTATAAAAAGTACCAAGGAGTGACTCTGAGTAAATCTGGAGGAAAAGTTGCTATTAAGACGATTCGTAAGCATAGATTATGGGAGGTTTTCCTAGTAAATTCTTTGGGTTTTAAATGGGATGAAGTTCATATCGTTGCTGAACAATTAGAGCATATTCAGTCTTCTAAATTAACTGATGAATTGGATGCTTTTCTAAAATTCCCGAAATACGATCCTCACGGAGATCCTATTCCTGATAAGGAAGGGGTTTTTCCTCAAAGGAATGTACAAACTCTAAATAAGCTTGAGCCAGGAGTAGCAGCTAGCATTCAAGGCGTAAAAGATAGTAGCCCTAGCTTTCTACAGTTTCTGGAGTCCATTCCTATTTCTTTGGGTGGTAAAATCAAAATTAACTCTATAGAGTCTTTTGATGGCTCCATGGAAGTACAACTTGGCGAGTCCAAAATCAGGTTAAGCGCCCAAGTAGCGGCTAATATTTATGTTCAAGCAATATGAAGCGAATAGCCCAATTTCTTCAAATTCTTTGTGTTTGCACTATCCTCTCAGCATGTCAAAACATAGACACTGAGAAGACTGCACAGCAAATTAAAATTGTCTGTACAACGGGGATGATTGGAAATTCCGTAGAAAATATAGTTGGCAATGAAGCACTTGTTTCAACCTTAATGGGACCAGGAGTAGATCCGCACCTATATAAAGCAACTCAAGGGGATATTAAAATTTTAAGTGAGGCTGATATTATTATCTATAATGGCCTTCATTTAGAAGGCAAAATGGGTGATATTTTCCATAAACTTCAAAGAACTAAAAAGGTGATTGCCCTTTCTGATCTCCTAGGTCCTGAGCTCTTAATAAACGATCCTAGTTTTCCTGAAGCTATTGATCCTCATATTTGGTTTGATATTTCTATCTGGAGAGCGGCCTTGGATAGCTTATCCAATATATTGAGCTCTGAAATACATTCTGACTCTACAAACATAGAGAGTAGGTCTCATGATTTTTTGAGTCAATTAGATGTCCTTCATGATTTATGCAGGGAACAAATTAGTCAAATTGATAGTTCTAAAAGAGTTTTAATAACTGCTCATGATGCTTTCAAATATTTTGGCAGGGCCTATGGCATTGAAGTTAGAGGTTTGCAAGGAATATCTACTGCAGCTGAATATGGGCTTAATGATATTAGTCAATTAGTGAACTATATTGTTGCCAATGAAATTCCAGCAATATTTATAGAAAGCTCTGTTTCCCAAAAATCAATGAAGGCGGTAATAGAAGGATGTCAGTTAAAAGGTCATGATCTTAAGTTAGGTGGAGAGCTATTCTCTGACGCTATGGGCAATGCAGAAAGTCCAGAAGGGAATTTTATTGGTATGGTTGAGTATAATTTAAGGACAATAACAAAAGCATTAAAATGAGTGACGAAAATAAAACCCCAGCAATAGAAGTTCACAATCTTACGGCCAGTTATAATCGTAAGCCAGTACTTTGGGATATTGACTTTAAGTTACCACAAGGTAAACTCATAGGTATTGTTGGCCCTAATGGATCTGGAAAAACAACCCTATTGAAAAACATAATGGGTCTAATGAAATCTGACTCTGGTTATGTGAATATTTTAGGCGATAAGCTGGATAAGGTTAGAGAAAAAGTTTCTTATGTTCCTCAAAGAGAAAGCGTTGATTGGGATTTCCCGGCTAATGTTTTTGATGTTGTTGAAATGGGTCGATATAGAAAATCAAACCTCTTTAAAAGGCTGTCTAAAAAGGACAAAGAAATAACTAAAGAAGCCCTTGAAAGGGTGAATATGCTTGAGTTTTCTGATCGACAAATATCTCAGCTTTCCGGTGGTCAACAACAAAGGGTTTTTATTGCTAGATCCCTAGCGCAAAAGGCAGATATCTATCTAATGGATGAACCTTTTGTTGGAGTAGATGCTACTACTGAAGAGTCTATTTTGAAGCTTTTGAGTGAAATGAAGAACGAAGGAAAAACAGTGATAATCGTTCATCATGATTTACAAACCGCCTACGAATATTTTGACTGGATTGTTCTTTTGAATACTAGGCTTGTTGCTAGTGGACCAAAAGAGGAAGTTTTTACTCAAGAACTGCTTCAAGAAGCTTACGGCGGAAGACTTACTGTACTTTCCAGAATTGGAGATTTATTAGCTAAAAAGGACTTCCCTATTAGAGAGGAGGAGTTTAAAGAAAAGGAGGGAACTGGAGATGGATCTAATTCTTGATTTTTTTAGTTTTAAGAATCCGAATGTAGTCATTGTAAGCCTTGGCCTCATTTTTCTTGGCCTTAGTTCTGCTATTGTGGGAAGCTTTACTTTCTTAAGAAAGAACTCTCTTGTTGGAGACGCTATTGCCCATGCCATTCTTCCGGGGATAGCGCTGGCGTTTATGATTACTCAAAGCAAGAATCCATTTTATTTAATGATTGGCGCACTAATTTCTGGATGGTTGGCCATGATCTCAATTGACCTCATTTCTCAAAAATCAAAACTTAAAAATGATACAGCCATTGGCCTAGTTCTCAGTGTTTTCTTTGGGGTAGGAATACTCCTCTTAACCTCAATTCAACACAGTGGAGCCTCAAATCAAGCTGGCTTAGATTCTTTTCTATTTGGAAAGGCAGCGTCAATGAGTATCGCTGATATAAAAGCATATAGTTGGGTGGCCAGTATCCTTCTTTTATGTGTTTTAGTCATGTATAAAGAGTTTAAGCTCCTTTGCTTTAATTCGGAATTTGCCCAAATCAGTGGTCTGCCCGTAAAGAGTTTGCGCATAGTGCTCTCTTCATTAACTGTATTGGCTATTGCCATTGGAATTCAATCTGTTGGCGTTGTGCTTATGGCTGCTCTACTAATTACTCCAAGTGCAGCAGCTCGTGCATGGACTGAGAAATTGAGCCATATGATTCTCTTTGCTGGACTTGCGGGGGCACTTTCAGGACTAACTGGAGCCTTTATTAGCTTTAGCGCTCCATCTATGCCAACTGGACCTTGGATAGTAGTTTGCCTCAGCTTGTTTGCTCTTTTCTCTTTATTCTTTGCACCTAAAAGAGGTGTGCTAGCTAAGGTAGCACAGCAAAAGAAAAACAAGAAAAAAATTATCACAGAGAACTTGATGAAGGTCTTTTATCACCATTTTGAGAGAACAGCCGATCTAAGCATGGCTGAAAATCAAATTGGTTCCGAAAGAAAATTTAAACATTCTGATCTGGATTTGGCCATTAGAATTGCTCAAAAAGAAGATCTTCTCATTTACATTGGCTCAAGACTTAAAATGAGTCAGAAGGGCTTTGTTGAGGCTCAAAGAATTGTAAGACTGCATAGATTATGGGAAATGTATCTCACTCAAAAAATGAGACTTAAAGCGGATCATATTCACCCTAATGCTGAAACAATAGAACATATTATCAGTCCTGAAATAGAAGAGCTTTTACTTAAAGATTTAGGCTATCCTGAATTTGATCCGCACGAGAGTCCAATACCATACCCAATCTAAATGGAAAGTATCTATATCATAACAACTGCTACTTTTATTGCCATGAGCTGCGGGCTCCTTGGGGCATTTCTGATCCTAAGGAAAATGGCTATGTTAGGTGACGCAATCTCTCATGCTGTTTTGCCGGGTATAGTTATTGCCTTCTTAATTTCAGGCAGTAGAACCAATATCGTGATGCTCATTGGGGCTTCAATAGTAGGTATTCTCAGCACTATTATAATTGAACTTTTACATAAAAAAGCTCGTCTACAAGAAGACGCTTCAATAGGAATTACTTTTACTTGGCTTTTCGCGATTGGCGTAATACTCATTAGCAGCCTAACCTCTCAAATAGATTTAGACCAAGATTGTGTTCTTTATGGCGAGATCGCTTATGTTCCATTAGACTTATGGATTTCTGAAGGAGGATTTAATTTAGGACCCAGAAGCTTATGGATTAGCGGAGGTCTATTCATTGTAGTTCTTAGCTATATCATCATTGCTTATAAGGGCCTTAAATTATCTAGTTTCAATCCTGATTATGCCCTTGCATTGGGAATTTCTACCGGTATATGGCACTTTAGCTTTATGGCCATGGTGTCATTAACCACAGTAATCAGTTTTGAGTCTGTAGGGGCAATTTTAGTAGTGGCATTGATGATCGCGCCTGCCGCTGCCGCATATTTACTAAATAGCAGCTTAAAGCCAATGTTACTAACAACATTACTCTTTGGATTTTTAAGCTCGGTTGGAGGCTATTACCTTGCTTTACTGATCAACGGAAGTATAGCTGGTGCCATAGCAAGCGTTGCAGGATGTATATTCTTATTATGCTTTATTTACAGCCTCGCGATAAAAAATCGCGTGAAGCCCAAAGCCTTAGTCCTAAAAGAGACCTAGAATATCATTTCCGTTAGCCAGAATAATCAGAGCTAATAAAAGGAAGAATCCTACCATCTGTGCGTACTCAAGGAACTTCTCATTTGGTTTCCTTCCCGTGACCATTTCCCATAGAACAAAAACAATGTGACCACCATCTAAGGCTGGAATTGGAAGGATGTTCAAGAAAGCCAACATAATGCTTAAGAAAGCTGTGAAAGACCAGAATTTTTGCCAATTCCACTCAGTATCAAACTGCTTGGCAATCATTATAAATCCACCTACTTGACTTGCCGCTCCTGTCTCTGGATTCAGAATTAACTTAAACTGTCTGATATAATCTGAAAGCACCGTGGCAGCCTTATTGGCCCCAGCAGGAAATGCCGAAAAGAAATCATAGTTCACCGTTTCAAAATCATAGTAATTGGCAGCAGAATAACTGTACATTCCTAGTTTACCCGAGGCTGGTACGGTAAGCCCAAGTTGCATTGGAGTATTATTTCTATAAATCGAAATATTTACATCTTGCCCAGCAAGTTGAGGAATTCTCTCATAGTACTCATCAAAATAAAGAAGCTTTTCGCCATTCAAAGCTACAAGACTATCACCCACTTCAAAGCCAGCGGTTTTAGCGGCAGAAGTATCTGTAAAGTCTGCGACAACATAAGGGTTTCTAAGATCAAACAGTGCCTTTTGTGCTTGAATTATTGCCTTCTTATCTTCATCCTTAACTTGAATTTCAATGGCTTTGCCTTCTCTCTCAACCTTAACAATTGGACTCTCAGCCAAGAGAATTTCTAAGGATATCTCATTAAATTTTTCAATCTTCTTATCTCCCACGGCTAATATTTTATCACCGTTCCTAAAACCAAGTTTTTGGGCTGTAGAATCGGCTGTAAGGCCATAGGTGATGTTTTCATTTGGTAAGTACTGCTCACCATAATGCATCATCATACCTGCGTAAATAATTATCGCCAAGATCACATTTACAGTAACCCCACCAACCATGATAATTAGGCGCTGCCAAGCCGGCTTAGATCTGAATTCCCAATCCTGAGGCTCTTGCTTCATTTGCTCCTTATCCATACTCTCATCGATCATTCCTGCGATCTTCACATATCCACCAAGAGGCAACCAACCGATACCATATTCAGTATCACCAATCTTCTTTTTTGCTACTGAAAACCATGGGTCAAAGAATAAATAGAACTTTTCAACTTTGGTGTTGAATAATTTTGCTGGTATAAAATGACCTAGTTCGTGTAGAATAATCAGAAGTGAAAGACTCAATATAAATTGAGAAACCTGGATTAAAATGTCCATATAATCTTTATATTTTTTTAAGCTATTCCTAGCTATATATTAAATTTAAGAAAGCCAAATTTACCGATTGACTTTGACTTAGTAGTATTTCTGACAAAGAAGCTTTGCCTTTTTTCTTATTTCCTCTGAACTTGCTGTTTCACTGAGTCTTTGAAGGTTTGCCTTTAGCTTTTTCTGCGCTAAAATATCCAAGTCCTCAGACTCACTCAAAGCAATTAGAACTAAAGATTCGTTTTCAGAGCGCATTGCAATTCCTAATAATGTTGATTTTAAATTTTTATTGTCCGTTTGCAATAAGTCAATGAGTATTTCTCTCTTTTTTTCCTCATCCTTTTCTTGATTATAGGCATAAAGCTTATAGGAATTAGGCATTCTCTCTTCATACTCAAACGGGAAGTCACCTAATGGCTCTAAGTGCACATATTTTGGTGCGCCTTTATAATTAATTAAGATGTCTGAATTTATAGTGTCGGAACTAAAGACTACAGTGTCTTTTTCTTCATTTCCCTGTATAGTCAATCTGAAAGGAATAGGATAGGCAGGATGTGTAGTTGTATCCATCCTGAGCTTCACTAATTGCTGACTTTGAGCGTTCAAATATCTATACGAACTTGAAAAAATTGGAGCGGTTTTATTCTGCAAAAAGCCCTTAACAAAAGAATGTGCATTGCTATCTAAGCTAGATTTCCAATTATAGTTTGGATTCATAATGATACTATCAAAACTCACAGAATAAAATTCACTAGCCCATTGAATCATCAAATATTCTGCTTGGTCTTCTAAGTAGGATTCTAGGTTATTTGAAGCGTAATTAGTCTTGATCCACTCTGTATATTTTTCAGAAGTCCAGTTGTGTTTTAGCCATTCAAAACTTAATAAAAGACTCCTAAATCCTAATGTCGAATCAATCTTTGACACCAGCATTTGAGAAGCTTCCCACTGACTCACCTCAATATTCTCTAATTTTGTTTTGGGCTGAACGCCGATTTCTAAAAGGCTATCGATCTCAACCATGTTTTCCATATCAAGGCTAGAATCATATTTCTGGTAGAAACCTAAAAGCTCTTTATAAGTGCGCTTCACGCGATCTCTTCTTATTTTGGCTGGAGAAAGTTCAACTAAAAATTGCAAAACATCTTCTTCAAAGTCTTCTTCATCAAATTTCTTGAATTCTCCAACCACCAAATAAAAGTCCTTGTGCAATAACTTCTTAGTGCTCTTATAGAAAAATGATTTCTGATTTTTCTCGTTAACCACAAAGTCTAAATCTGCTTTATAACCTATATTACTAGCTCTAGGGATGCTAACATTTAACTTAAACTGAGCAGATTCCTCATTGCCCACAGGATAATGATATCCTGCTACAGCGGACCCTATCAACTCGTTTACATTAAAGGGGTTCATAACTAAAAAGTCAGAGCCCTTTACCAATGCCCCTTGGCTCTCTAAGCTATCAACTAAAAGCTCATAGGCAATGTAAATAGACATGCTTGGCCGCCAATCAGCCGGCAGTTCTAACTTTATGTGATCACTGGATTGCTTATAAAGAAGTTCTCTTTTAAGCCTTCCTTCTTTAATTCTTAAGTCTAATATTTTAGGCTGATTAAGAAGTTTTAAGCTAAGACTATCTCCTGCGGACAAGCTGATACCTCCTAAAACTGTATTGCTCTTTATTTTGTTACTTTGAAAATCCTTAAGCCAATAGGAAAGCTCGTAGGTTTGTACTTGCCCAATTGCAGATTGAAGGCAAAATAGAATAGATAATATTGTTAATAGTAGCCTAGATTTCATTCTTTCTATTGAGAAACTAAGGCAGCAAAACTAAAGGAAATATGTTTGAGATTAGCATAAATGATAAAAGCTATAAAGTAGACACTGATTCTAAAGACGGCCTGACAGGAAAAATCGATAATTCAGACTATCAGATGGATTTAGTGAAGGACGATTATGGCTATCACTTGCTCTTGGATAATAAATCTTACAGACTTGAAGCTATAGAAGCGGATTACCAAACCAAAGAGTTCACTATTAAGGTGAATGGTAATCCTTACCAATTAAAAGCGGCTGATAAATTTGATCTTTTGCTCAAGGAATTAGGTATGGAGGCAACAGCAAATAAGGCTCAAAATGAACTGAAAGCTCCAATGCCTGGGCTTGTTCTAAAACTAAAAGTTGAAGTTGGCCAAGCCATTGAGGCTGGAGATCCTTTAGTTGTTTTAGAAGCTATGAAAATGGAGAATATCCTAAAAGCAATGGCTTCAGGAACTGTGAAAAGCATCAATGTAAAAGAAGGTGTAGCGGTTGAGAAAAATCAGATCCTTATTGAGTTTGAAACTGACTAAGGGTGTGCTAAAGCAATATTTCCTGAGATCTTGTCTAAGACAATTTCTTCTCCACATTGATTTTGTAGTATAGCCGATCCAGCAAACCTGATTTTTCTTGTTTTTTGACTCAACTGATTTTCTTGATACTCCCATTGAGCAATAACATCTATTGATCCGAATTTTCTAGAGTTCTTTGTACTGAAAGCAACTCCATCTTCATCATAATAAATGATCTCTAGTGTTCCAAAATTTGATGGATTTGGCACACTCTTCTGTTTTACTCTCCAGTTAAAGTCTGGACTGCAGTCTAAGTGATATATTCTCGTTCTCTTTAAAATTTTAGTCGCATTACGAACTTCTCCATTCATATAAAATATCTTGGCAACAATATGAATATCACCCATAGGATAATTCCCATAGGAAACTATAGGCTCCAACACAGTGCTATATAAGGTGTTGTTCACATACCATTCTATTCTCTTTACATCTGAATTTCTTTCTTTAAGCTGCATTTGGCAAAGGTCAGCTTGAATCCAGAGTAGATTAAAACTTGCATTGGTTTCTTGCTTAGTAGAAATCTGATGGATTACATCTATACTACAAGAACTTGCGCTATTTAGATCCATTCGCACATCAACCATCTCTCCTTCTTTTAATGGAATACTGCAATTATAGCCTTGAACAACAGACGTTTGGTTTGAAACATTCCAATTAATACTAGGAACATTGTAGATGCTGCTATCCACATAAAGTTGCACTTCAAATTCACCATCTATTAGATTCCTAGAAAGAGAGTTTCTAAGCACCAACTCATCAGTCGCGAAAAGCTTACTTAGGTCAAAATTGGAAGTGTTAATAATCGCCTCAGGATATCTGTAAACAAAAGCAATGCTGTTCTTTCTTTGACCATCAGTATGCATCAACTCTCCCTTCAGATCCAAAATAGAATCCGAATGTGAATAGTCTGTGGACATATAATATCCATCTAAACCAGCAATCCAGGATCGAGATTGACCATCCATTTCTGCCTCCACATGAAACTCATAGGATTGGGTGTAAATATCTTCTGAGTCTCTTGACTTAGAACAAGATAATAGGGCTATACCTATTACCAGCGCTGATATTTTGAAACTAATTTTCAATTAAAAGATTCTATATTTTACTCCTAATCTAAGATCAATATTTCTATTAAACTCTTCATTCTGCATTGAACTATCATTTGTAACATCTATAAGCCCTAGAGAAGAGCTTGCGCCGATACTAAGCATGGGATTTACTTGATAATAGTAACTCATTCTTAGCCCAAAGTCAAGATTATTCACCAATGGACTATCACCTACTAATTCTGTTTTTTCAGCAGTTTCCTCTCCTTTAAAACTAATCTTTGCTCTGCTTAAATCTGATGTGGTGCTGAAGATGTAGGCAGCATATACTCCAAATCCTAATTGATGTCTATTAGCTGCAAATTCTAGAAGTAGAGGAAGCTCTAGAGACTGAATCTTTGTTACTTCTAATGTGCTATGGATTTCTTCCATTCCAAAGCCATACACAATGCTATCGGTATGAGAGGCTATTCCCGGCTGATTCTTTTGCATATAATTAAGCTCAGTAACCATAGACCACTTTTGATTGAATCGATGTCTTACACCCAAACCTATTCCAAACCCATTGGCCTGCTCCTCTGAATTAAAAGCATCCGAAGTCAAGAATACCCCTTGAAAATAGAATTCATTCTTTTTCTTGAGTCGGTCTAGCGCTTCTTCTGTAAAAGTTTCTGTTGGCTCTTGAGGAGCTTCTTGGGCATTAGCAAATGATTCATCAAAATCTATTTTTTGCCCTCCAACTAATACAGGAATTAGATCCAAAGGCTTTTTATTCTTTAGGAATGAATCATCAAATGCATCGTCAGACACATAAGCAGCTTCTATGTTGCTCATTTTGGAATCACTCTCTACTCTATCTTCTGAAATCACTTCCTTTTTAGGTACAGAATTAGTAGTTTCATTAGTTTTTGAACTGGCTAATATTGACCTTGGGTCACTTGGCTTTTGCTGCGCTTTATACACGGCCTCATTTCCTGTAGCAGGAGTTTTTTGAGAGGTTGGCTCAAAGTCCTCACTAACGATAGTTTCAGAGGTGTTAAAATCTAAGCTAGTCTTCTCTGATTTTTCTGGACTTTCATCAGGAATACTAATGGTATTTTGAATACTTTCATTAGCTATTTGTTGCTGATCTCTTGCTTCTTGCCAATTCCAAACTCCAGCACCAATACCCACAGTAAAGCTAATGGCTATAACAGATGCAGCCTTCCAATAATATGCCATAGACTGTGCCCTAGCGTCTAGGATACTTTCCATAGCAGTCCATGAAGAGCCCTCAAAGGGCACTTCTCTTGACCCAAGCTTGGTCTCAAATAATTTTTTAAACTCCTTCTCCGTCATAGGAACACCGCTACGTGATTCAATATTTTCTTCATCATTCTTTTCAATTTCTTTCTAGCATTACTTAAATGCCACTTTGAAGTACCCTCACTAATTCCTAATTTCTCACCTATTTCCTTATGATTATAACCATCAATAATGTGTAGGTTAAATACTTTTTGGCTCGTGGGAGGAAGCTTCCGAATCATTTCTTCTAATTCTTCAGCATCAAACTTCTGATCCGCCTCGTTATAGTCCATCACACTAATGGGTGCAAAGTCCATTGGCGATTCAACAAAATCTAATTTTGATCTAGACTTTTTTCTGTACTCATCAATGAGTGTATTGATCGTAACCCTTCTTGCCCAAGCTTCAAAAGGTACCTTTCTATCATACTTTTCTAAGTTGAGTAAGATTTTATAAAAGGCCTTATTCAAGACAAATTCTGCATCTTCTTTATTTTTCTCATACCTCAAACATGCTCCCATGAGCAAACCATAGCACTGGCGATAGAGCTCAAATTGAGCCTTACGCTCTTGCCTTTGACAAGCCTCTATTAGTTCGTGGTTGATTTTCATAAATACTTTGACGTAAAAGAAGGAATTTAGTTCATTTCTAACAATCTACAAGACTGACTTAGTTATAGGCAAAATTCTAATCTAGCACGCTACTAGATAAACGCATTAAAGTTGAATAGGGTTGGTACTAAAAAAGCCTTCTAAAAAAGAAGGCTTTAAAATTATAACAACATGTCTATATGACTCAGCTCAATGAACTTCATCACCCTTTCATGAATCATTTTTCTATCGAGCTTTTCAAGCTGCTGAGTTCCAAATTTCTCAACACAGAAAGAGGCCATCGCGCTACCGTAAATAACTGCTCTTTTCATGGCATCAAAATCTATCTTCTCTTGGCTACTCAAGTAACCAATAAATCCACCTGCAAAAGTATCTCCTGCTCCTGTAGGGTCAAATACTTCTTCTAAAGGCATTGCGGGCGCAAAGAATATTTCTTCCTTATCAAAAAGTAAAGCACCGTGCTCACCTTTCTTAATGATTAAATATTTAGGACCCATTTCAAAGATTTTCTTGGCAGCTTTTACCAAAGAATACTCCCCACTCAATTGTCTTGCCTCTTCATCATTGATTGTTAAAACGTCGATCATGCCAAGAACCTCTTTTAATTCTTCTAAGGCAATATCCATCCAGAAATTCATAGTATCTAAGATAACCAGTTTAGGTCTTTTAGACATTTGTTCTAAAACAGACTTCTGAACGCTAGGCGTTAAATTTCCCAGCATTAAAAAATCGCTTTCGCGCGATTCTTCGGGCAAAGTCGGACTAAAATCTGCCAAAACATTTAGCTGAGTATCCAAAGTATCCCTACTATTCATATCATTATGGTAGCGTCCTTTCCAATAAAAGGTCTTTCCATCTTCTTTTTTCTCTATTCCAGCAGTATTTATTTTGCGTTCAGAAAGCATCTCTAAATGCTCTTTTGGAAAGTCATTTCCAACCACTGAAACTATAGCTGTATTCTCTTGAAAATTTGCAGCAGAAAGGGATGCGTAAGTTCCTGACCCACCTAAAATTTTACCCGATTCACCAAAAGGTGTTTCCAATTCATCAAAGGCTACCGTACCAACAATTAATAGGCTCATTATATTTTTCTTAAATATTTCCTGCAAATATTGTTTTTTTTGCAGAAAGGCGCTAATATTGCAGCCCCTTTTTAGGGGAATATATTCCTCCTTAGCTCAGTTGGTTAGAGCATCTGACTGTTAATCAGAGGGTCCTTGGTTCGAGCCCAAGAGGAGGAGCAAAACAAAAAGCCGCAGATTTATTTCTTGCGGCTTTTTTATTTCTACAATCTATGGTTCAATGCTTAATTGTGATTCCAATTGAGGGCCAGCGTGTATAATGGTGGTCAACACTTGACCCTCCTCACGTCACGATCCTACTCAAAATCGAGCACTTATTGCACGAATAAGTGTGAAAATGGTATATTTAAGAAACTAAACACTCTAAAACATGGAAATTTTATTTGTCGCAATTGTAATCTCTGCCATAAGTATTTATGGTGCAGTAATGCTTAAACGCTTGTACTTCTTATTGGGGTACTTCTTGTTCTCGCTTCTC
>CBFIDE010000001.1:0-171777 GCA_965661265.1 uncultured Schleiferiaceae bacterium | reverse complement strand
CTGGTGTCTGGCTTAAATGGATTGAATAAAGAAAAATTACTCAATAAAATCAAAAAGCAATTTATTGTTGAGCCTAAGCACCGGGAAGATTTTAAACCGGAAAAGATTCATGAAATAGGAATGTATATAGAGCAGGAGTGGTTTAAATTAGTGCCTAAAATAGGAAGCTTTGATCCCAGAGATCCGGTTGATCATTTAGATTCTCAGATTTTATCTTCAAAAATACTTGATCCGATACTAGGGATTAAGGATTTAAAAACAGATCCTAGAGTTTCATTTTTACCCGGTACAGAGGGGTTAAAAGCTTTAGCTGATAAAGTTGATACTAGTAAGTATGATGTCGCTTTTGCTTTATTTCCTGCTACTATAGAACAAATTAAGGCTGTGGCCGATGCAGAAAAAGTAATGCCGCCTAAAAGCACCTATATTGAGCCAAAGCTTAGAAGTGGTCTAACAATTTACCCGATCTAGAATGATTCAAGAAAATTTAGAAAAGATTCAGTCAACCTTAAAAAAGGGTGTGACATTAGTTGCGGTTTCTAAAACTAAACCAATAGAATTACTCCAAGAGGCATATGATGCTGGACAAAGGGTTTTTGGCGAAAATAAAATTCAAGAAATGCAGCTGAAGTTTGAATCACTACCTAAAGATATTGAATGGCATATGATAGGTCATGTGCAAGGGAATAAGATAAAACATATGGCCCCATTCGTAAGTCTGGTCCATGGAATGGATAAAGTAAAAAGATTAAAAGAGTTGAATAAGGAAGCTCTTAAGAATGATCGTATAATTGATTGTCTTCTTCAGGTTCATATTGCAAAAGAAGACACAAAATTTGGGTTTAGCCAGGATGAATTGGTAGAATTGTTTGAATCCAATGGGCTTGCAGAATTTAAGAATATTAGGGTAAAAGGATTAATGGGAATGGCAACCAACACTTCTGATGAAACTCTAGTTCGAAGTGAGTTTTCTATGTTGAATAGTTTGTATGCAAAGCTTAAATCTGAGTATGATTTAGATTGGGATGTCCTTAGTATGGGTATGAGCGGGGATTATGCAATAGCAATGGAAGAGGGAAGTACGATGGTTAGAATTGGCTCTTCTATTTTTGGAATGAGAAATTAAAACTATCGATTCTCAGGAATTGCATATCTGTCAGCTTTATGATGACGGTAATACATTGGGTCTAAGTCAAATCCCAATCTAATTGATGGTGTAAAAGATTGATAATCAATAAGACCTCCGGCTATTTCTAGTCTAAAAGAGTTTAAGATATTACTCACACCAAAAACAAATTCAATAAATTCTCTCTCCCCTTCTGTAATTAGATAATTAAGTCCCACAAAGGAGTGCATATTAAAGGGTCTAAGCATTTCTATTTTTCTCAGTAGTTGACCATCAAAAAAGTGTTCAAAATGCGCCTCTAAATAGAGATCTGTTGTACTAAAGTCATAATAAGGTAGTGTGCTGAAGGATTTGACAGAACCTCCCGCACTTGGGTCTGTGGGCTGTAAAAATAGAATTTGAGCTCCATCAAAATGTTTGTAATCAATAAATTCAACCTTTTCGGCATTAAAGAAATCTCCCATGCTTACATCTATTCTTGTCAAACCAGTTCCTGGTTTTCTCCAATCTAGTTTATATCCCAATTCCATAAAATCAAAATTGGTGCTACTGAAGCCTGTCCTTACTCCCTTGGAATAGTTGAAATATAATTGTGGGGCAAAAACCTTTTCATTGGTTTTCCAATTATTAACCAGCCTATAAAGCTGATTAAATTGGTAAGAGGCAACAATATCAACTCTAAGGCTATTATGAGCGTCAAAACCTGACTGTGGATTGATGACATCATCCAAGTCTGGGTTGTTTGGCGTAAAGTCTTCTCCTTCGCCTAAATGAAAACTAAACTCAGGATTGTTGAAAAGTGCATAGCGCTGAGCGTACTCCCCAGTGATTGTAAACTCTAATCCATTAGCCACATCCCAGCTATGGCCCAATTCAATAAATTCAGCACCATAAAATTTGGCGTAATTAGAGCCTAATCCAAAAGTATATAAAGTATTAAGCAAAGGGCTAATAGGCTCATTCTCGTTAAACTGAGAAATGATTTTTCCTGCTTCAAAAATAAATTGACGTGGTTTATTAGGATTGTAATAGATAGTAGAACTTAATCTATACCTTAAAGTATTATCATTAAAGCCATACCTTAATTCAGGTTGAATATTAAAACGTCTATTGTATTTGGTGAAAGTTATGGGTGCATCATATCTAAGATATGGCCCTTCTACTGTGTTAATACCAAACATATAAGTCAAGGGATATAAATCTATATAATAGTTATTCCTCCGTTTTTCATAACCTGTAAAAACATAATAAAAAGGGCGGAACTTCTCTCGATTTGCCCTTAACTCTGAAGGCTTATTATATTCTTCTTTCAGAAAATAATTGAAGTCATTTTTATTGAAACTTTCTTTTTCTTCTGTGCTTGCAGGATAAGCTCTATAGTGAGCCCAGAGACTGTCACACATTAATATATCTGCACTGTCGGTTCTAAGGCTAAGGTATTTGTCTAAACTTGGGTTTCTGGTATCCCGATATACATAGTCTTTGTAAAAACGATTGACATCATAACTTCCTTTAAATCCAAAAAGGCTCATAAAGTATTTTTCTTCCTGTCTTGTTTTTGAATAGACCGTATCAAATAGGTAATAGGATTGATAAAGACTCATGCTATCTAGAAAACCAATAACATTGGTTTTATTCAGTCTAATGTCTGTATACGCTAAGTTGAATGTTTGCTCGTAAATTCCAAACTCTCCTGCAAAGGTTGATGTATAATTTACTTTAGGCTCAAATCTTATTCGATACACCAAATTAGAACCTTCATAATAGCTCCCTAAATATTCATAGATGTACATATCCTTGCTTTTTTTAGAAAGCGGAGAAGGGAATGGTCTTTTTGAAAGCGCTTTTAAGTAGAGATAATTTTGATTAAAATTCAATTCATGATCTGCTAAATTTTGCCAATCTAGAAAAGCGACTTTGCCGCCAAAATGGACTGCTTCTACATCTTCAAAAAAGTTATTGTTGGACTCGAAATACTGTTTAGAGTATTTTTCACTTGCATATATTATCCCGGTATCTTCTTTAGCAGGCATATATTTTCCTGATACTCTCCATATCTCAAATGGCACTTTGCTTACCATCGCTTTATTTTTGGAGTAGGTACTTGAACTGAACTCAGAATATTTTATTGAATTAATGGAAGATCTGAAATAGAGAATGTCAATTAAACTATCAATATTTAAGCTAGATGTAGAATCAATAGTGAGTACATCTAATACAATTGATAGCTGCTCATTATAATTGTAGGCTAGATTTACTCTTTTGGGTAAATAATTTCTAGCCTTTACCAAAATGTGATCTGTTTCTTCAGTAATTCCAATTTTAAAAAATCCAGAAGTATCAGAAAACACATGTTTATCACCTATAATAACACTTGCCATGGTAATAGCTTGCCCTTCTTGATTTCTTATGGTACCAGAAATTGTCCTTTCTTGGGCACTAAGTTCAGTGCCTACTAAAAAGGAAAGCAAACAGAAAATGCTATTCAGTAGTAGTTTTTTCAAATCAATATCAATATTAGTGATAAATGAAGCATCCTGAATAGGTGTCGGTTAATTTCTTAGATATTATCTTCGCCAAGTGTATTGCATATTGGACATAGAATCATCTGGTGGAGCTTTTGGCAAAGAAGCTATCATAGAAATTGCTCTTTATAGATATGACGGAGACAAAATAGTAGATCAATTAATTAGCTTGGTTCATCCTCATGTTTCTGTTCAGCCATTTGTTTCTAGAATGACGGGAATAACTCCTAAAATGTTGCAACGTGCACCAAGGTTTCATGAAATTGCAAAAAGGATCGTTGAAATTACTGAAGGGTGTATTCTTGTTGGTCATAATGTACCTTTTGATTATCGCATGCTCCGTCAAGAGTTCTTGAGATTGGGTTACCCTTTTGAGCTTTCTACAATTGATACCATTGACCTTTCAAAGGAACTAATTCCTGGGCTTCAGGCTTATGGCTTGGATAAGATGTGTAAAGAATTGAATATCACTAATACCGCCAAGCATCGGGCGGATGGAGATGCCTTGGCTACTCTGGAACTCTTTAAAATTCTTATTGAAAAAGATGAGAAAAAAGAAATTAGTATTCTTGGCCAAAGTGTTCAAAGAGAAGATCACCTTACTGACAAGCTTAATGATTTAATAAGAACGATCAGAATCAAGAAAGGTGTTTTTTATTTACATGATCAAAAGGGTAAGTTATTATACCTATCTGGTAGTGAAAATGTCAAGAATGAGATACAAAAGCTCTTTTTAGCTGATAGTCCAAATATGAAAAAGCTTCAGAGTGAAGTGTATTCTATTCATGTTGAAAAGGTTGGAAATCAATTAATTCAAGAAATAAAGTTGTTTTCAGAGTTAAAAGAATCAAATCCTAAATATGGTTCTGACTTTATTTTGAGGCCTATGTCTAGAATGGCTTCCTTAAGTAGATTAGAATCGCCTTATAGATTTAAAATTGAGGACTTAAATGAAGAAAAGAAGGCCAAAATTATTTTTAAGTCCAATAATCCTGCTTTTCTATCTAAATCTATCAGAATGTTTAATCGCGATAAGCAAGGCCAAGAAGCCAAAATTGAACTCTTTTCAAATTTCCCAAAAGAGGCTTTGGTAATTTCTAAAGGGAGGGAAACTTCTGAGAAAAGTGTTTTCTACCTTAAAAATGACCAGCTTATTGGTTATACCTATTTTAAATTAGAGGATGATATTACTCATTTAGATAGCCTTCTGAAGAAAATGCCAAAATTGAGTAAAAATACGTTTGCTGATTCTGTAAAGCTGCTGATTCTAAGTGGCGAGGCAAGGCTTATAGAAACTAAATTATCAGAACAGCTTATAGGCTAATCCTACAATATATTGGGATGTCCGAGTATCAGTTGGATAGACTGTGCCATCAAGTACAATATTTTTTGCTGAATCAGATATTGGGCCTTCATATCTAAGCTCTATGCTTAACTTTTTAATGTCTATTCCTAGGCCTAATTGATATCCCCATGTGCTATTTTTTAATTCTCCTTCAAAATCACTTATGTCAGCTAAGTTGAAAGAAGCCACTGGTCCAATATAGGGTCTTAATGGGCCTAAAGTGATACCGACTAATAAAGGAATATCCATTCTATTGTATTCAACATCAACGGTTTCTTTACTACCAGAGATAGTTGCTACTCCACTAGAATTCATTCTTGTATAAATAGCTTCAGGTTGAAAAGTAAGCCCAAATAGATGAAACCTAGTGTAAATTCCGGCATGATATCCGGTAGAAAACTCACCTTCTTCAATCAAATCAAGAGCGCCTTGAGTATCGCTATTAGTGAATTTCAGACTTTGGAAATTGACTCCTCCTCTTAAACCCATTTGGAGTTGAGCCCACATTGCATTGCCAGAGAAAAGAACAAGGCATACAATAATTAACTTTTTCATTTTATTGAATTTAATCCAGTAAGTATATTTTCTTCAATTCTTTTTTCGATTTCCTCTGTATCAGCTTTAATAAATTCTTTGCCACTGATTTTTTCATAAAGCTCAATATATCGATCACTCACACTTGTGATAAATTCATCACTCATCTCAGGAATTTGCTGTCCTTCTTTGCCTTGAAATCCATTTTGAATTAACCACTGCCTTACAAATTCTTTAGAGAGTTGCTTTTGATCTATACCTTTCTCTAAATTCTCTTGGTAAGTATCTGCATAGAAATACCTTGAAGAATCTGGTGTATGAATTTCATCTATTAGAACTATTCTTCCATCTTCTAACTTCCCAAATTCATATTTAGTATCCACTAAAAGTAGCCCTCTATCTTCAGCAAAATCTTGACCTCTTTTAAATAGTGCTTTTGTAATGGCTTCTAGTTTTAAGTAGTCATCCTCGCTAACAATTCCTTTTGATAAAATATCCTCTCGGCTAATATCTTCATCATGAAGACCTTGCTCAGCTTTGGTTGTTGGAGTTAATATTGGCTCTGGAAAAGCTTGGTTTTGAACCATTCCTTCTGGCATTGTTACTCCACAAATACTTCTTTTACCGGCAGCGTATTCTCTCCAAGCATGCCCTGTTAAGTAAGCTCTAATAACCATTTCCACCATAAAAGGCTCTGCCTTTTTTCCAATGGTCACCATTGGGTCAGGAGAGTTGATCTTCCAGTTTGGAACTATATCTTGTGTTAAATCTAAAAACTGGGTGGCAATTTGATTTAAAACTTGGCCTTTATAAGGAATTCCTTTTGGTAAAACTACATCAAAGGCTGAGATTCGGTCAGACGCTACCATCACTAGGATATCTCCTTCAAGACTATATACATCTCTAACTTTTCCTTTATAAAAATTAGTTTGCTGAGGTAAGTTAAACTTAGTTTCTGTTATTGCCTTCATAGGGTTTAGTGGTGTTTTCAGCCTTAATATAGGCCTGAATTATACTTTTTACTAATTGGTGTCTTATGACATCTTTTTCGTCTAAATGAACAAAGTCAATGCCTTTTATATCTTTCAAATAAATTAATGCTTCCTTTAAGCCTGAAGCTTGCTTTCTGGGTAGATCAATTTGGCTTGTATCTCCGGTCACTATGAACTTTGCATCCCTTCCCATTCTAGTTAAGAACATTTTCATTTGTGCATGGGTAGTATTTTGGGCTTCATCAAGAATCACAAATGCATTATCTAAGGTTCTACCGCGCATAAATGCCAATGGAGCTATCTGAATAACGCCAGCTTCCAAATAATAGGCCAGTCTTTCAGGTGGAATCATATCGCGCAATCCATCATAAAGTGGTTGCATATATGGATCTAGTTTTTCTTTTAAATCGCCGGGTAAAAATCCAAGATTCTCTCCTGCCTCAACGGCGGGCCTGGTCAAAATAATTTTTTTTACCTCTTTGTTCTTCAGCGCCCTAACTGCTAAAGCAACAGCTGTATATGTTTTTCCCGTTCCTGCTGGTCCAATCGCAAAAAGCATATCATTCTTTTCAATGCTCGAAAGCATTTTCCTTTGGTTCTTGGTTCTTGCTTTTACTGCAGTTCCGCTAACACCAAAAAGAATGACATCCTTAGCTAATTTGTCTGGGTCTAGTACACTCATTTCATCCTTTAACATTCTCTCTAATTGATTTTCACTTAAAGAGTTATACTTATTAAGATGACTGATTATTTCCGCAATTTTCTCCTCGAAATAATGAATTCTAGTAGACTCACCATTCACTTTAAGATTATGTCCTCGAGCGGTAATTTTCAGTTCTGGGAAATAATCCTTGATTAAATTAAGGTACTTATTGCGGTCTCCATAGATATCTCTAGGGTCAGCATTTTCAATGGAAAGGACTTTCTCTATCAAATTGTTGATGAAGTATTAAAAATTAGGTCTAATTGGCTTTGAAATGTTTTAATTTTGGAGACAAATTTAACCACTTTTCAGCTTAATGAGCTGATTAATTGAGAATTGATTCGTAAAAATGGCGATTATCACTTTGACATCTGATTATGGAACCCTAGATCCTTATCTGGCGGTGGTTAAAGCTACCCTCTTGTCTGAGAATAAAGAGATCAATATTGTTGATATTTCTCATGATGTTGAGCCAGGTAATATTATTCAAGCGGCCTTTGTATTAAACAATTCATATTCTGCATTTCCTAAGGGCAGCGTGCATCTGGTGAGCGTTTCTGAATTAACGGAGTCCAACAGATTTTTAGCTATTGAATTAGAGGGTCATTTTTTCTTGGGTTCCGATAATGGTTTACTTTCTTTACTGCAAATGGAGAAGAAGTTCAGCAAACAGGTAGAAATTGATTTGCGTTTAGAACCTAGCTTATTTCCTTCGCGGGATTTACTTTCAAAAGCTGCAGCTCATTTATCTAGAGGTGGGTCTATTGATATGTTAGGAAGGCCTGCAAGTAAAATAAAAGAATCGATTGATTTAAAAGCTAGTGTTGATAATGAAAAGTCAAGCATTACGGGAAGTGTAGTTTATATAGATAATTATGGAAATTTAATTACCAATATTTCAAAAAAACTCTTTGTTGAACATCATAAAGAGAGGAATTTTCAAATTAAGTTGGCAAGAAATAGAGAAATCACTAAAATTCAAGAATCCTACTATCCTTCGCAAGCAAGTTCTGTTCTGGCCATATTTAATTCTTTAGGTGTGCTTGAAATTGCAGTCTTTGGATCAAGAGGAAGGAGGTTAAACAGTGCACATGCACTTTTAGGAATGAATGAAAGGGATCCAATAATTATAAGTTTTAGTTAATGCTCATTAGAATCGTAAAAATGTCTTTTAAAGCAGATGAAACCTCTGTCTTTTTAAACAACTTCAATCTGAATAAAGAACATATAAGATCTTTTAATGGTTGTCAAAGATTACAGCTATTACAGGATATACATCAAGAGAATGTATATTTCACCTATAGCTATTGGGAATCAGAAAAGCACTTGAATGCTTATCGCGATTCTGAGCTGTTTGCTCAAGTTTGGGCTAAAACTAAAGTTTTGTTTAATGCAAAACCAGAAGCATGGAGTGTAGAATCTAAAGAAGTATTAAGTTAAATTATGCTAGCACTTACCTTAAAAGAGATCAAAAGCTTTTTAAATACTTTATCCGCTTATTTAGTGATAGGTATTTATTTACTTATTAATGGAATAATTCTTTGGATTATGCCAGGTTCCTTAAACATAATGGATGGCTCATATGCTGGATTGGATAATCTATTTATCATTTCACCATGGGTGTTTATGTTCTTAATTCCTGCAATCACTATGAAAATGTTTGCTGACGAGAGAAAAGCAGGGACTATGGAGTTTTTGCTTACTAGGCCTTTGACAGATTTACAAATAATAATGGCTAAGTTCTTAGCAGGCCTTGTACTGATCATCTTTTCTATTCTACCTACATTAATTTATTTCTATTCTGTTTATCAGCTAGGCAATCCTATCGGAAATATTGATGTTGGTGCAACCGTCGGAAGTTTTATTGGTCTATTGTTTTTAGGTGCAGCTTATTTGAGCATCGGCTTGTTCTCTTCATCATTAACTGACAATTCTATTATTGCCTTTATAATATCAGTGAGTTTATCATTTCTAATTTACTTCGGTTTTGAGCAGCTAAGCTCACTTGAGTTATTAGGTCAGCTTGATTTATTGATCATAAACTTCGGTATATATGAACATTATTTATCTATAAGCAGAGGAGTAGTAGACAGTAGAGATCTGCTCTATTTTATAAGTTTGATTGGCATATTTATTCTTCTTACTCAATTAGTTCTTAAAAGCAGAAAATGGTCATGAATAATAAAAGGAAAGATTTAGTCGCCTTTGTTCTGATTGTGGCTAGTGTAATAGTATTGAACATTATTGGAAGCTTAGAATTTTTCAGACTTGATCTTACTTCTGAAAAAAGATACAGCCTTTCTGATGTTACCATAGATTTAATTGAGGAAATTCCTGAAATAGTGCTTGTTAGAGTATACTTGGATGGTGATTTTCCGGGTGGCTTTCAAAGGCTACAAAGAGAAACCAAGCAAATGCTTGATGAATTCAGAGCCTATAATACCAAAATTCAATATGAATTTATTGATCCAAGTACAATTGGTGATGAAAAGCAGGTTCAAGATTTATATGAACAGTTGCAATACAAGGGCTTAAAGCCCTATCAATTGCAATCTAGCGAGGGAGGTAGTCAGAAATTGCTAACTATTTTTCCGGGTGCAATAGCCAGTTATGGAGATTCAGAAGTTGCTATCCCTCTTTTAGTAGATCAATTTGCAAGCAGCCCAGAAAACCAGGTGAATAGTTCAGTGCAAAATTTAGAGTATGCATTAGCTAATGGAGTCAAAAGATTAACGACCATCAGAAAACCTCAAGTTGGTTTTGTGCTTGGGCATGATGAATTAGATACTCGTTATATCGCTTCTTTTGCTCGGGATCTTTCAGAGAATTATAATATTGATCGAATTAACCTAAAAGAGTTTAGAACTCAAGAAGGTGAGTCTTCTATAAGTATCAATGACCAAATCAGCAGAATGAGCCGCTTTGATGCTCTAATCGTGGCTAAGCCAGAAAAATCATTTACCGATTTAGATAAGTTCCTCTTGGATCAGTATTTAATGAATGGAGGAGATGTCCTTTGGTTGATTGATGCAGTGCACGCAGAAATGGATAGCTTGAGCAAGGCATCACAGTTCCTAGCTTATTCTAATAGCCAGATGTTAAGGTTGGATGATATGCTTTTTAAGTATGGGGCAAGGGTTAATGGAAATTTAGTTCAGGACCTAGTGTGTGCTGGGGTTAGTGATCAAAAAAGTGTGAATCCATGGATTTACTTTCCATTGGTAATGCCTCAAGTAGATCATCCAATTACAAAAAGTCTAAATGCAATCCAACTGCAATTTGCTTCTTCAATCGACACTATTATAGCGCCCGGAATAAAGAAAACATTCCTTCTGAGAAGCTCGCCTTACACTAAAACAGTTGCCGTTCCACACATGGTTAGCCTTCAAAGACTTTATGATAAGCCAGATGAGAATCAATTCAGACAAGCTTCAGTTCCTATGTCAGTTTTACTAGAAGGGGAATTCGAATCTGCATTTAAGAATAGAATTCTACCCAAGGATCAAGACGGTGAAACTGTCAGTTTTAGAGAGAAATCTAAAGGCGCTAAAATGGTGATTGTTGCCGACGGTGATATCATTAGAAATCAATTAAATCTCGTCAACCCTAGTTTACAAAGAGGGACTCCACTGCCCTTAGGTTTTGATCAATTCACAGGACAGCAGTATGGAAATCAAGATTTTTTATTGAATGTCATGGATTATATGCTAGATGATTCTGGCCTCATCGCAATCCGTTCTAGAGATTTAAAAATAAGATTGTTAGATTATCAATTGGTAAAGTCAGAAAGACTTCTTTGGCAAATAGTAAATACGGTTCTCCCGATTGGCTCAGTACTATTGTTTGGACTGTTCTTTACATATTGGAGAAAGAGAAAATATACTTAAATGAAAAAGAATTTTTTATACTTAGGCCTTTTATTAGCCCTCATATTTATTGCAGCTTACTTAACTCAATCTAAGGAAGGAGATAGTACATTGGATAGAAAAATGGACTATTCTTTTACTATCAAGGATACTGCTCAGATTGATAGAATTGTAATCACAGATAAGAAGCCTTCAAAGATTGATTTGAAGAAGGTAGGAAATCATTGGATTGTGAATGGCGGCCCAAAAGCTAGACAGGATGCAATAGATGTGCTTATGCTGACATTTTATAGAATGGAAATGAGGAATTTTCTTCAAGAGAAAATGAAAGATCCAGTTTATAAGAGAATGAGTGTATATGGTAAGGAAGTGAAGATTTACGGAAAGGGTAAATTAATGAAGCATATTTATATTGGTACAGAAACGCCAGATGAAATGGCAACCTATATGATGATTAAAAATGCCGATGCTCCCTATGCAGTTCATATCCCTGGCTTTAATGGATTCCTTTCCTCTAGGTTCTTTACTCAGGAAGAACTTTGGAGAAGTAGAGAGATTTTCAGTTTAGCTCAAGATCAAATCAGTGAGGTGGAAATGATCTATCCAAGTGCACCCAATGAATCCTTTAAAATTAGGGCCTTTAATAGGGATAGTTTAACAGTTAGCTCGCTAGACGGTAAAACAATTATTAGGAATGTGAATACCATGAATGTACAGATGTACTTGAATAGTTTTAAGACTGTAAGCTATGAAGGAGCTATTGTCCCTTCTGACCCTATCTGGGCTAGAAAAGATTCCTTATTGGCATCTCAACCAGTTTTTAGACTTGCAGTAAGAGACAAAACAGGGCAAACTAAAACTTTAATTGGATATGCAATTAAGCCTCCAACAGAAAGTTTCGATCCAGAAGTTCCTTTGCCAGATAAAGATCCAGACAGATTACATGCCTTTATTAATGAAAAAGATATGGTCTTGGTACAATATTATGGTTTACAAAACATTCTACAGCCCCTTGAATATTTTAAGGAGAATTAAATGTTGAAAATTTGTCGATAACTATAATTCCATCAGCGATTTATTCCCATTATATTTGTCCCTTAGCATTTATTGATAATCAACTTTCATTTCAATGAAATTCATTGTAAGCAGCGGAGCTCTATTAAAGCAACTTCAAATAGTAGGCGGAGTATTAAACACAAATAATACTTTAGCGATTTTAGATAATTTTCTTTTTGATTTAAAAGGAAATCAACTAAGCATTTCAGCATCAGACCTTGAAACAACTATCAGCGCAAGCATGGAGGTTGATAGTTCTGATAGCGGCTTGGCGGCAATTCCTGCCAGATTGCTCTTGGATGGTCTTAAGGCTTTGCCTGAACAGCCAGTGACTTTTGTTTTAGATGCTAAAACTAGTTCATTAGAAATGAGCTCAGATTATGGTAAGTATTCTTTGGCCTTTTTAAATGGTGAGGATTTTCCAAGCCTTCCAGAAATGGAGGATATAAGTAAAACAACTATTTCTGGTGAAATACTAGCCACTGCTATTAACAAAACCTTATTTGCAGCAGGTAATGATGAGTTAAGACCAGTTATGAATGGTGTTTTCTTCCAGTTTAGCTCTGAGAGCTTGACCTTTGTTGCAACTGATGCACATAAATTAGTTAGATATAGAAGAACAGACTTAAAAGCTGATCATACAGCTGAGTTCATTATGCCAAGAAAGCCCTTGAATATTCTTAAATCTACATTGGTAAGTAGTGGAGATGAGGTTCAGGTATTGTATAATGAAACCAACGCAAGGTTTGAGTTTGATAATATCATTCTAACTTGTCGTCTTATAGATGGTAAGTATCCTAATTATGAAGCTGTGATTCCTAAGGAGAATCCAAATAAAATGGAAATAGATAGGAGTCAGTTCTTTAGTTCAGTAAAAAGGGTTGCGATTTTCTCAAATAAAACAACACATCAAGTTCGTCTTAAAATTGCTGGTTCAGAATTGCAGGTTTCTGCTGAGGATTTAGATTTTGCTAATAAGGCACATGAAAGATTAAATTGTAATTATTCTGGTGATGATATGGAGATTGGCTTTAACAGCCGATTCCTTAACGAAATGCTGAATAACTTAGAATCGGATGTTATTAGTCTTGAAATGTCAGCACCTAGTAGGGCAGGAATCATTCTTCCAATTGATGGTCTTGAAGAAGGTGAGGATGTGTTAATGCTTGTAATGCCGGTAATGCTTAACTCATAGTAAGTATTCAAATTGAATATCGTTATAATAGGAGATGTCCATGGTTGCTACAAGACTTTTAAAGCTCTTGTAGAAAAAGCATGGAACCCTAAAGAGGATATTCTCATACAAATTGGAGATTTAATCAATAAAGGCCCGGATTCTTTTTCGTGCATTAAATATCTGCGTAAGCTTCAAGAAAAATACCCAGGGCAGGTTTTTTATATTATGGGAAATCATGAGTATGCTGTTTTTAGGAAACTTCCTTCTAAAACAAAACTCCAAAAAGAATTTAAAAAGCATATTAAGTCAAAGGGAGGTGATTATAAAGAAATCAAGACTTACCTTAAAACTCTTCCGCTAAAATGGGAAAATGAGAAAATTCTCATTACACATGCAGGTATTAGCATTAGAGCTAAATATCCATATAAGGCTGCAAACCCAAGCGGGGTTCTTTTCAATCGGTCAAAAATATTGAATATAAATAAACTTCAGGTTGTAGGTCATACCATCGTTTCTGGCCATGAGCCAATCTATAGTAAGTCAGAAAATGTTTGGAGAATTGATACTGGAGCATGGTGTAAAAAATACCTCTCATCAATAAAACTAAATGCCAAAGGTAAGTTGCTAGATATTGCAAGAATCAAAAGGCTCGATATTTGATTTAATTATCTAATTTTATCCTTAGAAATAATAATTCACAATATGAGAATTCAAAAAGCAATGGTGTTAGGAGTCTTTCTTCTTTCAACTGTAATGTTAAAAGCACAGTACAATGAGATTAAGACTAATGCACTTGGTTTAATATTAGGGCAATACAGTATAACTTACGAAAGAGTTTTAAGTGAAGAGACTTCAGTTAAGATGGATTTGCAATATTATTTTCCATCAGAGACAGATATTGGTTATTCTGCGTTAAGTATAGTCCCGGAATTTAGATTTTTCTTTTCTCCAGATTTTGATGCTGATGGTTGGTTTGTTGGAGGTTACTTAAAGTATAGATATGCTGTTCAAGAAAATGGCTATTATGTTTATGATCCGAGCTCACCTATTGCAAATGAATATAGAGATATAACCTTATCTGGCTTGGCAGTTGGTTTTTCAACCGGTAGGAAGTGGGTCACGAGATCAGGTTTTGTTTATGAAATTCATGCTGGATTAGGAAGGTTTCTTTTTCAAAATGAAAGAGTTGAAGGAGTCCTTAATCCTGAGGATACAGGTTTTGATATACTACCAAACGTAGATGCTAGATTGGGTGTAGTATTTGGATATAGATTTTAGACCATCATACTTCAGACATAAAAAAAGATCGCCTAGGCGATCTTTTTTTATGTTTTACTCATTAATAACTATCTCTTAACTAAAGTATAAGACTGCAGTATATCACCATCTTTGCCTTTTCTGCCAACACTAAAAGCACCAATATTGCTAGACTGCAAGATATAGCCTTCGTTGTTTAGTTCCTTTAAAGTTTGCGCAATAGGATCAATATTTGGTAAATAAGACTCTTCTTCAAAACTATCAAGTCTAATGTTTTTTAATTCTGATTTTCCATCGGATCTAGTAATTCTAATATAAGCTCTCGCTGCTCTTTCTACAACGTGCACCATGGCATAATCTTCCTTTGGGGTAAGATTAATAGTTGCTTGAATACCAATGGTCAGTATACATACTGCAATGGCAATAATTCCAATTCTTTTCATAAAATAGTTTTAGTACTATAAATATACATATTTAAAGGCGAGTCAAGAGGCGATAGGTAATTTTTAGAATTCAATTTCTGGCCGTTCTTATTCGGAAAGTTTTGCCTCAAAATAGTTTCATCCCTGACGCCTTTCCATTAACTTTGAGGCTTATTAAACTTAAAACCAAGACTATGAGCAAAGGCTTTTATGATATTCCGCTAGCAGTTAATGAACCAATACTTTCATATGCTCCCGGCACTGAAGAGAGGGCAGCAAACCAAGCTGCTTATGATCAAATGTGGTCTGAGCAGATTGAAATTCCAATGGTTATTAATGGAAAGAAGATCACAACTGGTAATTTAAAAAGAGTAATTCCTCCTCATGATCATTCTCATAATGTTGGCTCATATCACTACGGTACTTCTGAGCATGTTCATCAGGCTATTGAAAGCGCTCTAGCTGCTAAGGAGCAATGGGAAAATATGGGCTGGGCAAATAGAGCTGCAATTTTTCTTAAAGCTGCAGACTTGTTAGCTGGTCCTTACAGACAAAAAATTAATGCATCTACTATGATTTCTCAAGGAAAGAATGTCTTTCAAGCGGAAATTGATGCGGCATGTGAATTCATTGACTTTTTGAGGTTCAATGTTCAATATATGGGCGAGATCTATAGTGATCAGCCAGAAAGTGGTGAGGGAGTTTGGAATAGAGTGGACTACAGACCTTTAGAAGGTTTTACGTTTGCAATTACTCCATTTAACTTTACTGCTATTGCCGGAAACTTAAATGCAAGCATGGCACTCATGGGAAATACCGTTGTTTGGAAACCTTCATTGAATCAAATTTATTCAGCTAAGGTTGTAATGGATGTATTTGAAGAAGCAGGTGTTCCTCCAGGTGTTATTAATATGGTTTTCACCGATCCTAAAGAAACGGCTGATATTGTTTTTGCTCATCCTGACTTTGCTGGTTTACATTTTACAGGTTCTACATCGGTCTTTAAGAATATTTGGAAAACAATAGGAACTAATATTGAGAAGTATAGAACTTATCCAAGAATTGTTGGAGAAACAGGT
Organism: uncultured Schleiferiaceae bacterium; assembly: GCA_965661265.1. GTDB lineage: Bacteria > Bacteroidota > Bacteroidia > Flavobacteriales > Schleiferiaceae > CBFIDE01. The sequence goes on along the minus strand of CBFIDE010000001.1, from coordinate 155,695 downwards.
GGAAAAGATTTTGTAGTTGCTCATAAAAGTTCAAACCCAAAACAAGTGGCTACTGCTCTTATTAGAGGAGCATTTGAATATCAGGGTCAGAAATGTAGTGCTGCATCACGGGCTTATATACCATCTAATTTATGGGAAGAGGTCAAAAGCTTTATGCTAACAGATCTTAATGCTATTAAGATGGGCACTCCTAGAGATTATACAAACTTTGTAAATGCGGTAATTCATGAAAGCAGCTTTGATAAATTGGCTTCATTTATTGATCAAGCAAAAGAAGATAAAGGTGTAGAGATTGTAGCAGGAGGAAATTATGATAAGTCAAAAGGCTGGTTTATAGAGCCAACTGTGCTTAAGGTTGAAGATCCTAAATATACGACTATGGAAACTGAGTTATTTGGACCTGTTCTAACTATATACGTTTATGATTCTGAGAAATTCGAGGAAACTTTAGAATTAGTTGATTCTACATCTGAGTACGCGCTTACAGGAGCTGTGTTTAGTGCAGATAGATATGCGCTTGAATTTGCCACTCACAAATTAAGAAACGCAGCAGGTAATTTCTATATAAACGACAAGCCAACAGGAGCTGTTGTAGGGCAACAGCCATTTGGGGGAGCTAGAGCTTCAGGAACAAATGATAAAGCTGGTTCTGCACAAAATTTACTTAGATGGTGTAGTCCTCGCTTATTAAAAGAAACTTTGGTAACACCAGAGGACTTTAGATATCCTTTCTTAGCAGAAGACTAAGGCTTAGGTCAATTATTTATTTCTAAAAGAGGGGCTAATGCCCCTTTTTTTGGTAATGTTAATTTAATGTTAAGTAGTTCTTAACATTGCAACTTACTGATTTTCAATATTTAGATGTAAATATATACGAGATATTGTTATTAATGTTATCTAAAAGTTAAATAAAAATTAGATAATTGTAAAAAAACAACTATCTTTGTCAAGTAATAATTAAATAATGAAGTCATGAAGAAGATAACAATGTGTTTAGGAGTAGTGATCATGGCAATGACTAGTTTGTTTGCTCAATATGAGCCAAAATTTGAGAAGAAAGGAGACAGAGTAATGGCTACTTATTATACTGATAATGGTAGTGTACAACAATACGGAACTTTCAAAGGAGAAGAACAAGATGGTCAGTGGGTGATGCTAGATGATCAAGGAGATATTATGGTAAATGCTTTTTATCAAAATGGAAAAAAAGAAGGTAAGTGGTTTATATATGCTGACGATGGTAAGACTCTTTACGAAGTGGTATATGAAAATGATCTACTGATTGATAGTTCTAAATGGACTATTGAAGAAAGAAATTTGTTGGCAGATAAATAACCAACCAATCTAATTTACAAAAGCGACTCTAAATGGGTCGCTTTTTTTATTTTTGGGCTATGATATGTTTGATTTCCCCGGCAAAGTCTTTAGATTTTGAAACTGATTCGTACATTGGAAGGACAACTCAAGCTGATTTTCTGAATCAAGCTGAGAAGGTTAACGCTTCTTTAAAAAGGTTGAGTCGTAAAAAACTACAAGACCTACAGTCTATTAGCTCCAATCTGGCGAGTCTAAATTTTCAGCGCAACCAAGATTGGGTGACTGAAGAAAAGATGCTAAAGCAAGCTGTATTAGCTTTTAATGGCGATGTGTATACGGGTCTAAAGGCTAATTCTTGGACTGAAGAGGATATGAACTTTGCATCTAATTCGCTTCGTATTCTTTCTGGTCTATATGGTATCCTCAGACCTACAGATCTAATAAAGCCGTATCGACTTGAGATGGGTACCAATATCAAGGTAGGTAGAAAAAAGAATCTCTATGATTTCTGGAAAAAGGATTTGTCAGAGTATTTTCAAAGTATTGATCAATCTGAGCTTATTTTAAACTTAGCTAGTGACGAGTATTTTAAGGCGGTTGCTGTTGCTAAGCCATTACAAAGAATCATAAAGTTTTCTTTCAAGGATCAAAATAATAATGGTGATTATAAGGTTATGAGTTTTCATGCCAAGAAAGCTAGAGGGATGATGGTAAACTACATAATAAAGAATAGAATTACAGAAGTTCAAGACTTAGTGAAGTTCAATGAAGAAAATTACTATTTTCACACCAACCAATCTGATAAGAATCATTTAGTATTCTTAAGAGATAAAATATCCTAATATGAAGAATGTTTTAGCCGCTATATTTTTGAGCATTTTAAGTTTAAGTGTCCTAGCTCAGAGCAGAACTCGCTATTCTGAATTTGGAGCAGGTATTGGTACTATGAATGCCTTAACAGAGATTTCCAATACTAATAATACATCGGCATTATTAGCAGAAACGGGACTTAATTTTTCTATTTACGGCATGAAGCATGTAAATGATTGGTTTGCTTTAGGTTTGGATATAAGTTATGCTGGGGTGAATATGTCGGATGCTAACCATTCTAATCCAAGTAGAGGTATTTCAAACACCACTAATATGTGGCAGTTTAACCCATACATTCAAATGCATTTTATCAGATTCGGTAAGTATCATACTGATAGAAAATTTACTTTTTATGTAAAAGCAGGTTTTGGGGGTCTTATTTATAATCCTGACCCTAGTGCAATTAGGTTTGACGATAATATTGAATTAAAGCCGGACTCCTACAGTTCAATTAATTATTTTGGAGGACTAGGATTGAAAATTAGAACAAGTTTGCACTCTAGTCTAAGTTTGGAATATTTGAGACATAATAGCGGAACTGATTTCTTAGAGGGAATCATTGATTCAGACTTGCCATCTAATGGAAATGACTCTTATGGTGGAATTCAACTAAGATTTTCTTACCTGTTATTAGAAAACTAGATAGTCTTAATGTCTTAAAAATACTCTAGAAGCTTCTTTCGTAAGCTCCTATGTCTGGGCCAATATCAGAATTTCTATTGGCCCCTATTATGTCTGTTGGCACTATAAGAGGGTCAGATATATTCCCTTGATTGACCGCCTGACTATTGCTATCTAGCTGATATCGATTTAGAGCGATATTTACAAAGTCAGGATCTTTATTGTCTAGTATTTGATTAAAGAATAGAGGATCAGAAATATCAAATCCTCTATCTGACTCATCCGTATCAATCTTTAAAAGTGCATGATTAAAGAAGTAATTAAAAGAATTCGAAGGGTCGCTAATAACACTTAATTCTTGGGTGTTATTTCCATAAACTAAACAGTTTCCAAAATAGCAATTGTTTAGAGGACGCACTAATCTTCTTCTTTGATTGTTTGCATCTATGACATCTATGAAATTTGTTAATATAACGCTGGCGTCATTCCTTGTTGTAAAATTCCAATAGTTTGCGAATGTACAATGTCTAAATTCATAATCTCCACCAAATACATATAGTGTATGAATACCAGAATTGGCAACAACTAAATTTTCTGCTTTCATATTTCCAAACCCTCCATAAATACCAACTCTAGAGCTATTCAATATATAAGAATTACTCATGCTTAAGTTTTGAGTAGAAGTGCTATCCAGTCTTACTGCGGTTGTTGCATTCTTAATGAGGGCGTTATTTATAACGTTGTTTACACTACCTCCTTGAATAAAGATACCTCCGAGCACACCGCCCCATTGACCTGGTGAATTCTCATAAAAGGGTTCTAGTCTGTCTCCGCTAAAAGTTATGGAATCTTGAATTGAAGGGTCGTCGTTTTCACCTATTTTTAAGCTAGCTTGATTAAATACCCACAGTCCACTGTTTTGATGAAAAAAGACTTCTGCACCTGAGGTTATATTTAAGCTACAGCCAGAATCCACCACAGCATAACCATAAATAACATGAGGCTTAGAATTATCCCAAGTGTCATCACAGTTGATTACAGAATAAGGAATGAAAGTGGCGTTGGGTGCGTTTCCTAAAACTATGAACTTATCAGGAAAATGGAATATAACATCCTTAGTTAAGGTAACAAGTTGAACCTTTTGCAAGCGACCTTTATTGGTAAATAAGATGCTGTCAGTGTAAAGAGGATTGGGAAAAGCTGTAATATTTGGAGTAACTTCTATAAAAATATAGATACTATCTTGGGGTAGAATAGAAACATTGCTCGCAATATTAGAGTTCTGGCCGTCAATATTTAATCGATACAAACTGGAATTCCCACCACCAATTCTGATATCATCAATTATAACTCTTTCATTTGAAGTGTTTCTAACTTTTAATTGGTAAGTGCTGCTACCAATAGTGTTGAAGACAGTGTCTAGATAAATCGTGTCTGCTGAAAAGCCCAGGCTGACCGCCTGGTTTGTAGTTGGAATTTCCTTTCTACACGATATTCCAAAGAGAATAATTGCAAAAAGAAAAAGTATATTTTTGTTCATATCAGCTATAACGTATAATGCTTTGCAAAATTTCAAAAAAAGTTTCTACTAAACTACTTTGTTAGTAATTATTAGTTGCATTATATTTGCAGCCCTAAAAGAATTGGGCAAAATCCCAATAAAACATAGATTATGAGAAAAGGTATCCACCCAGAAAATTACCGTCTTTGCGTATTCAGAGATATGAGTAACGGAGATGAGTTTTTAATTCGTTCTTGCGCTGAGTCTAAAGAGACTTCAGTATTTGAAGGACAAGAGTATCCAGTAATAAAGATGGAAATCTCTGCAGCTTCTCACCCATTCTATACTGGTAAGATCAAATTGGTTGATACTGCAGGTAGAGTTGATAAGTTCCGTAGCAGATACGATAAGTTTAAGAAGTAAGATTTATTTCTATAAATATTTGGAAACCCCGACCATTGGTCGGGGTTTTTTTGTTTCTTCAATTATATTTGATAAAAATTTAGCTACATGAATATTATATTCAATGATTTAGAGTCAAGAATTCATTTATTACCTCTAAGCTTTACAAGGCCTGTATCTACTTTAAGAATAGGAATTCTTACCATTAAAGAAAAGTGGGAAAAGAGATTAGAAGGGACTTATTCTTTTTTTACTGAAGATTACCTTGCTAAAAAGTATCCCTTAATTTCTAATGAAGTCTCTATTGTAATCTATGGTGGTCTCTGTCCTAATGATCAACTAATTGATGAGCTAAAGAACTTAAAACTTGGTCAAGCACTAACTTTCAATAATGAGGTAATTGCATCTTTTCAAGAGGGTCATGAGCATCAAATTGCTGATGAGAAAATTGAAACCAAGTCAAATCCTATAATTGTAAAAAGACCTTGGGATCTTTTTAGTAAAAACAATATTGAACTTGAAAGTGATTATGAGCTTTTAACTAAGGGAAGAAAATCTACAGAATTGAGCTCTACCAATACGATAATTGGTGATAGAGTTTTTGCGGAAGAAGGAGTTGAAGTAGAAGCTGCCATTCTAAATAGTAAAAACGGTCCTATTTATCTGGCCAAAGGAAGTAGTATCATGGAAGGAAGTATGGTGAGAGGTGGCTTAAGCTTGGGAGAGTATTCGCAACTCAAATTGGGAACTAAGATTTATGGAGCAGTTACTATTGGGCCTCACTCTAAGGTTGGAGGGGAAGTAAACAATAGTGTCATTCAAGGCTATTCTAATAAAGGTCATGACGGATTCCTTGGAAATTCAGTAATAGGCGAGTGGTGTAATTTAGGAGCTGATACCAACAATTCAAATCTCAAGAATAATTATGATGAGGTGAAACTATGGTCTTATGCTAAAAAAGGTTTTGAGCGTACAGGTCTGCAGTTTTGTGGACTAATAATGGGCGACCATTCAAAATGTGGCATCAATACAATGTTTAATACGGGTACTGTTATCGGTGTTAGTTCAAATATTTTTGGCTCAGGATTTCCTAGAAACTTTGTTCCTTCATTTAGCTGGGGTGGTGCTTCAGGCTTTGTTGAATATAAATTAGACAAGGCCTTAAAAACGGCTGAAATTGTTTTTGGAAGAAGGTCAGTGGAGTTAGATGCGACAGAGCGACAGATATTAACTCATATTTACGAGCAGACTAGATCCTAGTTCTGCCAAAATGATTCGATTTTTTGTTTGGCATAAGGCTTGCCCACCTCTAGTTCACCAATTTACATTTTGGTGTATCAATATAAAATGATGAGAATGAAGTTTAATGACTTTGGTAAACTAAATATATTAAATCTAGAGGCAGGAATTGATAGCGATTCTGAGTTCATTCCTTTGATGACTGAGGAAGACGAGAATAAAATGCAGAAGGAGAAACTACCTGAAGCACTCTCCATATTGCCTTTAAGAAATACAGTCTTATTTCCTGGAGTTGTAATTCCAATTACAGCAGGTAGAGATAAAAGTATCAAATTATTGCAAAAGGCCTATAAGAATAATGAGGTCATTGGAGTAGTTGCTCAGAAGAATAATGCAGAGGAGGATCCTAGCGAAGCAGAAATTTATAAGATTGGTACTGTTGCCAAGATTATGAGAATGTTTAAAATGCCTGATGGAAATACGACCGTAATTATTCAAGGAAAGAAAAGATTTGAATGGAGCGAAATGACTTCAGTAGAACCTTTTTTTAAGGCCAGAATAAACGCGATTGATGAAATTAAGCTAGATAAAACCGAAGAGTTTCAAGCGCTTATTGGAAGCGTGAAGGATTTGGCTCTGCAAATTATAAAGGAGTCTCCTAATATTCCTTCAGAGGCTGCCTTTGCATTAAAAAATATAGAAAGCCCTAGCTTCTTGCTCAACTTCATTTCCTCTAATATGAATTTGGAAGTTCCTGAGAAGCAGACACTACTTGAGTTGAATAATCTTGGAGAAAGAGCGGAATCTGTTTTGGCTCATTTAAATTCGGAGCTAAAAATGCTCGAAATGAAAAATGAGATTCAATCTAAAGTAAGGGTTGAATTTGATCAGCAACAAAGAGAGTACTTTTTGCATCAACAGATGAAACAAATTCAAGAGGAGTTAGGAGGTAATTCCTTTGAAACTGAGATTGAAGAAATGAAGACTAAGGCCGCGGCAAAAAACTGGCCTGAAGAAGTTAAAAAGACTTTTGAAAAAGAGATTAAAAAGCTTCAAAGAATAAATCCACAGGTTCCAGAATTCAGTATTCAAAGAAACTATTTAGAGTTTTTATTAGACTTGCCATGGAACCATTATACAAAGGATGATTTTAATATCGCGCAAGCGGAAAAAGTATTGAATAGAGATCACTACGGCTTGGATGAGGTTAAAGAAAGAATATTGGAGCATCTAGCTGTATTGAAATTGAAAGGAGATATGAAGGCCCCAATCATTTGTCTCTACGGCCCTCCAGGAGTTGGAAAGACGAGTCTTGGAAAGTCCGTAGCAGAAGCCTTGGGTAGAGAATATGTAAGAATGTCATTAGGTGGCTTACGCGATGAGGCAGAAATAAGAGGTCACCGGAAGACGTATATCGGAGCAATGCCTGGTAGACTAATTCAATCTTTAAAAAAGGCAGGAAGTTCTAACCCAGTTTTTGTTTTGGATGAAATTGATAAGCTAAGCGTTAGCACTCAAGGCGATCCATCATCAGCCATGCTTGAAGTTCTTGATCCAGAACAGAATCATTCTTTCTATGACAATTACTTAGAACTTGGTTACGATTTGAGTAAAGTCTTATTTATTGCTACGGCTAATAATTTAGGGGCTATACAGCCTGCTTTGCGCGATAGAATGGAGATTATAGAGATAAATGGCTATACCCTTGAAGAGAAAGTTGAAATTGCCAAGAGGCATTTAATGCCCAAACAATTAAAAGAGCACGGTTTAAAGAAGGGACAAATTTCTGTTGATAAGAAGGTTCTTGAGAAAATTGCAACTGATTATACAAGAGAGTCAGGTGTAAGAAGTTTAGATAAGCAATTGGCAAAAATGGCTAGATATGCAGCTAAAAATGTTGCAATGGAAAAAGAATATATCGTTAGGCCGAAACTATCGGATCTCAAGAATATTATGGGGCCAGCAAGATTCAATGCCGATGTATATCAAGGAAATGATATTGCTGGAGTAGTTACAGGTTTAGCCTGGACACCAGTAGGTGGAACGATACTTTATATAGAATCTTCATTAAGTAGGGGTAAGGGTAAGGTTTCTATAACAGGTAATCTTGGTGATGTTATGAAAGAGTCAGCCACAATTGCACTAGCTTATTTAAAGTCTCATGCCTCTGAATTTAATATTCCTTATGAAGTCTTTGATAAGTGGGATGTCAATCTTCATTTTCCAGAAGGGGCAACCCCAAAAGATGGACCCTCTGCTGGAATTACGATTCTGTCTGCCTTAACCAGTTTATTTACTCAAAAGAAGATTAGAAAGAATTTAGCCATGACAGGTGAAATTACTCTTAGAGGAAGGGTTCTTCCTGTAGGCGGAATAAAAGAGAAAATTCTTGCGGCTAAAAGAGCAAATATCAAAGAGCTAATTCTAAGTGAAAGCAACAGAAAAGATATAGAAGAAATAAGACAAGATTATTTGAAGGGCTTGACTTTTCATTTTGTTGAAGACATGAAAGAAGTAGTGGAATTAGCCGTCTTGAATCAAAAAGTTAAGAATCCGATAGATTTATTAGCATAGCATTCAATAGAACTAACTTTTGAGCGTTCCTAAGTAGAAATTGTTTTCTTTGTAGTCTATGAGAATATCACTTATTTCATTTTTTCTAGTATTAGGAATACAAGCTTATTCTCAAATAGGAGGTAGTTCTGTTTATTCATTTCTAAATACTATTCCTAGTGCACGTGTTGCAGCTCAGGGTAGTAACGCTATAGCTAATACTTCCAATGATTTAAATTTTGCTCTTTTTAATCCTGCCTTGTTAAATGCCGAAATGGATAAGCAAATTGCCTTTAGCATTGTAGATTATCCTTCAGATATTGTTTATGGTGATTTTAACTATGCACATCACTTTGATAGTATAGGTACTTTTAGTTTTGGCTTGCGTTATTTTGATTACGGTACCTTTGATAGAGCCAATAGTTTTGGAGTGAAAGCAGGGACTTTTAGTGCACAGGACTTTGCTTTTCAAGTGGGTTACGCCTACAGCTTAGATTCTAATTGGCATTTTGGTACCAATGCTAAGATTATTAACTCTGTATATGAAAGTTACAGCTCATTTGGTGTGGCAACAGATATTGCGGTAAACTATCTTATTCCACAAAAAAGAGTCGCTTTAGCCTTATTATTTAAAAACATAGGTTATCAAGTTGATCCATTTTTAGATACTAGAGAAGGTTTACCTTTTGAAATCCAATTTGCTATTTCTAATAAATTTGAGCACCTACCCTTAAGGTGGCAAATAACCTTAGAGCAATTAGAAACTTTTGATTTGAGTTATACTGATCCAGCTCAAGTTACCGTGAACCAATTTACTGGTGAGGTTGATGATGGTAGCGCTAGTATTGGAAATAAAATATTACGACATGTTATTTTAGGTGTTGAATTTGCACCTACTGAAGGATTTAACCTTCAATTTGCATATAATTTCAGAAAGAGAACAGAACTTAATCTAGATTCTAGAAGAACCTCTGCCGGTTTTTCTGCTGGCCTAGGATTTAAAATATCTAAGTTCTATTTAAATTATGCAAGAAACTGGTATCATGTTTCTGGAAGTGCAAATCATATTTCTTTAAGAACGGATTTGAATAGTTTCAATTAGATGGTCAAGCAGAATATAATCATAGCCATTGATGGACATAGTTCAACTGGAAAAAGCAGCACTGCAAAAGAGATTGCTAAGCGATTAGAGTTTATTTATATTGATACCGGCGCAATGTATAGGGGAGTAGCTCTTTATGCTTTGAGAAATGCTTGTATCAACAATGGCGTCATTGATAAAGATAAACTCATAGCTTTATTAGATCAAATTAATTTAGAATTTAGAATTGAAAATTCAGCTGCTGCCTTGCATTTGAATGGTGAAAATATTAGTTCGGAAATTAGAGGAATGGAGGTGACTTCTTTAGTTAGTCACATTGCTAAAATAAAAGAAGTAAGAGATTTTCTTGTTCGCCTTCAAAGAGAGATGGGCCAGAATAATTCAATAGTTATGGATGGTAGAGATATAGGAACCATCGTATTTCCTAATGCAGATCTAAAAATATTTATGACAGCTTCCGCCGATGTAAGAGCAATGAGAAGGTGGAAAGAATTAGATGATGAAAATGTTTCTGTTCAGGAAGTAAAGGAGAACTTAATGGAGAGAGATTATTTAGATACTACACGTGCGGAATCACCTTTAATTCAAGCAAAGGATGCCAAATTGCTAGATAATTCAGATTTAAGTTTTGAAAAGCAAATAGAAATATGCCTTGATTGGGCCAATGTTGCTATGAATTTATAGAGCTGAAATCCTCCGGCAGTCGATCTTCTTCTGCCGTTTCCGCAATTAGTCTTTTTATTGTCTCAGTATATTTTTGCATTGCAACTTCCTTGGGTGTACCCTTAAGTCGCAACCAAGCATCATGTTTAAAAGTTTGAACAACATTTGACGACTCTTCTGGTCTCTTTTGGTCATTATCACCTTCAGTAGCCTGTTTGTAAAAAGAATATGCAATAAGCATATTATCCGCAGTTTGAGGAGGCATGGAACTGCCTATCTCATAATACTTCCAAAATTCCTTTTCTATTTTTGACTGATCTGACATAAAACTTATTTAAGCTCGGCAATAGCAGTTTCTCCTCCTTTTGGTTTATCTCCAATTTTAACTAGAATATTAGCATCAAGAGGGAGAATAATATCAACTCTAGATCCAAATTTAATAAATCCTGAGTCCTTTCCTTGTAAAACTTTCATACCTTCTTTTGCATACATCACTATGCGTCTTGCAACCGCACCGGCAATTTGCTTATACATAACATCTTCGCCATTATCTGTTGTAACCACAACAGATGTTCTTTCATTCAGAGTACTAGACTTAGGATGCCATGCCACCAAATATGCACCAGGATGATATTTAGCATATTTTACAGTGCCTGATACCGGATATCTATTTACATGTACATTGAGTGGAGACATGAATACACTTATTTGTATTCTCTTGTCCTTAAAAAACTCATCCTCATCAATTTCTTCAATGCTTACAACCTTCCCGTCAGCTGGTGCAATTATTTGCTTGTCATTAATGTGAGTATGTCTTATTGGATTTCTGAAAAATTGTAAAACAAGACCATATAATACCAGAGATAAAAGAATCAATGCTATTTCTAGCCATTCAATACCAATAAAATAATGAACAGCTAAATTAATAGCACCCAATATTAATAAGGTGTTTAATATTATTTTTCTTCCCTCTTTATGAAGTCTTAGCATATCTAAATTGTTTCTAATATTTTCAAGTATAAATAGGCAATTGGAAAGCTAAAAAGCAAGCTATCGATTCTATCTAAAATACCTCCATGTCCAGGAATTAAATTCCCGCTATCTTTTTTCTCGAAATGCCTTTTGGTTGCAGACTCAAAAAGATCTCCTAAAGTTCCAAATATAACAACTATGAAGGCAAGTCCTAGCCATTCAAATAAATCCAATAGAATAAACTGTGTACTAAATAAATAAGCCGCAATCAGAGTGAAAATGAGGCCACCCATAAAGCCTTCCCAGGTTTTTTTTGGTGAAATATGTTCTAGTAATTTCCTTTTTCCAAAAATACTTCCACTTAAATATGCAAAACTATCAGAACACCAAAGCATCACAAAAATAGAAAGAGGTAAGATTGAATGAAATTCTGCTTTATAAATACCGATTTTACTTAAGAAATACAATGGAAAACCAATATAAACAAGACCTAATACCATATGAGATATTAACGGAAAGCCTTGTGCATTGGTGCTAAGACTGCTAATTAATAAAAAGCCAATAAGACTTAATAAGCTTATGGCCCAAAGAGCCAAAACAATAGAATAGTCAGTGATTACACCTGAGAATAATAATAGCCCACTAAGAATACAGGAAACCATTAGGAGATTTCCAAATTTACTTGGTTTCTCTTTAGTAATTGCAGCCCATTCATTAATTCCAAGTGCAGCAAAAAATAGAGCCAAGAATAACGGGCCATTCTCATCAATAAGAATACCCGTAATTATTAGGCCTGCATAAAAGGCCCCACTAATGGATCGTATTACTAGTTGTGACATCTATGCTTGGTCTTCAATCAATAATAAATACACTTCTTTATTACAAGAATTTCCAGATGGCTCCTCAGAAATATCAGATTTTATTGGACCCTTAATGGTTGTAATCTGTGACGGAATATTGCCACTATGTTTTTTTCTAATTCCCGTCAATCCAGTTCTTAAGTTCTCTACTATTTGGCTTGTTTGGGCTATAATAATAAAGATTTCTGGTAATTCCGCTAGCTTGATACCTTTGGTTTGATTAGCGCTAATCATTATTCCACCATTAAACGCAATAAGATATTCGCATGAACAGCAAAAAGCGGTGGCATTTGAATGAGAAGCTTCTAAATCACCTAAGCCTGCTTTTCTTAGAATAGAGCTCAAATTGATATCCGTGCTATGGATTTCCTCAATTTTATTCTCCAAGACAATACTTCTAAGAAAATCTAAGGCTTCATCTTCTTCTTCACAGTATAGAAACTTGCCTCCAGAAGCAGTGAAGTTTCTGGCAAACACAAGATCAGATGCTTCAATTACATCATCTTGAGAGATGACCTGAGGATTATTACTAAGATCACTTTGATCCAGGTTTTTACCACTAAGGACATTAATTACTTTACCAAAAAAGTTTCTTTTACTACCTTCTCCCATATATGTTTCTTATAGGGAGTCTATTGATTTACTCCCCTACGTTATTATGGTTTTCCTCTAGATTTTTTGGCTCCTCATTTTCTACAGCTAATACCTTCTCTTGTTTAAGTTGGTTTTCATCTGCAATTTTATCTTCATTAGACTTCCAAAGTCTCTTGCCAAAGATTTCCTCTAAATTCTCCTTAAAAATAACTTCTTTTTCAAGTAGTAAATCAGCCAAGGTGGTAAGTTTATCCTTATGCGTTGTTAATAAGTCCATTGCTCTAATGTATTGAGCTTCAATAATCTTACTGATCTCTTCATCAATTATTTGAGCTGTAGCTTCGCTGTAAGGTTTGTTGAAACCATAGCTATCCCCATTCTGACTATCGTAATAAGTGATGTTTCCTAATTTTTCATTTAGGCCATAGATAGTTACAATAGCCTTTGCCTGCTTAGTTACTTTTTCTAAATCAGAAAGTGCTCCAGTAGATATCTTTCCAAAAATAACTTGTTCAGCTGCTCTTCCACCAAGTGCCGCGCACATTTCGTCAAGCATTTGGTCTGTATTAGTAATCGATCTTTCATCTGGTAAGTACCATGCAGCTCCTAAGCTTCGTCCTCTTGGGACAATAGTCACCTTAACCAAAGGGGCAGCATGCTCCAGCATCCAGCTTACGGTTGCGTGTCCGGCTTCATGAAAAGCGATAACTTTTTTCTCATCAGCGGTGATCAGCTTATTCTTCTTTTCAAGACCACCAATTATTCTATCAACAGCGTCTAAGAAGTCTTGCTGATCAATTGATTTCTTATTTTTTCTAGCAGCAATTAATGCAGACTCATTGCAAACATTGGCTATATCAGCTCCAGAAAACCCAGGCGTTTGTTTTGCCAAAAAGTTCACATCCAGCTCTTTGCTCAATTTTAAAGGCTTTAAATGAACATCAAATATTTCATGTCTTTCATTCAAGTCTGGTAAATCAACATAAATCTGACGATCAAATCTTCCTGCTCTCATAAGAGCTCTATCTAGAACATCTGCTCTATTAGTTGCTCCCATTACAATTACATGCTCGTTGGTTGCAAAGCCATCCATTTCCGTAAGAAGTTGATTCAGAGTATTTTCTCTTTCATCATTTCCTCCGCTCATTGTATTCTTACCTCTGGCTCTACCTATTGCATCAATTTCATCAATAAAAATTATCGCAGGAGATTTTTCTTTTGCTTGCTTAAATAAGTCTCTCACTCTTGAAGCTCCGACTCCTACAAACATCTCAACAAAATCAGATCCTGATAAAGAGAAGAATGGAACCTTAGCTTCACCCGCAACTGCCTTGGCTAATAAGGTTTTACCTGTTCCTGGAGGTCCTACAAGTAGGGCTCCTTTCGGGATTTTACCCCCAAGAGAAGTGTATTTTTCTGGTTCTTTAAGAAAACTCACTATTTCTTCAACTTCTTCTTTAGCACCCTCAAGGCCTGCAACATCTGCAAAGGTGGTTTTAACATTTGTGTTCTTATCAAATATCTGTGCTTTTGATTTTCCAATATTGAATATCTGAGACCCGCCACCAGCTCCGCCACCGCTCATTCTTTTCATAACAAAGAACCAGATAAGAACTAACAGAATCAAAGGGAAGGTCCAGCTTACTAGGTCCCAATAGTTCTCTTTAGTTTCATATTTGATAGAAAGATTTCGAATTTTATCTTCAAGTTGTGTTTCACTCTTGGCAAGACTCTCTACTTTATTTTCAAAAATCTCTGCAGGCATTTCGAAATTATAATGTGGGCCATTTTCTGTACCACCTTCATAACCTTTTTCTTTAAGTAATTTGTAGTCAGTGCCTTCGAGAGCTTCTTCTGTAAGGAAGATTTGTACTTCTCTATCGTTGATAACTCTTACTTCAGCGATATCTCCTTTTTCTAGCATTTTTTCAAATGCCATAAAGCTACTAGGATTGGCTTGCTGCTTTATGCCAGCAAAAAACTGCATTCCTATAAAAAACAAGAATATTGCTGCGTATATCCAATAGAAATTAAACTTCTTATTGGGTCCACCTTTACCGCCTTTTTTTTGATTGGGCTCTTTAGAAAATTGCTTTTTCAATTTGTCTAATTGTTTTTTATCTTCTTTTTCCATTTAATCTAAATCTTCAATAACTTTAATTTTGGCATCGCCCCAAAGGCTTTCTAGGTCATAGAATTCTCTAAATTCTCCTTGAAAAATATGTGCAACAACGTTCACATAGTCCATCAATACCCATTCAGAATTGTCTCTACCTTCAATGTGCCAAGGCTTATCTTTTAAATCTTCCCTTACTATTTTTTCAACAGAATCACAGATACCATTTACCTGAGTATTTGATGATCCCTGACAAATAACAAAGAATTCACATACAGAGTTCTCTAATTCTCTTAAATCCAAAACGATGATTTTTGAAGCTTTGAGGTTTTGCATTCCTTTTACTATGGCTTCTGCTAAAACCTCGTTACTTTGAATATCTTGCATTTCTTTAATCCTTATTTTAGCTAGCAAAACTAACTAATTAATACTGCTATCACAGCTTTAATAAAACACATCTAATAATTTGTTTTCTCTCCAAAATGGCTTTGTCTTAAAGGAGGTAGATTCTACCAACTCTTATTTGAAGCAAATAGTTCGAAATGTTAAATTACCCAATGGGTATTTTGTTAGAGCAGAATATCAAACATCAGGCCGCGGGCAGATGTCAAACTCTTGGACTGCCAGAAGGGGTGAGAATTTGCTTTTGAGTGTATTATATCGTCCTCAAGGCTTTAAAGTTGAAGATCAGTTTTTTATTAGTATGTCAGTTTGTCTTGCAATTGTTGACACCTTAAAAGCTTATGGACTTACTTCTGAGGTGAAATGGCCGAATGATATTCTAGTGGATTCTAGAAAAATAGCAGGAATCTTGGTTGAAAATAGCCTGAGTTCAAAATTAGATTATGCAATTATTGGAATAGGCCTGAACGTTAATCAATATCTAGAATTGGAGGGGAATGCCACAAGTCTAGTCAATCATTTGAAGAGTGAGACTAATATTCATGACTTATTTGTCAATTTATATCGAGAACTTGAGAAGAGACTCGAGCTGATTAAAAGTAATAGAACAAGTCTGAAAAGGGAATATCTCAATAATTTATTTGGATACCAAAAAAGTATAAAGATCTTATTGGATGGGGTTGAAATAGAAGGGGTCCTTATGGATGTGCAAGAAGACGGAAGAATAAAACTGCTAATAGATAAAAGGGAACACCTATTTTCATTTAAGCAGTTTCAATTTATTTTATAAACTTTCCACTTTGCTTGCAAGCTGATCAATGAAGCTAGCTAATGGTTTTTCTACCATCATTTTGATCATCATATTAAAATCAGCATCAAAAATAAACTGAGCATTAGAATTAGAATCATCTATAGCTGAGATTTCACAAACTAAACTGAAGTCTAACTTAGAACTAGCAGCTTTAAGCTTAATTGAGCTGAACTCTATTAATTCATCAATTAATAATCTTACTTCTGGCATCCCTTTAAGACCAAATACAAAGCTGCTATCATCAGCTTCAAACTTTTCCACATTATCTGGCATGATATGAGTATAGTTTTCAGCTTTGCTCAAGAAATGAAACAAATCTTGAGTTGATTTAGAACATTGTACTTTTTTGCTTTCTAGGTGAGTTGCCATATTATTTATTCCATTCAGACGGACTTTCTCTCCATCTCATTAATGTTTCTTTTGTTGAAGACTCAAGGAATCCTTTTTCAGAAAAATCGTCTAAAAGATGCTGATAGTCACTTAAGGTAATTAAGTCACAATTGGCCTCTTTAAAATTGGCTTCTGCAACATCAAATCCATAAGTGAATAGTGCAGCCATACCTAAAACATTAGCTCCAGCTTCTCTAAGCGCACTTACTGCTTTTAAACTACTGCCGCCTGTACTAATTAGGTCTTCAATAACTACAACAGATTGGCCAGATTCAAGTTGGCCTTCAATCTGATTTTTTCTACCGTGACTTTTTGCCTCTGGTCTAACATAAACAAAAGGAAGTCCAAGCTCTTGAGCTACAAGTACGCCCATTGCAATTGCTCCAGTGGCTACACCGGCGATCACATTTGGTTTTCCGTATTGCTTTAGAATAGCATGTACCAAGTTCTCTCTCAGAAAATTTCTCATCTGAGGATAGCTCAAACTAATTCGGTTATCACAATAAATTGGTGACTTCCATCCGCTCGCCCACGTAAAAGGTTGCTCAGGTTGAAGCTTAATTGCTTTTATTTGTAGTAAGTTTTCCGCCGTCTTTTTGGCGATTTCTTTATCCAAAATCATAGGACAAAAATATGAAAGTTTTCATCAAAGAAAGTTGCATTGAGTTTATAAATTCTAAAGAAGATTTGAATCCTTCTAAAGAGTTGATAATAAATAGCCAAGAGCTTTTAGATCTGTATATGAAGCTTAAAAACTCTGACAAAAAAGTTGAAATTCAACTTTTAGACACAGATGCAAAACTGCAGCATGACTTTAAATCTCATTTTAAAGAAATATTTGCTGCCGGAGGACTGGTTTTAAATAAGAAGAATGAAAGCCTTTGGATTTATAGGCTTGGGAAATGGGATTTGCCTAAAGGAAAGATTGAGACAGGCGAGGATATAGAGGAAGCAGCCATTAGGGAGGTTCAGGAAGAATGTGGTCTTGTAAATGTTGAAATAACTCACAAGCTGAGCTCTAGCTATCACACCTATAGTTTAAATGGTCAAGAAATATTAAAAACTACTTATTGGTTTGGTATGGTAAGTAATGACCTCGACTTGGTGCCTCAACTTGAAGAGGATATAAGTGAGGTTAAATGGATTGCTAATCCAGAAGATCAAATGAGAAATACTTATCCCGCAATAGCGGAGCTTATTTTATCCGAACAGCAGTAGGAACAAATTTGGTGTAATCTCCGTCATTTTTCATTACATCCCTAACAATGCTACTGCTAATACTACTGAAGCCTGAGGATGTTAAAAGAAAAACTGTTTCTAACTCACCCTCTAATTTTCTGTTTGTCTGAGCAATTGCTTTTTCAAATTCAAAATCTGCCGGATTTCTTAATCCACGAAGAATAAATTGTGCACCTTTTTTCTTAGCAAAATCTACAGTTAAGCCACTATAAGTAGCTACTTCAATACTATTGATCTCTTTAAAAGTTTCCTGAATCCATTCAATTCTTTGGGCTAATGGAAAGCGATAATTCTTATTTGCATTTTCTCCAATGGCCACAATTATCTTATCAAATAATGGAATTGCTCTTGAAATAATATCTTGATGACCCAAAGTAATTGGATCAAATGAACCTGGAAAAACAGCTACTCTCATTTTTTTCTTTTTATCGCATTAGCAACACTCTTAGAATAGAACTCCACAGGGTCGATGTTTAGGTAAGATAACTGCCTTGGTAGAATACTCTCCTTACTCATTCCAGGAACTGTATTTACCTCAATCAAAAAAGCTTCATTCATATCATTGACAATAAAATCAACCCTAGTTGGACCACATAAATTTAAGCTTTCAAAAACAAACTCTGATGTTGCTTGTATTTCTTCATAAACCTTTTGGTCAATTCTAGCAGGTGTAACTTCTTCAGATTGGCCACTATATTTAGATTCATAGTCAAAGTAGTCATTTTTAGGTTTTATGTCCGTACATGCTAGTGCCTTGCATTGGCCTGAATAGTCGCTAACACCACAGCCAACTTCAATTCCTTTTATCATCACTTCAAGAACAATAATCGAGTCAATTTCAAAGGCTTTATTTATTGCAGCAGAAAGATCTTCTAGTGTATCAACCTTGGACACACCAATACTGCTGCCCGACCTATTTGGCTTTACAAAAAGGGGTAAACCTAATTCTCTAATAATAAGATTCGAATCAAATGAAGCATCCTTCTTTAAAATGATTGATTTTGGAACCCTAACTCCTCTTGTTTTCAGAACAGCATTACATTCAGCCTTATTAAAACAAAGTGCTGACTCAAATTGTCCGCAACTAGTTTGAGGGATTTCTAAAAGTTCTAAATAGCCTGCAAAAACCCCATCTTCTCCTGGTTTCCCATGAATAGCATTAAAAATAGCATCAAAAACTATCTTTTGCTCACCTAAAGTGAAGCTGAAGTCTGATCTATCAATCTTGATTTTCTCATTATCAACTTCTACATACCATTCATTTCTGCTAATAATAACGGCATAAACAGTATAGTCTGTTTTTTGTAAGTAATTATAAACTTCCTGACCTGAGAGCATTGAAATCTCCGATTCAGAGGAGTAGCCTCCCATTACAACTGCAATATTTTCTTTCATATGAGCATAAATCTTATTCAAAATAAAGGATAATATTAATCATCTAGTATTTCTTTTGGCCATAAATTATTTTTATTCCGCTTTCGCGATACTTTCTTCTTTCTGAAAAATTGAGATAAGACTAGAATCTTCTCAAATAAGGTTCTATTTTCGTTCCCTCTATGCTATCAAAGAAAACTAAATATGCTATAAATGCGCTTGTCTACATTGCTAGACGGGATGCAAGCATAGAAAAGCCTGTTCAGATTTCTGAAATATCTGAAGAACAGAATATTCCAAGAAAATTTCTAGAGAGTATTCTTTTAGAATTAAAGAAAGCCGGAATTTTAGATAGTAAAAAGGGTAGAGCAGGAGGTTACTTTCTCATTCGCCCAACTCAAGATGTGAATTTAGCAGAAATACATCGTCTATTTGATGGCGCTATTGGTCTTTTGCCTTGTGTCACGTATCAGTATTATGAAAAATGTGAGGAGTGCAAGGATGAAGAGGTTTGTGGAATTAGGGAGTCCCTCTTGCAGGTAAGAAACACTACGGTAGAGATTCTAAAAAAGTCAAATCTTCAAAGCATTATTCAATTTGAAGACAATAAGCTTTTAGAATAAATTAATTCTTGATGAGCCTTTGCACATTTCCTAAAGTATCTCTTAATAGGTAAGATTGACTTGGAAGCTCACTAATATCAATTAGATTACTATTATTAATTTCTTTCATTAGCTGTCCGTTCATGCTGTAAATCCAGAAATCTCCTTTCTTCTCAGTATTAAATATTCCACTGCTTGGATTTGGAAATATAGGAGACACATTATGCACCCCTGAATTTTCATCAAGACTAATTCCAACACCCATTTGATAAAGGTTTATTGTTCCACTTACCTCATTGGCTACAGCTAACATTGCAAGTCCATTTGGGCTAATGTTTGAAGGAATAAACCTCATTCCTTTAGGACCTAAATCTCCGGCTGCACTAGAGTTAGCATTGGCGGCAAAATCTCTATTTAAATGGTAAGCGTCAAAAACAGGGTTTAAAGGATCATTAATATTATAAATCATAATTCCACCCATTTTATTCATCCCAATAAAGGCATACATATCGCCATCTACCATTCCAACCTCAATAACTTCAGGCTCCGGACCTTTGTCATCCGATCTAGACTTTCTTGAATTATTATCTTCACTATCTGAATTAAAATTTGGGCCATAAGAAACGGCTAGGATCGACTCAAAATCATCTTCACTATCCCAAACTAGGTTTAATTGATCATCCCAGATGCTGAAAGATCTAGTTCCATGACAAAAAAGAGAATCGTATAAACCATCCTTATTTCCATCGCCTAATCTTGAGGTTATTGCTAACCTTCCAAGGGCAGTATCTGCTTGGGTTTCAAAAGGAGTAGTAAAGGAAAGTGGGTTCAATATTACATCCTTTACCTTAGTTAGTTCTGAATAGGCTGTGTAATCTCTAGCTTCTCCTTGGTTGGCAGTAACTATATAGCTTATTCCATTATGATCAAAAGATTCAATGGCATCCGGTTGATACATACCAAATAGGTTTGGCCAATTCTTGATGTCAATATTTGCCTTTACATCTGAAGCATCTAATTTGTTGTTTCCTGTAGAGTAGTCTTTAAATCCTAAACCTCTTATTGTATCTAAACTAGCTCCCCAAACATCGACTACTGCCATGGCATTATTCTCTTGCATTACAACATAGGCCTTTCTTGAGTTTTCAGAGAAAGTAATGTATTCAGGCTCTAAATCCTGACCAATAGTTTGCATTCCATTATTACCATAAATTTGAATAAGCGGATCCATATTTACGCTATCTAAAATAGAAAGGTCAATTGTACTGACATGAGATTGATTGGTTGCCACTGGTCCTCTGCTGATATCAATGACGCTGATAGATCCGATAGGGTCAACAGTATAAAGATCATTAGGGATACCTTCATTAGCAACTAGAATATAATTGCCATTAGGAGTAAAACGCACCATTTCTGGATAAGATCCAACTGTTAGTTGATTAAGAAAAGTGCCGTTTGTATCAAAGAATAAAATCTTACCATCTCCTTGCTTGCTGGATCCATAGCCTACAACAGCAACTTGTGCATTAAAAACGTCAACACTATTCACTCCAGTTATATAATTAGAAAGAGGAATGCTTAGTCTTTTAAAAGGCTTCTGAATATTAGAAAGCTCAATAACATCAATTGAGTTTGTGCTAGTGTTGGCACAGAATAATCTTTGAGATCTGTTGTCATAGGCAATTGATGTAGCACCACCGTCATTAAATATCCCAGTTTCGTAGGTATAAGTTTTAACGAAATTCAAGTTTTGAGCAGGTGAAATCGCTGAAAAGCAAAGAAATAAAAGTAGGGCAACGGTTCTCATTGGATTCAATTTAAAAAGCAAATTAAGGCAATTATAAGGTGATCCAAAGTAAGTAATTATTAAGCGATATTATATCTCAATACCAAGTCCAAAGTAGAAGTTTATTGGCGCCGAAGGAATGATTCCTGGACCTGGGTAACCTACAGCTCTCCTTGTGAAATAAGTGGTGTTTAGGAAATTGTTAATTCCAGCCTGACATTTAAGTTTTTTATAACTGTATTCAAACGAAATATCGGCTACCCAATATTCTGGAATTATTCCATAAATACCATCGGCGGACTGCTCTGCATTGGTTGCGTCAGAATACTGTTGGCTTAAGTAATTTAGTTGAACACTAGTTTTGAACTTATTATAAGATAGACTGACTCCCGTTCTGAAATTTATCAAAGGAATGTTCTCTACTTGATTCCCTTGAACCGCTTGCTCTTGAGCCTTATAATAACTTCCTTCTATGATGGCTAGATTAAAGAACTGATCAAAATTCCAACGATCAGACATTTCTAACACTGTGCTCCATGATTGATTCAGGAAAATTTCACTTCCATAAATTAAAGCGTCGGCAAGGTTTGTGGTATACCTAATAATTCTTCGTCCAAAAAAGGGATCATCTACAAGCTTGATAACTGAACCAATTTTATCTGAATAATTAAGTGCAAATATACCAGCATCAATATTAGACCCTTTCCAAAGCTTACCTCTCAATCCTAATTCAAAATTAAAACCTCTCTCATCTTGCAAATCAGGGTCTATATCGTAAGATGGAGCCACCACCCTCAAGTTATTAAATGTTATAGCCCTATAGTTCATTGAAATATTTGAATAGAGCTCTAGATGCTCTTTAAGGAAGTAACTCGCACCAATTCCAGCCAATAAAATTCCTCTAGATTGTTCCCTGTTCTCAAAAGTGCTGCTGTCTAAAAATATTTCACCAGAGCCTGGAAATCTGATGGAACTATCATAATACCCATCTGCATTAGTATTGATATAATCAAACCTAAGACCGGGGGTAATACTTAATCGATTACTTAGGTTAAAAACATTTTCTGTAAAAACGGCAGCATTGAAACTTGGGAAAGAATAATCGGATAATAGATTTCGGTTTTCAGTTAAAAAATTGAAGTCAGCATCGGAGCTATTGGATCCAAATCCTTGCTGTTTTTGTGTATTTCCATGGTATAGTCTTGAGCCAATAAGAAATGCAGAAGGTAGTTTTTTGAGTTTGTATTTCTTTAAGTAGCGGCCTTCAAGTCCTATATTTTGATATTGATCTTTCAGTAAATCTCTGTTCTCATAAGGTTCATTATCCGCTCTATTTGGGCCTTTCAGGAAACCTAGAGCATCTCTAGAACCACTAAGTCCGAATACTCTAAGATTGAAAATATTGTTTTGGTTGGGCTTATAGTCTAGATGTGCGGCAAATAGATTCCAATGAACTCTAAACCAGTTTCTACTTCTCAATGATTGAAAAGGATCTTGCTCAAATTGTTTGTCAGTAAGACCTCCGGCTTGTTGAGCTAAATAATTCATATGGGTGAATTCTAGCTTGATATCCAGCTTTTTGCTGTATTTATAATGAGCAGAACTGTAAAAATGAAGAGCATCAAAATCTGTATTATCACGTGCGCCACTTCCATTGCGGTAATTGAAGTAGCTGAAGAAGGACCATTTTTTATGGTTCAGACCAACATCAGTATAAGTATTATAAAAACCTAAAGAGTTATAAGTAAAATTATGGCTAAGCTGTATCTTTTTTTGGCTTTCCGCCGATTTTAACACTAGGTTAATCATGCCCCCAAACTGTGTCCCATATTGCAATCCAGCCGCGCCTCTTACAATTTCAATCCTTTCAATAGCCTGCATTGGTGGAGAGTAATAGCTTTCTGGATAGCCTAAGGCATCTGCCGCGATATCATAGCCATTTTGTCTGGTATTAAAGTTTGAGTTTCTGTTGGGACTAAGGCCTCTTGCTCCTACACCAATTTGAAGTCCTGCCGCATCAGACTCCCAAATAGTGAGGCCAGGTACTCTGCCTAGAACCTGCCTTGCGTTATTAGATGCTAAATCTGCAGTTAGTGATTTAAGTTCAATCTTCTCGGTTTTCTTAGAAGCATAAAGTGCGGTGCCTTCAATAGATTTCAGTCTATATTTAGAAATACTCTCGGTTTTTGAGCTATTGATATTTGCCGTTTCCATAATAAAACGATCTGTTTCTAAAACGATGTTTTTTTCTGTAAAGGCTTGAATTTCATTACTAGAGATCATCAAAGATTGGAATCCTAGGGCGCTAATAATTAAACTGTCTTTCTTCCGAAAAATGATTTCAAAGTAACCAAGACTATCACTTATACTGCCCTTATTAGAATTGTTTTTCCAATAAATATTGGCACCAATAATGGCCTGCCCTTCTGTATCTAGAATGGTTTTAGAAAAGCTGTGATTTGTACTCTCCTGAGCTTGTGCCAAGACAAGGCTTAAAAAAAGAAAAGGAAGTATTAAGGTGCCTTTAATATCCATGTCTTGGGTTTAAAGCTTTCTGCTTCTTTAGTGAGATCAACTGTTGGGTCAATGAAAGGAGCAGAGCCTTTAGATTGTAGATCTACGTAAGAGTCTGCGTAAATTTCAATATTTGAATAGCCTTTTTTATGATATTCCTCTTCTAGATAGTGAGCAAATTGAAGAATAAGGTCTGCTTGAGTTCCAAGCTGTTTATGTTGATTTATAGTTAGATAGTCCTCAGGATTAATCCAGCTAACTTTATTAGTATTTAGGTCTTTAATTTTATAGTTTATATAGCCTGCTTTTTCTATCAGCATAACCCGCCATGATAGTCTATAACCTTCTTCTCTCCAAAACAAAGAACCCGGATAAGCTAGGAATCTAAACGGCCAAAGAATTTGAAAAACAAAGAAGATGACAACAGAATTTTTTAAGACTTTAGAAATATATCTCATACTACCGCTCTCAACAAATGGAAATATTTTATTCAAATAGGCAAGGTGAAAACTCGCTGATAAAAAGATCGTGGTACTAAGGATCATGACCAATGGAAAAACTCCAATAGGGAATAAGAGTCTTGTTATTAGATGAAAGAAAACCACTAATGCAAAGGCTATGGATGTAGTTCTCTTATTCCATAATAGGAAAGGAATGCATAAATCGTAAAAAGCACCTCCCCAGCTAAAGGCATAAGCAATCCATTCATAGTTGAGTAAATCACCAATAAGCCAAAGGTCTGATTTTGCAGGAAGCCATATTTTAAGCGGCATAGCCTCTATCATCCAGTCAGGATTAAGCTTTGCTATGCCAGCATATAAGTAAACTATACTGAGCATTATCTTAGGAATCCAAAGATAAAAAGTGGGAATGCCGTTATAGGCTTGCACTCTTCTAATTTGAACATCTAAGGAGAAGTTTCTGTGCGCAGGAAGTAGGATTAGCAGGAATGAAATCAGACTAACAAAGTAGTAGTGATTTAGGTAATTGGCGGCGTCCCATAATTCTACATAGGAAAATAATAAGAAGAATAGAATCGCAGAAATCCTATAAAAAAGACCCATAAGAATTCCTATGGAGCTAAGGATAAGTAATGCGAATATCAAATAAACAAGGAAATCCGGAGGAACAATGGCCCATTCAAATCCATAGAATTTAAAATGAAAATCTGGCTCAATATAGAGCTCATTCACCCAGCCCAATAGAACAAACCTTAAGGTAGAGTAAAGCATAGCTAAGCCAAACAAGAATCTAAATCCTGCTAAAGGCACTATGCTTACTTGGCGATATGGATTGAGGCCTTTAAACACTATCGTTTAATCTCCATCATTGTCCTGGTAGGTAATTAAAACACCAAATGCTGAGGGCATATCCGTTTTTAGATAAATGATATTATTCTGAATTGCTAAATAAACATCATCTACTTCTTTTGGATAGTCGTTTACTGATTGTTCTAGGCTAGCAGGAAGGGCATTAAGCTTTTGAATAGCTTCTGTAAATTGATTGTGAATCAGAACATCCAGATTTTCACCTAAAGACATCACTTCTAGCTCAATAATATAGTCCTCCAAACTAGGTCCTTTTGTGGAATTGTCTGGACTTAATCCTTGCCAAAATCTATAGATAGCCTCAATATTTGCCAAAGAAAGCTCTTTTGAATACAAAGAGTAATAGGCCTCACATGCTTCAGGAAATGTTTGCCCAAAGGTTCTTTTACCTGATGGAAATCCAATTTTAGCATTTTTAAGTAACTCAAAATCTTTATTCATGGCATTTACTGCCATTCCCGTTGAGCTGCCAATATCTGTTCCTGATGCATTAATAAAATCACTTCTATGATTTAGCCATAGTTGATTTACATCTTGAGTAAGCACTTCTAAATCAGCTATTATTAGTTTTAAATAGGCTATTGCCGCTGTGTCTTCAAGGTTCTTACTTAATCGGTTAAAGAGCAAATAGTCGATCGCAGGAAAGCCTTTAGCATTCAGCATATTGGCTCCACCAAGATTAGGATTAGAATTAAAATTGTTCTTAATCTTAAGAGTATCTGATGGGTAAGAATTTAGAGAAGATCTAAAATTCAGATTTGCAGAAGGCCCAAATTCAAAGAGCTTCACAGCCTGAAAGGATTTCCATGCTTTTAGGAAGTCAGACTTAAGCTCTTTAAAATGAGAAGAATCGTGAGATTCACTAAAGGAGTTTGCCTTTAAAGCGAGTACCTCTAAATCATAATTAAATTCTGTAAAGCTTGGAATGATGATATTGTCATACCAGTTTTCTAGCATGGCCTTTCTATCAAAATCCATTTTACTCATAGGATCATCATTTCTGCTGCATGCTGAAAATAAAATCGCTGCAAAGCAAAAGAGTAGAAGAAAACTAAGGCTTTTAAGGCTAGTCATATTATAGTATATCTTTAATATTATCCATTGAATAAGTGCTCGAAAGAATGTCCTTAGCCTGGTTAATCTGTGAATTACTGATAGTGTAATTATTAGGCCCAAGAACATTCTCTAAAAGATTACTTACTTCAGAGGGACTTGTTTTAGAATTGGGATTGAATTGCAGCGAGTAGATAAAAGCTCTGGCCTCAGATAAAGCATGGTTTCTAAGAGCATCATCCGCAAAATTGGCATTGCTTGAGTTGAGGTAATGAATAGCTGTAGAAGCAACAACTTCTTCCCAAATACTAGCTACTTCAACAATGGCAAGATCTCTTTGTGTATAGTCAGAAGAATTGATAGCTTCTCTACCTTTAATAAAGGCATTCATTAATCTAGAGTTAGTCTGTAAAAGCTCATCTCTATCCTCGCAATATTTCATCCAAAGAACATCATACTCAGAGTTTTGATCCCATGAAAAAGATGATTCGTTAAGATCAATGGGTGGGTTCCAATAGCCGAAGGCCTCATCCCAATGATGCTGCATGCTTGTTCCTTTTCCAGCTGTAACGCTAGTGTTATCTACATTCATTTTATCATCGCTGAGGTATACGGCTGTAGCCTGATAGTATGCCAATGCACCCATAATTCCTTTTTCAATCATTTGTGCATACTCAACTCCTTGTGCATTACAGAGGTATTGTTTGCTTCCAGAATTACTGCTAACCACTCCGGTGACGCCTGCCATACCCGTTTCAGTGGACATAGAATTTGAGGCAAGGCTGTCTATCCAAGATTCAAGAGTAGAAAGTTGAAGGAAATATATTTTAGAGGCAATGTCTTTGGTACTTGTGTTCAGACTGCTGTCTTGCCAAGTATAATTGGTGTTGGCCAGCATATCCTTAAGAGTTAAGGCGCTTACTTGAGATCCATTATTTGCAGACTTAGCATAGCTCGCTAATTCTCCAAGCATACTAAGTCTAGTTTTTTGCCCGCTGATATCCACATTATCAAAATCATAAGAAATTCTCTGTACTGTTGGAGTTGGTGTAGGGTCATTATCTTTGTCACAAGAGCTTAAAAATATAAGGCCACTTAGGGTAAACAGGTAAGCTAATCTTTTCATTATGCTTATTTAGAATAATTAAAAATAACAGGACAAATCTATTCTCTAAACATGAACTAATCAAGTTATTTAGATTATTTCTAAATAATATTTTTCTAAGCTATTACTTACTTAATAGACTTAAGCTATATCTTGCTGCAGCTAAGGTATAGTCTATATCTTCGTAACTTAAGGTGTTGGAAAGGAACCAGCTTTCATAAGCAGAAGGAGGGAGGTAAACACCTTTGTCAAGCATTCCGTGGAAGAATGTTTTAAAGTGTTGATTGTCTCCTTTTTGGGCAGAATTAAAGTCAATAACATCCTCATCTGTAAAGTGTAAGCTGATCATACTTCCTTTTCTATTGATGCGATAATCAATATCAAATTCTTTTAAAATCGGGTGAAGACCCATTTCAATTCGCTCACATTTATCGGCTAATTCTGTATAAACAGAAGGTGTTTCTTTTAAATATGAAAGCAAAGCAATTCCAGCGGCCATAGCAATAGGATTCCCGCTTAATGTTCCTGCTTGATACACCGGTCCGTTTGGAGCTACAAAGTCCATTATTTCTTGTGGTCCACCATAGGCACCCACTGGCATACCTGCGCCAATAACTTTACCATAGGTTACTAGATCTGCCTGGATTCCAAGAACTTCCTGTGCCCCTCCAAAACCTAATCTAAAACCGGTCATCACTTCATCAAAAATCAAAAGTGTACCATTTGCAGTACAAATGTCTCTAAGTTCTTGCATAAAGTTATCTTTTGGTAAGATGCATCCCATATTACCTGGAATAGGCTCAATTATTACCGCGGCAATTTCATTTTTATTGGCTGCAAAAACTTCTTTTACGCTTTCAATGTCATTGTATTCGGCTAGCAAGGTATCCTTGGCCGTTCCTTGAGTAACACCAGGGCTATTGGGATGGCCAAAAGTTATGGCACCACTTCCTGCTTTGATCAAGAATGAATCGCCATGACCGTGATAATTACCTGCAAACTTTAGAATCTTATCTCTTTCTGTATAACCTCTTGCCAAACGAACAGCACTCATGGTAGCTTCTGTACCTGAGTTCACCATTCTGATTCGCTCAATATTTGGAATACTTGAGCAAATAAGCTCAGCAATTTCAATCTCTAATTCGGTTGGAGCACCAAAGCTTGTAGAGTCTAATACTTTTTCTTGAATAGCTTGCACTACTGGTTCAAAAGCGTGGCCCATGATCATAGGACCCCAAGATGCGATATAGTCAATGTATTTATTTCCATCCTCATCAAAGAGATAAGAACCTTTGGCTTTATTGATAAAAACAGGGTCACCACCAACAGATTTGAATGCTCTAACCGGAGAGTTTACTCCACCGGGAATAAATTTACTTGCTTTCTCAAAAAGTGATTTACTTCTACTTCTGTCCATCTTATGAATTTATTTCCTTGATAATATCTTTTACAAAATAAGTAGCTATTAGATCAGCACCTGCTCTTTTAATTGAGGTCAAGGATTCAACCATTGCCTCTTTTTCATTCAACCAACCTTTTGCAGCGGCCGCCTTTATCATGGCATATTCGCCAGATACATGATAGGCACTCACAGGCATAGCTGTTTCTTGCTTTACGCGATAGATGATGTCCAAATAGCTCATGGCAGGTTTTACCATAACAATGTCTGCACCTTCTGCTTGGTCATCCAAGGCTTCTTTTACTCCTTCATCTGTATTAGATGGATCCATCTGGTAAGTCTTTTTATCGCCAAATCCTGGAGCAGAATCTAGCGCATCTCTAAATGGGCCATAAAAGCAACTAGCATATTTTGCACTATAAGCCATTATCCCTGTATCGGCATGATTAGCTTCTTCTAAAGCTTCTCTGATCGAAAGGATTCTGCCATCCATCATATCACTTGGGGCAATAAAGTCTGCACCTGCGTCTGCATGAGTGACTGCCATTTCTGATAGGATTTTAACTGTTTCATCGTTTACCACCTTGCCTTCACGTACAATTCCATCATGCCCAAAGGAGGAGAATGGATCCAAAGCAACGTCTGTCATCAGGCACATATGTGGTGCCCATGATTTGATTTCCTTTATGGCCGTTTGCATCAATCCATTAGGGTTTACAGCTTCTTTTCCTGTATTGTCTTTTAAATGATCACTCACCTTTACAAAAAGCAAAAGAGACTGAACTCCTAATTTATCTAATTCCTTTACTTCCTGCTTGAGCATATCTAATGAATATCTGAAATAGCCCGGCATTGAGCTAATTTCTTCCTTAACATTAGAACCTTCTACTACAAACAATGGTGCTATAAAGTCATTAGGGTGTAAAATGGTTTCTCTTACCATATTCCTAATAGCAGGGTTTGCCCTGAGCCTTCGTGAACGATGTATCATAATTTTATTTTATCCAATCTACAGGATTGGTTAATATTTCAACAAGTTTGGCTTCCGCCGATCCTTCTTCAACTGGAAATTCATAATCCCAGCGTACGGTAGGAGGAAGACTCATTAGGATAGATTCTATTCTTCCGTTAGTCTTTAATCCAAACAAAGTTCCTCTATCATGTACTAGATTAAATTCGGCATAACGTCCTCTGCGGATTTCTTGCCAATACTTTTCTTTATCGCCGTAAGGCATATTCTTACGCTTATTTAGGACTGGAATAAAGGAAGGGACAAAACTCTTTCCCATACTCATATTATAACTTCCCCAGTCTTCAATAGTTCTAGTGGAGTCTGCCTTTAAGTAATCATAAAAAGTTCCGCCAATACCTCTGGCCTCATTCCTATGAGTATTTCTAAAGTACTCATCACAAGCTATCTTGAATTTTGGATAAAGGTCTTCGCCATGTGGATCGGCAAAGTCTTTTTGCACTTGGTGAAAGTGCACTGCATCTTCTTCAAAAAGGTAGTAAGGTGTCAAATCAGCACCACCGCCAAACCAAGAGTCGATTAGATTATTTTCTTCGTCATACATTTCAAAATACCTATAGTTTGCATGCGTTGTTGGCGCAAACGGATTTTCTGGATGAATAACAAGGGATAAACCGCAGGCAAAGAAATTCTCGCCATGGGTGCCCATTTTATTTTTTAATGCATCAGGAATTTTTCCATGAACTGCCGAAATATTCACCCCTGCTTTTTCAATATGTTTTCCATTAGCCATGACTCTAGTTCTTCCACCTCCACCTTCTGGTCTTTCCCAAAGGTCTTGTTGAAATTTAGCTTCTCCATCTGCCTTTTCTAAAGCGGCACAAATTTCGTCTTGGAGATTCTGTAGATAGCCGAAAAATTTATCCTTCATATCTATATTCTTTAACAGTTTCTACAAAAGCTTTAGCATTTTCTACTGGTACATTAGGTAAGATTCCATGCCCAAGATTTGCTATGTATTTCTGAGGTCCAAAGTCATCAATCATTTGCTTGGTAAGCTGTACAATTTCTTTTCTAGTGCCTAATAATCTTGCAGGGTCAAAGTTTCCTTGTAATGTGATATTTGACTTGGTAAATTCTCTCGCTTTCTTTGGGCTAATAGTCCAGTCAACACCAAGAGCAGATACAGGTAATTGGCTCATTTCTTCTAAAGCAAACCAACATCCCTTACCAAATGCAATAACTGGTGCATAGGTATGCAATGCCTCGGCAATTTGTCTGATATATTGCAATGAGAAAGTTCTATAATCGTTTGGAGATAATAGGCCTCCCCATGAATCAAATATTTGAACAACATCCGCTCCTGCAGCCACTTTTTCCTTTAAATAATCAATGGTGATGTCCGTTATCTTCTGTAATAGTTGATGCGCCGCTTCTGGCTCTTTAAAACAGAACGACTTCGCAATATCAAAGGTCTTACTTCCTTGACCTTCTACCATATAACATAGGATAGTCCATGGAGAACCGGCAAAACCAATTAATGGAACTCTGCCAGCAAGTTCCTTTTTAGTCATCTTAATAGCTTCATAAACATAGGAAAGTCTATCCTTGACGTCTACCACTGGAATATCCTGAACCTGCTTTGCCGTTCTTATTGGATTAGGAATATATGGTCCTTTTCCAGGAACCATTTGAACCTCTTGTCCAAGTGCCTGATTAATAACTAAAATGTCACTAAATAGAATGGCCACGTCAACGCCTACTTGGTCAATAGGCATCACTGTAATTTCTGTCGCTAATTCTGGCGTTTCAACTCGATCAAAGAAACTATGCTTAGCTTTTAGAGCCATAAAGTCTGGAAGATACCTTCCGGCTTGTCTCATCATCCATACTGGAGGTCTTTCTGTTGTTTCTCCTTTAAGCGCTCTTAAAAAGAGGTCGTTTTTATAATTACTCATGATCTATAATGTTCAATAACTTTCTTTACTGTTGAGGGAATGCTGGGTTCATCGGCTAGGATGATTGAATTATTACATTTTAGCTTCACAGCATCTGCTGTAGTAGCACCAATGGTAAAGACCATTGTTTCCAGTTTCAATCTGTTCCTTTTGAAATAACTAAAGACGCTGCTAGGCGAGAAGAACATCACTGCATGCAGCATTAAATATTCTACCTCGTGCGCTACCATAGAGGTGCGATATACAACCTCTTTATTTACTTTTATTCCTTTACTTGATAAATATTCTGGAATATCTTCTAATGCCTTGTCTCCACAGAAATAATCAACTTCTTTAATGTCTTTGTTTCTGGCAATAATTTGTGCAAGACTGATTGCGTTTCCAGATTTTACATCAACTCTTTGCCCAAAATCTTGAAGCAGTTCGGTAGCTCTTATGCCTACAACAAAATTCTTTTTTCTATGAAACTCTATTCCTTCTTCGTCGGCTAACTTTTGCAAGCTAAAAAGAGCATTCTTACTTGTAAACACTCTAGCCTGAGAGCTAGGATTATTTAGTCTTGCTTTAAAAGATCTAGCATTGTAATCCAGTTGTACGTCAATAAAGTCCTTTTGCCTAAGATTAATTTTTTTTTTTATAAATGCCTGAACTAAGTCATCAGGTAAGACTTTTGTAGAAAGCAAATTTACATTCAGCATTTATTGACCTTTTAATGATTCCATTATTTCTTTACCTCCATTATTCAAAACTTCAAGAGCCGATAAGTGACCTAATTCTTTAGCTCTATGAGCTTCTAAAGTTTTTGTACACTCTATCTTAAGTGACCCGTCTAATTGAAATAATGCGGCCTGCAATTTTATCTGTCCGTTAATATGTGTGGCTAATGCGCCAATTGGAGCAGAGCACCCACCTTCTAAGGTGTTTAGAAACTGCCTTTCGGCGATAGCCAATTGTTGACTCGGGACATCATTAATAAGGTTTAAAATTTCTTTTTGTTCGTCATCATTAGCTCTACAGCTAATGCCTATAACCCCTTGAGCAGGAGCTGGTATCATCCAGTCTAAATCAATGGCGTTTTCTGGTAATAAATCTATTCTTTTAAGACCTGCTTTAGCAAAGATGGCTCCATGCCAATTATTAGTATGAAGCTTATTCAATCTAGTCTGAACATTACCTCTTAGGCCGGTAATTTGGTGGTTTGGATACTTATTCAGCCATTGAGCTTTTCTTCTAATACTCCCTGTAGCGATTATAGCACTTAGATTATGAAGATTATTTACATCAATGGAATTTTGAGGTACTAAAATATCCGTTGATTCAGCTCTTTCAAGAACGCTATCCAGGCAAATGCCTTCTGGTGGAACAGTAGGGTAATCTTTAAGAGAATGAACTGCTACATCTATTTTATTTTCCAAGAGAGCTACGTCTAGCATTTTGGTGAAAATTCCTGTGGTGCCAAAAGCATTTAATGGAGTTTTTAAATCTAGATCAGCGGGGGATTTTATAAATACTAATTCTGATTGAAAGCCTTTTTGCGCTAAAAGCTTTGCTGTGAGCTTAGCTTGCCAAACAGCCAAGGGGCTGTCTCTTGTTCCGATTTTAATTAGAGATATGCTCAATTTTTTAATTTTTCAACTCAAAAATATGATGAATGGTTCTGAGTTGGTCGTTTACATCGGCTCCATTTCTTAGCTTTCTAGCAAACTGACCTGTTAACTTCTTAGTTATTTGTTGGCCTAAATCTTCCAATACAGAGGATTCTATATCCGGGCTTTTCTTGAGCGCAGAAAAAACTTCTTTATTTATAATCTCATCAATTTTAGATTGCAATTGCTGAAGAGTAGGAGCTATACGTCTACTTTCTAGCCAATCATAAAAATCTTGAGTAAGTTCATCAATGATATCAAGAACTAAAGGTATTTGAGTTCTTCTTTGATTTAGACTTTCGTCTGCTTTTACCGAAAGGTGATCTACATCAACTACCTGGATTAAATTATCCTGATATAAATCATGATCTACATTTCTAGGCATACTGAGGTCTAAAATCAATCTAGACTTCTTGGTCTTGAAAGCTTCTTTCTTAACTGTGGCAGCCTGAGCGCCTGTGGCCACAATAATCACATCTGATGCATCTAATTCATCATTAAGCTGTTCTATTGAAACATGCTTTACATGAAATTTTGCCGCTAGTTTCTCAGCTCTCTCTTCAGAACGGTTTATTAAGGTAATGTCCGTAATATTGGTTTGATTGATTAAATTCTCACAAGCCGTTTGCCCAATTTTACCTATTCCAAAAAGTAATAATTTAGGTTGGTCTTGTTCATTGATATAATCTTTGATGAACCTAACTGTAGTATGAGCAACAGATGCAGCCCCACTACTTAAAGTGGTTTCGTTCTTTACTCTTTTTGAGCATTGAACGGTATTATTGATTAATCTCTCTAAAAAGGAATTGTGGGCGTTAAGCTCTTTGGTAACTAGGAATGACTTTTTAATTTGCCCTATAATTTCAAAATCACCTAATATTTTAGATTCTAAACCAACACCCACTTTGTATAAATGCTGAATAGCATCTCTATTTTGCTTTACATTCTTATAAAGGTCAAAGGTATCTAATGATTGCTTGCTGTGTTTGCAAAACAACTGAATTAGATCTCTAGGGCAGTCTGCAAAGGCATAGACTTCTGTTCTATTACAAGTAGAAAGGACAAAAATTCCATCTCCACCAGCCTTCTTATACTCATAGGTCAGATGGCTAATTTCTTGGCTACCTAAAGAAAAGCCTTCTCTAACTTCTACAGGTGCTTTCATATGATCTATACCGATCATGTAGAAATGAGAATGTTTACTTACTTGAAAGTCTTTCATAATCGATTGCGAAAATATCCCGAAAGGAAAAGCTTCAATACCTCAAAGCAATAAATAAATACCCCGATTATATAAAAACCCTTATTTATAATAATTCTAATTAGCAATTCCTCTACTTTTGCCAATAATATCGCATTCCATGTGTTGTATCAATGATGTTTGTCATAATTTCTAAGAAAATAGTTTTGGATATACATTTTGAATTTGAGGATTTTGAAAAAAATACCCAAGAACATAAAATAAAAAATACCCGAATAAGTGAAGGTTTTTATTTGGTGAAAATTGAAAATCTGAGCCAAGAAGTTAAAAGATTAAATAGGGATATAAGTCAAAGCTTAATTCAGTTTTACTTTGCGGTACAGGGTGGTGCTAAGTTTCTTTTTAATGGAGGATCTTATCAACTAGACTTAAAACCAGAGAAAAGTCTTATTTTCTATAATCCAAATCAGGCTCTTCCGCTAGATGTGGAACTAGCTCCAAATTCTAAAGTGGCCTTTTTTTATATCAGTGTTGAGGCCTTACATCAAATGTTTGTGGATGGATCTGAAGAAATCGGTTTTCTGAATAAAGAGAACATTAATAAGAAGTTCTACTCTGACAAAACTCTTAGTCCAATTTTGAGTTTAAATATAGGGCAACTCTTTAATCATGGAATGAAAGCAGCATCTGCTAGTCTTTTTGAGAAGGCAAAGGCATTGGAGATTTTGGCTTTATACTTTAATAGAGAAGAAGATGGGGATGTAGAGCAATGTCCTTTTTTGAATGATGAAGAGAATGTAGAGAAAATAAGGCTGAGTAAAAAGATCCTTTTAGAAAGAATGACCAATCCTCCTTCTTTAAAGGAGCTTAGTTTGGAAATCGCGCTAAGCGAATACAAATTAAAAGAAGGATTTAAAAGTATCTATGGCAAGACCGTTTTTCAGTTTTTGAATGACTACCGCTTGGATACTGCCCGGCATTTATTGGATCAGGATAAGTTAAAAGTAAATGATGTGGCTTATAGTATCGGATATACTAATCCGAGTCATTTTATAACGGCCTTTAAGAAAAAGTTTGGCGTAACCCCAAAGAAGTATGTAGGGGCAAAGTAGAAATAAAAACGAAAGAGAGAATTATATAATTGAGTTGAAATGGCTGAAAAGGCAGTTTTATTAGTGAATTTAGGAAGTCCTGATTCACCAGAACCTAAGGATGTAAAAAGATATTTAGGTGAGTTTTTAATGGATGAGAGAGTGATTGATGTTCCAAAATGGTTAAGGACTTTCTTAGTGAAAGGGATCATTTTGAACACTAGGCCAAAGAAATCGGCGAAAGCGTATCAAAGCATTTGGACTAAAGAAGGTTCACCTCTAATTGTGTGGAGCTATAAGTTAATGGAGAAACTGCAATCTAAATTGAATGCTCCTATTGCTTTGGGAATGAGGTATGGAAATCCCTCTATCGCTTCCGCGATTGAATCTCTTCACGCAGAAAATCCAGACTTAAAAGAGATTTTCTTGGTTCCATTATATCCTCATTATGCTATGAGTTCTTATGAGACGGTGGTTGTAAAAGCAAGGGAGGTAATTGAGACAAAGTTTCCTCATATTAAAATGAGGGTGAAGAAAGCTTTTTATAAAGAGCCTGCGTATATCAACGCCTTAGCCAATTCAATAGAGCCATATCTTCATCAGGATTATGATCATCTATTATTCAGCTATCATGGTATTCCTGAGAGACATATTAAAAAAGGCGATATAACTAAATCTCATTGCTTAAACTTTGAGAATTGTTGTGATTTGGATAGTCCATCTCATGAGTTCTGTTATAGACATCAAGCTTTTGAGACAACAAAGTTGGTGGCTGAGAAGCTTAAATTGGATTCAGCCAAGTTTAGCAATAGTTTCCAATCTAGGTTAGGAGGTGACCCTTGGTTGCAGCCCTTTACCGATAAGACTATTGAATCATTTGCAAAAGATGGAATGAAGAAGTTATTAATTGTTTGTCCTGCCTTTGTGAGCGATTGTCTTGAAACTATTGAGGAAATAGGGGATGAGGCTAAAGAAATATTTGAAGAGAATGGTGGCGAACATTTTGAACTGATACCATGTTTAAACGACAATGAGCAATGGATATCAGTACTCGAAGGCTGGTCTCACAAATTTTTAAAATAAATTTCGTGAATGTCATCTAGTAGACAAGAAGAGTTCTTGTTCTGCCTTATTTTTGATAATAAAGATGAAAAATTTATTCGCAATAGTATTTACTCTATCATTGGCTCCAGCCTTTGCACAGGTTAGTAATAGTGTTGTTACCGACTGTAATAATGTAACTAAGAAAATGCACGATGTCTTAGGACAAGGAAAAGTACTGATAGTAGCATCCAAAGGATTGGATTGCAGTATTTGCAAAAGCCAAGCTCCTGCTCTTCAGAATTTTGCATTTCAAAACAAGCCGGCAATTGAAGTTTGGGGAGCTATGACATTTAAAAGTGGTACGAATACTCCTAATTGTTCTCAAGTAGGAACATGGGTAAATGATTATAGTTGGACCGATATTTTCGCTTTTGTAGATTCTAATAGAGATTGGTTCCAAACTGGTACTCCAAGGTATTATACAATTGATCCAAGGGATTCTAGCATTGCTTATGCTGGCTTTAGCTCTTCTGCCGCGCAAACAGAGGCTTTGAATATTGTGAATGCCCTTAGCTTAAGCACAGCAGAATTTGGGACCCTTGATAACGTATCAGCCTTTTTCACATCTAACGCTTTAAGAATAGAGTATTTACCAAATCAGAATGTTGAGTACAGATTAATAGACCTTACAGGTAAATTAATAGTGGCTGGAAATAATGCCGCTCAAACTCAAATAGAGGAGAATATAGGTTTGCTTAATGGTATTTATCTTCTTCAACTTACCAATGAAAATGGC
Organism: uncultured Schleiferiaceae bacterium; assembly: GCA_965661265.1. GTDB lineage: Bacteria > Bacteroidota > Bacteroidia > Flavobacteriales > Schleiferiaceae > CBFIDE01. The sequence goes on along the minus strand of CBFIDE010000001.1, from coordinate 118,176 downwards.
GAGATGACGAGTCAAAAGATTATAAGAAGTTTTTAATCTTCTCATGAATGCTTCTCAAAACCCTGCAATAGCAGGGTTTTTTTATGCTCTAGAGTGTAGGATGTTCAGAGCTTTTGGAGATTAGAATTAAATCTGTTGATAATCAAAAGATTAAATAGGGTTGAATAATTAGCATATACCTTAAAAGACCATTTAATAACACTACCTTTGCCGCCATTTTTAGAATATATGGAATTAAGAAATATTGCGATTATCGCCCACGTTGACCACGGGAAGACCACACTAGTAGATAAGATGCTTCTAGCTGGTAAATTATTTAGTGATCATGAAAAGCCAGGTGAGCTGATCATGGACTCAAACGACTTAGAAAAAGAGAGAGGTATTACCATTCTTGCTAAGAACGTGTCTGTACAGTATAAAGATTATAAGATTAATATTCTTGACACTCCTGGTCACAGTGACTTTGGTGGTGAAGTAGAGAGGGTATTAAACATGGCCGATGGAGTTGTTCTTTTAGTAGATGCTTTTGAAGGACCTATGCCACAAACAAGATTTGTGCTTTCTAAGGCATTAGAGCTTGGACTTAAGCCTCTAGTGGTTGTCAATAAAGTAGATAAGCCAAATTGTACTCCAGAGGAGGTTCATGAAATGGTTTTTGAACTGATGTTCAACTTAGAAGCCACAGATGATCAATTAGATTTCCCGACTATATACGGTTCTGCAAAGAATGGTTGGATGGGTCCTGATTATAAGAATCCGAATACGGATATTAACTTCCTTTTAGACCAGATTATTGAGCATATACCTGCTCCGGTTAAGAATGAAGGTACTACTCAAATGCTTATTACTTCATTAGACTATTCTTCTTTCATCGGTAGAATTGCAATTGGAAGGGTACATAGAGGAAGTGTAAAAGCAAATCAACAGATTAGCTTAATGAAGAGAGATGGTTCTATTGTAAAATCTAGAATCAAGGAGATCTTTGTTTTTGACGGTTTTGAGAAAAGAAAGGTTGAGCAAGTATTCTCTGGAGAGATTTGCGCTCTAACTGGAATTGAAGGTTTCGAAATTGGTGATACTATCGCTGATATAGAAAGTCCTGAGGCTTTGCCAACAATCAAGATTGATGAGCCTACCATGAGTATGACCTTTACCATTAATGATTCTCCTTTCTTTGGTAAGGAAGGTAAGTATGTTACTTCAAGACATATCAAGGATCGCTTGGCTAAAGAAATCGAGAAGAACTTAGCTTTAAGAGTTGAGGATACTGATTCTGCAGATACATTTAGAGTATATGGTAGAGGAGTATTACACCTTTCTGTTCTTATTGAAACGATGAGAAGAGAAGGATATGAACTTCAAATCGGGCAGCCACAAGTAATCATCAAGGAAATTGATGGTGTGAAGCATGAGCCTATAGAAATTCTTTCTATAGACCTTCCAGAAGATGTTAGTGGAAAAGCTATTGAAGCAATCACTATGCGTAAAGGAGACTTAAAGGAAATGGCTCCTAAAGGAGACAGAATGCACCTTGAGTTTGAAGTACCTTCTAGAGGTATTATAGGTTTAAGAAACTACCTTTTAACAGCTACAGCTGGAGAGGCAATTATGTCTCATAGATTCTTAGAATTCCAACCTTATAGAGGTCCTATTCCGGGACGTCAGAATGGTTCTTTGATTGCTATAGAAACAGGAAAATCTATTCCTTTCTCTTTAAGTAATCTTCAGGATAGAGGTAAGTTCTTTATTCCACCTAACCAAGAGATCTATGAAGGTCAAGTTATTGGTGAGAATAGTAGAGCTGGTGATTTAACAGTAAACGTTACTAAGACTAAGAAGATGTCTAATATGAGGTCTTCAGGTGCTGATGATAAATTAAGACTTGCTCCGCATACTGTATTTAGTTTAGAAGAATCTTTGGAATATATCCAAGGTGACGAATACGTTGAGGTAACTCCACAATCTATTAGGTTGAGAAAAATTCTTTTAAAAGAAAATGAAAGAAAGAGATCAGCTAAGTAATATCAGATCGTTTGAATATTGAAAGCCTCTTATAGAAATATGAGAGGCTTTTTTTATAGCTCAATTCTTTGTATCAAGTTGTTCTAGTAATTTATTTTGGCACATTTGTGAATCGTATCTGGAGCTTCATTATTTAAACAGAAATTTCTGCATATTCGATAAGATAAATCGTTGACACATTTATAGATACATGCCTTACACTAAATTAGTTTCTAAGCTTATTTTGTTTTCATAAGTTCTTAATTCATTTTGGTTAAATAGCCTAAAATACGATGATATAAAACCAATACTTATCCGGTAGACTAAATTGTCGCGAACATTTGTAAATGATAGATTCAGTTCATCTTGCTGAATCAATTCCATATTTTCTTGCTAATCATTTTTGTACTTTCGAGCAAAATCAAGTCTTATGAATCAGATCAAGCCGCTAGATACATTTATTAGAATTATGATGGTGATCTTAATCACCACTTGGTGCTTCTTAATTGCGCAACCATTCCTTATTATTCTAGTATGGGCAATCATTTTGGCGGTAGCTTTTTATCCTTTATTTCAAAAAATTACTAAACTTTTTAAAGGCCGTACTGTCCTTTCGGCAGTCGTTATTGGAGTTTTATTTTCTGTCGTTTTGGCCTTTCCGTCTTATTGGATTGTTGATTCTGCCATAGAATCTGGCACTGATCTAATCAAGATTATAAAAAAGGGTGATTTACATATTCCAGACCCTAATGAAAGAGTGCAGAAAATTCCGTTAATAGGTGAGAAGGTCTATAGCTTATGGGAGTCTGCTTCTAAGGATGCACAAGGCTTTATTCAAGATAATTCTGAACCTATAGCCAAAGGTTTGAAATGGTTTTTAAGTAGCAGTCTAGACCTTGTTCTGCAAATTGCATTTTCTTTATTTGCTGTATTGGTGGCCCTGGCAATGATGGTCAATGCTAAGTCAGGATTTAATGTAGCCAATGGATTCTTTAATAAGGTTATCGGTCCTGAAATGGGCGCTGATTATGTAAAACTTTCTAGGGATACCATCAGGTCTGTGGTACAAGGAATCCTTTTAGTGAGTGCTATCCAAGCTATTTTGGCTTTCGCCGGACTGGCAATCGGAGGTATTCCAGGTGCAGGTTTATTAGCCATTTTGGTGCTCATAGTGGCCATTATTCAATTGCCTCCTTTATTGATTTTTATACCGATCATGATTTATGCGTTCTCAACAATGTCAACAACAGCTGCTGTAGTTTTAAGTGTGTACTTATTCTTGGTAGGCCTTGTAGACAATATCCTTAAACCAATGCTTTTAGGAAGAGGATCGCAAGTGCCAATGCTGGTCATATTAATCGGCGCCTTGGGTGGTTTAATGCTTCATGGAATCATAGGCCTCTTTGTGGGCTCTACGGTAATGGCAATTGGTTATCAGTCTTATTACTTATGGCTTACTGCCGATACAGTTTCAAGCAAGGAGGATAAGCTTGCTGCAGAAACTAATACAGATGGTGCTGTTGAGATGAAAGAAGAGGTTGTAAATGAAGAGCCAGAAGCTTAATTTTTAACTTTCTTGATACATCTAAAACCTAAATGATTTTGTCCAGAGTCTGTACTAGTAGCCATTCTAGAGCTTGGTCTATAGTTAGAGCAATACTGCTCGCTGCATAAGAAAGAGCCACCCTTAACAACTCTTTTATCTGTGGCATAAGGATCCATTGGATCGTAACTTTTTGATGGACCTGCAGGATTATAGCATCCTCTGGCGCCGCCTTTTGATACTCTTTGAGCGTAGGTGTCTGGTCTATACTTATCTAAGGTCCATTCCCAAACATTTCCTATCATATCATAAAGGCCATATTGATCTGCAGCATAACTCATAACTGGTGCGGCTCCTATAAATCCATCGGCTCCTGTATTGCTATAAGGGAATTCTCCCTGAAAAAAATTGGCCAAATATTGACCATTTGGAGTTAATTCATTTCCCCAACTATAATTGCTTACCTGTGTTTTTGCTCGCCCGGCATATTCCCATTGTGCTTCTGTTGGCAAGCTCTTGCCAATCCAATCGGCATAAGCCAAAGCATCTTCAAAGGCAATATGAACTACAGGATAATTATCTTTATCCTTAATATCACTATTCGGTCCCTCTGGATGTCTCCAATTGGCACCAACTACCCATCTCCACCATTGCGAATAATCTTCTAATGGAACAGCTTTATCGGTAGGAGTAAAAACTAAACTTCCTGCTGCCAAAATACTGTCATGAGGCCTTGGCGTTCCAGGAGCTACTTCCTTAGAGATTTCTTCCCAATCTATATCTCTCTCAGCTACGGTGATATATCCTGTAGCTTCTACAAAGGCTCTATATTGAGCATTAGTTACTTCTGTCTTATCAATCCAAAAAGCGGGCATTTCTACTTCTATTTCTGGCCCTTCATGTCTTTCGGCAGCAGAATTTACACTACCCATTACAAACTTTCCTGCAGGTATATAAACCATAGATATAGAGTCCTTCTTTGAAGATGTTTCTATTTTTTGAGCTTTCTTAGGCTCAGTATTGCTAGAGCAACTGCTTAGAAAAATCGCCGCAAGGCAAAGGTTAAATAATGCGCTTTTCATAAATTTTATTTGAAGATGCAATTTGATAATAATATAATATTTAAGCTAGGGTTAATTAGATTTTTACCTTGGCAAATGAGCCTGTATGCTAAAAAGGGCAATCTTATGAATTTTATTAAGTCCGGTGATACTATGGTATTAGGATCAAAAAAATAATATCTTAGCTTAAACACAACCCAATAAACTGGATATATGAAAAGATTAATTATCCTTTGCTTACTAGCTATTTCTTTAAATTCTTTTGGCCAGAACGCTTCTATTAAAGCCACTCGTCCGGAATATAAAGAATATATAGATAGCCTAAAAGAAATGGACTACCCTTATACTTTTCCAATCTGGGGAGAGCAAGTTTATAAAAAGGGTTTTGATATTCCATACCCTGCAGGGGTGATGGTCAATTATGTGGCAGCCAGACAAGAGATGATTATTGATGCTATTGACATTGGTATTAATAATTCTGAGATGGTAGACTTTTCAGGACTCATTGAATTCAGTGATATTCAGTCTGAAGTGACAACATTTAATGTGAGACCGGACCTTTATATTCTACCATTCTGGAATGTCTATGGCTTACTGGGCTATAACTGGACGCAAACTAGAGTAGTGCTTTCATCTCCGGTGGCTTTTGAGACAACCGCTAGTTTACAAGGTGCACTCTATGGTTTTGGAACCAATTTAGCAGCTGGTTTTGGCCCTGTTTGGGGATCCGCAGATTTCAATATGGTTTGGGCAGATCTAGATAAATTAGATCAACCAGTAAGAGCAGTAAATACTTCTTTTAGAGTGGGGCATACCTTTGTGAATTATAGTGAACCGGAAAAGAATATTGCGATTTGGGTAGGAGTATTCGGAACTTTTCTTCAAGGGCAAACCGCCGGAAGTATCAATCTAAATGAAGTAATTCCTGATGACGCATTGCAAGGGGTTAAAGATCAGCTTCAAGGCAGGTATGATGATTGGTATAATGAATTAGGCCCTCTTCAAAAACCTATTGTAGATCAAGTAGTAGATCAGATACAGGATAGGCTAGATGGAATTGAAACTCCGGATGTAACGGTTAATTATGATCTCTTAAAACGTCCAAAAGCTAATTGGAATATGATCATGGGATTCCAATATCAGTTTAATAAAAAATGGCAACTAAGAACGGAGGCAGGATTCTATGGTGCTAGAACTCAGTTTTTAGCAAGTCTTAATTATAGGTTTAGAATTTAATTAGAGCCGAACGCAATTTTGATTGAGAAGAAAAAGTCCTGTATAGGAAAACCTAACAGGACTTTTTCTTTTGTGGAGCTGGCGGGATTATAGGAATGATCCCAAAGGAAATTTCTGTTACCCAAGCATAAAAAAGTCCTTAGGGCCTATGGCCTACTGTCATTTCTTTTTCTTAGAATCTCTAAAGCAAGCTTTGATCTTCTGTAAAAAAGAAAATCCTGTATAGGAAAACCTAACAGGACTTTTTCTTTTGTGGAGCTGGCGGGATTCGAACCCGCGTCCAAACAAGGAATAAACATAGTTTTCTACATGCTTATTCTATAATTGAATTTTAGACTTAGAACTGAGTATAGACACCCCATTCTTAGCTTAGTTACTTTAGTTTCGAACTTAAGTCATAACTCCTTAAGTACTAGTTCAGATTTAATGACACCCCTTGATCCAACCCAACCGAACTTAGGGTCAGAGGGATGACTTGCTCTAGCGCCTAGCGCTTAGATTAGCATAACCCACATTCAGTGTGATTAAGCGGCAAGTGCGAAATTATTCTCGCCTATTATAGATTGCAGCATCTTTTGACAGGCGACATCTACATAGCCCGACATGCTTACTATCCTATTCATCTTGCTGTCAAAACCAGTCAGCCCCAAAATTTCAATGAACTCTCGGACAAAGTTACTACTTTGCATCCTAAACTGGGGCGCTTATTATAGATGCTTCAAAAATCTATTCGATAACACAGATTTTAATGAAATTTGGAATTATAAAGGAAGGGAAAGTCCCACCAGATGAGAGAGTTCCTCTTAGTCCTAGGCAATGTCGCTTAATTAAAGAAAAGTATCCTGATATAGAATTAGTCGTTGAAACTAGTGATATAAGGGCCTTTAGAGATAAAGAATATTTAGATGAAGGTATCCCTGTGGTATCTGATTTGACAGATTGCGATGTTTTATTAGGAGTAAAAGAGGTTCCCTTGGACCAGCTTATCGCCAATAAGACCTACTTATTCTTCTCTCATACCTATAAATTACAATCTTATAATAGGGATCTTTTAAGAACAATCTTAGAGAAAAAAATAAGATTGATTGACTATGAAATGCTTAAAGCGTCTAGTGGTAAAAGATTAATTGGCTTTGGCCGATATGCCGGAATTGTGGGTGCCTACAATACTTTTAGAGCTTATGGTGAACTTAGCGGTAAATATTCGCTGAAACCTGCACATGAATGTCATGATAGAAGAGAGATTGAAAGTGAATTGGCCAAGGTGATCTTGCCTATTGATCTTAAAATATGTTTGAGTGGTGCTGGTAAAGTTGCCATGGGCGCACTAGAGATTCTATCTACTCTTAAGATTACTCAGGTCTTTCCTGATGAGTTTATTGCACAAGATTTTAATGAGACTATTTTTACTCAGATTGATGTTCAACATTATAATAGAAAGAAGGATGGCGCAGCATTTTCTAGATCTGAATTCAGAAAGGATCCTTCTCAATATGAATCTAGATTCTTAGACTACGCTAAAAAGGCGGACATTTTTATAGCCGCTCATTTTTGGTCTGATAAAAATCCATTTGTTCTAACAAGAGAAGATTGTAAACATCCAGATTTTAATATTCAATTGTTAGGAGACATAAGCTGTGATATTGATGGTCCAGTTGCACCAACTTTAAGACCTAGTACCATTGCTGATCCTTTCTATGGATATAATGCGCAATTGGAATCTGAAGTTAAATTTGGATCAGAGGGAAGCATTGGAGTAGTGGCGGTTGATAATCTTCCATGTGAGCTCCCTCGAGATGCTTCAGAGGACTTTGGAAATGAGTTTATCAAGAGTGTTTTAGATCACTTCTTTAACGGAGATACTGAAACGGTTTTAGATAGAGCAAGCGAAACTACTTTAGAAGGAAAATTAAATGAAGGCTATACATATTTACAAGGCTATGTAGATGGTCTTGAGTAATAGAAAGCTTAATTTTAAAGGAAGAATATTTTTATGAGTTCAATAAAGCTTAAGCAAAAGTATGTCGATATAGAGAAGGTGATTCAATCTAAAAATCCAACTCTATTTAAATGGCTGCCTCAGTTCATTCTTAACTACATTAAAAGAATAATTCATCAAGATGAACTCAATGATATCATGCACCGTAGAGGTGATTTAGTGGGCATTGATTTTGCTAAAGCCTCCTTAGAAGAATTGGAAACCAAAGTATTGGTAGACGGCCTTGAAAACATTCCTGCAGAAGGAGGAGTTATTCTGGTGGCCAATCATCCATTGGGAGGATTAGATGGAATTGCTTTTATGGTTGCAGTCTCTCAAGTGAGAGAGGATATGCTTTTCTTGGTGAATGATATATTACTGAGTATTGAGAATTTATCGCCACTATTCTTACCTGTGAACAAGCATGGTTCAAATGCAAGAGAGGCAAGTAGGATTATTGAAGAAGCTTACGCTAGTGATAAGGCAATTTTGGTTTTTCCTGCAGGTTTAGTTTCTAGGAAAGTAGAGGGTAAAATTCAGGATTTAGACTGGAAGAAAAGTTTTGTAAATAAGGCCAAAAGATATAAGAAGAATATAATACCTGTTCACATAAAAGGTAGAAACTCAAATTGGTTCTACAATTTAAGTAGAATTAGAAGTAAATTAGGCATCAAAGCAAATCTAGAAATGTTCTACCTTGCAGATGAGCTTTTTAAACAAAGAGGTAAGGACATAAACTTTAAAGTAGGGGAGCCTATCTCATATGAAAGTCTTGATTCATCAAAGAATGCCGTAGAATGGGCAGATGAAATAAGAACTAAAGTCTATAATTTAGACAATAATTAGGAATGAAAAGAATAATTGACGCTGTAGATAGAGGTCTTCTAAAGAAGGAATTAAATTCTGATCGATTTTTAAGAATGACTACGAAAGCTGGAAACTATTTGTTTTTGGTGAATCATATAAATTCTCCTAACGTTCTTTTAGAAATAGGAAGATTAAGAGAATTAAGCTTTAGAGCAGCTGGTGGTGGAACAGGTAAGGAGGTTGATATAGATGACTATGATACTGCAAAAGTTCCTTTTGAACAATTAGTTGTTTGGGATCCTGAAGCAGATGAACTTACTTCTGGTTATAGACTACTACATTGTGATTTAACTCCTAAAGATGAGAATGGAAAAATGATTTCTGCGACTTCTCATCTATTTGATATTTCTGATAAATTCTATCAGGATTATGTTCCTAAAACTTTAGAATTAGGAAGAAGCTTTGTTCAGCCAAGATATCAATCTAGGTCTGGTTCTAAGAAAGCTATATTCTCATTAGACAACCTTTGGGATGGTTTAGGTGCAGTAATTAGCAGAGGGCCAAACATTGACTACCTTTTTGGAAAAGTAACTATGTATCCTGATTATAATATGGAAGCAAGAAATACCTTATTGGCATTTTTGAGTAAGTATTTCCCAGATCCTGAGAAATTGGTTTTCCCTCTGAAACCTTTAGTAAATCAGGATATACTCAATAATTACTTAACAAGATTTGAAGGTTTAGATTATAAGACGGCATACTCAGAGCTGAATAGAACTTTACGCGGTCTTGGAGAGAACATTCCACCACTCATTAATAGTTATATGGGACTTTCATCTACTATGAAAACCTTTGGAACATCTTTGAATAATAAATTTGGTGATGTAGAAGAGACGGGTATTCTGGTAAGTGTTAAAGATATTTATCTAGAAAAGTCATCCAGATATATTGGATCTTTTCCAGATTTAGAGAAATTCACTCCTCTTACATAGCCTTTAAGTTTGCTATAGTCTGAATAGGATCATCAGATTTAAACACAAAAGAACCAGCCACTAATACATCAGCACCGCAGTCAATTAATCTCTTAGCGTTTTGATCAGTTACTCCTCCATCAATCTGTATTTGAGTAGAGGCATTAGTAGCGCTAATGATATCCTTTAGTTCTTTAACCCTATCGTAAGTTTTTTCAATAAATTTCTGTCCTCCAAAGCCTGGATTCACACTCATCATACAAACTAAGTCTATATCCTCAATCACATCTTTAAGATGAGAAACAGGAGTATGTGGATTAATAGCAACACCAGCTTTCATTCCGGCTTGATGAATAGATTGTAGGCTTCTGTGCAAATGAGTGCTTGCTTCATAATGCACACTCAATATGTCGGCTCCTAAGTCCTTAAATTCTTGAATATAACGTTCTGGCTGCACTATCATCAAATGCACATCTAAAGTCTTCTTAGCATGCTTAGCGATAGCGTCAATTACAGGCATTCCAAATGAAATATTCGGGACAAATACTCCATCCATCACATCTATGTGAAACCAATCTGCAGAACTTTCGTTCAGCATTTCACATTCTTTTTGAAGATTAGCAAAGTCAGCGGCAAGTAATGAAGGAGCTATAAGGGCCATAGTAGAATTATTTTATGCAAAGAAAGGGAAATAAAAAATCCCGCTAAAGCGGGATTTAAATTTTAACCTAAGTAAGTTTTAAGAATCTTGCTTCTTGAAGTATGTTTCAGTCTTCTGATCGCTTTTTCCTTAATCTGACGAACTCTTTCTCTAGTTAAGTCAAACTTCTCACCAATTTCTTCTAAAGTCATTGGGTGTTGACCACCTAGTCCAAAGTAAAGTCTGATTACATCACCTTCTCTAGGAGTAAGGGTTGCTAATGAGCGCTCAATCTCTGTTCTAAGAGAATCTTGCATTAAATCATCATCAGGATTTGGGCTGTCACCAGTATTTAGTACGTCGTAAAGATTTGAATCCTCACCTTCAACTAATGGTGCATCCATAGAAATATGGCGACCACTGTTACGCATACTTTCCTTAACGTCATTTTCTCCCATCTCAAGATTAGAAGCGATCTCATTTGCTGAAGGCGCTCTTTCATGCTCTTGCTCTAAAGTAGCATAAGCTTTATTAATCTTGTTAATAGATCCAATCTTGTTTAAAGGAAGACGTACAATTCTTGATTGCTCAGCTAATGCTTGTAAAATTGATTGACGAATCCACCATACAGCATAAGAGATGAATTTGAAACCTCTAGTTTCATCAAATCTTTGGGCAGCCTTAATCAAACCTAAATTTCCTTCATTAATTAAATCCGGAAGTGTAAGACCTTGGTTTTGGTATTGCTTAGCAACAGAAACAACGAATCTTAAGTTAGCTTTAGTCAATTTTTCCAAGGCAACTTGATCACCTGCTTTGATACGCTGAGCTAATTCTACTTCTTCTTCAGCAGTAATTAATTCAACTTTACCTATTTCTTGTAGGTATTTATCAAGGGATGCAGTTTCACGATTAGTTACCTGCTTGGTAATTTTGAGCTGTCTCATATATTTATTTAACCTTTAAAACTATAATTATAACGGCGCAAATTGCTCTTTGTTTTCTACTTTGCTTCTTCTGGCTTAGGAAGTAAAGCCTTTCTGCTTAGCTTTAACTTACCTCTCTCGTCTTTTGCAAGTAATTTAACGTCAATTACGTCGCCTTCTTTAAGAACTTCATCCACAGTCTGTAATCTCTTGTGAGCGATTTCAGAAATATGTAAAAGTCCATCAGTATTAGGCCCAATTTCAACAAAAGCTCCATAAGCTTGAATTGATTTAACCTTTCCTGAATAAGTCTTTCCTTCTTCTGGAACAAATGCTACATTCTTAATTCTTTCAATAGCTAAATCCATGTTCTTTCTATCAGTTCCACTGATTTCAATCACACCTTCATTTTCTACTTCTTCTATTGTAACAGTAGTATTGGTATCTTCTTGAAGCTTCTGAATATTCTTTCCTCCAGGTCCAATAATTGCACCGATGAATTCTTTAGGAATTTTAACGATTTCAATTTTTGGAGCATGATCCTTAAGATCTTTTCTAGGCTCTGAAAGAGTCTTAAGCATTTCGTTAAGAATATGATTTCTTCCTTCATTAGCTTGCATTAAAGCTTTTTCAAGAATCTCATAACTCAAACCTTTCACTTTGATGTCCATCTGACATGCAGTGATACCATTCTTAGTTCCAGTAACCTTAAAGTCCATATCACCCAGGTGATCTTCATCTCCAAGGATATCGGAAAGAACAGCATATTTACCAGTATCAGGATCAGTTATTAATCCCATGGCGATACCAGAAACCGGATTCTTAATCTTTAAACCAGCATCCATCATAGCAAGTGTACCTGCACAAACCGTAGCCATAGAAGAAGAACCGTTAGATTCTAGAATATCAGAAACAATTCTGATAGTATACTTATCATCAGCCGGAAGAACTTCTTTCAAAGCTCTTTGAGCTAAATTTCCGTGTCCAATCTCTCTTCTACTAACCCCTCTAATTGGTCTAGCTTCACCAGTAGAGAAAGGAGGGAAGTTATAGTGTAAATAGAATTTATCAGAACCTTGGAAAGTAACTCCATCCTTTCTGTTTTCATCCATTCTTGTACCTAAAGTAACTGTAGTAAGAGATTGTGTTTCACCTCTTGTAAATACGGCTGAACCGTGAGCTCCCGGAAGGTAATCAACTTCACTCCAAATAGGTCTAACTTCATTTAAAGCTCTACCATCTAGTCTCTGATTATCTTCAAGAACCATATCACGCATTGCTTTATATTCAACATCGTGATAGTACTTATTAATTAGGTCACCTTTTTCCTCAACTAATTCAGGACTTAGACTTTCTTTATATTCTTCTCTGATCAATTTGAATTGCTCTGAACGTGCGTTCTTATCAAGCCCAGATTTAGCAACCTCATAAACTTGCTTATAAGTTGCATCTAAAACTTGCTTCGCAAGATCAGCATCATTATTCTCGTGATTGTATTCTCTAGGTTCAGTAGATTTTTCAATCGCCGCAGCTAAATCTAACTGAGCTTGAACTTGAACCTTAATAGCTTCGTGTGCAAAAGCAATGGCGTCAACCATTTCTTTTTCTGAAATTTCTTTCATTTCACCTTCAACCATAACAACGCTATCCATACTTGCGCCTATCATCATATCAATATCAGCACGCTCAAGGTTTGCCGGAGAAGGATTGATAACAAATTCGCCATCAATTCTTGCAACTCTTACCTCAGATATTGGACCATCAAATGGAATGTCAGAAAGTGCTATTGCAGCACTTGCCGCTAATCCAGCTAAGCAATCAGCAGCCACTTCTGGATCATAAGATATTAAGCTAATCATTAGCTGAGTATCAGCATGATAGTCACTAGGGAATAATGGTCTCAAGCAACGGTCAACTAATCTCATTACTAAAATCTCATCATCTGTAGGACGAGCTTCACGCTTCATAAAACCACCTGGCACGCGACCAGCAGCGGCAAATTTTTCTCTATAATCTACTGTAAGGGGCATAAAATTAGCGCCTTCAATAGGTTCTTTGTTCGAAACAACAGTAGCAAGCAACATGGTGCCTCCCATTCTTACAATAACAGAACCGTCAGCCTGCTTTGCAAGTTTTCCTGTTTCAAGGGTGATGGTACGACCATCAGTCAATTTAATCTCTTTGGTAATTGCCTTAGGAATCATCTATCTTCTAGTATAATTTGGATACATATTAATATGAAGAAAGGCAATTGTTCAAATTGCCTTTCTTCAAACTCTTATTATTATTTTCTGATACCTAGTTCAGCAATAATAAGACGATATCTTGCGATATCATTTTTCTTTAAGTAGTCAAGAATGCTTTTACGCTTTCCTACCAATCTTACAAGCGACTTCTCAGTACTAAAATCTTTACGATTCTTCTTAAGGTGCTCTGTTAAGTGGTTGATACGATAAGTGAATAGTGCTACTTGTCCTTCTGGAGAACCTGTGTTTGTTGCACTTTCGCCATGCTTTGCAAAAATCTCTTGCTTCTTTTCTTTAGTCAGGTACATTTCAAAATCTTTTAGATGAATGTTATGTAATAAAAAACGAAGCGCAAAGGTAGTGATATTTATTGGTTCAACGCACCAATTATTTCACAGCTGTTGGAGCTACCATATCAAGGTAAAGAGATAGCTTATTTTTAAGCTTTGGTCTTTCAACGATAAAATCTAAAAAGCCATGTTCTAAAAGGAATTCAGAGGTTTGAAATCCTTCTGGCAAATCTTTTCCTATAGTTTCTTTGACAACGCGCGGTCCTGCAAATCCAATCAATGCTCCTGGTTCAGCAATATTAATATCGCCCAACATCGCATAGGATGCAGTAACACCTCCTGTGGTAGGATCTGTTAAAAATGAAATATACGGAAGGCCTGCTTTATTTAATAAAGCTAACTTTCCACTAGTTTTAGCCATTTGCATAAGGCTAAAAGCTGCCTCCATCATTCTTGCGCCGCCAGATTTACTAATCATCATAAAAGGCTTATTGTACTTTAGGGCATGGTCTATCGCTTTCGCGATTTTTTCTCCAACTACTGAGCCCATTGATCCTCCAATAAAATTAAAGTTCATACAAGCAATCACGATTTCTTTTCCCTCAAGCTTTCCATAAGCAGTAGATACAGCATCATTTAAGCCGGTCTTTGTTACAGCGGCCTCGTAACGATCTTTATATTTCTTAGTATCCTCAAACTTTAACGGATCGCCACTAGACATTTTTGCATTAAGCTCTGTGAACTTATTTTCATCAAAAAGTAAGGCGAAGTACTCTTTTGCATTGATTCTATCGTGATGCCCACAATTATGACATACCCATTTGTTTTCAGCATGCTCTTCAACTGAGACAATAACTTTACACTTTGGGCACTTATGCCAAAGACCTTCAGGGGTTTCCTTCTTGTCTTTGGTGCTTGTTGTAATACCTTCTTTATTCCTCTGAAACCAACCCATAATGGTGTTTTATTGAAAATTATTAAGCTATAGTAACATCATTTGAAAGATAAACATCTTGAACTGTGTTCAATAATTTAACTCCTTCATCAAATGGCTTTTGGAAGGCTTTTCTTCCTAGAATTAATCCTTGACCACCAGCTCTTTTATTAATTACAGCTGTTCTAACTGCCTCATTGAAATCTCCTTCTGAAGATCCTAATGAAGCTCCGCCTGAATTAATCAAACCAAATCTACCCATATAGCAGTTTGCTACTTGATATCTACATAGATCAATTGGATGCTCAGAACTTAATTCAGAATATACTTTATCATGTGTTTTTCCAAAATTTACAGCCTTATAACCACCGTTGTTTTCTGGTAATTTCTGCTTGATAATATCTGCCTGAATAGTTACACCTAAATGATTTGCCTGACCTGTAAGGTCAGCAGATACATGGTAATCTTTATCAGCTGTTTTGAATGCAGAGTTTCTTGTATAGCACCAAAGAATAGTTGCCATTCCTAATTCGTGGGCATAATCAAATGCTTCTGCAACTTCTACAATTTGCCTGTTACTATCCTCTAAACCAAAGTAGATAGTGGCTCCAACAGCAGTAGCACCCATATCCCAAGCATTCTTAATAGTTCCAAACATGATTTGCTTATAATCTGCTGGGTAACTTAGAAATTCATTGTGATTAATCTTAACAATAAATGGAATTTTATGCGCATACTTTCTAGCGACACTTCCTAAAACTCCATAGGTAGATGCCACGGCATTACAACCTGATTCAATCGCTAATTTTACGATATTCTCAGAGTCAAAATACATAGGGTTAGGGGCAAAAGAAGCTCCAGCACTATGTTCTATTCCCTGATCAACAGGTAGTATAGAAAGATATCCTGTACCACCTAGATTACCTGATGAATACAAAGACTCTAAGCTTTTCATGGTTTGTATTGACCTATTGCTTGATGCAAATGTTCTGTCAACAAAATCTCCTCCAGGAAGGTGAATGTTTGACTTGTCTATTGTTATAGATTTATGATTAAGTAAATAATCTGCATCTTTTCCTAAAAGTTCTTTGATATTGTTCGTTGACATATATTCTTAATCTATTTATTCAATTGTCTTCTCGCAAATTTATAATTTTTTCGTTGCCCTAGAACGGATATCCTATAGCAATGTTATAAGTATTATTATTCATGAAGTTTCCGAAGTTGTCTGAGAAGTTGTCAAATCGGTCATAACCAAAAATAACCCACTCTTCTCCTTGCTCCACCAAGTGCGGATCTCTCACTTTAATGCCTATATCAAATCTTAGAGCAAAGTAGTTTAAATCTAACCTTAATCCAAACCCTGATCCAATGGCCATGTCGGCAATTAAATTACTTAATTCAAACCCGCTATTCTTTATTCCATCTTCTAATCCACCTGTCATCCATACATTACCCATATCCACAAAAACGGCTCCTTTTAAATAGCCGTAAATAGGAAATCTA
Organism: uncultured Schleiferiaceae bacterium; assembly: GCA_965661265.1. GTDB lineage: Bacteria > Bacteroidota > Bacteroidia > Flavobacteriales > Schleiferiaceae > CBFIDE01. Next base: position 102,037 of record CBFIDE010000001.1, on the reverse strand, counting down.
TATTCTGAATTGATTAGTATTTTAAATGTTCCCAAGGCAAAAACGGTGTCTGTACCTTCTTCATAATCGGTATTAAATGATTGTCCTGGACCTAACCTATAAGCCGACCATGCTCTAATATCATTCGCTCCACCTGTAAAGAAGTACTTGGTAAAGGGTGGGTAGCGAATGTCTTTTCCGTTGCCATCATCGGCCACTGAATTTCCATAAGGTAAAATATAACCAACATAAGCTCTATTCACCCAAAGCCTATCATTACTATAATCAGTATAAAACCTATAATCTACTTCTGGCCTTATATATTGATAGTAAGGAACACCTAATAACTGATCAATGGGTAGGTCCTGATTTAAGTTTTCATCTCCAAATGATTTGACTGCAGCGATAAGGTTACCCGCCAATTCAAATGTCCCTCTAAAAAAGGAGTAGTATTTTTTATTGGGTTTCTGACCATTAAATGTATAAATGTACCTAGTGGCACCAATTACCTCTGATTGAAACGTTAAACGTTGTAGATCTGTAAGTCCGTCAAGGAAATCATCTTGAATATTGAATACATTAGAATAGCTAAAGTCAAACAAATCAATTTGATGACTTTTTCTACTGGACTCTCGCCAATTATAGCTTAAACGAACTCCAAAAGTTTGTCTATCAAATTCAAAACGTGTCAAATTACTAGCATAAAGTGCAATTTTGGATGTAGGTCGCATTCGCTTTGGAAGTATACCCTCTGAATTCCACAGTAAAATAAATCTTGGAAATAGGATAGAGGCCTCTCCACCAAATTCAACCGATCTACTTAAATTATTATCTCCACTAATAGGCTGGTAATCTAAACCACCATTTAATTTTAGCTCTAATACTTCTCCTCCTCCAAAGAAATTCCTATTAGACCAACCTAAAGAACCATTGATTCCAAACTGTCCTGAGGTATTAGTGGCTTCTGACTCTATAGTAAAACTCCTTTTATCTGCTGGAAGTAACTTAATGTCGGCATTTAGTAGGGGACCTATGCTATCTCTGCCACCATAACTGAAGTTTATCTCTGTAGATTGAAAGGATTGATAACCGATCATATGTGAATAGGTAGCCTTGATATTATCAATTTTGAATTTATCTCCTTTCTTGAAGTGAATGGCATCCGTAATATATCTGGGCTTAAAGTCTAGATAACGATACTCAAAAAGATAATCCAAGTGAACTAGACTGTCCGTAGGATTTTTGAGATTGAGATATTTGAAATCTGGTCTTATTCTAATTTCATTCATCCTAAACTGCTCATGCTGCTTACTGCCTGTAGAATCTCTTTGCTTAGGATTATCAATAATTAGGACTAAATCTACTTGATGATCACCAACAGCAGTGTCTGCGGTAAATCTGATGTAGGTTTTATTAAACGTATAAAAGCCTTGGTTTTGAAATAAATCCGTTAATCTGTTTCTTTCTGCCTCTATTAAAGATGCATCATAGGGACCTCCAACTTTGATTTGCGAGTTGCTTTGGTGCTTTCTGTAAAGGCTATCTAACTTACCGTTGTCTATTTGATGCCTCAAGTCCCGAAGCATATATTGCGAGCCTAAGCTTACAGTATAAATGACACCGGCCTTTTTATTCTCTTTTCTTTTATCGTAAGTTGTAAAGCCAGAACTTGCAAGGAAGTACCCTTTATTGAAATAATAATTATGAAGTTGAATAGCGCTTAGTTGTGATTTTGATGAATCAAGCAAAACAGGTGCTTGACCTAGTTTGCTCCAAAAATTATCTGGGGTGCCATTTCCTAAACTATAAGTAAACAATCCTAGTCTAAAGATTCCAAATAAGGAGGTGTTTGCTTTCTGCTTTAATATGCTTTCTGCCTTGGAGCTGGGCTTTTCTGGACCATCAATTACTATTTCTTGCTTGACTAGTAATTTTTTTCCTTCTGGGAGATGCTTTGTGTACGCACCACAGCTGCTGATTATCGCTAAAATCAGTCCAAAGCAAAATATGTGAAGAGTTTTCTGCAAGTTTGTAAATCTATTACAAATGTAACTTATGCCATCAAATGCCGAGCGTACTTTAATTAGAAAACTACGTCAAAAGAAATATCGGGTTGAATTTAATTCTTTTATTGCTGAAGGCCCAAAGGTTGTTCGGGATTTAATCTCTTCTGGCTTAAAGCCGACTCATCTTTTCTCAAAGATGCTAGCTTCAATAGAAGCTTATAATGCTAGCCCAATAAATGAAAAGGATTTAAAGGACTTAAGCAGTTTTGAAAACCCTGATGATGTCATTGCCATATTTGAATTGCCTAAACTCGATAAACTTGAGCTTTCTCAATTAGTATTAATTTTGGATCGTATCACGGATCCTGGAAACTTGGGTACAATTATTAGAACAGCGGATTGGTTCGGAATCAATACAATTTATGCCGTTAAAGGAACTGCTGATTGCTTTACACCAAAGGTTGTTCAGTCTACCATGGGCAGTATAGCGAGGGTAAAAATGGATTATTTAGAAGATTTAGAGCTTTTTGAGAAAGTTGAAGATCGAAAACTTTATTATGCTGATATGATGGGTACGTCTGTCAATTCGTTCAATACTAGTAAAGATAATATTGGGCTAATCATGGGAAGTGAAAGTCATGGTGTTTCTGACTTTTGGCGAGAAAAAGCCTCAGCGATCACTATTGATAAAATCGGCGGAAGCCAAATAGAAAGCCTGAATGTTGCAATAGCTGGGGCGATTTTAATGCATAAAATGTCAACTTAATTCAACGCTTTTCTCCTTAACCTTGACTTATAAAGCAGATTCAGTATTACCCCACTTAGTACTAAAGCCATCCCGATAAAAACTTGAATTTCATAGTGTATATCAAAAAGTATGAGGTCAAAGCCGATGGCAAAAATGATTCCCAAATATTTTAATCCGGTAATTTCATTCATCTCACCAGAGTGCATGGCTTTGGTCATATTCACTTGAGCGATTTGCGTGAGTATCCCAATTCCTAAAAGCAAGGCCCACTCATAACCTATTGGCTGAACCCAATTAAAGAAACTAAAGATACTCATGATGGGCAGAGCTATCAATGGAAAGTAAAATACAATGACAATAGGGTGATCTGTGGTCCTTAGTTTTCCAATAGAATTATAGGCTAAGCCTGCAAAGGCCGAAGATGCAATGGATAGAAGAAATAGCCCCATGCTAATATCTAAGTCAAAACCTTTGATAATTGCAATACCAATAAATGAAATCAAAAAGAACAGCCATTGTATGTGTCTAACCCTTTCTTTTAGAATAAAGATTCCAAAAATGGAAGTGAAAATTGGGGAAAGGTATTGTAATGTAATAGCTGATCCCAGTCCTAGATTTTGTAAAGTATAAAAGAAACTTGTGAGTGCAATTACGCCAAACACTCCTCTTCTAATCAACCATTTTTTATTATTTCCCCAAACAGATATTTTCTTTCTTTTTAGGAAAATCAAACAGAGCACTAGGCTTACGATTGATCTAAAAAGTACCAGTTCAGTAGCCGGTAGTCTATCTAAAAATTTGACGCAAAGATTCATTAGAGAAAACCCTAAAACAGATATGAGCATATAGCCAACCGCTTTATTCATAGTATTTTCTCTTTTTTCTCTGAAGATTTTAAAACCACTTTTTCCTTTTGAAGTATACAAGCATAGTGCCTGTAATTCCTAGAATAAATAGCCAAAAAACAGGATATGCGTATTTGAATTTCAACTCTGGGAAATGCTCAAAATTGGTACCGTAAACACCTGCAAAAAATGAAAGGGGAATAAAAATGGCGGAAAATATAGTGAGTACCTTCATGATGTCATTCATCTTTGCACTCATGGCAGAGTGATAGAGTTGAATATAATCCGTCAGGATTAGTCGGTAGGTATCTACAGATTCTATGGCATGAATCACCAAATCATTTAAATCTTTAAAAAATGGTTTTATCTGCTTATCTTGAAGTAAATGAGAATTTGATTTTAATAGGTTACTCATCAGTTCTCTTACTGGTTTTATAATCTTCTGAATAAAATGAAGCTCCTTTTTATAAGAATTGATCTTTTGAAGAATGCTTTCATCTGGATTATCAAGCACTTCTAATTCTAGATTATCAATACTTTCTCCAAGACTCTCAATCAAATAGATATAATTGTCTACTATGCTGTCTATTAGGACATAAAGTAAATAGTCTGTATTGCTCTTTCTAAGGTTACCTAATTTATTTTGAAGCCTCTTTCTTATCGGGTCAAAAACATCGCCAGGTGCTTCTTGGAAACAAATCAGCCCCTTTTCAAAAAGGATAAAACTTACTTGTTCTGAAAGTACTTTCATTGATGATTCATCAAACTGCAGCATTTTCAAACTCACAAATACAGAACTGTCAAATTCTTCAAACTTTGCTCTTTGCCCTGTATTCATTACATCCTCCATAATAAGTGGATGTATTTCCAAACGCTCCCTCAAAGATTTCATAAAATCCACATCATCTAAACCAAAGATGTTATACCAATTAATATGGTTCTCTGATGCTGCAGGAACTTCCTCTAATGAGCCATAATTGAAAGAGTTAAGGTCTTCTTTATTAAAGCTGACCAATTCTATATGAACCTTTTCGACTTTTTTCTGACCAATAAAAACTAAGCTACCTGGAGGTAAGCCTTTGTTCTCTATTCGATTTTTGAAATACCTTGCCATGGTCTTGATTTAGTACTCATTTATGATTCTAAATATTTGAGAATAGCTTCTGTTGATCTTTCACCATCTATTCCAGCAGAAACTATTCCTCCAGCAAAACCACCACCTTCGCCACACGGAAAGAGATTAGAAACTTCTGGATGATTTAATAGAAACTTATCTCTTGGTATTCGCACAGGACTGGAAGTTCTTGATTCTATTCCTATAATGTTAGCCTCATTGGTATAATAACCTTTCATTTTTTGACCAAACTTTTTAAATCCAATCTGCAATCTATCAGAAATATTTTTGGACAGTGCTTCAGACATATCAATACTGTTTAGCCCGGGTATATAGCTAGTATCGTTGAGATTTGTGCTTACTTTATTGGTGCAAAAATCTACCAGTCTTTGAGCACCCGCAGTTTGTGTTGATCCTCCGGCAAGCCACATCATCTTTTCTGCCCTCTTTTGATATTCCAATGCAGCTAGAGGTCCAAAAGAATCAAATTCTTGCCAATCCTCAGCCTCAATACTCACAACTATTCCAGAATTCGCATATTTATTGTCTCTTTTTGAAGGGCTCATTCCGTTGACAACCAACTCCTCTTGAGCTGTTGCAGAGGGTACAATAAACCCACCTGGGCACATGCAGAAACTATAAACACCTCTGTCCTTTACTTGCTCAACTAGCTTATAAGAAGCAGCCGGCAAATATTCTCCTCTAGGATAGGAGTGATATTGAATTTGATCTATAAGTTCTTGTGGGTGCTCTATTCTTACACCCATCGCAAATTCTTTTGCCTCTAGGGCGATATTTTTTTGGTGAAGCAATTCAAAAACATCCCTAGCAGAATGGCCAGTTGCTAAAAGGAAAGCATCACCAATATGCTCATTATTATTTTGATCTATGACTCCAAGAATTTTTCCTTGATTCAAGATCAAATCCGTCATTTTAGTCTCGAAATGTATTTCTCCACCCGCATTAAGTATGCATTCTCTTATGTTTTTTACAACGCCGGGCAATCTATTGGTGCCAATATGAGGATGAGCCTCAACTAATATTTCGCTAGTTGCACCGTGTTGAACTAAAATTTCTAAGACTCTTCTTACAGCCTTTTTATTCTTCACTCTTGTATACAGTTTACCGTCAGAATAAGTTCCAGCGCCACCCTCACCAAAGCAATAGTTAGAATCTTCTCCCACAATATTATCTCTATTAATGGATTTTAAATCTCTACGCCTTGCTTGAACATCCTTACCTCTTTCTAAAACTATAGGTTGCAATCCTAACTCAATACATCTTAGCGCAGCAAACATGCCTGCCGGTCCAAAACCAATGATCACTACCTTCTTTTGACGATCTTTTTTATCGTAGTTCCGAGGGCTAAAACGCTCTTCATGAACTTTTTCTCCTTTCTGATAAAGGGCAACTCTTAAGTTGATTTTAATTGGCGATCTTCTGGCATCTATTGATCGTCTTAAAATAGTGATGTGGTGTACGCTATTTTTTTCAACGCCATATAGGCCGTGAACAATATTTAGAATACTCTCATTTGACTGAGCCTCTTCAGGGCTGCAAACAAGATTCAGTTCTAATGGCATATTAAGGGGCTTATTCGAAAGTGAAGTTAATTAAAATAGCCCGACTTTGCAGACCATTAAATCCTTCGATAAGGAATGTTCCGTCTTCAACTAGTAAATTGGCTTGGCCAAAACTAGCTTTAATTTGTGGAGAGAATTTGAAATATTCAAAGTAAAAGTCAAGTCCAAAGCCTAGTTCATAGGCAAAGTCCTGATTTTGCAATTTGAAAATCCTATCGTCTATAGCATCCTCTTTAGAGGCCAAATCAAGATTATACTTTACTCCAGTAAGTAGGTAGACTCTATAGTTATCAATTCTATCTGATTTGAATTTTAACTCTAGAGGTATTTCTCCAAAACTTGATTGGATTTTACGTTCAATAGTTTCCCTCTTTCCATTATTTAAAGGGTTATCTATATCAAAGTATAAAGTTCTTTCTGTAGAGGCAAAACCAATAATTAATCTAAGGTCTAAATGATCGGTTAAACGAAGATTTGAAATAATTCCGATATTATATCCTGGAGACACCTCAGAAGTCATAGAATAATATCCATTAAGAGTTGCTAGGTTGGCTATTGGCCTTAAGTTAAAATCCCAATAATTAATTCCAATATTAAAGCCAAAGTGGATCCGCTGTCTATCATACTTAGGTTGATTTTTTAATCGTCCGCCTAATATTTGGGCTTGAACTACAAATCCTGCAAGGAAAATAAAGAGGGTGAATATGTATCTCAATTGCTTTAACATACGCCTTAAAAACGAAATATCTTTTGGATTATTTTAAGCCTTGATAGATGGTCGCAACGCCAAAAGTTACGGGGTAACTCTTGTTATCAGTATATCCGATATTCTCTAACTTGCTAATAAATTTATCTCCATAAGGAAAAGCATCTACTGATTCTGGAAGATAAGTATAAGCGCTGCTATCTTTAGAAATTAGCTTTCCTAAACCTGGTAGAATGTTTTTGAAGTAAAATTGATAAACTTGTTTTACCGGGAATTTCTGTGGTTTAGAGAATTCCAAAACTAAAATCTTACCACCTTTTTTGGTTACTCTATGTATTTCAGATATTCCTTTCTCAAGGTTCTCAAAATTACGAACTCCAAATGCAACCGTTACAGCATCAAAAGTTTCATCTTCAAACGGTAGATTCTCCGAGTCACCTAAAGTCAAGCTGATAGTCTTTTCTAAGTTCTTTTTCCTAATTTTTTCTCTACCCACTTCTAGCATACCTGCAGAAATGTCTAAACCAATGACTCTTTTAGCTCCCCCTTTTACAAGCGCAATAGCTAAATCAGCGGTTCCTGTAGCCACATCTAAAATTTTCTGGCTGGCAGCGCCTTCTTGGCTTAGTTTAACAACTTTCTTTCTCCAAACTTTATCGATGTTTAAAGAGAGAAAATGATTTAAGAAATCGTAGTTTTTAGAGATATTATCAAACATCTCTGCGACTTGCTTCTTTTTAGATTCCTCAGAACCTTTATAGGGTTTTACTTCCTGCGACATAATCTTATTTTCCAGGCTGCAAATGTACTACTTAAACCCATCTATTGCATTATTGTTGAGGATTTTAGCCTACAATTATATTGGCCTTTGGATATTTATATTCGCTAGTGCGCTTTTTCTTACCAATAGCAAAGGCCATTGCAAGAGGACCAATCCTTCCTAAGAACATACTTAACATGATGATAATTCGCCCGTTAAAGCTTAATTCAGTTGTAATTCCTGTACTTAATCCAACGGTACAATAGGCACTTACTTCTTCAAAGGATATGGCTAATAAATCTTTATCGGGCTCCGTAATGGCTAAGCCAAATATACCCATACTAATAAAGGCAATGGAGAAAAGAAAGATGAGTATGGCTTTGTTCAATAGATCAAAAGGAATGGTGGATCTATAGATTTCTATCCTATCTTTTCCTCTTGCTGTTGAAAAAGCTCCGAGTATAATCAAGGCAAAAGTATTGGTCTTAATACCACCACCAGTAGAGCCCGGTGAGGCTCCAATAAACATTAAGAAAATTAAGAAGATCAATACAGGAACTGTCACTGTAGAAATATCGACGGTGTGAAAGCCAGCAGTTCTTGCGGTAATGGATTGAAAAAGAGAGCTTACTATTTGCCCAAAGATTCCTTTATCCGCTAGAGTATTATTTCTTTCAAAGAGCCAGAAAACTATAAATCCAGAGATAATTAATATCCCAGCACTATACAATGCGAGCTTAGTGTCAATTCTCAATGATTTCCATGGTTGATTTATTCTCTCGCGGTTTTTTCTGAGCGAAAAAAGATCTCTCAATACACTGAAACCTAATCCACCCATCACAATTAGGACGGCAATTACTAAATGAACACTATAGTTGTCTGCTACACCTGATTCAAAAAGACTATCAGTAAAAATTGAGAATCCTGCATTATTGAAAGCTGATATACTGTGAAAAACAGAATGGAAAAGCTTGTCTCCAAAGTTGTCGAAAGGAATACCATTTCCCCAAGTGAAGTAGATTAAAACAGCACCAATAGCTTCTATAATTAAACTGAAAACAAAAATTTGCTTAAATAGCATGCTGCTTGAACCCAGCGATTCTGCATTTAGGTTTTCTTTTAAAATATGTTGATGCCTTAGGCCGATTCCTTTCCTGGCGAAAATGGCAAAAATCGCTGCAAAGCTGATAATATTTAAACCGCCTAACTGAATAAGCATCATAATGATTAGCTGCCCTTTCATACTAAAATAAGTTGCGGTATCTACTACGATCAAGCCAGTCACACAACTTGCACTTATTGAGGTGAACAAAGCATCAAAGAAAGGCATTGATATTCCACTGCTAGTGGCATTTGGGAGCATTAAGAAACCAGTACCAATAGCAATAAGGAGTACGAAAGAAGATATTAATAAGCCAGAAGGAGATAAGTTGAGAGTGGTGATTAGGTTGCCCGCTCTTCCTACTTCATTAAGGAGAATAATTACAAAGTAAATTTGAATAACAAAAATGAAGAAGCCTCTGAGGTTATCAAGGTTTAGTAGTATTCCTAATTCGTGAATCAACTCAAGCCCAAAGAAAAACTTTACAAAAAAATTGACCAAAATGATAAACATGAGTGCCACTTCAAAAATGGATTCTTTGATATCCTTTATTGGACTGAAGCTAAAAAGTAGCCGGACTAGATATTTTAAAATGTAAAAAGCAAAACTCCATTTTAATACCAAAAGAAGTGCTTGTTCAGTTGCTTTGTCAACATTAAATCCATGAAAATAGACCATGCTTGCAACTGCTAAAAAAGCAACAATTACGCTCATTACCCTAAATGACTTTAAGACAGTCTCTTTAGAATTGTAAATTTTAAGATTTATAGATTCTCTGAATTCCTGAAGATTCATTTCTGCTCTCTTTCTAGTGCTAACTTAAGTTTTTGCAAAACAAATTCCACGCTTATGTTATTCAAACATGCATAGTCACCTCTCCAGCACTCTTTATTCCCGAAAACTGAGCAAGGTCTACATTCTAAATCTTTATCTTCAACTTCATAATCTTTATTGGCCCCAAGAGCATAAAAACCAGCATATCTATGTGTAGCTCCCCAAATGGAAATCACAGGAGTATTGGCTAAACTGGCAAAATGCATATTTGATGAATCCATTGCTATAAAGGCATCAAGCTGACTCATAAAACCAATTTCTTTATCCAAGCCATACTTACCAGCCATGACCTCAATGTTTTTTTGATCACCAGAAAACTCTTGCAGCTTTTCAAATTCGTTTGGTCCACCAAAGAGATAGACTTGATAGTTCATCTGATTGAGCCTTTTTATTAGATCAATGGCCTTTTCTTTTGGCCACATTTTAGCTTGATGCATGGCCAAAGGAGCAAATCCAATTTTGGGGTTTTCACTTGCAGAGCTTTCACTGATTGGATATTCAATCCTGCTAGCCGCCTCTACTTTGAAATCCACTTCTAACCCAATTTGTCTAAAAGCATCCAAATATCTTAATGCAGAATGCTTCAGTTGAACTTTATGTTTATTCTCTTTTTGCACCAAGAGTTTTTTCTCTTTTCGGCCTTTATCAATTATTCCAACTTTAGTGCCAGACAGTTTAAAATAATTTCTAATTACCTGACTGCGAATTACATCATGCAGGTCGACTATTGCATCTGGCTTGTAGGTATTCTTAAGTTCCCTACTGAGCTTAATCATACCGAACAGTCCTTTATAATTATCAAGGTTCACACCTTTAAACTCAGTTCTTAATCCTTGAAATAGAGGAGCCGTAAATGGTTTTGAAATAAAAATAAAGTCATGTTGAGGGTAATTGTCCTCAAGTGTTTTAAGCAAGTTTACGCTCAAGGCGATATCACCTAAGGCAGAAAACCTAAGGACTAACACTTTCATTATTTAGACTTAGAGTAAAGCACAGGGTTAAGTTCAGGATCATTATACATCTTCATTTGACGATAGACCTTCATTACTCTACTTCCTGACTTTAAATCTTCTAATAATTCACTGATCGCCTGACTCAAATCTTCTCTTTGAGTGAGTAAAACTTGATATTTGAACTTATTCTTGGCTAAAAGGCTTTCCGCGATATCACTTCTTTGGGCCTCAATCTTCATATGGTAGATTTTTAGCGCAAGAATGCTCAATCTATCAATTGCCCAAGCAGGGCTTTCTGTATTTATTCTACAATTGTCTTGGGGTTTAACTCCCTCAAACAACTCTAGATAATAATCATCAATCATTTCAACCCTATCCGTTCTATCTTGATTAGAACTATCGATACGTCTCTTAATTAATAGCGCATTTTCAGCAATAATATTTGGGTCTCTGATTATATCTTCTAAGTGCCATTGAACAGTATCTATCCAACATTTGTGATAAACAAGTGCTTCAAATGAGTCTGATTGAAATGGGTTTTTGAAAGATGCATCTACATCATCAGTCAGGTGATAATCTGCAATGCATTTATCAAAGCAGTCATTCATTTTATTAGCGTCTATCATGCGAATTCTAATTTATTTACAGCTTCTTCTATTCTGTCCATTGCCTTGGTGAGCTCCGCTTCTGAGGCTGCATAAGATATTCTTAAACAGTTCGGACTTCCAAATGCATCTCCAGGTACTAAACCTACCTTACCTTCTTCAAGTAAATACATGCATAGGTCAGCGCTGTCTCTTATTATCCTTTCTCCAAATTTACTTCCAAATAATGCGCTGATATCCGGGAAGATGTAAAATGCACCCTTTGGCACATTTGTTTTGATTCCTTTAATATTCTCAAGTCTAGAGATTAACATATCTCTTCTTTTTATGAAAGCTTCTTTCATATATGTTAGCTCATTTGGATCACTTAAGACAGCTGCTTTTGCTGCTTTTTGCGAAATTCCTGAAGGAGCGGAAGTGAACTGACCTTGAATCTTATCACAAGCTTTTGCGATCCATAAAGGAGCTCCAATATATCCTATTCTCCAGCCAGTCATTGCAAAGCCTTTAGAAACTCCATTTACAGTTACAACCTGATCATAAATCTCTGGAAAAGATGCTAAGCTTTTTGGCTTAGAGTCAAAGTTAATTAGCTCATATATTTCATCACTAAGACAAACGATATCGGTCTCTTTGATCACTTTTGCCAATCCTTCCAATTCTTCAGAAGCATAAACAGAACCCGATGGATTACAAGGTGAACTATAAATCAACATCTTAGTTTTAGGAGTGATTGCCGCCTTGAGCTCTTCTGGTTTCAGCTTAAAGTCATTTTCTATTGAAGTAGGAATAGCAATCGGAATACCACCAGCGAGCTTAACAATAGCCTCATAAGAAACCCAGTATGGTGCAGGTAATATTACCTCATCTCCAGGGTTTACCAGACATAAAACTACATTGGCTATTGATTGCTTGGCCCCTGTAGAAATAACTATTTGATCTGCTGTATAGTTGAGATTATTGTCTCTCTTAAATTTTTGACTAATTGCTTCACGAACATCATTATATCCTGAAATGGGCGGATAAGATGTGAAATTATCATCGATCGCCTGTTTTGCCGCTTCTTTGATGAAGTCTGGTGTATTAAAATCCGGCTCACCAAGTGATAAACTGATCACATCGACCCCTTTTTCAAGAAGTTCTCGGCTTTTTTTGCTCATTGCAATTGTCTGAGATTCAGGCAAATTATTGATAAGATCGGACAATAAATTCATTCTTGAGTGATATTTGGAACAAAGCTACAAATTTAGGTTTAGGAGCATATCCAATTTTTACGATATTTGGGTATTAGAAATCTACAAACAGAACATGGACGTTTTTTTTGAAATCCTGAAGTATACACTTCCAGCACTTTTCTTACTTATCTTATGCTATATGATGCTTACTAACTTCATGGAGAATGAAGAAAAGAGGCGTTCGTATTTTTTGAAAAAGGAAACTCAAAAGAGTGCTTTGCCGGTTAGATTACAGGCTTACGAAAGAATCTCAATGTTTTTAGAGCGCATCACGCCAGACAGATTACTTGTAAGAGTGAATGCTAATGGAATGAATGTACAGCAATACAGAAACCTACTTTCCAATACGATCAGAACAGAATTTGAACACAATCTTTCTCAGCAGATTTATATGAGTGAGGAGGCGTGGAGATTGGTTGTTACGGCAAAATCAGCAACTGTAGGTATCATTAATAATACAGCCAATGAAATTGACCCAACTGTTGATGGAATTGAATTGAGCAAAAAGTTATTGAACAAGGTAATGGAAATGGATTCTTTTCCTACAAAAAAGGCCTTAGGGTATTTAAAAGCAGAGGTAAAAAGAGATTTTTAAGATTTTAATCGATCTTTTATTTGACTTAAAATATCGGCCACAGCCTGATGAGGATGTAGCCTTAAGCTCTTCACATTCTCTAAGCTGGATTCATATACTTGTTTGATTAGACTGTCCTCCAAGATTAAATCTTCTAGCTCCTGGCTGAAGAAGGTTTTAAACCATTCTTCATTCTGCAGCTCCCTTTCATTTTGAAAATAGCCTTTAGTTTTCTGTTGGTTTTCAAACTTTTTAATTATCTCCCAAATAGTATCAATTCCTGTGTTTTCAATTGCTGAGGCAGTGCTAACTTCAGGAATCCACTCGTTTAGATTTGGTGGAAAAAGGTGCATAGCTCTTTTGTATTCTGCGGCAGCCACCTGGGCAGCCCGCTTATTCTCACCATCAGCTTTGTTAACGACCAATAAATCGGTCATTTCCATAATCCCTCTTTTGATTCCTTGTAACTCATCTCCTGCGCCAGCCAGCATCAGAAGAACAAAGAAATCTACCATTGACTTTACGCTTGTTTCTGATTGACCAACTCCAACGGTTTCAATTAAAATCACTTCAAATCCAGCTGCCTCGCATAAAAAAATGGACTCTCTGGTTTTTTTAGCAACTCCACCTAAGGATCCACTAGACGGACTAGGTCTAATAAAGGCTAAAGGATGTTGTGATAAATCATTCATCCTAGTTTTATCTCCAAGAATGCTTCCTTTGGTTTTACTACTACTAGGGTCTATGGCTAATACGGCTACTTTAAGCCCTTGATTTGCTAGGTAAAGTCCTAAACTTTCAATAAAAGTACTCTTACCAACCCCGGGGATACCGGTTATTCCTATTCTAATAGACTTTCCTGATTTAGAGTATAAGATGCTCAATAATTGATTGGCGATTAATCTATGTGCTTTTAAACTGCTTTCTGCATAGGTCAAGCCTTTGCTCAGGCTTGCAATATTTCCTTCAAGAATTTCATTTGCTAGACTTTGAACATCTAGCTTTTTAGAATTCTTCAGAATATTTGCAAAAGCATTTGGATTTATAGATTTATCTGAATTTTTCAATTATTTCATGAATTTGTCCATCCCTGGAATTGCACTTAATCCGGCGCTTATTTTAGCCATATGCTCCTGACTTAGATCATCGGCGGAAGCCAAAGCTTTATTCAATTGAAGAACTAATCTATCTTCTAACTCCTCAGAGTCCTGGCAAAGATCTTGACTAATTTGAAGATCATGAATCTTTTTATCGGCACTTAGCTTTATCTTGATTTTTTGATCATCAGAATGACTCTCAATAATTATACTGGCTAATTCATCCTTTGCGTTGGTAGCTTGTTGCTTCATATCCTGAAGCTTAGACATCATATCTCCAAACATAGTGTAATTTCTAAAGTTTAGTATTAATCTTAAATTTTACTTTCTAGCTTCAATCATCAACTCCAATATTCTGGAGGCCGCCTCAGCTATTACAGTGCCAGGTCCAAATACTCCAGCCACGCCTTGCTCAAATAGAAAGTCATAATCTTGTTGCGGAATAACACCTCCAGCAATAAGCATAATATCATCTCTTCCGTTTTTCTTTAACTCCTCAATCACTTTAGGAATAAGGGTTTTATGACCAGCTGCTAAAGAGGATATACCTAAAATATGTACATCATTTTCAACCGCTTGTTTGCATGCTTCTTCTGGTGTTTGAAACAATGGTCCTATGTCAACATCAAAACCAAGATCTGCAAATGAAGTAGCTACAACTTTAGCTCCTCTATCATGTCCATCTTGACCCATTTTAGCAATCATGATTCTAGGTCTTCTACCTTCTAGCTTTTCAAATTCATCCGCTAGCTTTAAGGCTTTTTCAAACTTTTCATCCATTTTCATTTCTTTTGAATAGACTCCAGATATTGACTTGATCGTAGCTTTATACCTGCCAAAATGTTTTTCCATTGCTAGGCTGATTTCACCCAAACTTGCTCTATTTCTAGCAGCTTCAACAGCTAATTCCAAAAGGTTTCCTTCAGAGCTTTTAGCACATTCTTCAATAGCCCTTAAACTCTCTTGTACAGCTTGTTCATTTCTAGATTCTCTTAGTTTTTTTAGAGAGTCAATTTGCTGTTTTCTAACGGCAGTATTGTCTACTTCTAAAATGTCTAAATTCTCTTCCTTTTCATTAATGTAGGAGTTTACCCCAATAAGCAGCTCTTTCTGCGAATCTATTCTTGCTTGTTTTTTGGCAGCGGCTTCTTCAATACGCATCTTTGGAATTCCAGTTTCTATGGCATTGGCCATTCCACCTAATTCCTCAACTTCATCAATTAGCTTTTCTGCTCTTTCAATTAATTCTTGTGTCAGAAATTCAACATAATTAGAACCTCCCCAAGGGTCAACAGTTTTAGTTATGCCTAATTCTGTTTGAAGAATTAACTGAGTATTTCTGGCAATTCTAGCAGAGAAATCTGTAGGTAATGCAATGGCTTCATCTAAAGAATTTGTGTGTAGAGATTGTGTTCCTCCAAACACAGCGGCCATGGCCTCTATGGTAGTTCTGGCTACATTATTATAGGGGTCTTGCTCTGTTAAACTGTATCCAGATGTTTGGCAATGTGTTCTTAAGGCAAGACTTTTAGGATTTTGAGGATCAAATTTCTGAACAATCTTGGCCCATAGATAGCGGGCAGCTCGCATTTTGGCAATTTCCATGAAATGATTCATTCCAATGGCCCAAAAGAATGAAAGCCTTGGAGCAAAATCATCTATTTTCATTCCTGTAGAAATACCTGTTCTTAGATATTCTAGTCCATCTGCCAAGGTATATGCTAATTCAATATCAGCAGTGGCTCCTGCTTCTTGCATATGGTACCCGGAAATAGAAATGCTATTAAATTTAGGCATGTTCTTACTGGTGTATTCAAAAATATCAGCAATGATTTTCATCGATGGAAGAGGAGGGTAGATATAAGTATTCCTCACCATAAATTCCTTCAGGATATCATTTTGGATGGTCCCTTGAAGTTTGTCTGCACTCACTCCTTGTTCTTGAGCAGCCACAATATAAAACGCCATGATAGGAATTACAGCTCCATTCATAGTCATAGAAACCGACATTTGGTCCAAAGGAATTTGGTCAAACAAAAGTTTCATATCCTCAACGCTGTCAATGGCAACACCTGCTTTACCTACATCGCCTTCAACTCTTGGGTGGTCTGAATCATATCCTCTATGTGTAGCTAAATCAAAGGCTACGGATAGACCTTTTTGTCCAGCTGCTAAATTTCTACGGTAAAAAGCATTGGATTCTTCAGCAGTACTAAAACCTGCATATTGTCTAATAGTCCATGGTCTTAGCACGTACATGCTTGAATAAGGGCCTCTAACATAAGGTGCTTGACCTGCAATTCCGCTTTGAAAGCTTTTGTCTTTTATGTCTTGATCGCTAAGCTGACTGTTTATATTGATCTGCTCAGGGGCTTCCCAGTTTTGTGTTTCTGTGGCTTCCGCCGATTTCTTCAAACGCCTATATTGGCTTTTTGAAAAGTCTTTTCTAGCCATTTGATGAGTTTTTTTGTTCCATTGATTCTGCTAGTCGGCTTGGAGTTATTCTCTTTATTACGCCTGACTCGCTAGTTCGATTCTTAGATGGTTTAGAAGGAATGCTGTCCTCTGAATTAGCGAACTTATTCACTCCTATCAGGACTTTCTCGCCGCTATCAAATTTGGCTTGCTCTTCTGTGGCTTCTTTAGATATTTGATCTTGTAAATAAGCACTTTTCAAACACTCAACTATTCCGCCTTTGGCTTCAATGTCTTTAAATTTCAGCCATGCATTTTCTTCGAGCTGAGCAGTTAAATGTTCAATGAAGAAACTATTTTTACTCATATCCATTTGTCTCATGAATTGAGCTTCACTAGCCAATACTAATTGTTGATTTCTGGCAATTCTTTCTCCAAATGAATTTGATTTGTCTAATTCGTTAAAGGCCTTGGAGCAAAAAGAATCTACACCACCGATCACTCCAGCCATGTTTTCTGCTGTAGATCTAATCATATTGTTATAGATGTCTAATAAACTCTTATTTCTCATGCTATTCTCAGCATAAATATGAGCAGGAGAATCTGCAATTTTCACTTCAGATAGCAATAAGGACCAAAGGTTTCTTAAGGCTCTAACCTTAGCAATTTCAGGAAAATATTCTGATCCAATACTTAAGTTAAACTGAAAATTAGAGGCATCTTTTAAATTCAATCTATGAATATGCTCATAAGCCGATGCCAGTGCTATAGCTAGCTGTAAACTAATACTAGCGCCAGCATTTTCAAACAAAGAAGTATTGATACAGAAATTTCTATTGTTTCTAGAATTATTAAGGGTTGAAAGATCATTAAAGTCATCTTCTTCAGAGCTAAACCAATTTGCGGTTCTAGCAAGATTTTCAATAGGATCTCTATTGATGCTATAACTTAAATCAGCAATATTTAAATCGCGCTTAGCGCAAAGGTCTTTTATTTTAGATTCTGTGATCTGCGCCCTATCATTACTTATAAAATCAATGTTGATATGCTGAATTAGTATGTCTTTTAGAATAATTTCTAAATTACAATCTGATTCTAAATATAGGCTTAAGCTGTTGGCACCTTTGTTCAGAATATCAAGACACTTTTTGTTAGCCTCCTTCTCATCAATCACAAGAATTTCTTGAGCAATATTCCATTCAGGAGTTGTTTTAAAAGCTTGATTATTAGAACTGGCCGGATTGCTATCAGAGCTATAGGTTGCTTCAATGCTAAGGTCTTGGAATTGAGAAGTAAGAGAGGAATATGACTTTCCTTTCAGATCTTTTTCAATTTTTAGAATCCAATCCTCCTTAGTAAAAGCTTGAAATTCATTGAGTTCAGCCATAAATATAGAGTCTATTTTACAGCTACAAATTAAGGAGAATTGACAAGAAATTAAAGACTCAAACCTTATTTAGTTTCGTCCTGTATAATATAGATTTGCTCCCCTTCTTTTTTCATAAGAAACTGCTCTCTCGCAAACTTCTCTAAAAGCTCTGGGTTGGAGCTTAATTCTTGAAGACTTTGTTTGTCCTTCTTTATTTCATCTTGATAATATTCAATATCTTCTTTGAGCTCATTAATATCTGAGCTAAGTTCCCATTGAATAATCCATGAATTACCGTCTACAAAGAGCATCCAGATGATGAATCCCAAAATTGATAAAACATACTTATTGGTCAATCTCTTGAACCAAGGGCTGTTTTTTAATTTTTGAAATTTCTTTTTCATGATGACCAAATTACAACACTCATTTGCCAATAAGTAAAAGAGCTTTAAAGAATATTCAACAAGGCATTGTTATCAATTGCCAAATTGCATTTCGCTAAAGCTTCTATATCGGCCATTTTCTTTTTGGCTAAGCTCTTGGTGAGTGCCTTGCTCTACTATTTCTCCTTTCTCAAGAACCAGAATTTTATCAGCTTTTCTAACGGTAGCTAATCTATGGGCAATAATAATAGAGGTTCTGCCCTTCATTAATTTCTCTAGCGCTTCTTGTACAAGCCCTTCAGATTCAGAATCTAGAGCGGAAGTGGCTTCATCTAGGATTAATATTTTAGGATCTTTTAATACCGCTCTTGCGATAGCTATTCTTTGTCTTTGTCCTCCGGAAAGCTGAACACCTCTTTCACCAACAATAGTTTCTAAGGACTCAGGGAAGTCCGAAATGAAGTTCCAAGCATTTGCTTGTTCCGCCGCATAAATAATTTCTTCTTCTGTGGCTTCTGGTCTGCCGTAGGCAATGTTTTCCTTAATCGTTCCACCAAATAATAATACATCCTGAGGAACTACTGCCATTTGATTTCTCAGATTGGTTAAAGAGTAGTTCTTAATATCGGTATCGTCCATAAGTATTTGACCTTGATTAAGATCATAGAATTTAAGTAATAAAGAAACTAAGGTCGATTTTCCAGCACCACTTGAGCCTACAATTGCAGCTTGCTCTCCCTTTTTTAACTCAAAGCTTAAGTCTTTAAGTACAGGAATATCAGGTCTACTTGGGTAAACAAAACTGATATTGTCAACTTTCAGATTTCCGTCTATAAGTTTAGAATCTGTTTTTTCTGATAGATCAATATCTTCAGTCTCTTCTTCAAGAATTTCTAACAGCTCTTCAGTGGCTCCAACTGCCTTTTGAATTCGCGCATAAATATCGGCTAGACCGCCAATAGAGCCTCCAATAAAACCACTATAAATTATAAAGCTAAAGAGTTGACCAATTTCCAATTCACCAGTAGCAATAAGTGTTGTGCCTTTCCAAATTACCGCTACTATGGCGCCAAATAGGCCTAGAATAATGAAAGAAGAAAAAGCTCCTCTATACTTACCTCCTTTGATGGCTATTTTAGCTACATCATTGGTTTTAGTAGTATATCTTTTAATTTCAAAAAGCTCATTGGCAAATGCCTTCACATTAAAAATTCCTTGTAAAGTTTCTTCAACGATTGTATTAGATTCCGCTACTTTTTTCTGAACATCTTTGGAGTATTTTCTAATAAATCGCCCAAAGAAAATAGCTACGATCATAATCACAGGAAGAATAGCAAGCATAAAAAGAGTAAGCTTCCAGCTCATCACGGTAAGAAGAGCGATTCCACCAACAATTATAATAATCTGGCGTAAAAATTCAGCTAGAGTAGTTGTAAAGGTTTCTTGTAATAAGGAAATATCAGAGGATATTCTGCTGTTCAGTTCACCCACTCTTTTGCTATTAAAAAAGTTGATTGGAAGTTTTATTAAGTGTGAATAAGTTGCTTGTCTTAGAGCAGCCAGAGTTTTTTCAGTCACATTGACAAAGAGCACAATTCTAAAGAAAGAAAAAGTTGCTTGAGCTAAGAGTAATGCGATAAGAATAAGGGCAATGTCATCAATCTTAGCCAGCATTTCATCCGCGCTAGAGGCATCAACCAGATCGCCAAGGTATTTAGGGAATGCTAAATTAGCAGCACTACTAAGAAATAAAAATATAAGACCAACAATAAACTCACCTCTGTAAGGCTTAATATACTTATAGAGTTTCAGAGCTTTTTTAAGCGCTGATTTGCTGATTCTCTTCTTTTCCTTTTTTTCCATCTTTCATGTTGAGGCTGGCAAAATTAAGGCATTAGAACTTAGAAATCACAAATACTTATTCCTGTTCTTCAGCAGTTAGAATTTCTCCCCTCTTAAGCTTTGATAGATAGTCTTTTAAGTCAGCGGCAACCTCTTTAGACATGAACAGCAGACCAAAAATATTTGGTAATGCCATGGCAAGAATCATCATGTCAGAGAAGTCAAGTACAGCGCCTAGACTCACAGAAGAGCCAATTATTACAAATAATAAGAAAACCATTTTGTAGGTAATCTCTGTTTTCTTGCTTCTTCCAAATACATAAGTCCAAGCCTTAAGGCCGTAATAAGACCAAGATATCATGGTAGAAAAAGCAAATAAGAATATGGCAATTACTAAAATGTAAGGGAACCAACTAAATACGCTTCCAAAAGCAGCAGAGGTAAGTTGCGCTCCTGCAAATTCTGTAGTATCATGATAGCCAGTAAAAATTAATACCAATGCAGTAAGCGTACAAACAACTATGGTGTCAATAAATGGCTCTAATAGTGCTACAAAGCCTTCTTTAACCGGTATGTTAGTTTTAGCGGGCGAGTGAGCAATAGCAGATGACCCAACTCCAGCCTCATTAGAGAAGGCTGCTCTTCTGAACCCTTGAACAAGAACACCAATAAAACCTCCTTTTAGAGCGTCAGGATGAAAAGCTCCTTCAATAATTAATCCAAAAGCATTTCCTATTTGATCAAAATTCATGAAGATTATAATCAAGGCAGTAATGATATATAGCCCAGCCATAAAAGGAACAATCTTTTCAGTAACATTAGCAATACTCTTAATTCCACCGATAATGACAACACCAACAAGAGCGGCCAGTATAAATCCAAAGATTGGACCTTGACCTTGCATAAATGCAAACTCCCCAGACAATTGTTCAAAAGCTTGATTTGCTTGGAACATATTTCCACCACCAAAGCTT
The DNA here is from genome assembly GCA_965661265.1 of uncultured Schleiferiaceae bacterium. Lineage (GTDB taxonomy): Bacteria > Bacteroidota > Bacteroidia > Flavobacteriales > Schleiferiaceae > CBFIDE01. The sequence continues at coordinate 80,913 of CBFIDE010000001.1, read as the reverse complement.
GCACCTATCGTTAGTAAGGCAAATACTATGGCAAGTGTCTTACCAAGGCCTTTCATTTTTCTATTCTCAAACCCCTTTCTTAAATAGTGCATCGGCCCTCCGCTAACTACACCATCTGCATCTATATCTCTATACTTCACACCAAGTGTGCACTCCACAAATTTTGAGGACATTCCTAAAAATCCAGCAACAATGAGCCAGAAAGTCGCGCCAGCGCCACCTAAAGAAACTGCTACTGCAACTCCTGCAATATTACCTAAACCTACCGTGGCCGACACAGCTGTAGCTAAGGCTTGAAAATGTGTTACCTCACCCGGTGCATCCTTTTCATCATATTTCCCTCTGATTAACTGAAGACTATGCTTTATTCCTCTAACATTTATGAATTTCATTCTTATTGTGAAGAAGATAGCTCCAAATACTAACCATAAAACAATGAATGGAATGGATTTCTTTATTGGTGTTCCGTTTGGATTATACGCCTGGCTACCGTTAGAATTATAAATATTATTGTCATATAATTTCATTGCAGCAAAGGGATCCCAAAAAATAAAGCTAGCAGTAGCATCTACTATTGGCTTAAAGGTTCCATTGAAATTTTCTGCAACACTTTCCATTTGGATTTCTGCATCCAATTCAGAGCTTTGTCCATTTGCATCAATAACCTTCACAGAATAAGGCACACCCTCTGTTAATCCGTTGGCCACTTTAGATAATGTGTCAGTGCTATTGTCAGACCAATAGTATTTATAAGGTGCTTGCCCACCTTGAACAATGACTTCCATTCGGCCATCATTAATCTCGCTTGAGGTATTGCTAACACCTATAGTGACTTGCATATTAGTCTGGGCCAAAATTTCCGCAGAACTGAAAAATGTAACTATTAAAATGAGAATATAACGCATGAGAGTTTTTTTAGACTTAGCAATAATCCGAAAAAATGCAGTCTTCTTCAAATGAATCGCTACTCAATATTGTCTATTGCACAAATTATTAAGTGTGATTAGGGATCAAAAGTATCTTTTTATAGCTTTTTTAGATGAAGTCCAATAGATATTTAAAGCATTCAAAAGGTCAGAAGAAATTCTTGCTGCTTTGCGCGATTTTATGTTTGCTTTCTTTTTTGGTTAGGTTGCTACCTAGGGATGATAAAAAGGATGTTCTTATAGAAAATGTGAATTTCGAAAAGTATAAACGAGAGTTGGATAGCTTAGAGCAACTTAAACCAGTGCTTAAATCCTTTCAAACAATAGCAAGTTTAAGTCCATCTTTAAAAGATTTATTAGACTCTAAATTAGATTCAAGCCAAGCAAAGTTAGTTTTGGATTACTACAGAAAGGGCCTGTATTTTAAGAAATATCTTTATCAAGATCCACAAATTCCTAAGTCATGGGTAGCTCGTCAAAAAATGGAATATGATAAGCAAAGGTTAAAAGAGAATTATCTGGAAAAATTTCAGGATTATGAAGAAAAGAAGGAAGAAGTTCCTGTTTACCTGGAACTGAATACCGCCGATACTTCAGATTTAATCAAAATAAAGGGTATAGGTTTGAAAACTGCGATTAGGATAATTAACTATAGGAGGCGCCTTGGAGGATTTGTGAGTGTGCATCAATTAGAGGAATTAAATCTTTACGAATGGGATTCAATAAAATCTCGGGAATTTTTTTATGTCAGGGACACGGTAGAGCAAATGAATATTAATTCTTTAAGCTTTGAACAGTTGAAAGAGCATCCATATATAGGTTATAAAATGGCTAGAAGTATTATTGAGTTTAGAGAAAGAAGAAGATCTTTTAAAAAAATCGACGAGTTGCGGAACATTCAGTTGATAGATGATGTATTATTCAGTAAAATTGCACTCTACTTTAAAGTAGAATAGCATTCAACATAATTTAATTCATATATCCTATGAGATTTGGTATGAGTGAGACACAGAAAATGATTGCAGAAACTGTAAGAGATTTTAGTGCACAACATATAAGCCCTAACATAATGGATTGGGATGAAAGCCAAACTTTTCCAATTGAGGTTTTTAAAAAATTAGGTGACTTAGGTCTTATGGGAATTTTAGTTCCAGAAGAATATGGTGGAGCCGGTTTAAGTTATTCAGAATATGTTACCGCTCTAACAGAGCTAGGTAAAGTAGATCCAAGTATTTCATTATCCGTTGCCGCACACAATTCACTGTGTACAGGTCATATTCTACAGTTTGGAAATGAAGAGCAGAAGAAGAAATACCTTCCAAAGTTAGCCACAGCTGAGCATATAGGAGCATGGGGATTAACTGAAGCAAATACAGGTTCTGATGCAATGAGAATGCAAGTGACTGCTACAAAAGATGGCGAGTACTGGGTATTGAATGGAGCTAAAAACTGGATTACTCATGGAATTTCAGGAGATATTGCAGTAGTTCTAGCTCGTACAGGAGATTTATTAGACTCTCATGGAATAACATCTTTTATAGTAGAAAGAGGCACTCCTGGTTTTACCGGAGGAAAGAAAGAGAATAAGCTTGGGATGAGGGCTTCAGAAACTGCTGAAATGGTTTTTGATAATTGCAGAGTTCATGAGAGCCAAATTATGGGTGAAATCGGAGACGGATTCATTCAAGCTATGAAAGTTTTAGACGGTGGAAGAATTTCTATTGCAGCACTTTCTTTAGGTTGTGGGTTTGGAGCATTAGAAGCGGCTGTTAAATATTCTAAAGAAAGAGAACAATTTGGAAAGCCAATTTCATATTTCCAAGGAGTGAGTTTCAAAATCGCAGATATGGCAACGGATATGGAAGCCGCAGAGCTTCTTACTCTTAAGGCTGCTGATATGAAGAATAAAGGACAGAAAGTAACCGATGCAGGAGCGATGGCAAAGTTATATGCCTCAGAAGCTGCAGTAAGAGCATGTAATGAGGCAGTTCAAATCTTTGGAGGCTACGGATTTACAAAGGATTTTCCTGTAGAGAAATTTTACAGAGATGTTAAGCTTTGTACTATTGGAGAAGGTACTTCGGAGATCCAAAAAGTAGTGATATCAAAAAACTTAATGAAATAAGTAAATAAAGGAATTGGAATTAAAATAATTTCTATATTTGCAGCCCTAAATTTGAATATATGTTAGTTATTTCCGTTAAAGAAGGAGAATCAATTGATAGAGCACTTAAGCGCTACAAGAGAAAGTTTGACAGAACTGGAACTCTAAGACAGCTACGTGGTCGTCAGGCTTTTACTAAGCCATCAGTAAGTCGTCGTAAAGAAGTTTTAAAGGCTGCTTACATTCAAGGTAAGAGACAAGAAGAGGAATAGAAATATCCTTTTTAAGATTATATAGTATTGAAGCAAGGAATTGTATTTTAGCAGTTCCTTGTTTTTTTATTTTATGGCCTTAAATGAATTCTGTGATTATCTTAAGAACGAGCGGCGTTACTCCGTTCATACTGTTAGTGCCTATAAGCACGATTTAACCAGTTTTCAAGCATTTTTAAAAACCAATTATAATCTCAGTAATTGGAAAGAAGTAAATCATCAATTAATCAGGTCTTGGTTAATTCTGTTATTAGACAGTCTTGATGAGCGTTCTGTTAACAGGAAGCTAAGCAGTTTAAAGAGTTTTTATCGTTTTTTATTAAGTCAAGGTCTTGTAGAAGAGAATCCATGTAAAAAAGTAGTTGCGCCTAAATCTCAAAAGAAGTTAGTTAGAGTTATTCCTGAAGAAGATTTACAGAAGCTTTTCAGCGATATAGAATTTCCGGATAATTATTGGGGGCATTCCGCAAGTCTAATTTTGGATTTGTTTTATCAAACAGGAATTAGACAATCTGAATTAATCAATTTAGAGCTTAAGAATATAGATTTAAATAATTCCAATATTAAAGTTCTAGGAAAAAGGAACAAAGAGAGAGTTATTCCAATACTAGAAAATCTTAGAGTGCGATTAGTTGGATATCTTGATATTAGGCAAAAAGAGTTTCCAGAAACCTCTGAGAAGTATTTGTTTTTAACTCAAAAAGGAAATAAGCTTTATTCATCTCTTGTTTATAAAACTGTAAATAGCTATCTTAGTAAGGTCAGTGGAGTAAGTAAAAAGAGCCCGCATATACTTAGGCATTCTTTTGCTACACATATGCTTAGTAGGGGGGCTGAGCTAAATACAGTCAAGGAATTACTCGGACATTCCAGTTTAGCGGCCACACAAGTTTATACTCATAATTCCATTGACAAGCTTAAATTGATGTATAACCAGGCTCATCCGAGGGGCGACAAAAAATCATAGCTTAATGAAAATACGCGTTCAATCAGTCAACTTTAATGCTGACACAAGTTTAATCGACTTTATTCAGAAGAAAATGGATAAGTTAGATCAGTTTCACGACAAGATTATAGACGGTGAAGTCTATTTGAAGTTAGATAATAACCGTCAAAAAGAGAATAAAATAGCAGAAATCAAGGTGAATATACCGGGAAATGAACTAGTCGTTTCAAAGGAGCGTAAAACCTTCGAAGAGGCGACAGACGAGGCTTCAGAGGTTTTGAAGAGGCAACTAAAGAAGGATAAACAAAAGTTTCGTGAGATAACTACATAATTTTTTTTCATTGGTGTTTGTACCAATTCAAAAAACTATTACATTTGCAGTCCGTTTTTCAGCGGGCTGTTCTTTTTTATAGAAAAGCAATTTAAATTAAGCCGATGTAGCTCAGCTGGCTAGAGCAGCTGATTTGTAATCAGCAGGTCGTGGGTTCGAGTCCCTCCATCGGCTCTATTTAATTTAGAGGCTTTAATTGTTTTTTGTTTTTTGGGGAGATACTCAAGCGGCCAACGAGGGCAGACTGTAAATCTGCTGACTACGTCTTCGCAGGTTCGAATCCTGCTCTCCCCACAGCCAGAATCCAGAAATGGATTTTATTAGCGGGAGTAGCTCAGCTGGCTAGAGCATCAGCCTTCCAAGCTGAGGGTCGCGGGTTCGAATCCCGTCTCCCGCTCAAGGAGACAAGTTGTTCATTTGAACAGCTTGTCTCAATTAAATAAAAACAAAAAACAACTTTACAAGAGAGGGCGCACCCTGTGTTGGGTTTTTATTAAGCCGACGTAGCTCAGGGGTAGAGCGTTTCCTTGGTAAGGAAGAGGTCACGGGTTCAATTCCCGTCGTTGGCTCTAAGTGAAAGACCATAGTGGTCTCACTTTTATATTTAGATTTAAATTAAAACTAAGTTTTAAACCATGGCAAAAGAAAATTTCGTTCGTAACAAACCGCACTTGAACATCGGTACAATCGGACACGTTGACCACGGTAAGACCACTTTAACAGCGGCTATTACAACAGTATTGGCTAATGCAGGTCTTTCTGAGCTTCGTTCTTTCGATTCAATTGACAATGCTCCTGAAGAAAAAGAAAGGGGTATTACTATTAACACTTCACACGTGGAGTATCAAACTGCTAATCGTCATTACGCTCACGTTGACTGTCCAGGTCACGCGGATTACGTAAAGAATATGGTAACTGGTGCTGCTCAGATGGACGGTGCTATTTTAGTAGTTGCTGCTACTGATGGCCCAATGCCACAAACACGTGAGCACATCCTATTAGGACGTCAGGTAGGTATTCCATCAATGGTTGTATTCATGAACAAAGTGGATATGGTTGATGATGAGGAGCTTCTTGAATTAGTAGAGATGGAAATTCGTGAATTATTATCATTCTATGAGTATGATGGTGACGAGACTCCTGTAATCCAAGGTTCTGCATTAGGAGCTTTAAATGGTGAGCAGAAGTGGGTTGACACTGTTATGAGTCTTATGGACAGCGTTGATGCATGGATCCAAGAGCCAGCACGTGATGTTGATAAGCCTTTCCTTATGCCAATTGAGGATGTATTCTCAATTACTGGTAGAGGTACTGTAGCAACTGGTCGTATTGAGACTGGTGTTGCAAACACAGGAGATCCTGTGGAAATTATTGGTTTCGGTGATGAGAAGTTAACTTCTACAATTACTGGAGTTGAGATGTTCCGTAAGATTCTTGATAGAGGTGAGGCTGGAGACAATGTTGGTATCCTATTAAGAGGTATTGAGAAGTCTGACATCCGTAGAGGAATGGTTATCTGTAAGCCAGGTACAATTACTCCACACGTTAAGTTCAAGGCTGAGGTTTATATCTTGAAGAAAGAAGAAGGTGGTCGTCACACTCCTTTCCACAATAAGTATCGTCCTCAATTCTATCTTCGTACAACTGATGTTACAGGTGAGATTCATCTTCCAGAAGGTACTGAGATGGTAATGCCAGGAGACAACATTTCTATTAGTGTTGAGCTTATCGCTCCTGTAGCAATCAACCAAGGTCTACGTTTCGCTATGCGTGAAGGTGGAAGAACAGTTGGTGCTGGTCAGGTAACTGAAATTATTGAATAAGAACAAAGGTTCTTTTTGATATAGCTTTTATGTAGAAGGTGTCACGCCAAATGGCGTGACGCCTTTCCTACTAAATAAAGGTTTGGGTCTTTAAAATGGCCAAATTGAAATATTGAATAATGAGTTTTTACAATCTAGTTGGATATGATTTGTCTTGTAGGCTGTGAATAGTTATTCTACAATTAATATACGGGCGTAGCTCAGCTGGTAGAGCAGCGGTCTCCAAAACCGAAGGTCGTGAGTTCGATCCTTACCGCCCGTGCTAAGTAATATTGGAATGAGTAAAATTAGTACATACGTTAAAGAGTCTTATGCTGAATTAAGCACTAAGACTTCTTGGCCTACATGGTCTGAGTTACAGAAAACAGCTGTTTTAGTTGCTGTAGCATCAGTAATTATTTCTCTTATTATATTCCTTATGGATAAGTTTATAAGCACTGTATTGGAGTTATTCTACGGATTATTTTAAGATAAGAAATGAGCGATACAGGTAAAAAATGGTATGTAGTGAGAGCTATTTCAGGTCAAGAGAATAAGATTAAGGCTTATATCGAGAATGAAATTGAGCGTGTTGGAATGATGGACTATTTAGGCCAAATTCTAGTTCCTACAGAAAAAGTATTCCAAATTAGAAATGGAAAGAAGGTTAGTAAAGAAAGAAATTACTTTCCTGGATATATAATGGTAGAGACAAACTTGACGGGTGAGATGATTCACACGATTAAGGGAATACCTGGAGTTATTGGTTTTTTAGGTGAGGTTAAAGGAGGAGATCCTGTTCCATTACGTTTGCAAGAAGTAAACAGAATGTTAGGTAAGGTTGATGAATTAACTGAAACTGCTGAGAAGATCAATATTCCATTTATAGTTGGTGAGACTATAAAGGTAATCGATGGTCCGTTTAATGGTTTCAACGGAACTATTGAGAAGATCAACGAAGAGAAGCGTAAGTTAGAAGTAATGGTTAAGATTTTCGGAAGAAAGACACCATTAGAACTATCTTATATGCAAGTAGAGAAAGAAGTATAAAATTGTAGTGAGCTCAATATAAAGTCCAGGAAGCTTCCACTCTTGGCAATTGAATTAGTGTTAAAAAATAATTAAGAGAAATGGCTAAAGAAATAAGCGCATTAATTAAACTTCAAGTTAGAGGTGGCGCGGCCAATCCATCACCTCCGGTAGGTCCTGCACTTGGTGCAAAAGGTGTGAACATTATGGAATTCTGTAAGCAGTTCAACGCCCGTACTCAAGATAAGCAAGGAAAAGTACTTCCGGTAGTGATTACTGTTTATATGGATAAGTCTTTCGAGTTTATCGTAAAGACTCCTCCTGCAGCAGTTCAATTGATGGAAGCAGCTAAAATTAAAAGTGGATCTCCACAATCAAACCTTCAGAAAGTTGGAAAGGTGAACTGGGATCAAGTAAAGGCTATCGCTGAAGACAAAATGGTCGATTTAAATGCATTTACTGTAGAATCTGCAATGATGATGATTGCTGGAACTGCACGTAGCATGGGATTGACAATCACTGGAAACAAACCATTTTAATTTTTTAAAGAAACAAGAAAATGGCTGTAATGAGTAAGAAAAGAAAAGAAGCACTTTCAAAAGTCGATAGGAATAAAGTTTATTCTTTAGAAGACGCAAGTGCTTTGGTTAAAGATGTTAGTACAACTAAGTTTGACGCATCTATTGATCTAGCAATTCGCCTTGGAGTTGATCCAAGAAAAGCGAATCAAATGGTAAGAGGAGTAGTAACTCTTCCTCATGGTACGGGTAAGGATATTAAAGTTCTTGCATTAGTAACTCCAGATAAGGAAGCAGATGCTCTTGCAGCTGGTGCTGACTATGTTGGTCTTGACGAGTATATCGATAAGATTAAAGGTGGTTGGACAGATGTAGACGTAATTGTTACTATGCCATCAGTAATGGGTAAGATTGGACCTTTAGGAAGAGTACTTGGACCAAGAGGTTTAATGCCTAACCCTAAAACAGGTACAGTTACTATGGATGTTGCAAAGGCGGTTACTGAGGTAAAAGCTGGTAAGATTGATTTTAAAGTTGATCGTTACGGTATTGTACATGCATCTGTTGCTAAAGCTTCTTTTGACGCTGAAAAGATCAAAGAGAATGCAGAGGAGTTGATAAGAACCGTTGTAAAGTTGAAGCCAACTGCTGCAAAAGGTACGTACATTAAGAGCATGAGCATGAGCAGTACAATGAGTCCTGGTGTGCTAATCGATGCTAAATCATTCTAACTAGAAACATCTTTTGAAAACATGACAAAAGAGGAAAAAAATATTGCCATAGACAATCTAACTGAGGTTCTTAAAGGTGCTAATACCGTTTATCTTGCTGATATGGCAGGACTTGACGCAGAAGCAACTTCAAACCTTCGTCGTCTGGCATTCAAAAAGAGCGTTAAAGTTAACGTTGTAAAGAATACCCTTCTTAGACAAGCAATGGAGCGCAGCGAAAAGAATTTCGATGAGCTTTATGATGTCCTAAAAGGAAACACTAGCATTATGATTTCTGAAGTTGGTAACGCTCCTGCGAAGCTAATCAAGGAATTTCGTAAGAAAGGTGAAATGCCCAAATTAAAAGGCGCATTCATCGATAGTGCTGTGTATATAGGTGATGACCAAGTTGATACTCTAGCTACTCTTAAGAGTAAGGAAGAGCTTATCGGTGACGTTATTGCATTACTTCAATCTCCAGCTAAAAATGTTATTTCTGCACTTGAAAGTGGAAAGAATACGCTTGGTGGTCTTATCAAGACTTTAGAGGAGAGAGAAGCTTAATTAGTACGCACAATTGCTTCCATATAACAATTGAATTTTTTTAACTACAAAAAAGACCTAAAATGGCAGATATCAAAGAACTAGGTGATCAGCTTGTGAACCTAACAGTAAAAGAGGTAAACGAATTAGCTGGATACCTGAAAGAAGAGCACGGTATTGAGCCTGCTGCTGCAGCAGTTGCAGTTGCTGGACCTGCTGCTGGTGGCGCTGACGCTGCTGGTGATGCACAAACTGAGTTCGACGTAATTCTTAAAAGCGCAGGAAGCTCTAAGCTTGCTGTTGTTAAGCTTGTTAAGGAATTAACAGGATTAGGCCTAAAAGAAGCTAAGGAGCTAGTTGATGGCGCACCTAAAGCACTTAAAGAAGGCATTGCAAAAGATGAGGCTGATGCACTTAAAGCTCAATTAGAAGAAGCTGGTGCTGAGGTAGAGGTTAAGTAATTACTACTTAGTTTTATTATTGGTTTAGGCCCTTTCATGCTATTTTTAGCGTGATGGGCCTAAACCCTTTTGTGTTTAGTTTAACTTTATTATTATCCGCAATGACCAAGAATTCGGTTTCAACAAATCTCGGGGATAGAGTCAATTTTGCTTCTATTAAGAACGCATATGACTATCCTGACTTCATGGATATACAGCTTCAATCATTCAAGGATTTTTTCCAATTGGAAACAAAGCCTGATAACAGAAGCGATGAAGGTCTTTATAAGACGTTCATGGAGAATTTTCCTATTACTGACGCTAGAAATCAATTTGTACTCGAGTTTATTGACTACTTCGTTGATCCACCAAGGTATAGCGAAAACGAATGTATTGAAAGAGGTCTTACTTTTAGTGTTCCATTAAAGGCGAGATTAAAATTATACTGTACTGATCCTGAGCATGAGGATTTTGAAACAATCGTACAGGATGTGTACTTAGGTACTATTCCTTATATGAGCCCTAGAGGTACCTTTATTGTAAATGGTGCTGAAAGAGTTGTTGTTTCTCAATTACACCGTTCACCTGGTGTATTCTTTGGACAGTCTTACCATGCAAATGGTACAAAACTTTATTCTGCCAGAATCATACCATTCAAGGGTAGCTGGATAGAATTCGCTACTGACATTAATAATGTTATGTATGCGTACATTGATAGAAAGAAAAAACTCCCTCTAACCACTCTTTTGAGATCTATCGGTTATGAAAGGGATAAAGATATTTTAGAGATTTTTGACCTTGCTGAAGAAGTAAAGGTTACTAAAACTGGATTAAAGAAAGTTTTAGGCAGAAAATTAGCTGCAAGAGTTCTTAAAACTTGGATTGAAGATTTCGTAGATGAAGATACTGGTGAGGTAGTTTCTATCGAAAGAAATGAGGTGGTCCTTGATCGTGATACTTTGTTGGAGAAGGAGCATATGGAAGAAATTCTTGATGCTGATGTACCAACAATCTTATTACACAAAGAAGATATTGAGGCTTCTGAGTACTCAATTATTCATAATACTCTACAAAAAGATCCAACAAACTCTGAAAAAGAAGCTGTTGAGCATATCTATCGTCAATTAAGGAATGCGGAGCCGCCTGATGAAGAGACTGCTCGAGGTATTATTGACAAGTTGTTCTTCTCAGAGCAGAGATATAACCTTGGTGAAGTAGGTCGTTATAGACTGAATAAAAAATTAGGACTTGATATTGAATCAAATACTCAAGTACTTACTAAAGATGATATCCTAAGTATTGTTAAGTATCTTATTGAGCTTATCAACTCTAAGGCAGAAATTGATGATATTGACCACCTTAGTAATAGACGTGTTCGTACTGTAGGTGAGCAGTTAGCTAATCAATTTGGTGTTGGTCTTGCAAGAATGGCAAGAACAATCAGAGAAAGAATGAACGTTAGAGATAATGAGGTGTTCACCCCTATTGATCTAATTAATGCTAAGACTTTGTCTTCAGTAATTAATTCATTCTTTGGAACTAATCAGCTTTCTCAATTTATGGATCAAACCAATCCATTAGCTGAGATTACGCATAAAAGAAGATTATCTGCCCTTGGGCCTGGTGGTTTATCTAGAGAAAGAGCAGGTTTTGAAGTACGTGATGTTCACTATACTCACTACGGAAGACTTTGTCCTATTGAAACACCAGAGGGTCCAAACATTGGTTTGATTTCTTCAATGTGTGTATTCGCTAAGGTGAATAAAATGGGATTCCTTGAAACTCCTTATCGTGAGGTTGTTGAAGGAAAAATAGATTTTTCTAAAGAACCAAGATATTTAAGTGCTGAGGAAGAGGAAGAGAAGGTAATCGCGCAAGCAAATGCTCCTGTTAATTTTGAGACAGGGGAGTTTACAAAAGAGAGAGTTAAAGTAAGAGAAGAAGCGGATTATCCACTTCTAGAGCCAACTAAAATTGATTATATGGACGTTGCTCCTAATCAAATTGCCTCTATCTCTGCTTCTTTAATTCCATTCTTAGAGCATGATGATGCAAACCGTGCCCTTATGGGATCCAATATGATGCGTCAGGCGGTACCTCTATTAAGACCAGAAGCTCCAATTGTTGGAACTGGACTTGAAAGAAGAGTTGCAACTGATAGTCGTGTTCTTGTAAATGCTGAAGGAAATGGTGAAGTTGAGTATGTTGACGCTAATAAAATCATCATTAAGTATGATAGAACTGATGCGGAAAGATTAGTAAGCTTTGAAGATGATTTTAAAACTTACGAACTTGTTAAGTTTAGAAAAACCAACCAAGGAACTTGTATCAATATTAAACCTATCGTTAAGAAAGGAGATCGAGTTTTCAAAGGTGAAGTTTTATGTGAAGGATATGCTACTGAAGGTGGTGATCTTGCACTAGGTAGAAATATGCAAGTTGCATTTATGCCCTGGAAAGGTTACAACTTTGAGGATGCAATCGTAATCTCTGAAAAAGTTGTTAGAGAGGATATCTTCACTTCTTTACATATAGATGAGTATTCTCTAGAAGTTAGAGATACTAAATTAGGAGCTGAAGAACTTACAGCTGATATTCCTAACGTTTCAGAAGAAGCTACACGTGAGCTTGATGAGAACGGGATTATTAGAGTAGGTGCTGAAGTTAAGCCTGGTGATATTCTAATAGGTAAGATTACTCCTAAAGGAGAGTCTGACCCTACTCCTGAAGAAAAGTTGCTTCGCGCGATTTTTGGCGACAAGGCAGGTGATGTTAAAGATGCCTCATTAAAAGCGTCTCCATCTCTTTCTGGAACTGTAATCGATAAGAAATTGTTTGCTCGTTCTGTAAAGGATAAGAAAACAAGACTTAAGGATAAAGAAGTTATTTCTAAGTTAGAAGAGGAAGATAATATGAAGCAAGAAAGCTTGCGTCAAAAATTCCTTGAAAAACTTAATATTTTAGTTGCTGGTAAGACTTGTCAAGGTGTAAAGAATGATTTGAATGAAGATGTAATTCCTAAAGGAACTAAATTCACTCAGAAAATTTTAAACAACATTGATGACTATACAAGAGTTGTTGGTGGTACTTGGACAACGGATTCTGAGAAGAATGAAGCAATTGATACTCTAATCCACAACTACAAGATTAAAGTAACTGACCTAAGCGGTGCTCTTCGTCGTGAGAAGTTTGCAATTACTATTGGTGATGAGTTACCAAGTGGCATTGTAAAGCTTGCTAAAGTTTATATCGCTAAGAAGCGTAAGCTTAAAGTAGGTGATAAAATGGCGGGACGTCACGGAAATAAGGGTATTGTTGCTCGTATTGTACGTCATGAAGATATGCCATTCTTAGAAGACGGAACTCCAGTGGATATTGTATTAAATCCATTAGGTGTACCATCTCGTATGAACATTGGTCAGATCTACGAAACTGTACTAGGTTGGGCTGGAAAGAATTTGGGGACTAAATATGCTACTCCAATTTTTGATGGTGCTTCTATAGATGATATCAATGAACTTACTGATAAGGCAGGTGTTCCAAGATTTGGACATACTTACCTTTATGATGGAGGTACTGGTGAAAGATTCCACCAAGCTGCATCTGTAGGTGTTATTTATATGTTGAAATTAGGTCATATGGTAGACGACAAAATGCATGCTCGTTCTATTGGACCTTACTCTTTAATTACACAGCAACCATTAGGAGGTAAAGCTCAATTTGGTGGACAGCGTTTTGGAGAGATGGAAGTGTGGGCACTTGAAGCATTTGGTGCATCAAATATCTTGCGTGAAATATTGACAGTGAAATCTGATGACGTGGTTGGTAGAGCTAAGGCTTACGAAACTATCGTTAAAGGAGAGCCTATGCCAGAACCTGGTATTCCAGAATCGTTCAATGTATTATTACATGAACTGAATGGTTTGGCTCTTAAGGTAACACTGGATTAATAACTGATTAAAGAATTTAATTTTCCGCACATGGCTATAAGGAAAAATGATAAGAATATCCAAGACAGCGGATTCAAGAGTATAACCATTAGTTTGGCATCTCCTGAATTCCTGTTAGAGCGCTCACACGGTGAAGTGCTTAAACCAGAGACGATCAACTATCGTACTCACAAACCAGAACGTGATGGTCTTTTCTGTGAGCGTATATTCGGTCCTGTAAAGGATTATGAATGTGCTTGTGGTAAGTATAAGAGAATCCGTTATAAGGGTATCGTTTGTGATAGATGTGGTGTAGAGGTTACAGAAAAGAAGGTTAGACGTGAGCGTGTTGGTCACATTAATCTTGTTGTTCCAGTTGCACATATTTGGTATTTCAAGTCTCTACCTAATAAAATAGGTTACTTACTAGGTCTTCCTACTAAGAAACTTGACATGATTATCTACTATGAAAGATACGTAGTAGTTCAGGCAGGTAATGCTACTCATCCTGATGGAACTCCATTGAACTATATGGAGTATCTTACTGAAGAAGAGTACCTAGAGTGCCTTGATCGTTTGCCAAGTGATAACTATTATATGGACGATAGTGATCCTAATAAGTTTATCGCAAAAATGGGCGCTGAAGCACTTATCGCAATACTTTCAAGACTAGATCTTGATCAGCTTTCTTACGATCTTAGACATAAAGCTAATACTGAAACATCTCAACAAAGAAAGCAAGAGGCTCTTAAGCGTCTTCAAGTTGTCGAAGCTTTTCGCGATGCTAACACTAGGATTGAGAATAAGCCTGAGTGGATGATTGTTAAAGTGGTTCCGGTTATTCCACCAGAATTGCGTCCTTTAGTTCCTTTAGATGGAGGTAGATTCGCTACTTCAGATTTAAATGATCTTTATAGAAGAGTAATTATTAGAAATAATCGTCTTAAGAGACTAATGGAGATTAAAGCTCCAGAAGTAATCTTAAGAAATGAGAAGAGAATGCTTCAAGAAGCAGTTGATTCTTTATTCGATAATACTCGTAAATCATCTGCAGTTAAGACGGATTCAAATAGGGCACTTAAGTCTCTTTCTGATAGTCTTAAAGGTAAGCAAGGTAGATTCCGTCAAAACTTATTAGGTAAGCGTGTGGATTATTCTGCTCGTTCGGTAATTGTTGTTGGACCAACATTGAAGTTACATGAATGTGGTCTTCCAAAAGATATGGCCGCTGAGCTATTCAAGCCATTTATCGTGCGTAAGCTTATTGAAAGAGGAATTGTTAAGACTGTAAAGTCTGGAAAGAAAATTATAGATAAAAGAGAACCAGTAGTTTGGGATATTTTAGAAAACGTTATGAAGGGGCACCCGGTATTATTGAACCGTGCACCAACTCTTCACCGTCTTGGTATTCAGGCGTTCCAACCTAAACTGATTGAAGGAAAAGCGATACAGCTACACCCATTAGTGTGTACTGCATTTAATGCGGATTTTGATGGTGACCAAATGGCGGTTCACCTTCCTTTGGGATCGGCAGCAATTCTTGAAGCTCAAGTTTTAATGCTTGCTTCTCATAATATATTGAATCCTGCAAACGGATCTCCAATTACAGTACCTTCTCAGGATATGGTATTGGGTCTTTATTATATGACAAAGGCCCGTCCTAAAACGGATATCTTCCCTGCAAGAGGAGCTGGACTTACTTTTTACTCTGATGAGGAAGTAACAATTGCCTACAATGAAGGTAAATTAGACTTAAACTCTGAAGTAAAAGTTAGAACACTTGTTGATGCTGAGGATGGTAGTTTGGTTAATAAGATAATTGACACTACGGTCGGAAGAATCTTATTTAATAAAGTGGTACCAGAAGAGGTAGGCTTTATAAATGAAGTATTGACTAAGAAGGCTTTGCGTGAAATTATCGCAAGCATTCTTAAGCGTACCGATATTCCTGCTACAGCTAAGTTCCTTGATGATATGAAGGATCTTGGTTATATGAATGCATTTAAAGGTGGACTATCCTTTAGTTTAGGTGATATTATTATCCCTGAAGAAAAGGACGATTTAATTAAGGATGCCGAAGAGCAGATTGTAAATATCTTGTCTTCTTATAATATGGGTCTTATCACAAATAACGAGAGATATAATCAAGTTATTGATGTTTGGACTAATACCAATGCACGTCTTACTGATCGTGCAATGCACCATCTAATCTCAGATAGAGAAGGATTTAATCCAATCTATATGATGCTTGACTCTGGAGCAAGGGGATCTAAAGAACAGATTCGTCAGCTTTCAGGTATGCGTGGTTTGATGGCTAAGCCTCAAAAATCTGGATCTAGTGGTGGTGAGATTATTGAAAATCCAATTATCTCTAACTTTAAAGAAGGTCTTTCTATTCTTGAGTACTTTATTTCTACTCACGGTGCTCGTAAAGGACTAGCGGATACGGCTCTTAAAACAGCGGATGCCGGTTACTTAACAAGACGTTTAGTGGACGTTTCTCAAGATGTAATTATTAATGAGGAAGATTGTAGTACTCTTAGAGGACTTGAGGTAAGTGCACTTAAGAAGAATGAAGAAGTTGTTGAGCCTCTATTTGATAGAATCTTAGGGCGAACTTCATTACATGATATCGTTGATCCAAGAACTTCAGAGGTATACGTTGTTTCTGGAGAAGAGATTAGCGAGATAGCGGCAGCTAAAATTGAAGAATCACCAATACAAACTGTTGAAGTAAGATCTGCATTAACATGTGAGTCTCAAAGAGGAATTTGTGCTAAATGTTATGGTAGAAACCTCGCCACTGGTAAAGCAGTTCAAATGGGTGAAACTGTAGGTGTAATTGCTGCACAATCTATTGGAGAACCAGGAACACAGTTAACATTAAGAACTTTCCACGTGGGAGGTACTGCTGGTAACGTTTCTGAAGAATCTAATATCAAGGCTAAATTTGACGGTAGAATCGAATTCGATGAGTTAAGAACTGTTGAGGGAGAGAATGCTGAAGGTGTAATGGTTGAGTACGTAATTGGTCGTACAGCTGAAATGAGATTAGTAGATGAGAAAACAGGAGTTAACTTAGCTACTAATAATGTTCCTTATGGCTCTATCATTAAGGTTAAGGACCAAGCGAAAATGAAGAAGGATGATGTCATTTGCGAATGGGATCCTTACAATGCCGTAATTATTTCTGAAACTGCAGGATTAATTAAGTTCACTGATATTGAGCAAGGTTTAACTTATCGCGTAGAAGTTGATGAGCAGACTGGTTTCATGGAGAAAGTAATCTCAGAGAACAGAAATAAGAAATTAGTTCCTACAATCTCTATTACTGATTCAAAAGGTAATGAGTTAAAGCATTATACTCTTCCTGTTGGAGCTCACATTATTGTTGAAGAAGGCGAAAAGATTAAAGCTGGTAAAACACTTGTTAAGATTCCACGTAAATCTGCTAAGTCTGGTGATATTACTGGAGGTTTACCAAGAGTAACAGAATTGTTTGAAGCTCGTAATCCGTCTAACCCAGCCGTTGTTTCTGAAATTGATGGTGTTGTTTCTTACGGTAAAATAAAAAGAGGAAATAGAGAAATAATTGTTGAAAGCCGTACTGGTGAAACTAAAAAGTACCTTATCAACTTAAGCAAGCAGATTCTTGTACAAGAAAATGACTTTGTGAGAGCTGGTATGCCACTTTCTGATGGAGCTATTACCCCGGCTGATATATTGGCTATTCAAGGACCTAATAGAGTTCAAGAATATCTAGTAAATGAAGTTCAAGAAGTATATCGTTTACAAGGTGTGAAGATTAATGATAAGCACTTTGAAGTTGTCGTTAGACAGATGATGCGTAAGGTTAATATCGCTGATCCAGGTGATACTACTTTCCTTGAAGGAAACCTTGTACATAAGAATGACTTCATTACTCAAAATGATTGGATCTTTGATAAAAAGGTTGTTGTTGATGCTGGTGACTCAGAAGTATTGAAAGCGGGTCAAATAATATCTGCTAGAAAACTTAGAGATGAGAATTCATTATTGAGAAGAGCAGACAAGCAATTGGTTGAATCTAGAGATGCACAACCAGCAACTGCTAGACCAATTCTTCAAGGTATTACTAGAGCTTCACTTCAAACTAAGAGTTTTATTAGTGCCGCTTCCTTCCAGGAAACAACTAAGGTTCTTAATGAGGCTGCTGTTAATGGTAAGAGAGATTACCTTGAAGGTCTTAAAGAAAATGTTATTGTTGGACATAAGATACCTGCAGGTACCGGATTAAAATCTTATGATAAGATTATCGTTGGTTCTCAAGAGGATTACGATAGATTGAAATCTAAGAATCAGTCTGAGTCTGTAGAAATTGAAGAAGTAAAAGCATAAGAATGTCAGAGCAGAATAAAATAAAAGACGGGCAAATTAATGTTGAATTAAGTGAAGAAATGGCAGAGGGAATTTATTCTAATCTAGCCATAGTAAATCACTCTCCAACAGAGTTTGTACTAGATTTTATTCAAGTAATGCCAGGCGTTCCTAAAGCTAAAGTGAAATCCAGAGTTTTACTTACTCCTCAACACACTAAAAGAGTGCTAAAAGCTCTACAAGAAAATGTAGCGCGATACGAAGCCCTTCATGGTGTGATTAAGGATATAGACCAAGCTGCGGTTCCGCTCAACTTCGGAGGTCCAACAGGACAAGCATAATGAAAAAAGCCCTGCAATTTGCAGGGCTTTTTTATTGCATTTATCTCGTCCTGAAAGTATGTTAGCAAGCCAACATATAGCTGATAGGTAGATTAAACCTAATGGCTACATCTTTATCATCGATTTTCGCCGGAGCTGTAAATCTTAAAGATTCTATTACTTCTACAGCTTGCTGTTCTAGCTTTGCAATCAATGCAAGTTCTTCTTTGCTCGCCTCAGTCTTGTCAAAGGATCTACTTACTTCAGCATCCTTTACTTCACCTTTTTTGTCTATGGTAAAGGCTACAAAAATCTTTCCTTCTAGTCCAAGTTTTTGGGCTTCATCTGAATATTCTATTTTAGATAGTACATTGTTTTGAATCACGCGTAAAAAACAATCATGTTGATCAGCTATAGGTCCAAAAGTATTACATTCTGGGCCCTTAGGAAAAGAAGTGAGCTCGTCAAATCTTGCAAAACCTTCAACCTTTTTATCTTTAGTCTCATAACCAGTGACCACTTTTTCTTGACTTCCAGAATTAGCTATATCATTTGATTTTCCGCACGAACTAATAATCATAAGACCCCATATCGCTAATAGGCCTGTATAGAATAATTTATAAGCGGTATTACTTTGCTTTTTGTATAACATATTTATTCGGGTTTTAATTAATGATGAATTGAAAAATGGATTGGTAGCAGCCATGAAATTGACTTTAAACTTTGAACTCAAAAGAAGGTTTATATAGGTTTCAATATCTGAATTGCTGCTCGCTTCTTTATCGGCAAGAGCCTCATGAATTTTATTCAATTCTTTTGCCAAGAAAATAAGGAATGGATTGAACCAAAAAATAGAGATCAGTAATTTGTAAAATATTAGATCATAATTATGCTTTTGGTTTTTATGGACTAGTTCATGCACCAGGATTGGTCCTAGTTGCTCTTTATTGTTCATTAAGTTAGAGGGAATATATATTCTATTAAAAAGAACAAATGGACTTTCAATGGCCTGGCCATGGTAGATAACTATGCCTTCAATATTTGTTTTTATTGCCTTGCGGCCGATTCTTATAGTTTGAATTAGATTCTTGCTCAGAAGTAGAAGAATAAACGAACTTATTATTAGATAGAGCGCAACTAGATAAGATGGATCGAAAAATGAAATACTATTTTCAATTTTCTCTAAACTTGTTGAAGATGTGACTCTTATAGGCTCTAAGTTTATGGTTTTAATAGTTTCTACAACAGGGGTGAATAGGGGTGATAGAAAGAGTATACTAAGGCATAAAAGCGGAAAGCTGAGTATTATATATCTATTCCATTTATAGAAACTCAATGGGCTTAAAAACAGTTTGTAGAAAATATAGAAAACTGAACTCCAGAAAGTAAATTGAAGAAGTGTTATCATGACTTATTTTGTTTTTTTTGTTCTATCAACTTTAAAATATCATCTAGTTCCTCTGTGCCAATGTCATTTCCATCAACAAAGGAGGAAACAAATTTGCTAATGCTTCCAGAGAAGTATCCTTTCAAAAGTCCATTCGTTTTATGCTCACTATAGTTTTCCTTACTGATAAGAGGATAATATTGATGAGATTTCCCAAAACTCTTATAGGAAACCATTTCTTTTTGCTCTAAAATGCGAACTATAGTGCTTACCGTATTATAGGCCGGCTTTGGTTCCGGTAATTCTCGAATAATTTCCTTTACAAAAGCACTCTCAAGCTTCCATAAAACTTGCATTATCTCTTCTTCTGCTTTAGTTAAATCTCTCATATAATAATTTCTTT
This sequence comes from uncultured Schleiferiaceae bacterium, assembly GCA_965661265.1. GTDB lineage: Bacteria > Bacteroidota > Bacteroidia > Flavobacteriales > Schleiferiaceae > CBFIDE01. The sequence continues at coordinate 60,897 of CBFIDE010000001.1, read as the reverse complement.
CACAAACATAAACTAAAAAATTAGTTACACAACTAAAAAGTTAGTTTAATTACAATTGCCACAAAAAAAAGAGGCCAATTTATGGCCTCCTATCAGAACTATTTTTTTAAAATTAGTCTCTACTACCCATAAATAGCATAATATAATAAGCTAATTGTGTTAATGAAGCTAAGGCACTTACTAGGTAAGTATTAGCTGCAGCATTTAGTGCATCCTTTGCCATATCGTGTTCTTGTCTTGTGGATGTACCAGTTTTTTCTAACCAAGCTAAGGCACGATTACTTGCATCATACTCTACTGGTAAAGTCACTAAAGTGAAAACACTTATTGCTGCTTGTAAAATGATTACAACTAGAAAGACAGTGTCTAAAGGAAATAAATGGACTATGAAGCTTCCAAATATCATTAGCATAAAGATTACACTCATTGCCTTGGAACTAAAACTGACAATAGGAACCATAGCTGATCTAAAATTCAACCAAGAGTAGGCTTCCTTATGCTGAACAGCATGCCCACATTCATGAGCAGCTACGGCAGCGGAAGCTACAGACCTTCCTTCATATACATCCTCAGATAAATTTACTGTTTTATCTGTAGGATTATAATGATCTGTCAGTTTTCCTGGAGTAGAAATAACTTTTACGTCACGAATGCCGTTGTCAGAGAGCATCTTTTCTGCAATTTCTCTACCAGAAAGTCCATTAGATAATCCAACCTCACTATATTTTTTGAATTTTGACTTTAGCCTTTGTTGAACTATAAAACCGATCAACATGAAGACTACTAATATTAATATCATTTGTTTCTAATTTATACTTTCAAAAATAGCAAATCCTATGCCTGATTTATAGATATAGTTTTAGTTTTACAAAAAAAACACTCAAAATGGCTAGACCCTTAATATTAGTATGTAATGACGATGGCATAACTGCTCCTGGTATTAGAGCTTTGATAGAATGTATGAATGAATTGGGAGAGGTAGTGGTAGTGGCTCCTGACAGTCCTCAATCTGGTATGGGACATGCAATTACAATAGATGGGATTTTAAGATGTGACCCTTTAACAATAGATAAAGGTCCTCAGAAAGAATACAGTTGTAGCGGTACTCCAGTTGACTGTGTCAAGCTGGCAGTTAATGTTGTAATGGATAGAAAACCGGACTTAGTCGTATCAGGAATTAATCATGGATCAAACTCTTCAATAAATGTCATTTATTCAGGAACGATGTCTGCAGCTGTAGAAGGAGCTCTTGAAGCCATTCCTAGCATTGGATTCTCTCTATGCGATTTTAGTTGGGATGCCAATTTTGAGCCTGCAAAAGAGTTTATCTTGAAGATTTCTAAAGAGGTATTGATTCATGGAATGCAGAGAGGTTATTGCCTTAATGTAAACATTCCAAAGTATCAGGACAAACCCTATAAAGGGGTTAAAGTTTGTAGACAGGCCAAAGCTAATTGGGAAGAAGAATTTGATTCTAGAAAAGACCCAAGATCAAAGAATTATTATTGGCTGACTGGTACTTTTGTAAATTATGATAGTGGTGAGGATACGGATGAATGGGCACTTGCAAACAATTACATTTCTGTTGTTCCTGTAAACAGTGACTTAACTGCTCATTCTGAATTAGAAAGAATTAAAAATTGGAATCTATAATATTCTTTCCCTTACTACGTTTCAATAATCAAATCCAACTGTGAGTAAATCAAATATTCAAATAATTACGGGCATACTTTTAGGTGCTGTACTTCCAATTATTGGGGTCTATATTGTCATGGATGCCAGGCCAGAACTTATAGGGCTACAGAAGTATAGTAATCAGGATTTAATCAAGCATGTAAATACACAGATAATCACCTTAGGTATGATTATCAATGCAGCAGTTTTTTTTCTGGGTTTGCAGTTGAATAAAGAGTTTTTTAGTAGGGGCATCCTAATCTCTTCAATCCTTTATCTGATTGCACTCTTTATTTACAGATTCCTGTTATAAACTTTTTCGCTTCTTTTTGTTTCAGCCAAAAAAGGCTAATACCTTAGCAAAAAATAATCTGTGCGTTACTATATAATTGCTGGCGAGGCGAGTGGAGATTTGCACGCTTCTAATCTCATGAGAGCTCTTTTAAAAAAAGATCCTAATTCTGAATTTAGATATTGGGGAGGAGACCTAATGGCTATGGTTCAATCAAAACCAGTAAAGCACTATAAGGAATTGGCTTTTATGGGATTTCTTGAGGTTCTATTGAATCTAAGAACCATTCTTTCTAATTTAAAGTTCTGCAAAAAAGACATCTTAGAGTATAAACCTGATGCGATTATTTTTGTGGATTATCCAGGCTTCAATTTAAGGATCGCGGAATGGGCTAAACAACAGTCTATTAAAACCATCTATTATATTTCACCTCAGATATGGGCATGGAAACAAAGTAGAGTGCATAAAATCAAAAGGGATATTGATAAAATGATCTGTATTCTTCCCTTTGAACAAGAGTTTTATGCAAAATATAATATGGAGGTTGATTATGTAGGGCACCCTCTATTGGACGCCGTTTCTAACAGACCAGAAGCTAATAGAGAAAGGAAACTTGAGGAATGGGGTCTTAGTTCTGATAAGAAGCTTATGGCTCTTCTACCGGGTTCTAGAAAGCAGGAAATATCTACCATTTTACCTATTATACTTAAATCGGTCGAAAGGCTCAGTAATTTTCAGTTTGCCATTGCAGTCGCACCTTCACAGGATTTGGAGTTTTATCAGTCTATAGTAAAGTCAAAAAATATTGCTCTTATTCCAGGCCAGACTTATGAGATTCTTGAACTTGCGGATATGGCCTTAGTAACTTCTGGAACAGCAACTCTTGAAACGGCAATCTTTAATGTCCCTGAGGTAGTCTGTTATAAAGGAAGTTGGGTATCTTATTGGATTGCTAAGCAATTGGTTAAAATCAAGTTTATATCTCTAGTCAATTTAATAATGGATAAGGAGCTGGTCAAAGAGATGATACAGGCAGAATGTAATCCTAAGGCAATAGAACTAGAGATTATGGATTTGGTTAAAGGTGATAAACGGGAGTCCCTTTTGCAGGAGTATAAGGAGCTACAAAAGAAATTAGGTGGAGTAGGTGCCTCAGAAAGAGCGGCAGATCTAGTTTTAAACTTTCTGGGTAGATGAGATTCTTAAAAGTAACACTTCTATTTACCTTACTACTCTCATTAGATGCTCATGCGGTGGAGCTGAAGGTTCGTATTTTCTCTACTCTTAATATTTCTAAAACTGTGGTAACACCTGACACAGGTGTATACTATTTATTAGCACTATCTTCAGATTTAAAGAAACTTGATACGATCTACGATATGATCCCTGAGGATTCCAGCAGAACTTTGTACTTTCAACAAAAGGGAAAGGAAGTCTTAGTAAGTAGGTCTGGCGAAAAGCTTGGGAAATATGCGGCAGTTTATTTAAAGAGTTCTCATCCGGAAAAGGAGTTTAGAGTAGACGTTAATAGAAATGGACGAGTTTATCATGGTAATCTTCAAGTAAGAGTATTTCAAGGCTATTTGCAGCTCGTAAATATTGTCAATATGGAGCATTACGTCGCTGGAGTGGTTGAAAGTGAGGGAGGGCATGTTGATAAGCTAGAGTTTTTTAAGGCGCAAGCAATTTTGGCAAGGACATTTGCCCTAAAGAACTTAGAAAAGCATAAAAGTGATGGCTATAATCTTAAGGATGATGTCACCTCCCAAGTTTATTTTTCCAAATGCCACTACAAGAATAAGGACAGTATTCTGAAAGCTGTTTGGCTTACGCGCGATACAATTTTGGTCACTCCAGAGTGTGAGCCTATTTTAGGTGTATTTCATGCCAATAGCGGTGGCTTTACGTGTGCTGCAAATGATGTATGGCTAACTAGTTTGGATTATCTGAAAACGGTGCCGGATAGCTTTTCTGTAGGAGTGGGCTCTTATAGCTGGACCAAGGAGGTAAATAAGGAAAGCTTTTTCAAATATTATGCATCATCTTTAGGAGTATCTAACACTGCCTCTCTTCAAAAAGACATTTTGAATTTCAATCATTCTAATGGAAGGCAGGCTTATTTTAGATATTCTAATAAAAAGTTAAAGTTGACAAGAGTGCGATCAAGGTTTAAATTGAAATCAACTTATTTTACTGTTGAGGATAAAGGAGAGAGCTTAATTCTGCATGGTAAAGGATTTGGTCATGGGGTTGGAATGGCTCAAGATGGTGCAATTAATATGGCTGCCAAAGGCTATGACTACAGAGAAATATTGTATTTTTATTATAGCGATGTTGAGTTGGAGGACTTGAAATATCTAATCGTGGATTAAATGCACCTTGCCTATTATCCAGCCTTTAGGTTCTGCCTTATCTGGATATTTGGAATAGTATATCATCATTATTTCTTTCAAGAGGGTTTTTACATTATTGGCTCTTGCATCTTTTTATTAGGATTGACTTTATGGCTATTCTTGTCATGTTCAAAGGGTTTTAATACAGTAATCTACGTTCTGCTATTCTTCCTGAGCATCCTCAACGCAGATTTGAATAGTTCAATATCTGAATATCCAGTATTAGGAGAAAAGCTTTATCAAATTGAAGTCAATGAATACTATGAAGTCAATGATTCCATTAGACGAATTTATGGTACGGCTCAAATAATAGATTCGGATCATTCTGAAAATAGAAGCTTTAAATTCTACTCAATACTTAGTTCTTCTCAACTTCCTGAATATAAAAGTTTACTTAGTAATTCTTCTTTTTTAATAAGTGGAGAAGCTAGACAGATCTCACAAGGCTTAAACCCTTCTTCATTCAGTTTTTATGATTATTTTAAAAAGAGAAATATAGAGGCTAGATTGGTTTTGAAGATGCCTAATGTTTTTGTACAACAAGAGGAGGCTAAGTCAAGCCTTGAGCTTGTGCAGAATTATTTCAAAGAAAGCATTTTAGATTGGCAAATTCCCAAACAGGCAAAGTCAGTTTATCTTGCTATTATTTTAGGTGATAAAAGTCTGCTTAGCTCAACTACAAAAGAAAGGTTTAAGTCTAGTTCGTTAATGCATGTTCTAGTAGTTAGCGGAATGCATTTAGGATTATTATTTCTAATAATACAATTCATATTTAGTAGAACTAGCTTGAGGAATAGCCTTTTGAAACCAATTTTAATCATAATTATTCTTTGGTCATTTACGGCTATTAGTGGTTTTGGTATTGCAAGTATCCGGGCAGCAATAATGTTGAGTTTAATGACCTTAGGTGAGTGGTTTAAACGGCCTAATAATTCGATCAACAATCTATTAGCTTCCGCTTTAATAATTTTGATTATTTGGCCTAATGAACTATTCGAATTGGGTTTCCAGCTTTCATTTCTTGCCGTTCTTTCGCTTGTCTTAACCTATCCAAGTATTCATAAATTCATGCATTCAAGATTTGTTATTATTGAGTTCATATTGTCAGGAATAAAAATGGCAATATGCGTCCATATTCTTTTATGGCCTGTCTTAATTTATCATTTTGGAAGTCTGAATTTTATTTTTCTCTTGTCTAGCCTCGCTTCTGTTTTCTTAATTCCTTTAATGATGTATTTAGGTATTTTATACTTACTGATTGGAACTATATATGATTTTCATTTTATCGACATCTGCCTAGAATACTTGTACATTTTTTTAAATCAGAGCCTTGTTTGGTTTGAAAGTCTCAGCTTTTTTAAACTGTCTTACACTTTTCACACTTTTAATGAATTCGCTTTCGCGATAGGGATTTTTTTTAGCCTAGCTCTTTATTTGAAGTATAGGACATTAGTTCTACTTTCAATAGGCACACTCTTTCTTATGAGTTTTAATTTTAACTCGGTTTACTCTCAAAATGAATCAAATAAAAATGAAGTGTGGATTTATGCATTTCAAGATAAATTGGTATTTGCATCTTGGATTGGTCATGAGTTTAACGCAATTACAGACTCTAGTTCCATGCAAAAAGGGATAAGGCTTATTCAAAATCATAAAATGAATGCGGTCGGCAATATGAATTGTTATGATTGTTTGTCACAATCATTGGAAAGCAGAGAGTATAAGGGTTTACTTTCTTTAAGTGAAAACACGCTTCAAATTATCAATAAGAAGCAGCCTAAACTGACTGTTGAATACTGGTTTGTAGGTTCACGAGTTTACCCAAGTAATACAAAAAAAAAGCCATCAAAGGGACTGATTTTAAACTCTTGGGCAAGTGAATATCAACTAAGTATATGGGAGGAGTGGTCTAAGAAGAATAAAGTGAAATTATACTCCTTAAAAGAAGGAGCCTTAAGGCTTGTTTAAGGCTTCGTTGAGTGCGGCATTAAATTTCGATTTTTCAATAGGTCTGCGAATTATAGCATCCATACCACTTTGCATTCCTCTTCCTGCATAGTTCACGGATGTCATGCCGATAATCGGAATCTTGAAACTCATATTAGTTCTGAGCTTTCTGACTAGGTTCAAAGAATTAGAGTTACCAAAGCGAGCGTCCATCAGAATAAGATCAAAACGATCTTCTAATAGCAAATTTACTATGGACTCAGGATTGTTTTCAATTTGGATTTTTGCACCTTCACCTTCCACCATTAACTTTAATAGCATTTGATCTACTTCATCATCTTCTAAAAGAAGAACTTTTTTATTGTCAAGTATTTTTTTAGTTGTTTTCAATGAGAGACTAATATTAATAGGCTTGCGATATTACACAAATTAATCTAGTCTAACTTAAAGGATATGTTAATTATCCGAAACCGGATAACCAAATACTTTTTTTAATGTTCAACACGACTAGATTAGTTGATTATATCAAATAAGACGCCACGGACTTTTAAGAATACAAGTCCGCTCAGCTTGGTTTTAGAAGTTTTGAAAAGAATTATGAAATACAGAAGATTAAGTCTATCCAAGAAGTGCTTTTTCCAAAAGCTCGTGCAAATCAATAGGTCTTAATTGATTTTTAAATTCTTCGTTTTGTAGAAGTGAAATTTCGCCTGTTTCTTCGCTAACAACAACAATAATAGCATCTGTCTTTTCAGCCATACCTATTGCAGCTCTATGTCTTAATCCAAATCTAGAGGGCACTTTATGGCTATCAGTCACAGGTAAAATACAAGCGGCAGCCTTGATTGTATTTCCGCTAATTATAGCAGCTCCATCATGTAAGGGGCTATACTTATTGAAAATTGACAATAATATTCCTTGACTTAGCTCTGCATTAAGCGCCGTACCAGTTTGTATATAACTTCCTAGTTGAGTTTTCTTTTCAATAACCATTAGGGCACCAGTTCTAGTGCTGCTTAAGTCTTGAATAGCATAAATAATCTGGTCAATATTTATAACGTTAGTTGGTTCTTTAGCCCAGTTTAATTTTTTTAGGATTGAATTCCTATTCATGAAACTAGTAGAGCCTAATACCACTAAGAATTTTCTTATTTCTTGTTGAAAAACAATTACCAAGGCTATAACGCCAACACCAATAAATTTTCCTAAAATCTCAGAAAGCAGCTCCATGCCTAAGGCTTCAACTAGTTTCCATATTAAAAATATCGTGGCAACACCAATAAAAATATTAATGGCGACAGTTCCTCTAACAAGCCGATATAGTTGGAATAGAAGAAAAGCAACTAATAGGATGTCTAGTAAATCAAGTATTCTAAAATCAAGGAAGGTCACTAATGCTCTGAATTTTGGATGAAGTTACAGATTTTAACCGCTTCTAAAGCTTCTTTCACATCATGAACTCTTAAGATTTTTGCACCTGATTGAATTGCGAGTGTATTTAGAACCGTTGTTCCGTTTAAACTTTGATCACTATTTATGCCCAAGGCATTATAGATCATCGATTTTCTACTTACTCCGATAAGCATTGGTTTTTCTAGTATCTTGAACTGATCCAGCTTGCTAAAGAGCTCATAATTCTGCTCTAAGGTTTTGGCAAAGCCAAAACCTGGATCAATAATAATATCTGCAACACCTGCCTCTACTAAATTAGAGATCATTTCAGAAAAATATAAGATGAGTTCTTGATAAATATTGTTGTAGGTAGTTAAACTTGACATGCTTTTGGGAGTGCCTCTCATATGCATTCCAATATAAGGCATCTTTAAATCAGCCGCTGTTTTAAACATAAGGGGGTCTAATTGCCCTCCTGAAATGTCATTAATAATATCAACTCCATAGTCAAAGGCAAATTTCACTACCTCAGAATGAAAAGTGTCAATAGATAGAACTTGATCAGGATAGTTTACTTGAATATATTTCAAAGCATTTTCCAGTCTTTTTATTTCGTCTTTAGGATCTAACGTGCTAGCTCCTGGTTTAGAGCTTGCAGCCCCTAAGTCAATGATATCAACCCCTTGATCTACCATTGAGTCTATTCTATCCACTAGCTTTTTAGTCTCAACATATTGATTTCCATCATAGAAAGAGTCTGGAGTAAGATTCAAGATTCCCATAATTTTCACACTGTCTAATTCGTACAGTCTTCCGCTCATATTGAGGCTGTGTTTCCTTAGAAAAATATTATCTTTCGGGTCGCTTGTCATAGGAGGTGTATCCATTTCCTTGGTTTGAATCTAAATGCTAAAGTATTAAATGAACAAAACTTCTAATCAATTCGACGAAGTTATTGCGAAATGCCGCGAACTTTATATTAAAAAGACAAAGGATTACGGTCCTGCCTGGAGAATTTTAAGACTCCCAAGTTTAACAGATCAGATATTTATCAAAGCTCAAAGAATCCGTTCTATTCAAGAAAAAGGATTTCAATTAGTGGATGATGGAATAGAAGGAGAATTTATTGGTATTCTGAATTACTCAATTATGGCTTTAATTCAACTAGAATTAGGAGTAGTTGATCAACCGGATATAGATTCTGATAAGGCAACTAAACTTTTTGATAAGTATGCAGGGAGCTCAAAGGAGCTTATGGAGAAGAAGAATCACGATTATGGCGAGGCATGGAGAGAAATGAGAATCTCTTCTCTTGTAGATTTAATTCTTCAAAAATTATTGAGAGTAAAGCAAATTGAAGATAATGCTGGCAAGACTATTGTGTCTGAGGGTATAGATGCAAATTATTTCGACATGGTTAATTATGCAGTTTTTTCTATGATTAAGATTAATGAAGAAAGGAATTAAAAATTTATGAAAGCAATTACTCAATTATCTAGATTATTTGTTGGACTTCTATTCATATTTTCAGGTCTTATTAAGCTGAACGATCCAGTAGGATTTAGCTTTAAGCTGGACGAATACTTCAGCGAGGAAGTTTTGAATCTAGTTTTTTTACAGCCTATCGCACTTGAAATGGCTGTTTTTATAGTTATTCTAGAAGTTCTTTTGGGCTTAGCTCTCTTACTGGGCGCCTATAAAAGATTGACCAATTGGCTTCTATTAGGAATGATACTCTTCTTTACTTTTCTAACTTTTTACTCGGCTTATTTTAATAAGGTGACAGACTGCGGGTGCTTTGGAGATGCTATTCCTTTGACACCATGGGAATCTTTTTATAAAGACATTATTTTAAGTGTGTTGATCATTGTCATTTTTTTGAATCAAAAATATATTCAGCCACTATTCAATCCAAAAGTTTTAAAATCAAGTCTATTTATTGCACTAGTTCTGTGTGCGGCTTTAGGGAACTATGTTTTAAACCATCTTCCAGTGAAGGATTTTAGAGCATACGCAGTTGGGAAAAGTATTACCGAGGGTATGAAGTCAGCTGAAGAAATCGGCCTTGAGCCAACTTTATACGGAAGTATTTACTCTTTAAAAAACGTGAATACTGGAGAAGTACAAAAGATCAATTCTGAAGATTATATGTCAGATAAATGGTGGGAAAAGAAAGAATGGGAAATGCTTTCAGATCTAACAGAGTCTGTTGTTCTAAAGCATGGGTATGAGCCTCCAGTTCATGACTTTATAATTTCTCTAGATGATGAAGATATTACAGATAGAATTTTAAGCGATGATTTAGTTTACCTATTGATCGCTTATAAAATAGACGAGACCAATGGAGACGCCTTCGATAAAATTAATCAATTTGCTGCTCAAGCTCAACAAGAGGGTATTACAGTTTTAGGCTTGAGTGCAAGTTTGGACGAACTTGTGGAGATTAAAAGACATGAATGGCAAACACCCTTTCCTTTTGGGTCAATGGATGAAACTACCCTCAAAACAATAATTAGGTCCAATCCAGGGCTTGTACAATTGAGGAATGGAGTTGTAACAGCTAAATGGCATTATAATGATATTCCTAAGTATAGTAACCTTGCAAATGATTTAAAGTAATTGCTTGGCTATATTTTAAATAAGCTTGGCTATAGTTTCATTGTAATCCTTGGGGTGGCTACAAGCGTATTCTTCCTTTTTTCCATTCTGCCAGGTGATCCTGCTAGAATGATGTTAGATCAAAGAGAGGATAGTGAGCAGCTTGAGGCAATAAAGAAGAAATTTGGCTTTGATCAGCCAGTTTCCACTCAGTACTTCTATTACCTCAATGATCTTTCTCCAATTAGCTTCCATTCAAAGAATCCTGAGAATTATACCTTTTGGAAGGATCAATCAAAGAGTATTGGCTTAATAGAAACAAGCAGCTTTAAAATCGTATTGAAACAACCTTACCTTAGAAAGAGCTTTGTTCAGCAAGGGAAAAATGTTTCATCAATAATTGCTGAGACACTGCCTAATACGGTATTATTAGCCGTTGTCTCAATAATCATAGCCATGATAATTGGTATAGGCTTGGGCTTGGTCGCAGCGGTTTATCAGAATTCCATATTGGATAGATTCTTGGTGTTTTTTAGTACCATCGGAATGTCCATTCCAAGTTTTTTTAGCGCAATTCTAATAGCATGGTTGTTTGGTTATTTATGGTCAGAATACACAGGTCTTAATATGTCCGGAAGCCTTTATGAAATTGATGACTATGGCCAAGGAGTTTATATTCAATGGCGAAATTTAATTCTGCCGGCGCTTACCTTAGGAATAAGACCTTTAGGAGTTATTACTCAATTGACAAGGTCTAGTTTATTGGAAGAGCTAGGTCAAGATTATATTAGAACAGCAAGAGCAAAAGGACTAAATGAATACGAAGTAGTATTTAAGCATGCACTTAGAAATGCTTTGAACCCTGTTATTACAGCAGCATCAGGCTGGTTTGCAAGTATGCTTGCAGGAGCAGTATTTGTAGAGTATATATTTGGATGGAATGGCCTAGGTAAGCAGATTGTAGAAGCTCTGAATCAGCTGGATTTACCTTTGGTAATGGGCGCGGTTTTGGTCATAGGCATTACCTTTGTTTTTATTAATATTATAGTAGATATACTCTATTCTTGGCTAGATCCAAGAATAAGAAAATCATAAATTATGGCAAGAAAAATTATCGCAGCAAATTGGAAAATGAATTTAAATTTGGCCGAGGGTCAAGAATTGATTCAAGGCTTAATAGAAGTTGAACCCAAAGTGGATTCAAAGGATATTGAATTAGTAATTGGCGTTCCATTTACACATTTATTCTCAGCTGCAACTCAAACTAAAGAGAGTGCCTTTCAGATTGCTGCACAGGATTGTAGTTTGCATCAATCTGGCGCTTTTACAGGTGAAATTAGTCTTGATATGATTAAATCCACGGGTGCCGAGTACGTTATATTGGGCCACTCAGAAAGAAGAACTTATTGGAATGAGTCAGATGAGGACGTGAACTCTAAGTTGAAATCAGTTTTAGAATTTGGCTTAAAGCCGATTGTTTGTGTTGGAGAAACGCTTGACCTAAGAAAGTCGAATCAACAGAACGAAAAAGTTTCGGATCAATTGACAAAAGCACTTGCTGGCTTGACTGCTTCTGATTTAAAGAGCTTAGTCATTGCTTACGAGCCTGTCTGGGCCATTGGTACTGGTGAAGTAGCTAGTCCGGAACAAGCTCAAGAAATGCATTTATTTATTAGAGATTTCCTAAAAAATTGTTTTAACTCTGATTTAGCTGACCAAACTCCCATATTATATGGAGGGTCATTAAAACCATCTAATGCAGACGATCTTTTTGCTAAAAATGATGTTGACGGTGGTTTAATAGGGGGGGCATCACTTAAAGTTGAAGATTTTTCGAAATTAATAGAATCAAGAATTAATAATTTATAATGGAACCATTTTTAGTACTCGAATTTAAAGTAGACCCAGTAGAGCCCGGAAGAGATATTCTACTAGCTTGCCTGGATGAAATGGAATATGATTCCTTTGAAGAAACAGCTGAAGGTTTGAAAGCCTATATCTTAGAAGGAGATTTTAAAGAAGCTGAATTAAAGAGTCATTGGTTACTAAATAGTAAAGATTTTACAATTTCTTATGATCTTGATAAGCTAGAGAATAAGAATTGGAATGAAGAGTGGGAGACTAATTATAAACCTATAGATATTGAAGGACAGGTCTATATTAGAGCTCCATTTCACGAGCCTTCTCAGGCTAAGATGGAATTAGTGATAGAACCAAAAATGTCATTTGGAACAGGTCACCATCAAACTACCAGACTTATGGTCAAATTAATGCTTTCTCAAGATTTTAAATCTAAGAAGGTTCTTGATATGGGTACAGGTACTGGTGTTTTGGCCATTGTAGCTGAGAAGCTTGGAGCAGACTATGTGATGGCAATAGATAATTTTGAATGGGCCGTTGAAAATACTGCAGAGAATGCAGAACGAAATAGTTGTACAAATATAGAATGCCTTCATGGGGATGCTGATGCCTTAAAGGAAGATAACTATGACATTATCCTTGCTAATATTAATAGAAATGTTTTACTGGATGATATGCACGTATACGTTAAATCCATGGCCGTTAATTCATATATTCTTTTTAGTGGATTTTTTGAACAAGACTTTGGAATGATACAAGATGAGGCAAAAAGTTTAGGCCTAGAATTGCAAGATTACTTGCAAGAAGACCGTTGGATTTCTGCACGTTTTAAGCGCTCCTAAATGAAAAATGCTCTAGTATTTTTATTATTCTGCCTACCATTCCTATCTGTTGGTCAAAAACTGAAGAAATTCACAGAAGACCCAACTGTCTATCCAAAAGAATTGAATGACTATTTATCTAATACAGATATTAATAAAGAGAGACTAGAGCTTTTAATGGTTGAGTTTAATGATTTATGGTCTTATGGTGGAATAAGCGAAGATGAATCGCAGGCTATCTATGATATTTCTAATAATTTTCTAAAAAAGCGAATTTCTCAAGCACAGGATTGGACCAATTTCTTAAGTCTAATTGGACATATAGAAACTTCAGAAGAAGAGAGCCTTCTTTTACTTTGGCTAAATGATCTAAAAGATTTTAGCAGAAGAAATCCAGCTGGATATACAAGCAAGTATCTAGCTACAACCTATTCCGTTATTTTTGATGATGTGCTTTTTGATGATGGACGTTATAAATGGAAGATATACAGTAGCGGCTTTGAATTTAAATTTGATCAAGAGCCTTATTTTGAGTTTAAGGAATTAGATCTATCCGGATTTTATAAGAATGATAGCACTATTGTAGAGGCAACAAATGGTGTTTATTATCCTCATCAGTTTTTGTTCAAAGGCCAGGGGGGAACGTCCTATTTTACAAGAGCCGGTTTATCCTATGACTCTGCATATGTTGTTCTGAGTGACTATGAGGTCAATGTTACTAAGTCTAGTTTTAATGCAGACTCAGTACTATTACATACCTTAATATATATCAAAGAGCCGCTTATGGGTAGCTTTGAAGAAAAGTTGACGAGCCAGTCTGGAAATTCAAGTAGCTTCCCGCGATTTACTTCTTATAGAACGGATTTTGTTATTGAGGATGTGGTTCCTGGAGCAGATTTTTCTGGTGGCTTTTCAATAATTGGATCCAAGTTTTATGGAACAGGAAGTACCGATGGGCGAATAAAAGCTAGCTTTCTTTTTGAGTATGAAGGAAAAAGGATAGTGAGAGCAAGTGCCGACCGATTTTTAATGCGGGTAGATAAGATATATTCAGAGGATGTACAAGCAGCCATTTATATTGAAGAGGATAGTATTTATCACCCTAAAGTAACTTTGAGGTATCTGCCAGAAAGTCAATCATTGTCTATAATTAGAAAAAAGGAAGGTCTTGGATTAGCGCCTTTTCAGGATACTTATCACAATTTAGATATCACCTTTGAGGTCCTTAATTGGGATATGAATGCTCCATTAATGACCATTGGTAATATGAACCTTGGAAGTGAATCTCCTGTGTTTTTTGAATCAAAAAATTATTATAGAGGACAAAGATTTTCAGAATTACAAGGCTTGGATACAAGAAATCCTTTGTTCAAGATGAAAGAAATGTCTGATGTTTATGGAAAAAGACAATTTACAGATAAAGAAGTAGCAAGTTTTTTAAGAATGGATATTCGCAATGCGCATATTTTCATGATGGAGATGAGCGTGAAGGGTTTTGTTGATTATAATTTAGATTTAAGGGAGTCCTACATTAAGGATAAGGTATTTGATTATGTAAATAATTTTGAAGACAAAAGAGATTATGATGTAATACAATTTGTATCTAATTTATCTAAAGGTTCAAATGCTCGCTTAAGCTTATTAAACTACGATTTGGAAATAGATGGAGTTGAGGTAGTCGCTGTATCTGATTCACAAAAAGTTGGGCTCTATCCAAACGACAGACGTTTAACCGTCCATAAGGATATGAACTTTGACTTCAATGGGAAAATTACTGCAGGAAGGTTTGCTTATTGGGGAGATAAGTTTGAATTCAACTACGATCAATTTAGAATAAACATGAACAATGTGGATTCTATGAGATTTCAGGTAGAGAGTTTTGATAGGAATGAATATGGACAAAGAAAATTAGTAGATGTTAAGACTGTTCTTCAAGGCCTAACAGGTGAACTCCTAATCGATGATCCTAACAATAAATCTGGCCGAAAAAGATATACAGAATATCCAATATTCAAGTCTGCCAAGGATAGTTATATCTATTATGATAAGCCCTCAATATTCAGTGGAGTTTATGAAAAAAACATCTTTTATGTTCAGTTAGAACCATTTGAAATTGACAGTTTAGATAATATTACAACAAGAGGTTTAAAGTTTGATGGAACATTTACCTCGGCAGGAATTTTCCCTCAAATGAACCAGGAGATAAGAGTACAGCCAGATTATTCTCTAGGATTTACAACTCAAACTCCTGCAGAAGGATTAGCTGCCTATGGAAAAGGAACATTTAGTAATACCTTAAGCTTGAGTAATAAAGGCTTGAGAGGAGATGGAGTGATCAACTATTTAAATAGCATTGCTAGTTCTCAGGAATTCTTCTTTTTCCCAGACTCTACAAATGGAATTGCAGATACCTTTGATATATCAGAGACCTATACTGCAAGCCAAAGTCCTCATGTATTTGGAGAAGATGTATTTGTACATTGGGAGCCTAAGATTGATGTCATGTACACCTCTAGTGGGAAAACTCCATTTGCTATGTATGATGATATTGGAATGAAAGCTACCGGAACAGTTGCCCATCGTCCTAATGCCTTAAGCGGAAATGGCTTGTTAGAATTCTTAGATGCTGAGACTGAATCAGGAAACTATATGTTCAGAACTCGGAAATTTAGTGCAGTTCAAATGGCCTTTAGAGTAAGGCCAGGACCTTTTGCCGAATGGGGATTTGCTTTAGACAAGGCAAGAGGAGAAATAGATTTTGATCTCCAAAAGGGGGAGTTCTTTATTCAAGATCCAGCTAATTATTTTAGTTTTCCAACTAATCAGTACATATGCTTTATGGATTATGCTAAATGGGATATTCCTATGAAGACAATCAGTGTACGAAAAGAATCCCCACAGTCTAGCTCTGAAATGATTAGTGTTCATTCAAGACAAGACTCATTAAGATTTGTAGCAGGCACCACAGAGTTTAGTCTAGTGAATAGCTTTTTACAAAGTTTTGCCGTTCCTGAAATTGAAGTTGGAGATGCAATTATCTTTCCTGACACTGGTTATGTTGCAATAGATTCAGGAGCAGTGATGCGTACGCTCACTAATGCCATGATTACTGCTAATCAATATTCTCAGTTTCATGATTTTTATGGCGCTACAGTAAATATAGATTCTAGGAACTATTATTCTGGTAGTGCAGATTATGAGTATGTAGATCAAGATGGAACACCATGGCCCATTAGGTTTAATAGAATTAAGGTAGATACCTCAGGAACTACAGTTGGTAACACAGAAATAGATATTGATGAGGTATTTTTTATGAGTCCATACTTTGCGTATTATGGAAGAGTAGGCTTAAAAGCCGATAGAAAGGCCCTAGCTTTTGATGGATATACTCATATTGAATCAAGCTGTCCTACTGTAAATTCAGATTGGTTTGCATTTTCTTCTATTGTGGATCCTAATAATATCGTAATTTCTCTTCCCGACATAGATCCTGATGATCCGACTAAAACATTGAGTAATGGAGTCTTTTTAGACACAGATACAAATAGCGGTTACGCTGCTTTCTTGGCTAAGAATCTCCCAGTAGCTGATAAGCAAATGTTCTTTGCAACAGGTAAGCTATTTTATGATGAGAAGATTAGCTCTTATGTAATAATAGATAATGAGCGATATGAGGATCCTGACGCTCCTGGAAATTATTTGGCTTTTGACAATATAAATTGTGTGATGACAGGTAATGGAGAAATGAGTATCGGTGACAACCGAAGTCAGATGAAGGTTACAACCTATGGTCTCATAAAGTATGACTTGAATACGGATGAGATGGCTTTGGATCTAGTAATGGGCTTAGAGTTCTTCTTTAATTCAGACTTACAGAAAATAATTTCTGAATCCATTCTTTCAGCAAGTTCCTTGAACAGTGCGGATTTAGAAAGGCCCGCCTTTAAAGTTGCTATTAATGAGTTGTTAACTGCCAAAGAAAGGGATAAGTTAAATACTGCAATCGAGAGCTTTGGAGCACCTGATAAGCTGCCCGAGCCGTTTGAGCAAACTATTATGTTCTCTGATATTCAAGTGGATTGGACACCTGAGGCAACAAGCTTTTCAGCGATAGACAATATTGGATTGTCCAATTTGGGTAAGTACTTTGTCAATAGAAAAATGAAAGGTTATGTTGAGATTCAAAGAGGAAGAAGAGGTGATGAAATCTACATTTATCTCGAGGTGAATCCTTCTGTCTTTTATTATTTTGAGTATAAAAGAAATCAAATGTCCGTTTACAGTAGTGATGATGCCCTTATGACTAAAATTAAAGAGTTAGATATAAAGGATAGAAGGAATGAAGTAAAAGGAAAGCCACCGTTTACATATACAATAGGAACAAAAGGAAAAATGTCAAGGTTTTTAAGTAGATATGAGGATTAACATTTAAGCTTTAAAGAAGAGACGGAATCTAGGAATCTAGTTCCGCCTCTAACTTTCCAAATAAACAGTTAAGGTTCTATTTGGCTTTTAGTTCTACTCTCTTTTAATATCAGCTCTGTAGTAGATTCATAGATAAAATCCTGTTCAAACTGATCTTTTATGTGATTATAGATTATGCGGAATAGTAGCATCTTAATATCTGTTATATCACAGAAGTACTCAAAGTTATGATCTAGAGGCCTCCAATTTGGGTTTGTAAATATTTGCCTCTTCTTATCTGTTATTTCAAGCCATTCATTTCTCCATCTCCTTTTTTGCTCCATGAGATAGGAAATGTTGATGTTAGGAGATAATTCTAAAGTATTACCCTGTTGTTGAAGAATACATTTAAGACCTATTTCTAGTTTTTTAAGTCGGCTTGATTCTAAATTTAAGGTCATAATTTCTTTATTTATGGCCTAAAAATAGTCTTGTAATGCACGCTCTACAAGGATATAGGGTGAAATAAAGTTAAGTGGTAACTTTTATTTAGTGAATGATCATAATTTACTAGAGTAATGACATTCAGCTTGAACTTGAATGATGCTAAAAAAGTTCAGACATAAAAAAAGCACCCAAATTAGGTGCTTTTTTTTCTTGTAATGCAAGTTCATTAATTCATGGGTACCTCAATATATGTGTCATCCCATTTAATAAGAAGAGTAGGAGGTGTGCCTTCAATTACATCAATAACCAATTGCTCGCTGATGACATCATCTTTTTGAGTATTTACCTCAACTGTTAGTGCATCATGATCGGCTTCTCGGCTAGCTACGGCATCAAAGTTAACTCCCCATCCGTACATTTTTTCATTCCAAATTACTTGCCAACTGTCTTCAGAAGGAATTGTCCAAAGAGTGTATTTTCCAGCTTTTAGATCCTTACCCATTATTTTTAGGTCTGAGGAAGTTTCAAAAGTAGTTGGCTCATTAGCACCAGTTCTCCATACTTCATTAAAAGGGACTAAAGATCCAAATATGGCTCTACCCTTTTTTGAAGGACTAGAGTAAAAAAGTTTTATTGACAAATCATCTTGAACAAATTCCACCTCGACCTCAGGACTTGCTTTTTTAGTTTGATACTTCATGTACTGAAAAAAAGCTGTGAAGAGAATTACCAAGCTGATGACGATAATAACCGTCCATTTAAGAAAATTTTTCATTGTATGTTTTTTTCAAATTTAAAGAATACAATTAAGAATTGTTCTTCTACTAAGATTTTACTAATCATCTTTAATTCAGAAGAATAATTTGTAGGATTAAGCTAAGAGAATAATTCATAATAAATTAAATTGCTCAAAATAATTTAAAAAAAGAATCCATTGATGAAAAGAGTCCATCGTTCACTCTCATACTTGTTTCTATTAATTTTTATCACCTACTTCAATTCTGTTTTGGCACAAGAAAAAGTGAGTTTGATATTTTTTATTGGAGATGGTATGGGTTTATCTCAATTATCATCCGCTTACTATTATAAAGACGGAGAGCCAAGTTTCTCAAAAATGCCGGTCATTGGACTTTCAAAAACTTCTTCGGCTAAAGAGAAAATTACTGATTCAGCAGCTGGGGCTACGGCCTTTGCTTGTGGTAAGAAAACATTCAATAAAGCAATTGGTGTTGATGTAAATGGAAATGCGGCAAAGAGTATAATGGAGATTGCTATTGAGAATGGGTATAAAACAGGAATTATAGCAACATCAAGCCTAACTCATGCTACTCCTGCTTCTTTTTATGCTCATAATAAATCAAGATATAAGCAGGATCAGATTGCTTTAGATTTATTGAATACTAATATTGATTTTTTAGCGGGTGGTGGACTAAAGTATTTTCAAGATAATTCAAAGAACAAAAGACTGATTGAGGAACTAAAGGATTTGAATTATAAAATTGATATCGATTCTCTTAGTTCATTTGATTCTGGGGGTTCGGATAGGAAGTACCTTTTTTTAGGAGCTGATGATGGGATGCCTACAATGAAAGAGGGAAGAGGAGATTTTTTGGAGCGTGCGATGGAGTCTGCTTTAAACTACTTTGGCCATGATCCTTTTATTCTAATTATTGAAGCGTCACAAATTGATTGGGGTGGTCATAGCAATAATGCGGATTACATAAAAGACGAAGTATTAGATTTAGAAAGATGCCTTTCCAAGGCATTAACATATCAAGATGATAATCCTTCAACACTAATTTTATTGACTGCAGATCATGAAACTGGTGGTTATACCTTGGCAGCAGAAGAAAAATCAATTCCTTTTTTCGGAATAAGAAGTGACTATTCTAGCATAGAGCCAAGTTTTTCAACTAAAGGGCATTCTGCAACTATGGTTCCTGTATTAGCTAAAGGACCTTATGAAAATCTTTTTATGGGGATTTATGAGAACACAGAAATCTTTAATAAAATGCTTTTAGCTATTGGATTAAGAGCTCTTTAAAGGACAATATAGAATAATAATAGTTTATAAATTATAAGAATTTATGCTCAGATACCAAATAAAAGGTAGTGTTATGTCTAATTGAATCAATACATTTGAAGTATAGTCCCTAAAATAATTCTTACGAGCTAATAGAATTTAAGGTAGCGGATCTTCAACCAACGTGGATGAAGCATTTATTCTTACAATAGTAAGGATAAATGTTTTTTTTGTCCAATAGCTTAATTCTTTATTGAAGTGATACTAAGCAGGACAACAATCTATAAAAAATTGAAATTTATTATTTAATAAGGGTTAGAGTACCTTTTCTTGAGATAGACTGACTCTGGTTAAGTTTATTGAATCTATATTCAACAGCATAGGTAAATACTCCCATTTCGTCAATATTAGCTCCATCCCATCCTTGATTAGGATTTATACTCTCAAATACTTTTTGTCCCCATCGGTCATACACTTGAATTTTAAAGGATTCTAGATTACAACCTTCCTCTACTTGAGCTAAGAAAATGTCATTCTTATTATCTCCGTTGGGTGTAAAGGCATTTGGAATATAAAGTTGACAATTATCGCAATTACCGTCGATCACAATCATTGTATCGCGATAAGCACAAGAAGCGCTTCGGATATCAGCCCAATAAGTGCCAGGCTCAGTAATTGTATAAAAGGTATTTATATCACCATCTTGCCATGTTACGCTAACACCTGGTTGACTTAGATTAATATCAATTCTTGTTTCTGCACAAATAAATGTATCCTGAGGTAGTTCAGGTAAATCATTAGGAACTAATTCTAAATAATCAATCAGTGCGTATGAGAATAAAGGATTGACAGCATTGTTTAAAGGTTCTCTAGCTGTCTCAGAATCTATTGAGAAGTTGCCTAGGGTGACATATCTTTCTCCACCTTTAGCAGTGAAAATGCCACATACTGCGGTCCAGTTGTTCATATCTACTACAGGATTAACTGCTCTAACATCTGGTGTTAGCTCATATACATTATTCGCTGTAGTTCCTTCAATAATTGAATCAGTAAAAACCGCTCCGATATTATCAATGCCATAACCTACCATTAAATCATTATTAATGACTGGTTTGACCCAAAAAGTAAATCTGTACCTTCTTCCAGCAACCAAGGCTTCGCTTAGTTGAACACCAACATATCCTCTTATATAATTAGTATTAGTCGGATCCGGACCATAAACAGGAATTCCAATCATGCCGTCACCATCAAATGGGATAGTATTATTAGTGGTAGCCGAATCTCCAGCATTGCCACAGGTCAAATGGAAATAATTAACAATTCCTTGAGCTTCATACCAAGGATTCACAATTGTAGAAAAATCCGTTGCCGTAATTGGACAAGCACCAGTTGCGTTTTCAAAACTAGAGTTTTGAACTAGAGTTTGTGCTCCTGCTGTCAGGGACAAAGAAAATAAGAGTAAAAAGACGAAACTTTTCATATGTATGCTTAATGCTATGCAATTTGTGAAAGTAAATGAAATTTGACAAGTATTACTTAGTAAAATGTCATTATTAACTATTCAGCAAAAAAAACTGTATTATCTTTACCTTAAAGAAAGGCAAAAATAATGGATTACTTTGTTCATGAATCAGCTATTGTAGATTCTCCTTGTACAATTGGTAAAGGTACTAAAATATGGCATTTTAGTCATATAATGTCTAACTGTACTTTAGGTGAATCATGTAATATAGGTCAAAACGTTGTAGTGAGCCCAGATGTTGTTCTTGGCAATAATGTGAAAGTTCAGAATAATGTTTCCATTTACACTGGCGTGATCTGTGAAGACGATGTGTTTTTGGGTCCGTCAATGGTTTTTACGAATGTTACCAATCCCAGGTCAGGAGTTGTAAGAAGAGGGCAATATGAAGTAACTAAGGTTGGACAAGGAGCTTCAATTGGGGCAAATGCAACGATAGTTTGCGGCCATGATATCGGAAAGTATGCATTTATTGGAGCAGGGGCTGTTGTAACTAAAGAAGTTCCTCCTTTTGCTTTAGTCGTTGGAAATCCTGCCAGACAATTAGGTTGGATGAGTATTCATGGATATAGATTAGAATTCAATGAAGCTGGAGAAGCTCAATGCCCTGAAGGAAAGGATTGGTATGAATTAAAAGACGGTCAGGTTAGTAGCCGTCTAAAATAGAATTAGATAGTTATTATCCTTTTGCCCTTAAGGCATCAACGGGTTTTACGTCTATTGCCCTTTTAGCAGGAATAATTCCGGCAAGAATACCTGCAATTACCAAGATCAATAAGCTTAATAAGACAATTTGTAGTTCAGCTTCTGGCTGTCTAAAATACATTGAAGTTGCATCCATTCTAGTCATAATTGAGTTAGCACCCTCTAAGGCCCAGACACCAGCAATCATTCCAAGAAAACCAGATAAGGAAGTAAGGAATAAAGCTTCTAAAAGTATTTGTTTTATAATGCTCCATGGTGTGGCCCCAAGAGCTCTTCTAATCCCAATTTCTTTAGTTCTTTCTTTTATTATGATCAACATAATATTGCTTACGCCGATAGCACCCGCTAGCAAGGTAAGTGTTCCCACCACTAATGAGAGCATTTTAATTCCTAAGAACAAACCACTGAATTTTCTAAACTGAGAACCTAAATTCCAACTTCCAAAGGCTCTTTGATCATTTGGCGATATACTATGTCGTCTTTTTAATAGCCCAGTTACCTTTTGAAAAAGGAAGTCTATGTCTACATTGTCTTTTCCTGTTATAGCCATCCAACCAACTTTATTACCTAGGTTGAAGGCTTGTTGAAAAGCAGTGAAGGGCACAAAGATAGAGCGTTCTTGGGATTCTGCTCTTTCTGGATCGGCACCAAAACTTTTAAAAACACCAACTACCTTAAAATTCACACCTTGACATTGTATGTATTTACCCAGTGGATCCTCTCCTTTTTCAAATAGGTTTTCGTACGCTATTTTTCCAATTACAGCAATTTTTCTTTTCTCTTCTAGATCTTTTAGATTGATTTGCCTTCCCATCATTAGGTCAGTAACCTGTATTTTAGCATAATCAGGCGTATCTCCATAAAGATCAAATGCACCTGTTTTTGTTCCTCTAGTGACATTGTTGGATCCTCTCCACCCACCTAATTGGTTTCTAGGCGCTACATATTTTACTTCTGGAATATATGCCTTGATTGCTTCTACATCAGCATTGTCCATTTCAAAATATCTGCCTTTATCAAAACCACCATATGCTAAGCTTGTGCCTTGCGTCCACATAAACATGGAGTTAGAAGCCCATCCGCTCATCATAGATTTAGTTCCGTTTTCAAGACCTTTTCCTGCACCAAGCATAATAACGAGCATAAAAATACCCCAGAAAACACCAAATGCCGTTAGTATTGTCCTGAGCTTATTTTTGCTTAAGACAGCCCATATTTCTTGCCATTGATCTTTGTCAATCATCTTCTGTACTTAAAAAGTGAAATTATAAGCTCTTATTTTCAAAACTACTCATCTCTTAATGCTTCTATGGGTTTAATTTTGGCCGCTTTGCGCGCCGGAAAAAATCCCGCTAGGGCACCGGCTACAACCAGCACCAAAAGGGTGATCAGTGCAATTTGAAAATCTACTTCTGGTTGCCTAAAAAAGTCACTATTAATATTGCTTCCTGCTAGTTCAACAATCCCAACTCCTAATAGTAATCCTATATAGCCTGCTAAGAGTGTTATGGTGATCGATTCTTGGAGAACAAGACCTATAATTGAGTTTGGAGTAGCTCCAAGAGCCTTTCTTACCCCGATTTCTTGCGTTCTTTCTTTTACTACCACCATCATAATATTTGCAACACCTACAATTCCGGCAATAATGGTGAAGATTCCAATCAGCCAAATAAAAGCTTCAACGCCATCAATAACAGATAATACTCTTTGCATATCCTCTCTTATATTCCTAACAAACATAGCTCTGCTATCATTGATATCATAAATTTTAGTCTCAGCTAGATGTGTTCTGATTTCATGCTCAAGATTTGATACCTGCTCATCTGAAAAATCTTGATCATAGGCCACGAGTAGTTGAGAGATTCTCTCAAAGCCTCTTCCAAAAACTTGTTGTCCAACATTAATAGGCACATAGCCATATCTTTCTTCTTGTTGGTTACTTTCATCAAAATAAGTTCCAACTACCAAAAATGAAATACCTTGAATACTTATAAAAGTTCCAATTGGGTCTTGCCCTTTGTATAGTTCATCTATTATAGTTTTTCCCAAACAAACAACTTTTCTTTTTTGGACAATATCGGATTCATTAATAAATCTCCCTGAGCTAATTTGAGTTAGTGTGATGCCAGCATGATGAGGATGGACTGCTCGTACTCTATAGTTTGCCTGTTCTCCTCGAAATTCCATGGTAGAGCTCCAAATATTAAATCGACCGGCTATGGATTCAATATCTTTTAAATTCCGACTGAAATAATCATAGTCAGAATTCATTAAACGAATTTGCCTATTGGAATTTAGGCCTTTATATGGCAGGGATGTGTTTCCTGACCTTATACTAAAGCTATTCGTGGCCCCATTTAAAAATTGAGAGCTAATTCCATTTCTTAGACCTTGACCAGCCGCTAACAGAATGATAAGCATCATTATTCCCCAGGCAACACTAAAGCCCGTTAAAAAGGTGCGCAATTTGTTTTTGCGCAGGGTGCTCATTATTTCTTGCCATTTATCTAAGTCAAACATTTGTTCTAAATAATCTTTCTAATTAGAATCTATTAGGCCATCCTTAATGTGGATGGTGCGATCTGTCATATCTGCAATATCCTTTTCATGGGTAACAATAATAATGGTAAGCTTTTGTTCTTTGTTTATGCTTTTAAACAAGTCCATTACTTCATATGATGTCTTAGTGTCTAATGCACCTGTCGGTTCATCGGCAAGTAAAACTTTTGGTTGCGAAATTAGTGCTCTAGCAATTGCTACTCTTTGCTTCTGACCTCCAGACAATTCAGAAGGTAAATGATGAGCCCATTCCTTAAGCCCCACCTTTTCTAAATAATCAAGTGCCATTTTATTTCGCTTTGCGCGATTTACTCCCTGATAGTAAAGAGGCAAGGCTACGTTTTCTTGAGCTGTTTTAAAAGAAATTAAATTAAAGGATTGAAAAACAAAGCCTAAAAATTTATTTCTATACTGAGCAGCTTTTTTCTCGCTCAAATCTTTGATTAAAGTATTGGCCAATTCATATGATCCGGTATCGTAATCATCTAACATTCCAAGAATGTTTAGCAGAGTAGACTTACCTGATCCAGAGGATCCCATAATAGAAACAAATTCTCCGTCCTTGATATGAAGGTCAATTCCTTTTAGAACTTTCAAAGAGTTATTTGAAGTTTTATATGATTTTTCTATTCCTTGTAATTCAATCATCTTAAGCGAAACATTTGAGGTCCTTTGGAGTTCAAGAGTTTGCTAAAGTAATCAAATAGTATGCCTTAGGAATCTATGAGTGTGTAGAAAATAAAATAGATAGAATTCAGCTATAAATATTGATCAAAGCCCTTATGGTTACGGTCAATGTGCTCCATATGCTTATGACTACCGCATTGCACTAAGGGACTAGAATTATCTAGACTCAAAGGTGCTATGTTCTGACTAGCTTGAATTAAGCCTTGGGCACTAAGTGATCCAAACGCAATTAATGCTAAAAATGATAGTGTGTTTTTCATGCCTCGAATTCTTTGGAAAATTAGGTTCCTTATATGACCTTACTCAAAGTAACAATAAGTATACCTCTAATATAATCAGGAATATCTTGCTGAGAGCATTCCCTTAGCTGGACATTAGAATTTATTATGCTCAGATCACTTTATTGATTTAACGAACTAAACAATGTACCAAAAGTCTTCCAAGATTTATTGCACTATATCCCTAAGTTTTTAAGCTGCTTTACTTTATGATAGTTCAAAGTAGTTTTGAAAGACAAGATCAACCTCTTTACTACTTTTTATCTCTAAGATTTTATCCAATTTTAAGCTAACTCTTCTATTATGATTCCCTAAGGTATAAGAATCAATCATATAATTCAAGAAATGCTCTTTAAGCCATCATAAACAATTATACTAACGGCATTCGCAAGGTTTAAGCTTCTAACGTGCTCACTATAAATAGGAATTTTAAACAGCTTATCTGAATTCGCGCTAGTTATTTTCTTAGACAGCCCAACAGATTCTTTTCCGAACACCAAAAACATTTCGTCTTGATAGTCAATTGAAGTATAGTTGTTTTTACCAGCGCTAGATAAGAAGATCATTTTTTGATCTTTATTTATTTCAAAAAACTCATCAACACTTTCATATGTGGTTAGATTCAAATGCTGCCAATAATCTAAGCCTGCACGTTTTAATCTAGAGTCACTTAATTCAAAACCAAAAGGTTTTACTAAATGCAATCTAGATCCTGATGCCAAGCTTAATCGACCGATATTACCTGTATTCATTGGAATCTCTGGTTCTATGAGCACAATGTTAAACCCCATATATTAATCTGTTTTATATTGAGTGAGGGCAATTATGGATTAGTCTAAATTGCTTTTGTTATTAAATTAAGAAATAGCTTCTATAACTCCTAGAGCTGCTCTTTCACCTGATATCATTGCCGCATTTAAGGAGCCATTTAGTTGGGTATCGCCGGCAAGGAAAATGCTACTGGTTAACTTTGTTTCCGAAGGGTCCATTTCATATTGTAAGTCAGTCAAATTAGGTAAGGCCAAGGGTATTTGATAGTGCTTTATAAACTTGATAGTATCAATTTTACAATATTTCTTTAATTCCTCCTGAACTTTTGCAATCAATCTATTTGAGTCAAGGCCTTTATTATCAATTACTGTAACTGAAAGAAGTTCCTTCTTGGGTTTTAAAGCAGTTTCAATACTAGTATGATAGAATATATTGTTAATTAAAGAATTCTGATCTGGAACTAGACCAATTAGTGCTTTTTCAATTATTCTTTTATCAGATTCAAAATAGATTGTATCGCAGGCCTTCCACTCTAAAGATTGATTGTTTAAATTTTGAACTAAGGAATTGGCATCGGTGGCCACAATGGTAAAGTCAGTTTCTATTTTCTCACCGCCCTCAAGTATGATCTCATTGTCTTGAATAGATTTAACCTTTGAATTGTAAAGTAATTCTGTGTCCTTCAAATTGTCTAATAGTTGCTTAGGAATTGCCTCAATACCGGATTTAGGTAATGTGGCAAAGCCATTTCCAAACATTTTATAGACAAACTCAAACATTCTGCTGGAGGTGTCTAAATTTCTTTCTAGAAATATTCCGCTAAAGAAAGGCTTGAAAAAAGAGTCAATCATATCGGCGGAAAAGCCAAAATCAGTCAAGTAAGTTAAAGTACTCTGCTCTTTTGATGAGAAGATATCTGCTAATGACTTTTTCTCAAGCGTTTTATTGAGCTTTAGAATTTTAATTTTATCAGATAGATTTCCAACCCCTGAAAATAATGTAGATAAAAGGAATGAAGAATTCCTGAGAGGGTCGCCAATTACTTTTTGCTTTCCGTTTTTTAAGATAGAAGCCCCAGGTAAAAAATATTGTAAATCTAAAGCATTGAAATCTAGATACTTTTGGGCAGCAGGATAAGAGCTAAGTAATACTTGAAAGCCATGATCTAACTGATAATTATCTACAATATCAGTTTTTAGTCTACCGCCAACTCTATCTGTTGCCTCTATTATTCTTGGTTGATAGCCATGATTTTCAAGAACCTTTGCAGCCACCAACCCACTTATCCCACCTCCAACTATATGTACTTTATACTCTTTTTTATTCATCTATATTTTGTTTGAGGCCATTGAAGCTTTGCTAACGAAAATAGTAATATTTTAAGCTCATTAGATTAAGTGCTTGTTTTTATAAAACTTGTTTGATAGTCAACCATTTTGAGAATAAACTTCTCATTCATCTTAAAGTTTTTGTCCTTCTTATAGCTAATAAACCGATCATCAGAATGAATGACAAAAGAATCTGTGTTGGATGTTCTCAATTGATGGTAGTGAATGATCCAAGAAAAACGCTCTAGTCTATTTGTAAAATGAATAATAATTCCTCCTGGTCTTAATTCAATATTAGAAAAATTACTTGCTATTCTCTCTTGGAATTTAGGCTGGAATTCTGAACATAATTCTTCAATTACAAATCTGCTAGATCCAATTCCTCCCATCCTTATTCTTCTTATAAATGAGAATGGGCCACCAAGGATTCGATTACTCTCCTGATCAAACTCCTTATTAAGATGGGTTGTGTCAAATAGCATTGTGAGAACCCCTTGCTCAAGCCTTTGTTTTCAACTCAGATTCATTTATCCTTAATTGATATTCTCTTTAAGCTTTATCGCTATCCAAGGTTTCTACACTTATGTGGAATATAGCGTCTCCTTTATAAACAATTGGTCCAGTATTTAGACCAAAAATACTGCAATCAAATGGAGCAAATACATTCTTTTCAAAGTTGCCATAGGGGTCAGATATTTTACCTATTATATCTCTACGCTTCACTTTAGAACCGTTTTTTGCTAGAGCTTGAAAAAGTCCCGAATGCGATGCACGAATCCATTTACTCTTAGTAACGATAACAGTTTCATATTGATGCTCAATTTCTCCTTCGTGAATATTTAAATACTTCATTACATTCAAGGCGCCTTCTACACCGCAATCAATGACCTTTTGATCTAAGTTCAAAGACTTTCCACCTTCAAATAATATTGTGGTTTTCCCTTTTTTCTTGAACCCCTCTCGGATGGATTTAGGTATATATTTAGAATGAACAATAAATGGAGCTCCAAAAGCTTTAGATAGCTCAAAGGATTCTTCTTCTTGAAATACACATCTTACATTTGGGAAATTTTCTCTTTCTGCTCCACCGGTATGAAAGTCAATCACATAATCTGGAATAGGCATTATTTCTTTGGTGAATTTAAAGGCAAATTGGCCTGCTAAGGAGCCTTTAGGCGATCCTGGAAACATACGGTTTAAATCTCTACCATCAGGAAATTCTCTGGATTGATCTAAATAGCCAAATACATTAAAGACTGGAATACAAATGATAGTACCTCTACTGGGCTTATTGTATTTTTTTCTAATTATATCTCTAATTATAGCGACTCCATTAGTTTCGTCACCATGCACACCAGCCATCAATAGAATGATCGGACCGTCTTTTTTTGCTCGTTCAATAATGACGGGAACGGTTACAATATTTCTTGTGGGCAGTCTTGAAATTTTCATTTCTAAAACAGCTCTCTTTCCTCTGCCTATTTCTGTTCCAAGAATATTGAGTGTTCCCTTAGACATTTCTTTCTAAATATTTAATTATCCTTTTAGCGATATCCTTTTTGGTTGCCATTTCGATTCCCTCTAAGCCAGGAGAGGAATTCACCTCTAAAACTAGAGGCCCTTTATCAGATTGAAGCATATCTACACCGGCAACTCCTAGTCCCATTGCCTTAGCCGCTTTTAAAGCAGTATTTTCTTCATCATCTGTTAAATTGATAATACTTGCGCTTCCACCTCTATGCAGATTAGATCTAAATTCTCCTTCTTTTCCTTGCCTTTTCATAGCGCCCACGACAACACCATCTACTACAAATGCTCGAATATCAGCGCCATCTGATTCTTTGATAAATTGTTGAGCGATAACTCTTGCTTTGAGACCATTAAACGCTTCAATAACAGAACTAGCAGCATTATGGGTTTCAGCCAGTACCACTCCTAAACCTTGAGTACCTTCTAATAATTTTAAAACAAGCGGGGCTCCATCAACGGTATTGATTATATGATCCACATCTTTGGTATAATTAGCAAATGAAGTTTTAGGCAGTCCTACACCAGCCCTAGCCAAGACTTGTAAGCTTCTAAGTTTATCTCTTGAGCGAACTAATGCTTCAGATTCCACAGCTGAGAATATACGCATCATTTCAAATTGACGCACAACAGCTGTGCCATAGAAAGTTACGGAGGCACCAATTCTTGGAATGATCGCGTCAATTCCTGTGAGATACTCACCATTATAAAAAATCCTTGGATTTTTCTTTTCAAGTTCTATAATGCATTTTAAGTGATCTACAACTATGGCTTCGTGACCTTTAGCTTTGGCTGCTTCTACTAACCTTCTAGTTGAGTAGAGTTTAGGATTTCTGGATAGAATTGCAATTTTCATATGTAACTTATCAATATTTTAATCAGAAGGATGACTATCTTTCAGCTGAAAGGAAAGATTTTTTTTAGAGGTATCTACCACAAAGCGATGCTTTAAAAAACGTCTGCCAAGTAAAACAGGGTATTTCATTTCTCCTCTTTCACTCAGCGATAATTCTATTGGATGTTCCTCGCCAAAAATGATAATACTCGTTTTTATTATTTGACGCTGTTCAACATTGCCAAAGGAACTCTTAATATCCTTTTCTTTATACTTTTTTACAGTAAATTCTTTGTTATTATATTTAGGGTGGGATGGATCTAATAGCCTAAATACAATATGCTCCTCATTATTTATAAGTACCTTTCTGATATCATGACAATGTATTGATGAGGTATAGGCCCCAGTATCAACTTTGATATTAAGGTCATTTAGTTGAAGATCGGGAAAATCAACAAAATCAATTCTTCCAATTGTTTTCATAAAGTAAGTTTGAATTCTCCTGAAACCGGAAAATAAAGTG
Source organism: uncultured Schleiferiaceae bacterium (assembly GCA_965661265.1). Taxonomy (GTDB): domain Bacteria; phylum Bacteroidota; class Bacteroidia; order Flavobacteriales; family Schleiferiaceae; genus CBFIDE01. The sequence goes on along the minus strand of CBFIDE010000001.1, from coordinate 30,314 downwards.
AGCTTAAAATGAGCCCATTTCCTTGATTTCAATATTTTTCAAAAGTAGAATATAATTTCAAACGTTGAGTCTATATTTTAAGACCAATAAGAGCGGTTTTTTTCATTTTGTGATTAACTTATGAGGAAAGTAAAGTACGCAATCTTACATAAAGTGGTTCAATGGAAGACGCTTTAAGTTGCGTTAAGATATAGGTAGAAATAAGACCACTGCGCAAAATTATAATAATTACTTTTTCTTCAGTTTAGAAGTCCTCATCCTTATCTGTAGGAACTCCTAAACTTGCAAAAGCTGCTTGTCCTCATTTCATTAATTCTGTTGAATAAAATATCTTTATGTAGGGCTTGAGGGTAAAGCCCCTAGGCCGAAAAATCAAAGACTCTAAATTTTCACAAGCTTTGAAAATTTGATAGGAGATTTTTAATCTAATTAAAGTTTTTAGGATTCAGCTCGCTTTGCTCGCTAGATCCTAATTGCTTCAAGGGGTCTGAACAAAAGAATGAAAGCCATTGAAAGCTTTGCTTTCCTGAGGCTGTTTTAAGTCCTTCTTTATCAAGCAAGCTTGAATTAAGTCCATAAAAAAAGCCTCAATGCTATGCATTAAGGCTTTCATTCTTTTGTGACTCTGCAGGGATTCGAACCCCGAACCTCCTGATCCGTAGTCAAGTGCACTATCCAGTTATGCTACAGAGCCATTTTGTTCCCTTATTAGGGTCGGCAAAAGTAAAATAAATTTTAATTGAATCAAGCTATTTCTGCACTTAATCCTCTATTTAATAACTCAGTGCAAATAGGCTTTAGTTCATTATATGTTCCAGTCTTAACTTCGCACTTTCCTTTATAATGAACAATAACGCTGCATTGCTCTGCCTGTTCCATTGAATGCTCGCAGACATCTACTAGGCTAGAAATAACCCAATCAAAAGTGTTTACCTCATCATTCCACAAGATAATTTCTCTTAATTCTTCTATTTCTGTTAAAACTTCTGATTGCTCAAGAGTTTTAGTGTTATCCATTCTGATCATCTTCCTCATTTGTAATATTTGCAAATATACCAATTCATTATTTGCGATATATACTTAAGATATTAAATGCAATAGAAAATGCTCTTCTTAATTTTAGGGTATAACCAAAACCTATCATTATGTCTAGTAAACTTTTTAATATTATTCCGCACTTAAGTTACGCCCTTGGAGATAAAGTGAATATCAATGATTGGATTTCTGATTCTATTGATTGTGATAGAAGCACTGCTTATAGAAAAGTACATGGTATATCTAAAATGACTTGTGAGGAACTCTTCAGTATTATTGAGAATAGCCCTGGTGGTACTGCAATTAATTATCCTCTTTTTGAGCGATCCAATTTTTCAATTATTCAATCCTTTCAAATCAAATCTGAGAACGACTTATGGTTTTACCTAATAGAATTCTGTGAGTTATTAGAGTATCAAGTTTTAAATAAAGGAAACATAAAGTGCAATGGAGACCGCCTTCCTTTCTTCTTGTTTTTTTGCAACGATCTTTTATTCAGATATTATAGATATCAAACACTGGGAATACCATTTTCTGAAAGTTTAGATGATAGATTCGGTAGAAAAATTGAGCAAATCAAAGAATATGTTGATGAAATCCCTGTCTTTGCTTCTAATTTAAAAGTGAAATTCGAAAAGGAAATCTTTGGTTTTCATAGTCTTTTAACTACGGATATAATCAACAAAGAATTAAATGTTGAATTAGGCAAAGTGCTTTCGGAAAGCCTTAATTCAATTACCTCAACTGTGAAACTGAATAGAAGAGTAGGTCTTCCTTCAGAGAAGGCTGTGTTTGAAGAAATACTTTGTGATAATATGAAGAATGGTATTGTGATACAAAAGCAAGCAGAATCACATTTCCTTCATAGTTCACATTCTGATTTTAAGGAAATGTTTTTGAAAAAATGGAATTTTTAAACTTTTCAATTAATGAGGTATGAAAGTGATTAGAAAGCTAGACTTTGGTGTCTGGCTTTTTTTATTCAATACACCTCTTGCGAGCTTAGGTTTTTCAGTATTTTAGTAGTCTCTTAAGCCTATTAAAAATCATTGAATGTTTCAACAATTTAAACCGACCATTTTTTTCTTAATTAAATTCTTCGGGATTTATTTTGGATTAAGCTTTTTATATGGTTTATATATTGCCAAATATGACCAGATGGATCCTCCTCAATTAGATCCCATCACTCATTATATTGCCGTGAGCTGCGAAAGACCATCAGCTTGGATGGGCTATGAAATCAAGCTCATAGAAAATGATCATTTAAATTATGAGGATTCCGCCGATGAACAGACTTATGATTCACTTTTGTTTGATGGTCGTTATGCTATTAGCATAGAAGAGGGTTGTAATGGAATCAGTATTATGATTCTCTTCATTGCTTTTGTGATCGCCTTTAAAGGCAAGTTTTTGAACACAATTATCTTTATTCCTGCCGGAATAGTATTTATTCATGTGGCTAATTTGATAAGACTGAGCCTTTTAAGTTATCTTAATGTTGAGTGGAATGCAGAAGCTTTTCATTTCTTTCATAAGTATGGCTTTACAGCGATTATTTATGGGGCAGTTTTAATTCTATGGTATTTATGGATAAGTAGATATAATGGAAGGAAAGCCTAAATACCTATATATTGTCTTAGCTGGACTAGGACTAGTTTTGGTCTATGTCCTGCAGCATTATTTGGATTTCTATTCCTTGCTGCAATTTAAAAGCCCGGAGTATTTAGAGTATCATACTGATTATGCCAATCATAATTTTTGGCAATTTACTGTCAATAAAGTAGGGCGCTATTTATTAAATGATGGCTTGAGTATCCTCCTAATTTATGGAATATTTGGCCGAATGGACTACGTTAAATTCTCAGTCTATGTATTACTTTTTGGGCTGTTTATTCTTTTGCCCATCTACATTGGGATATACTTTGCTCAAATAGAAGGAATGAGTTCAATGGTTTCTCATTTGCATAGGGTAGTAATGAATCCTGTTTTAATGATGCTCTTAATCCCTGCATTTTATCTTCAGTCAAGGACTGAAAGGAATATCTAAAAACAAAAAAAGGAGCCCTGAGGCTCCTTTAGTAATATGCTTAATGAGGATTAGTTTGCTAATTCCTTTTCAATAGCTGTATCGTATAATTCTTTATACTCTTCAATGCCACCCCAATCTTCATCATCTATTCTAATTGCTCCTTTGGTTACATGACCCATAAGATCAAATTCAACACCATTTAGCATCATCACATCAATGAATTCTTCTTCTTTGTCTGCATGAACAGAAACAATAATTCTAGATTGAGACTCACCAAATAGGTAAGCATCTTTTCTCATTGCATCATCCATAGTAATATCAAATCCTAGGTCAGAAGTCATGGCTTTTTCCATTAGTGTCACAAAGTTTCCACCTTCACTAACATCATGCGCAGATTCAATTAGTCCTTTTCTAATTAACATCCTAATTTGCTCTTGTTGACTAAACTCTTCTTCAAGGCTAAAGAAAGGTACTGGAGACTTTTCTACACCATGAATGTTAACCAGGTATTGAGAAGAAGATATATCGTTTCTATTCTCTCCGATCATGAAGATAAGATCTCCCTTATGTTTGAAAGGAATTGTAGTGATATGCTTTTTGTCTTCAACTATACCAATCATACCGATAGTAGGAGTAGGGAATACTGGTTCAGTCTCTCCTTTAATCATTGTCTGATTATAGAAACTTACGTTACCACCAGTGACTGGAGTTTTAAACTTCTCACATGCAGCGCCCATACCTTTAATGGCATTTACGAATTGCCAATAAACTTCCTTATTGTAAGGATTACCGAAATTCAAGCAGTTTGTAATTGCTGAAGGAACACCTCCAGAAACAGTAATGTTTCTGGCAGCCTCAGATACAGCAATCATAGTTCCAATTTCAGGATCAGCATTCACATATCTTGAGTTACAATCAACGGTCATCGCTAATGCTCTATTTGTGCCTTTCAAATTCACAATAGGAGCATCAGTAGGCCCATTAGTGCTCATATTTACTGTTCCAACCATGCTATCATATTGACGGTACACCCATCTTTTAGATGCAATATTTGGAAGGCTTAGCATTTTTTTAGCTACTTCTTTTAAATCAGAAGGAACCTTGATTGAATTGATATCAAACTTCTTATATTCTTGATAGTAAGCCGGCTCTCTGTGCTCTCTATAATATACTGGAGCTCCACCGCCAAGTACTAAAGGATCAGCCGGTGTGCTCGCGATAAGCTCACCATGCCAATAATACTCAAGAAGGTCTTCTTCAACAACAACACCAATTTCTTCACAAGGAAGGTCCCATTTGTCAAAGATTGCCTTTACTTCATCTTCACGTCCTTTTTCAACTACTGCAAGCATTCTTTCTTGTGATTCAGAAAGAAGAATTTCCCAAGGCTTCATATCCGCCTGACGACAAGGAACTTTATCTAAATAAATCTTCATTCCTAATCCACCAGCGGCACTCATTTCAGAGGTTGAACAAGTGATACCTGCAGCACCCATATCTTGCATACCAACTACGGCACCAGTTTTAGCTAATTCTAAAGTAGCTTCTAATAATAGTTTCTCTTGGAAAGGATCTCCAACTTGTACCGATGGAATATCGTCGTTACTTGCTTCTGTTAAATCTTTAGATGCGAATGCCGCTCCTGCGATACCATCTTTTCCTGTAAAAGAACCAATGATAAATACCGGATTACCAGGACCGCCAGACTTAGCGCTTATCATTTTGTCTTCTTTAATATTCATTATTCCAGCAGAAAAAGCATTTACTAATGGATTTTGCTCATAGCTCTTGTCAAAGTAAACTTCACCACCTACTGTAGGAATACCAAATGAATTACCATAATTACCAATGCCCTTAGTTACTCCTTTAATCAGCCACTTAGTACGGTCGCTAGTAAGCTCACCAAAGCGAAGAGAATTTAATTGGGCAATAGGTCTTGCACCCATTGTGAATATATCTCTATTGATTCCACCAACACCTGTTGCTGCACCTTGATAAGGTTCTAAAGCAGAAGGGTGGTTATGGGATTCAATTTTAAAAGCACATGCTAATCCATCACCAATGTCAACAAGTCCGGCGTTTTCTTCCCCAGCCTTTACCAACATATGCGGTCCATCCTTGGGAAGTGTCTTTAACCAAACAATAGAATTTTTATAGGAACAGTGTTCACTCCACATCACAGAGTAAATACTTAATTCATTAAAGTTAGGCTCACGGCCTAAAATATCTTTAATCTTATCGTACTCTTCGGCTAAAAGCCCTAATTCTTGAGCTACTTCTACTCCAGCAGGAGCGGTGGTCTTATCAGTCATGCTTGCGTTTATTGAAGTGGTAAAGATAAGATTTGTTGTGCTTTTTTTTGCATCTAGACCTATAGAAAAAAAGGACTTCTCAACAAGCTGTTAAGACCAATGAACCAACATGATTTTTTCTGTGCTTAGATCCTTTTTTCTAAAAAGAACTAATTGATGTCGATCTGAAGGAGTATATTCTTCGTAATAATCGGCGCAAAGCCAATAGGATTTCGGAATCCTTCCTAGGATTTCACCTTCTTCTAGGAGTAGTGGGATATCTTTATAATCCAGATATTTTCCTTTTATAGCCTTAGGATTAATTCCATTGAGGTCTAGTTTCTCTTTTCTAAAATAGGGCGTAAAGAGAATTCCTTTTAGCGCTAAGTATTGTTTAAACTGATTTGATTCATAACCTAATTTAGATAGGTCAGCTTTCATTCTGTTTGAATGCAATAAAGGGAATTGTTTCTTTTTTAATTTATTGAGTTTTTCGAGTAAACTATCTTTTCTTCTTGGCCCAATCCAAGCATTTAATTTGGCATTGGCTAAAGTGGGATCGTAGAGATAGAATTTACAGGCTAGCTCTAAATGAATTAATTCTTCATTATGCCTAAATAAAAAATCAAGCTCACCGATACTTATCTTATCATTATAAAGGGTATGATTTGAAAGAAGTAATTCATAATGTCTTTCTAGATAGCACTTTACCCAATATTCTTGTTTTTTACCAAAAATGAGTTCCTTCTCTGGTTTATCAATGGGGGATGAATCGCCTTGAGCGAAATCAAAAAATGGGTAATTTGCAAAATGAGAACCAGAAAGAATATTTTCTGCATTCAGTATTGCTTGATACTCATCTTGAGAAGTGCGTTGATTCATGGCTTAGAAACTAAAAACCCCCAATCCAATAGGAGAAGGGGCTTTAAAATAAATATAAATAAACAATTAAGATTTATTGTCTTCTTTGATTTTATTCAATGCACTTCCTTTCTTAAACCATGCAATTTGATTCTCATTATAAGTATGATTACAAGCTATGGTATCAGAAGTCCCATCTTCATGAGTAAATAATAAGTGGATTTGCTTACCAGGGCTAAATTGATCTAAATCAACAGTGCTGATTACATCATTCTCCTGAATTTTATCATAATCCGACTCATTTGCAAAAGTAAGACCTAGCATACCTTGCTTCTTTAAGTTGGTCTCATGAATTCTAGCAAAAGACTTTACTAAAACTACTCTCATTCCAAGGTGTCTTGGCTGCATAGCTGCATGCTCTCTAGACGAACCCTCACCGTAGTTATGGTCACCCACTACTATGGTTGGAATATTAGCTGCTTTATATTCTCTTTGTACTACTGGTACGCCGGCGTATTCACCAGTCATTTGATTCTTAACGCTATCAGTTTTACCGTTGAATGCATTAATAGCCCCAGTTAGAGTATTATTGGAAATATTATCAAGGTGACCTCTAAATCTCAACCATGGTCCGGCCATAGATATATGATCCGTAGTACATTTTCCTTGAGCCTTTATTATAAGTCTCATTCCTTCAATATTCTTACCATCCCAAGCTGTAAATGGATCTAATAATTGAAGTCTTTCTGAATCTTCTTTCACGCTTATTTTTACTTGACTTCCATCTGTAGCTGGTGCTTGAAAACCTGGGTCTTCAACATCAAAGCCTCTTTCTGGAAGTTCAATTCCTGTTGGAGGATCAAGCATTACATCTTCACCATTACTGTTTTTAAGAGTATCCTTTAAAGGATTGAAATCAAGGCGTCCGCCGATGGCCATTGCAGCAACAATTTCAGGAGAAGCTACAAATGCGTGAGTATTTGGGTTACCATCTGCTCTCTTGGCAAAGTTTCTGTTGAAAGAGTGAATTATAGAATTCTTCTCATTTCTATCCGCCCCTTTTCTAGCCCATTGACCGATACATGGTCCACAAGCATTAGTAAAGATGGTCGCGTTTAATTTTTCGAAAGTATCAATGATACCATCTCTTTCTATTGTAAATCTAATTTGCTCTGATCCTGGATTGATTCCAAATTCAGATTTAGTATTTAGATTTTTTTCTACTGCTTGTCTAGCAATAGATTCTGCTCTAGTTAAATCTTCATAAGAAGAGTTAGTACAAGATCCGATTAGACCCCATTCTAGATCCATTGGCCAACCATTTTCTTTAGCAACCTCTCCTAATTTAGAAATTGGAGTTGCTAAATCTGGAGTAAACGGTCCGTTTACATGAGGCTCAAGTTCATCAAGGTTGATTTCAATTACTTGATCAAAATATTTCTCAGGATTAGCATATACTTCTGCATCACCAGTAAGGTGTTCTGCAATTTTATCGGCCTCAGCTGCAACATCAGTTCTACCGGTTGCTTGAAGATATCTTGCCATAGAAGCGTCATATCCAAAAGTAGAAGTGGTAGCGCCGATTTCAGCACCCATATTACAAATTGTTCCTTTTCCTGTAGCGGATATAGACTCAGCACCCTCACCAAAATATTCTACAATAGCTCCAGTTCCACCTTTTACAGTTAAAATACCGGCTACTTTGAGAATTACATCTTTAGCTGCAGTCCAGCCATTCATTTTACCAGTTAATTTAACACCGATTAGCTTAGGGAATTTTAGCTCCCATGCCATTCCTGACATTACATCAACTGCATCTGCTCCACCAACACCAACGGCAACCATTCCTAGTCCCCCAGCATTTACTGTATGTGAGTCTGTTCCAATCATCATTCCACCCGGAAAAGCATAATTTTCTAAAACTACTTGGTGAATAATACCTGCACCTGGCTTCCAAAAGCCAATTCCATATTTGTTTGAAACAGTAGAAAGGAAGTTAAATACTTCACTACTCTTATTTATTGCTTCTTGAAGATCCTTATCTGCTCCTAATTTTGCCTGAATAAGGTGATCACAATGTACTGTTGTAGGAACAGCTACTTTGTTCTTTCCTGCCTGCATGAACTGTAATAAAGCCATTTGTGCAGTAGCATCTTGACATGCAATTCTATCTGGAGCAAAGTCTACATAAGAGTTTCCTCTTTCGTATGCTTTTGTTGCAGAGCCCTCCCATAGGTGGGTGTATAAAATTTTCTCAGCTAAAGTTAGTGGTTTGCCAGTTGCCTTTCTTGCCGCTTCAACGCGCTCAGGAAACTTTGAATAAACCGCCTTAATCATGTCAAGATCAAATGTCATATGCTATAATTTTGGAGTAAAACCTCAATTTTGAGGAAATGCGAATTTACAAAACAAAATTGCTATTAAAAAGCCTCTTTAGGTAGCTATTATAATTGATAAGGTTTCTAAATAACTTTTATTCAATTTACTGTCCTCATGAGCATGTTGGTAAGGTGATATTGGTAAAAAAAAAATCCAAATTATCTGAGTTCTTAAAAGAAATCAAACAATTTGGATTTACAATTTCTGCGAACTTAATGCCTTAGTATCCAGTGTAATTCTGAGGTGTGATAGCTTGAAGTTCCATCTTTATTTGGTCTGAAACTTCTAAAGATTCAATAAACTCTGAAATACTAGATTGAGTGATACTAGTGTTTGTTCTTGTCAATCCTTTTAAGGCCTCATATGGGTTTGGATAAGCTTCTCTTCTTAAAATATTTTGAATAGCTTCTGCAACTACGGCCCAATTATTATCTAAATCTTGGGCAATTTTAGACTCATTTAGGAGTAATTTTCCTAATCCTTTTACTGTAGAGCTTATCGCGATAAGCGTATGGCCTAAAGGCACCCCTATATTTCTAAGAACAGTGCTATCAGTCAAATCTCTTTGTAATCTTGAAACAGGAAGCTTAGCAGCAAGGTGCTCAAAAAGTGCATTGGCAATGCCTAGATTTCCTTCTGAATTTTCAAAGTCAATAGGGTTTACTTTATGCGGCATTGCTGAAGAGCCAATCTCACCAGCCTTAATCTTTTGCTTAAAGTAATCCATGCTCACATAAGTCCAAATGTCTCTATCTAGATCTAAAATGATGTTGTTGATTCTTTTCATACAATCAAACATGGCAGCCATATGATCATAATGCTCGATCTGAGTAGTAGGCCACGAATGTTGTAATCCTAGATTTCCTTTCACAAAGTCTTCGCCAAAAGCCAACCAATCGATTCTTGGGTAAGCTACTTTATGAGCATTGAAATTACCCGTTGCACCTCCAAATTTGGCAGCAAAAGGAATATGTCTTAGGAGCCCTAGTTGTTGGTCTATTCTTTCAATAAATACATCAATTTCTTTTCCTAGTCTTGTTGGAGAAGCTGGCTGACCATGTGTTCTTGCCAACATTGGAATATCTTTCCACTGATCAGCAACATCCTGAAGGCTCATCACTAAATTAGCAACAGAAGGCAAATATTCTTGATCTACATATTCTTTTAAAGAAAGAGGAACAGCTGTATTATTAATGTCTTGAGAAGTGAGTCCAAAATGGATAAACTCTCTAAATTCTTGGATACCTAATTTGTCAAAGTGCTCTTTAATAAAGTACTCAACCGCTTTTACATCATGGTTAGTTGTCTTTTCAATTTCTTTGATTCTAGCGGCATCCTCAATACTGAAGTCAAGATAAATATCTCTTAAACCGATAAAGTTTTTAGTATCAAAGTCCTTTAATTGAGGAAGAGGCATTTCGCATAGTGCGATGAAGTACTCAATCTCAATTCTAACTCTATATTGTATAAGAGCAAATTCAGAGAAGTAATCCTTTAAAGGGTCTGTAATTCTTCTGTACCTTCCATCAATAGGAGTGATGGCTAAAAGTTGATTTTCCATGTCTGTCTTTTCGAAGCGCAAAAGTATATAATCTAGCTATTTGAATAGCCTTAGATTAAGATTTCTTTTATTCTATTGAAATAGAATTCCCCTTTAGGGGCGCATTAATTTGATTTAGTCCACTGCCAAAAGAAGGCCTTTCAAATATTCTCCTTCGGGATAAAAAATATTAATCGGATGATCTGCCGGCTGTCCTAATTTTTGAATGATCCTAATATTTTTCCCAGCTTCTATAGCTGCGGCCATTATGGTATCGCTAAAGAGTTTAGGTGTTATATGCTGAGAGCAGCTAAAGGTAAAAATCAGACTATTTGGTTTTGCCCTTTGAATAGCTACTTTGTTCAATCGCTTATAGGCTTGAACAGCTTTATGAGTAGTCCTTCTACTTTTGCTGAAGGCCGGTGGATCAAGGACGATAATATCATAATCCAGTGCTTTTTCTTTTAAATATTCTAGTACATCAGAGACTTCTGAATTATGGTTTTTGACAGAATTGAGTGTTGCATTTTCATTCGCTAGTTCAATCGCGGAAGCGGACAAATCAATATCTGTAGATTCCACAGCTCCATTTAATAGAGCATACATAGAGAAACCTCCAGAATAGGAGAAAGTGTTCAGTACTTTTTTACCTTTAGCATATTGCCCAAGTAGCTTTCTACTTTCTCTTTGATCAATAAAGAATCCTGTTTTCTGACCTTCTTCCCAATTGACTTTAAACTGCACCCCGTTTTCAATTATTGTGCTAGAGGCCAATGCATCGCCAAGAAGATATTCTGCCTTAACTTCCTTTAGTTTTGAACTAGGTCTATGATATACGCGCTCAATCGTAGGCAATAGTTTTACAACCATTTTGGCGATTATATGGAGGTGTTTTTGCCAAGCAATTGTATGGGATTGAAGCACTAATGTTGAATCATAGACATCACCAATTAAGCCTGGAAGCATATCACCTTCGCCAAAGAATAACCTAAAACAGTTGGTATCTTCCTGGTCCATAAAACCAACTGACCTTCTATAATCAATGGCGTTTTTAACCCTTGCTTCAATTAATTCTTCAATGGTGTCAAAGTTTTTGAAGCTAATTACCTTAGCAGCAATACTACCTCTGTGATAAAATCCTAGGGCTAAAAAATTAGCTTGATAATCTTGAACTTCAACCAATGCGCCCTCATGCAGGTCATTAGGCAAGTCAAAAAATGCACCTGAAAAAATCCAAGGATGGCGTCTTTCAATAGATGAGATTTTATTTTTCTTTACTTGAATTATTCTATCGGTCTTCATTATAGTTGGGTAGTTCAGGTATGAAATTAAATTTTTTATTAAGGTGATCTATAGCGCCATAAAAGTGTTCCAGGCCGTTACTAACCATCAAATAAGGGGCTTTATAATGGATATTATATCTATTAGCTTGATCAAAAGTTTCTTGGTTAATTTTCACATAAGGCGCTTTACATTCAATAAGAAGCCATGCTTTAGAATTTTTATAAACTAGGATATCCGTCCTTCTGATGGTTTTAGCTTGTGCATGACCACCTTCTAGAGCAATCATTGCCTTAGGATAATTCAGTTCATTCAAGAGATAGTGTACTATGTGCTGGCGAACCCATTCCTCAGGGCTTAGCACTAATTCTTTGCGTCTTAAATCGTCCCAAACATAAACGGTTTCATTTTCTCTACTAAGCTTTAATTTAGCAGCTGGTAAATTTAAATTCGGAAACCTCTCATTCATTGCGCAAATATAACCGCTTAAACCAGCTTTTTTTTATTGTTTTGTAAAGCATATGAAATTTGAAGAAATACTTGCTGATCTGCGGAAAGGAATCTATCAACCTGTTTATTTATTAAATGGGGAGGAAGAGTATTTTATAGACCGAATCACCTATATTTTAGAGCATTACGTTCTCAAAGAAGAGGAAAGGAGCTTTAACCAAAGTGTTCTTTACGGTAAAGATGTAGATATTCCAACTATAATAGGAGAGTGTAAACGCTATCCTATGATGTCTGATAAGGTGGTTGTAATTGTCAAAGAAGCACAACATTTAGTCAGAACTATTGATCAATTAGAGGCATATGTCAAGAATCCAAACCCGACAACTATTTTAGTCGTTGCCTATAAGTATAAAAGTCTAGATAAGCGAAAGAAAGTATATAAAGCCATTGCTTCAAAAGGAGTAGTGATGGAAAGTAAAAAATTATATGACAATCAATTAGCTTCTTGGATTAGTTCGTACACTTCTGAGAAGAAAAGAAGAATTAGCCCTAAGGCAGCAGTGTTATTAGCTGAATATGTTGGAAATAATTTGAGTAGAATAAGCAATGAGATTAATAAACTGATTGCTGTTGTTCCTGCGGATGAAGAGATTAGAGATGTTCATATTGAAGAGAACATAGGAATAAGTAAGGATTATAATAATTTTGAATTGACAAAAGCCGTTGGCGAAAAGAATTTGGCCAAGGCCATTCAGATTCAGCAATATTTCCAGGCAAATCCTAAAGACAACCCTTTGCTACTTAGCTTGTCTACTTTGTATAGTTTCTTTATTAAGGTAATGTTGGTTCATGAAGCAAAGGATAAAACTCCTGCCGGTTTAGGTAGAGCATTAAAAGTGAATCCATATTTTATTAAAGATTATCAAATAGCCGCAAAAAATTATCCCTTAGCTTCAATGAGAAGGATTATGGATAGTTTGAGAGAGGTAGATAAGAAAAGTAAAGGAGTAGAAAATATCAGTGTGGCCCACGGTGATTTATTAAAAGAACTATTGTTTAAACTGATTTATGTGTAATTGTCGCATATTTACGGACCCAAAAAATAACTATGATTACTAAGTTTTCTAAGCAATTTCGCTTTTTATCCTTTTTGCTTTTCGCGATACTTTTTTTAAGCAGTTCTGGTCTTTATGCTCAAGGAGTTGGAAAAGTAAGAGGTTTTGTGTACGACAAAAGCGATAATATGCCTGTTCCTTACACCAATGTTGTTATCAAGTCTTTAAAGCTGGGAACAGTAACAAGTGATGAAGGTTACTTTGTATTAAACGACATACCAGTAGGTACTTATGAAGTAGAAATCAGCTTTGTGGGATACGGTGATTTTAAAGAAACCGTAGAGGTGAAGTTGAATAAAATAGTTTCTATAAAAGCTTTCTTAGAGGCTTCATCTGAAGTATTGAGTGATGTAGAAGTTAGTGCAGCAAGACAAGCAAGAGATTCAAAAGTACTTACGTCAGTTGTAAAATTGAATCCTAAAGAAATAACTCAATTTTCAGTAGGAGGTGACCCTGACATCATTAAGGCATTGCAAGTAATGCCAGGAGTAGTTACTACTGGAGATCAAGGTGGTCAGCTTTTTATTAGAGGAGGCGCACCCATTCAAAATTTAACATTACTAGATGGAATGGTTGTTTATAACCCATTTCATAGTATTGGTTTCTTCTCTGTATTTGATACCGATATATTACAAAGTGCAGAAATTCATACTGGAGGATTTAATGCGGAATATGGAAGTAGAAACTCTTCTGTTTTGGATATCAAAACTAGAGATGGAAATAGAAGAAATTTTGCAGGCAAGCTTAGTGCAAGTACATATACGGCTAAGGTTGTTCTGGAAACACCAATCGGAAAAAAGAATGAAGATGGTCTGTCAAACGCTTCTTTTTTAATGTCTGCTAGAACTTCTTATCTAGATCAGTCCAGTCAAATATTCTATCCTTATGTAGAAACTGAATATGACGGTCTGCCATTTGAGTTTAGAGATATCTATTCTAAGCTAAGTGTATTTGGAGACAATGGTTCTAATATTTCGTTTTTTGGTTTCAATTTTACCGATGGTGTTCAGTTTGGAGGAAACAACTCAATCAATTGGGACGCCCTTGGTGGAGGAGCTAATTTTACTGTAGTTCCAAGTCAGTCTTCTGTATTAATGCAAGGAGATATTTCTTATTCATCTTATGATATATTGAGTATTGAAGATGGAGGATTACCTAGTAGCTCGTCAATCACCTCTTTTAATGGTGGTTTGGATTTTTCATATTTCATAGGTGAGGATGATGAGTTTAAATACGGTGTTGAGGTATTGGGTTACTCAACAACTTACAGCATATTTAATGAATTAGATCAAGAGCTTTCTGATGAGCAAAATACCACAGAATTAGGAGTATTTTTTAAGTATAAGCTTCAAAGCAATAGACTTATTGTTGAACCAGGTCTGAGGATTCAGTACTACAGCTCAAATAGTGAAATGAGTATTGAACCAAGAATTGGAATGAAGTATAATATTACAGAATGGTTAAGGTTTAAAGGATCCGCTGGAATCTATTCTCAAAACTTAGTGGCTGCAAATTCTGACAGAGATGTCGTAAACTTATTCTATGGCTTTTTAAGTGGCCCATTCTCTGATAGTGAAACAGCAAGAATTGAAGGAGAGGAATCTAGTTTGCAAAAAGCGGTTCATTATATCGCTGGCTTTGAATTTGAACTTGGCAAGTTTACAAGTTTGAATATTGAAGGGTATATAAAGGACTTCAACCAGATAACTAATATCAATAGAAATAAGCTTTACGACGAGAATGATTTGAGCGTTCCAGAAGTACTAAGAAAGGATTTTGTTCAAGAATCAGGATTTGCACAAGGAGTAGATTTTCTTTTGAAATACCAAAAGCAGAGGCTTTATTTGTGGGCAGCCTATTCGTTAAGTAAGGTAACCAGAAATGATCAAGTGCAAGATTATGCTCCACAGTTTGATAGGAGGCATAATCTAAATTTAGTGGGTAACTATAGCTTTGGAAAAGATCGTAATTATGAATTTAGCCTAAGATATAATATGGGTAGTGGATTTCCTTTTACTCCAACTCAGGCATTCTATAGACAGCAAACATTTACTGAAAACGGTGATAAAAGTATTGATTACGATTATACAAGAGAAAATGGAGAATCGGCTATCTACTATGGTGGGTTGAACTCAGCAAGACTTCCTTTTTACCATAGGGTAGATGTGAGTATCAAAAAGGATATAAAATTAAAAGGAAGGCAGAAATTAATGGTGAGCGCAGGAGCAACTAATATTTTGAATTACGATAATATATTCTACTATGACAGAGTAGATAATAAGAGAGTAGATCAATTACCGATTATGCCTACTGTAAGCGCAAGCTATAGCTTCTAGTAAGCTTACTTAAGTAAGTTATACTTTAGAATACAATAGATTGCTCTAAAGCCATCTTTCCAATTAATCTTTTTTCCTTCAGCAAAGGTTCTGCCATAGTAGCTAATACCGACTTCATAGATACGAATGTCCTTAATTCTAGATATTTTGGCTGTAACCTCTGGCTCAAATCCAAATCTTTTTTCTTGAAGCTTTAAAGACTGTATATATTCTGTTTTGAAAAGCTTATAACATGTTTCCATATCCGTCAGGTTAAGATTGGTAAACATATTTGATAAGAAGGTTAGAAATTTATTTCCAATAGAGTGCCAGAAAAACAGAATTCTA
The DNA here is from genome assembly GCA_965661265.1 of uncultured Schleiferiaceae bacterium. Taxonomy (GTDB): domain Bacteria; phylum Bacteroidota; class Bacteroidia; order Flavobacteriales; family Schleiferiaceae; genus CBFIDE01. The sequence goes on along the minus strand of CBFIDE010000001.1, from coordinate 14,670 downwards.
TGTGGATTGCCACCCATAAATCTTGATCCATAAACTACATCAGCAAAACCACTTAATACAGGTTTAAGAAGAACATTATACTCTTCAGGGTCATATTCTAGGTCTGCATCTTGAATAATTGTATACTCACCTGTTGCCTTGGAAATTCCTGTATGCAATGCCGCACCTTTTCCTTTATTCTTATCATGCTTATGATATTGAATATTTAGTTCAGGATTTTTTGCTTGATAAGCTAATATAGCTTCCTCAGTATTGTCTGTAGAAAAGTCATTAACGATTATCAGTTCCTTTTGAATATCATTTTCTAATTGAACGTCCTTTACCTTATCTAATATATGGTGAATGGTTGCTCCTTCATTAAAGGCAGGAATTACTATTGATAACTTAGTGATGTTCATGGGCAAATTTAAAGAGGGCAAATATAGACGAAGATTTCATTTAAAAGCTATCCTTGTGAACTTTGGTATTGATCATTAATCCATTCACCACTTTCTACTCTGCCATCTGGGTAAGTCATAACACCTTTTCCGTTCTTAAGATTGTTGGACCATTCTCCTTCATAAAATCTTCCGTCTAAGTATTTAAAGCTTCCTTTACCTTCTTTTACTGCTGTCCCAGGATTTGCTGGATCTTGTGATTCTATAACTTTCCATTCTCCATTATAACCAAGGGAATTGTCAAAGGTGAATAAATAAGTATCTGGATTAGGTATTTTCTGAACTAGCTTGAATTTCTCAGGATTAGCCTGAATAGCCGGAAGCAAATATCTGCCTGTACTCGCAAAACCTAGCTGGTCAACAATAACATGTGTCACTCTTCTTTTCTCTAAGGACTCCAAGACAACACCATAATCTACTGAACTGGCAAAACCTGTTGTTTTCCTATTTCCATAAAGGTAATATAGAGTAGGTTTTCTGCAACAAACAACAGCATCCTTGGGTAAAACTTTATCAGTATATGAAGCTAGTTGAAAGTAATTGAGATACTTAGGCTGCATAGTGCCAGCTGCAGAAGCGTTTAGCTTTTGAAGCTGAGGGATGAATAATAAAATCGCGCTAAGCATAATAAGTGGACTTAAGCTAGACTTTACTTTAAGCTTTGTTATAAATAAGTATTCTAGGATTTTATAACTACCAAATACTAATAAGAATAGTAAGAAAGGCACCAGAGGAAGAATAAATCTAATTCCAAACCACACTTGTGGCCAAAGAAGTAGAATACCAAATGTTCCTACTAAATACCAGATAATTAGATCTCTATACTTTGGTAATTTTATAATTCCGAAAATAATAATAGCTAGCATTATTAAACCGACAATAATTTGAGATAGTTCAGCGTCTGCCTTATAGTCAACTTCAATAAATGGTAAAAGTGCATTTGGTACTTCTTTAGAAAGATACCTTACAAAGTTTTCATAAAACCTAGTAAAAAAATCACCAATAGCCATTGGACCATATTCAGGTCGGTAAGGATTAATCATGAATAATTGACTGATGTATTTATTTCCACCAATTGATTGACCTCTAAAGAACCATGGCAAGCCTAGGGCTATAAAGCCTAAGGCATAAGCAATCAAGTATTTAAATTTCTTTCTAAATAGTAAGTAAAGAATTATTCCTCCTACAAGAGCTAAGCCGGCCGTCCTTATGTGGTAGGCGTACGAACTAATGAAAACTACTAAATAAAACTGCGGATTCTTAAAAATGTTTTCTTGGTTGAGAGAGTCAATAAAGAAGCGAATAATAAGAAGAGAGAAAAATAAATAAGGAATCTCACTCATCATTATTGTGCTATAAGACAATAAATGGAAATTGAAAAGGAGCAATATCGCTCCAACAAAAGCCATTTTTGTGTTTTCTGTAAACTTCTTTAGCAGTGAGAAAAGCAGTAAACTACTTGATAATAGAAGCACACCATTTAAGATTTTTAAAAAATTGATACTATTGGTAAACTTCATGAAAACCGATAGAAAGGCAGGGTAACCAGGAGGGAAATGGTTGTGCGGAGGATTATCAGGCATATGAATATTTGTATATCCTTGGCCTTCAGACAGGGCCTTGCCAAGTACATAATACCCCGCATTATCGCCACCTAGATTTAGCTTTTCATCAAATATGTATTGGTAAATGAATAAAAATCCAATTCCTATCAGGAGAGGATAGGCGATTCTTGAGAGCAATGACTTTGATTTTTTTTCTGATTCCATAAAATAAAAAGGCTTTCAGCAAACATAGAATTAAAATTAAAAAAAGCCCCTAATTGGGGCTTTTAATTCTTTGTAAGAAGGAGGTTTAGACTATTTTAATTTTTCTCACATCATCTCCTGCACTTAAGAGATATAAGCCAGGACGAAAGTGAGTAAAGTCGACTTTTTTCTGATTAAGGTAGCTTCAGTTATTATGGTTTCTTGAAAAACTAAAAGACCCAATACATCATAAACTTTAAAATGTATCGGTACTCCAGAGCTGTTGATACTTACTTTAATAACTCCCGTGCTTGGAATTGGATAAACATCTATCAACTTTGAACTAAAAAGTGGACCTAAATCTGGAATAGTGTGAATTGCATGAATGTCCATTTTGGGCAATTCAACAATTTTCTTTTCAATTGGTAGTTCTTTTTTGTCTATACCATGGGCATTCATGCTAAAATATAATGAAAAGATAGCGATAAAAGTGATTGCGATTTTTTGATTTAGATTTTTCATTTGTTGAAGCTAAGTTTAAATTAGAATTAAAGATTGTTTTCAGATAATATTAGGACGCTGTTAAAAGCACGTTAAATATTCAACTTGTCTATTTTCAAAAGTTAAATTTGTCGAACGATGATGGCATCTAAATTAAAGACAGCAAAAAGATTAAGATGGTTGCTTTTGGCAATGAGTTTTAGCTTAATCGGCATTTCAGGCATTCAGGCTTATTGGATAAATAATGCTTTTGAAATCAAACAGAAAGAGTTTGATAAGGATGTGGCCAATGCTATGTCTCAAGTTGGTTCAAGGTTAGAGACTATTGAGTCTATGAAGTTCCTCTTTGATTCTTTTAACTTTGAACCTGTTTTTTCTTCTAGTATAGATTCTTATTCCAATTCTAAAAAGCTAAAAAACGACTCTTCAAAATCCTCTGATCACCCTAAGAAAACTCTATCAGTGAGAGTTAGCTCGGATACTATGTTCGTGATAGAGGAGGGTTTAGCTGACTACAGATTCAATACTAAGTTTACAGAAGATAGCCTGAAGAAATTTTTGGAATCAGATCCAGAAGTCTATAAGGAGGAGGCCGAGAAATTAGATTATGTTCTTCAAGAACTTATTAAGCAGAGGATGAATAGAGACAGGTCTATCGAGAATAGGGTTAGCAAAGAAGTACTGGATTCTCTGATCGGCTTTGAATTATTTAGAAAAGGAATTCAATTGCAATATCAATTCGCAGTGGCCGATAAAGACAGTATCGTAATGCAAACTGAATTATGGACTGAAGAGAGTGAGCAGTTTAGAGCAGTTTTGTTTCCAAACGAAATGGGCGCAAGAAGCTTGTTAATGATTACTTTTCCTTCAAAGGCTCGCTTTATTATTGGCAATATGTGGTGGACTCTTCTCATGAGCATACTATTTACTCTAGCAATGATATTTACCTTCTACAAGACCATTTCTTATTCCTTAAAGCAAAAAAGAATTAACGAGATTAAAACTGATTTCATTAATAATATGACTCATGAGTTTAAAACACCTATCGCTACAATTAACCTAGCAATTGATGCACTTACAAATGAGAAAGTATTGGGAGATGTTGATAGAATAAAGAAATATAGTGGCTTAATTAAGCAAGAGAATAAAAGAATGAATAGGCAAGTTGAGAGTGTCTTACGCATGGCTATGCTAGATAAAAAGGAGCTAGAATATAATTTTCAAAATATTGATTTCACCGCTTTAGTCCAGGAATGTATCAGCCATATTCAATTAAGTTTAGAAGATAAGAATGGCGTTTTGAATAAGAATATAGGGCTTAAAAGTATTCATGTATATGGCGATAAAAATCATCTAAGCAACGCGATCATTAACGTTTTAGATAATGCGATCAAGTATTCTTTAGCTGTACCGGAAATAGAACTGAATATGGAGACTCAAGAAGGATATTTAAAATTGAGTATTTCCGATAAAGGCATTGGAATGAGCAAGGCCGAATTAACGCATATTTTTGATAGATTCTACAGAGCAAGTTCTGGAGACATTCATAATAGCAGAGGTCATGGATTAGGTTTAAGCTATACCAAAGGTATTATTGAAGATCATAAAGGTAGAATAGAAGTAGAGAGCGAGAAGACTAAGGGAAGCCGTTTTAGTTTGTATTTACCAATTAATGAAGGATTATGAAAAAGCATCAAATATTATTAGTAGAAGATGATCAGAATTTTGGATCTGTACTCAGAGATTATTTGGAATTGAATGACTACAATGTAACTCTTGCTCAAGACGGCGTTGAAGGATTGCAATATTTTAAGACTACAGAACCGGATATATGCTTACTTGATGTAATGATGCCAAATAAGGATGGCTTTACCCTAGCTACTGAAATCAGAGATCTGGATGCCGGTATTCCTCTTATTTTTATCACTGCAAAGTCTCTAAAAGAAGATATGCTAAAAGGCTATCAGGCTGGAGCCGATGATTATATTACTAAGCCTTTTGATTCAGAACTACTTCTATATAAAATTAAAGCTATCCTAAACAGAACAGGTCTTTTTGAAAGCACCACTGAAGATAAGTTCTTTTTAATTGGAAGCTTCAAATTTGATGTAGAAATGAGAAGGCTAAAGAAAAATGGTGAAGATTTTAAATTGTCTCCTAAAGAAGCTGCATTGCTTAAATTACTGTGTCAGCACAAAAACAAAGTATTGAGCAGATCTGCGGCCTTGAAAAAAATATGGAAGGATGACAACTATTTTACTGGTCGCTCAATGGACGTTTATGTTGCCAAGCTTAGAAAATACTTTAAGGAAGATAATAATATAGCGATCATCAATATCCATAGTGAAGGATTCCGATTGGTAGACCGCACAGAGGATAACTCCTAATCTTCATTTTCAATTCTCCATGTATGGTCGGCTAAAAGCCTGACCTGAGCTATATGTCGTTTGAAACTTTTTGATCGACCCCATTCGGCTGGAGATATTAGGGAGAGGACATAGCTTTCATCTTGCTTCTCATAGAGATGATATACATGATTTATTTCCGGTTTGAAGCTCATTTTGGAAGCGTAGATAATCTCAGAAACTTCTTTTCTTTTCTGAATCTCCTCTGCCTGCCTAGCTAATAGATCTATTTGCTCTTTGATCTGCACTAATTGCATATCGGTTTGTTGCTCCATCGCGCTAAGCGACTTGGACCTGATAAGTCCTTCTTTAGTTGGTTTAATTACTGCACCACCAACTGTATGAGCATAGGGTAAAGTTGAAGGGCTTTCGGTAATCTTGTCTTTATCAATTGGATTTATAAAATCTGGGCGTGGGCCGAATTTTTCTTTTTCACTCATTCTAAAATTATTCATCCTTTATTGACCAAATATTTCTTTAATAGCAATCTCTCGGTAGTCAAAAATACCTTGGACTTTAGCTTTTACAAAAAGAAAATGAGCTAATTTTCCTAGTACTCCTAAAGGCATTTCGTAATGCACGATGTCTTTTAAAAGAGTTCCTTTTTCATTTTCTTCAAAAAAGTGCTGATGATGCCAAATCTTATATGGCCCACTTAGCTGTGAATCAATAAAGTATTTATGCTTTTCAATTTTGGTAATCTCAGAACTCCAAGGCATAGTAATACCTAATAGAGGTTTTACCTTATAATTTATAATAAGGCCTTCATACATCTCAGAGGGTACTTTATTTAAAATCTTAAATCCAATTTCCTTGGGACTTATTTTTGATAAATTCTCAGGGCGCGAGAAAAAATTCCAGGCCTCTTCAATAGGCATATTAAGCTGTGTTTCACTCTCAATTCTATACATAATTGTGCAATTATATATATAAGCTATCTAATGGAAAAATGTTTAAACTATTTGAGATTATCAATAAAGTTTCCATCTTGTCACGATGAAAAATAAAATGTTTGCTAGTCTAATTAGCATGCTATTTACGCTAAGTATGACAGCTCAGGTAGATCTGGTTTTTAAGGAGAACAAAACTCTGACTTATGATTCCGTTCTAATCGCTTATCGGTATTTGGCCCAAGAGTACCCTCAGGAATGTAAATTGGATAGTCTGGCCTCAACTGATGCCGGCAAGCCTCTGCATTACCTGAGTATAAATGAAAATAAAGGCGTCAATCAAATCAAGGTTTTAATCAATAATGGTATTCATCCCGGAGAGTCTTGTGGTATAGATGCTTCAATTTTGTTTGCACAAGAGCTCCTAGAAAAAGGAGTAAAGGAGAATATAGCCTATTATATCATTCCCGTTTATAATATTGGCGGAGCTTTAAATCGATCATGTTGTAGCAGAATAAATCAGAATGGCCCTGAAATGCACGGATTTAGAGGAAATGCAAATAATCTTGACCTGAATAGAGATTTTATCAAAATGGACAGCAAGAACAGCTTTGCATTTGTAGAACTATTTCAGCGAATAAAACCTCATTTCTTTATTGATACACATAGTAGTAATGGCGCGGACTACCAGTATACGATGACATTAATATCAACTCAAAAAGATAAATTGAACCCTGTTCTGGCTACTTTAATGACGAATGATATCGATCCCTTTCTTTATAAAGATATGAAGAGTAAAGATTGGGAGATGACACCTTATGTGAATGTTTTTGGATCTACACCAGATCAAGGCTTTGCTGCTTTTTTAGAAACTCCAAGGTATGCTAGTGGTTATACGGCTCTTCATAATTGTATTGGTTACATAACTGAGGCACATATGTTTAAAGATTATAAGGATAGGGTAGAAGCTACTTTTGAATTTTTAAAGAGCTTTAATGATTTTCAATCCATTAATGTGGACAAAGTGTTGGAGGAGTTTAAAAAGGCGTATGAGTACGAGGAGACTATTAAAGAAATGGCCATTAATTGGGAGTTAGACACTACTGACTTTGTCTTCAAAGAATTTAAAGGCTTTGAATATGATTATTTGAAAAGCGAAATTCATGAAGGGAAGAGGCTGAAGTATCATCGCAATAAGCCAAAGGATTTTATGGTAAAGTATTACCCCAGTTATAGCTCTACTGATAATATAGAAATTCCTAAAGCTTATATTTTGCCAAAATCTAGAGCTGATGTTGTTGAACGCTTAGAGCTTAATGGTGTAGAATTAGTTCCGCTTTCGCGCGATACAGTTATAGAAGCAGATGTTTATTATATTAAAACTTATGAGTTTCCTAATAGACCTTATGAAGGACATTTTCTTCTGACTCAAGTTGAGTTTGAAAGAATAAGTCAATTTAGAAAGTTTTATAAAGGTGATTTTCTAATAGATACAAAACAAAAGAAAAAGAGATTTATAATTCAAACCCTAGAACCTAATGCGGTAGACTCCTACTTAAGATGGAATTTCTTTGATGAAATTTTTCAGCAGAAGGAGTATTTCTCTTCTTATATTTTTGAGGATCAAGCTGCTGAATTACTAAAAAACGATGAGGTTCTAAGGGCTAAGTATGCTAAGTGGAAGCTCAATAATCCGGATGAGGCTATGGTTCCTTACAACTGTTTAAATTATATATATACAGAATCTGGGCTTTTAGAAAAAGAATATTTAAGGTATCCTCTTGGAATTATTCCGTAAAAAAAACCTAAGCAGAGAGAGGGGTTTTAATAGAAATATTAATTATTATAAAGCGCTCCACAGTGCTTGATAGTGTGTTTTACTTGGAGTGATGCACATAACAGGAACTTCGGAAAGGTGAATTACTTCTTGAACTCTACTTGTCATAAAGTAATCTGTAATGTCTCTTTCTTTATCTTCTTCTGTAATGATGATAAGATCAGCTTCCTGCTCATAAGCAGTGTCTAGGCATTGATTAATAAGGCTTTTGTCGTTATCTGCATTGATCAAGAAACTCTCGCAATTAACTCCACCATCATTGATAAATTTCTTTACCTGCTTTAAGTGTTGCTTGTAAACTTTCCTTGTATCCTCTGTTTCTAGAATTCCAACAATATTGATCTTCGCATTAAATAAGCGAGCATAAAACAAAGCAGGACCAACTTTTTCTTTTGATTTTTTCTCCATGACAATCGGCAAGAAGATAGTATCAATTTTGGTGATATTTCTCACACCATTAATTGTAATTACGGGAGGATCTACACTAGATACAACCCTAAAAGCATTGGTTCCAATAAACCTCTTTCTAAGGTTACTTGTTTTACCATTTGTACCCATTACTACAAGATCTGCTTCAATAAGCTCTGCTACTTTTTTAATCTCCTCATAGACCACACCTTGCGTAACCATTGATTTGATATTAAGGCCAGACTTTTTCTCAAATTCGTTAGCAACTTCTTTTAGCTTATCTTGAATTTCATGACGATAGTCTTTCTCCTTTTCTTTTGTATTGGAGCTAAATACTCTCTTTAAAAAGTTGTTCTCTTCAATCACTGCAAGAACAGTCACGTGAGCATTCAAAGCTTTTGCAAAAATTAGAGCCTGCTCCAGAGCAACAAAAGATTGCTCAGAGAAACCTACTGGAACTAAAATCTGACTTTGATTATCAGCCATACCGCATTAACTTTAGGGTTAAATTATTGGTCAAAGGTAAGAATACCCTTTCAATAAAAACACTAAAATATCTCAAATTTACCTAGCAATATTTACCGCTCTTGTCTCTCTAATAACTGTGATTTTCACCTGACCAGGATAGGTCATTTCATTCTGTATTTTCTGGCTAATATCAAAGCTAATTTTAGATGCTTCGGTATCACTTACCTTGTCACAATCAACCATAACTCTTAATTCTCTACCAGCTTGAATAGCATAAGCTTTTGAAACACCTTTCTCACTCATAGCAAGTGTTTCTAGGTCCTTTAGCCTTTGAATATAGGATTCAGCTATTTGTCTTCTTGCGCCAGGTCTTGCTCCTGAGATACCGTCACAAACTTGAATTATAGGACTTAATAAGCTGGTCATTTCAATCTCGTCATGGTGGGCGCCAATTGCATTAACTACTTCTGGCTTTTCGCCATATTTCTCAGCCCATTTCATTCCAAGAATAGCATGTGGCAGTTCTGTTTCTTCACTAGGAACTTTACCTATATCATGCAATAATCCAGCTCTTTTAGCCAATTTAGGATTTAATCCTAATTCAGAGGCCATTACACCGCATAAGTTGGCAACCTCTCTACTATGCTGCAATAGATTTTGACCATAAGATGATCTATACTTCATTCTACCTACAGCCTTTATCAATTCAGGATGCAAACCATGAATACCTAGATCAATGGTTGTTCTTTTACCAACCTCAATAATTTCTTCATCAATAGCTTTCTTTGTCTTATTAACTACTTCTTCAACTCTTGCCGGGTGGATTCTGCCATCTGTAACCAGCTTATGCAAAGCCATTCTGGCAATTTCTCTTCTAATTGGGTCAAAGCAAGAAAGTATAATTGCCTCTGGAGTATCATCTACTATAATTTCTACACCAGTTGCGGCTTCTAATGCTCTAATATTTCTTCCTTCTCTTCCAATGATTCTACCTTTAACATCATCATTTTCAATGTTAAATACAGACACACTATTTTCAATAGCTTGCTCTGTGGCGATTCTTTGAATGCTTTGGATTACAATTTTTCTTGCCTCGTTATTAGAAGTAAGCTTAGCCTCTTCCATAGATTCTTGAATAAAAGCAGAAGCATTAGTCTTGGCCTCATCTTTTAGAGTATCCATTAACTGATTCTTGGCATCATCTGCACTTAATCCAGAGATAACCTCAAGCTGCTCAACTTGTCTCTTATGAGTTTTTTCTAGCTCATCTTCTTTGGCTTGGAATACTTCTGCCTTCTGCTGAAGCCTTTCTTTTAATGACTCAATTCCTTTTTCTTTACGTCTAAACTCTTCCAGCTTCTGGTTCAGGCTTCTTTCTTTTTCCTTGAATTTGTCCCAGCGGTCATTCAGTTTTTTCTCTCTTCCTTTAATAACATCTTCATGCTCAGATTTGAGTTCTAAAAACTTCTCTTTCGCTTGTAGAATTTTGTCCTTTTTGATAGAGTCAGCCTCTTTTTGCGCTTCCTTTAAAAAGCTGTTTGCTTTTGATTTTTCAGACTTTTTTGCGAACATAAAACCTAGTCCTAGGCCAATAATCGCGCTGATTACTACTAATAATATTGATATAATTTCCATTTCCTTTCTAAATTAAAAATAAAAACCCGCACCAATTCCATTTTGTCTAAACTCCAAGATAGACAAGATCAGAGTTTACCGGATAATTTCAACCTTCCACTTATAGAGGCTTGGTTTAGAAAACCCGAACTAAACTCTTATAATTAATAACGTTGAGTTTAGCAAATTGATGAATTGATGCGGGAAAAAAATATAAAGAACTTACTGTATCACATGTTCTATAAGAAGTTTCATAGCTTTTAACTCTTCTTCAAATTGATCGCCATCTACCATAAGCTTGTCGGTATTCTTTTCTATGCGTGATGCTAATTGCAATGCACACATAGCAAGAAGGTCTTGCTTGTCTCTAACGGCGTAGTTTTCCTCATATTTCTTGAGTAAACTATCAATTTTTTTAGCAGCTAATCTAATTTTCTCCTCTTCACTTCGTTTGATGTTCAAAGGGTAAACTCTATCGGCTATTGAAACCTTTATTTTTAAATAATCCTCCATTTTTGGACTATTCGTTTAACAATGCTATACAGCGGTCTATTTCCCGCACTAAAGCGCCTATTCTTGCTCGAGCCACTTCCGCGTCTTTTCCACCTTTGGTCATACCTTTAGCGATTCTTGCAATATTTAGTTCACTTTCTAATATTACTATTTTACTTTCCTTTTGGCGTAAAAGTTGTCTTGCTTCATCTAATTGACTGTTCAAGTTTGTTTTTTCTTCTTTGAGGCTCCTATGTTGCTGAACAAGCTTCTGAATGCTTGAGTTCAGCTCCTTAAGTTCTGTTTGAAGATCTGCCATAAAGGAAACTAATAGTTCTTACAAAAGTATGAAGCCTTATGACTTAAAACAATAAGTAGAGAAGATTTATCTGTAATCATTTCATCATTCATTGTTTTTAGATAATATTGACAACTGTAAAAGGTAACCCCAATGCGACTTATCATTAGAATCATTCTTATTTTTCAATTATGCAGTTTTGGACTATTTGCTCAGTATCCACAGGCTGATTTTATCCCTCCATTAAATATTCCGCTTGTCTTATCCGGAACTTTCGGCGAGTTAAGAGGCAATCATTTTCATTCTGGAATGGACATAAAAACTCAAGGAAAAGAAGGATTGGTGGTTTTAAGTATTGCAGATGGATATGTTTCTAGAATCAAAGTTTCGCCTTATGGCTTCGGAAATGCTATTTACGTTAGGCATCCTAATGGTTATACATCGGTATACGCCCACCTTCAAAGATTTTCTCCTGAAATCCAAGCCTATGTTAGAAAAAGTCAATATTCCAAGAAATCTTTTGGAGTTGATTTGTTTCTATCTTCAAAGCAGTTTCAATTAAAACAAGGTGATACAATCGCGCTAAGCGGAAATAGCGGAGGAAGTGGTGGCCCTCACCTTCATTTTGAAATTAGAGATTCTAGAACAGAAAAGATTATTAACCCTCTGTTTTTTGGATTTGACGTTGAGGACACAAAAGCACCTAAACTTATTGATCTGCAGTTATATGAATACGTTGAAGGTGAATTAACAGAATCAAAGAGTTTATCTGTTTTAAAATTGGCTAATAATAAGTACTCTTTGACTGGAGATGAAGTCTTAGAATGCTCCTCTGAATTTGCTTTTGGAATAAGAGCATTTGATAGGCTCAACGGTTCGAATAATAAGAATGGGCTCTATTCTACTGAGCTTTATATCAATAATGAGCTTGAATACTCCTTTGCAGCAAGTAGTTTTTCTTTTGCAACAAGTAGATATATAAATTCTCATATTGATTATGCTCAGAAGGTTTGCTGCGGTAAAACTATTGATAAACTCTATTTAGATGAGGGGAATAAACTTGATTTATACCTTCAGAAATGTAAGGCTCCTTTAAAATTAAACACTGACTCTATAGCCGATGTTAGAATCGTTTTAAAAGATTTTGCAGGAAATACCTCTGAGCTAAATTTTAAAATTAAACCTATTAGAAAGGAAAGGCTTGAATCACTTTATGAAATAGAATCATCTATATTTAAGTATAATCAAGTAAACTTCTTTAAGAATGACCATGTGAATATTTTACTCAAAGAGAATTGTCTTTACAGCAATATGTACTTTAATTTCAGCATTGAAAAATCCAATAGTTCAATTTTTGTTTCTCAAATTTATAATATTGGAAATGCAGAAATCCCTGTCCATAAGTACTATAGTATGGCAATCACTCCTTCTTCAAGTTTTGATTTCAATCCTAGTAAAGTTGGAATTGTGAGCTTGGATAATGGCAAAGTGAAAAGTTGGTTAGGAGGGAAATACGAAAAGAAAACCTCAAGCTTTGAAGCAAAGGTCAGAGAGTTTGGTCAATTTGCTTTGATAGAGGATACTATCCCTCCACAATGTAAACCATTAGAGTTTAAAGATGGGATAAAATTGACCGTACAGTCCAAAATAAAGTTTGTAATAGGTGATAATCTAAGTGGTCTCAATGATTACTCTGTTCAAATTGACGGACAATGGGTCTTATTTGAATATGATGCAAAAAATAAATTAATCTCTGCCAACCTTAGCGATCTAGATCTAAATCCAGGTGAACACAACTTAATTATAGAGCTAACTGATGACGTTAATAATAGGATTCATCATAGCTATTCATTTTTCTTAAATTAGTAATGCTATTTTTGCACTTTCAGCGTTATAAGCCCAGATGAAATACAACTTACTTCTTTTAACTTTTACTTTCTTCTTAACCTTCGGTGCTAAACTCCATGCTCAAGAACCTATTCAACTGTCTGGTGTGGTTTTAACAGATGATAGTATTCCTCAGTTTGTACCTTATGCGCATGTAATGGTGAAAAAGAGAATGAGAGGTACCTTGAGTAATGAAGAAGGCTTTTTCTCATTTGCAGCTATGCCGGGCGATACATTAGAAATTTCGGTAATTGGATTCAAGACAGAACTTCTTTTATTGCCTGATACATTAGAAATGGAAGCGTATCTCTCAAAAGTGATAATGCAAAGAGATACCACAATTTTACAAGAAGTTACTCTTTACCCTTGGCCAACCCCAGATAGATTTAAGGCAGAATTCTTAGCTATGAGAGTTCCGACAACACAAAATGATATTGCCATGAGAAATCTGGCGATTCAAGAATTAAAGGCTAGAGCTGCGGCAATGGGATATAGCGCAGATGAAATTCAAGATTTTATGATTCAACAACAGCAGCAAAATATATATGACTACGGTAGATATGGAGGCTATGCTAATGGCGGAACAGCCTTATTGGGCGCTTTAACAAATCCATTTGCATGGTCAGAATTTTTCCAGGCAGTTAAACGCGGAGATTACTCCAGATAAAGAATATGTATTGAAGAATTCTGTTTTAAGCTTTCTGCTTCTCGCGATTTTATTTTCTTTTTCCAATCAAGTTCTAGCTCAAGCAAACATTTTTGGAGTAGTGCAAGATGCTGAAGGTAGACCACTTGATGGTGTCAGTGTAGCCGTTGGAGAGTTTTATACCCTCACTAATTCTACAGGAAAGTATAAGCTAGAAATTGGCACTGGAGAAAAGCTAACGGCTTCTTTCGCTAGCTTTGGTTATATGCCAGATACCATTAGTTTTTCAATTTCTAAAAAGGAAGAGCGAGAAATTAATATGACACTTATTCTTCTTCCTAATGTCCTAGGAAATGTAGATATCATTGACAAGGTGGCTCGATTTGATAATAGAGTTAGTTTGAATAAAAAGGTCTTAGAAGCTTATGTTGGTCCAGGTTCTGGAGTAGAAGGAATAATTAAAACTCTGCCAGGAGTAAGTAGTTATTCTGAATTGAGCTCACAATATTCCGTTAGAGGTGGAAATTTTGATGAAAATCTAGTTTACGTAAATGGAATAGAGGTTTACAGGCCTTTCCTTGTTAGTAATGGCCAACAAGAAGGCTTGAGTTTTATTAATTCAGTAATGGTTGAGGATATAAAATTTTCTGCCGGAGGTTTTGAATCAAGGTACGGAGACAAGATGTCTTCAGTTCTGGATATCACTTATAGAAAGCCAACAGAATTTGCAATTACACTTGAGGCTAGTTTATTAGGAGGTAATTTTGTTTATGAAGATCGCCTAGCTAAGGATAGATTATCAGTAATGATTGGTTCAAGGTATAGAACTAATCAGATCTTATTAGGATCGCTAGATACAGATGCGGATTTTAGGCCAAGCTTTACAGACATCCAAGCCTATCTCACTTACGATCTGACAGACAAATGGATAATTAGCTTCTTGGGTAATTACTCAAGAAATATATACGAAGTTGTTCCAAGTGTAAGAACCACAGATTTTGGAACTTTTCAAGAAGCACTTAGATTAACAGTATTCTTT